>JBCBJS010000003.1:0-192043 GCA_038523095.1 Cyanobacteria bacterium J06626_6
GATCAAGCTTTTCAAGTGGCTGCTTTGATGCGGGGTGAGGTCGGCAATGCGGAGTGGATGGAGAAACTATCTGTTGGTTTTGTTGGTGTTGCGTAGCAGTTACGGAATAAAACAAAACGAAGCGAATGGGAACTAGCTCAAGCCAGCCACTTGCAGCAAGGCTACCGGCTAAGACAACGGAATGTCCTCGCAGATTATGATCAACGGCAACGGTAACCAAAGGACCAATGAAAGGCCCGTCAAGATGTGTTCATTGGTAACGGAGTTGAGATAAAACTGACTCGACTGAGCTAGCCAACTATCCAAGCTTTGCTTTCGGCGATTGCTAAACGCAAGCCAAGCAATTTTCACATGGGTCATATAGCTTTCCACGCGGCATTGAATACTGCTGTTGGCTGCAGAATATCTGATACGCGCTTTCGAACACTGAAGGAGAACGCAAGACACTGATTCGGGGGCTTTTCGCCGCCCTTCTAAAATTTCATTGGCCCCTTCGAGCAGGGTGGAAGGCCACCCTACAACCCCCTAAGAGAGTAGCCGGTAGGAAGCAAGAGGTGAGGGGGTGTCAGGTGAGTGGTTCAGAATTTTCTATAACGCGTTCTAAAAAATTCTGAAAACGTAAGTGGCTGAAGGTATGCTGTCTTTGCGTCTACTGCTTACCCATCTCCACCATAGATTCGCACTCAGCCATCCACGCCCCACTAAGCGTTCTCAGCAGCTCACGCTCCGTCCCATCCAAACTGTGAGGGTCAAATCGATAGCGATAGTGCAGTGCCAAAATCTCCTGCAAACCCCTCCACTGCACTTCCGAAAAGCTCGGTCGAATGCGATCGCACCACTGCAAGCCAGATTCTCCCGGCAACCGCTGAAAACCTTCCTCTATCAGCCGTTGCTCGACATCATACAGTTCCGAATCTAGTCCGGCAGGCATGGGACGATCGCGCTCTCCAGCACTAGGCAAATCAGAAGCACTCTTCTTCTGCCCCTTAAACGACTGCACGGATCGCAACAGCAAATACAAAAAGAGCGGTATGGCAATCATCAGCATTTCTCTCGTGCCCAGCTCGCCTAGCTGACGAATCCGGTATGAAAGCTGAAAGCGGGCAAACGCCACAACGTCCGATACCCGCTGCCAAGAAGAAGCCAGCGCCCGCTCTTTCTCCGTCCAGTCCGGCGGGGTAGTATCTAGCGTCTGCCATTTGCCCTCTAGGTACACCAGTGTCCAAGCGTGGGCATCGCGACTGCGCACAATATATTGCTGTTCTAGCGCGCTAAATTCATGGACCAGGTAGCCCACCGCATAGCGAGCAGGAATGCCTGCACCGCGTAGCAGCAACGCCGTCGTACTGGCAAAATACTCGCAGTGGCCTGCCTTCGTATTCAGCAAAAAGTCTGAGACAGCAGATATATTATCCGCAGGCTTCAACAGGTCTAGAGAATACTGAAAAGTTTGTAGATAAGCTGCAATTTGACTGGCAATTTCCCGGTCGGATTTACCCGCAAGGTTAAGCTGCGCAAGCGTGCTCTGTACGGCGGCCTTATCCACCTTAGGAATCTGCAGGTCACTATCAGTGGGTGCCGCATCTGCCCTCAGTATTTGTGCCTCCGAGCCAAATCGCACCTCATAAGCCGCCTGACCAATGGCATCGACCTGCACCGCGCCATACTGGTTTCGCTGCATTTCTTTCACCGGCAGCTGATGAATGCTAGACACGTTGCGCGGCAGGGTCAAAATGCCATCACCGCGATCCAGATCGGTAGAAACCGTGATGGATTGAGTATCTTCGCCTTCCGCACTCAGAATCCAGCTACTGTCTTCCTCGCCAGGAGGAACAGGCAAAAATAGTGGATCTGTTGCCCGCCAGCTGGCCAGCTGATATTGATTGTAGGTTGCCTCTTGAAGCAGCAAAGGAAAGGCGACAGGTGCTGTTGTTTCATCTGTTCTATCTGCCGCGACGCGAAAGGCAATTCGGCCAGATAGCTTTAGTCTGCCGAGGGTGCCCATTTGGGTAGCGGTGCCGTTGGGGTTGATCTGGCCGCTCACCATATTGCCCAGCATGGCAATCACCTGGGATTCCAGCTGTTGCTGAAACTGGGCAAGCTGTCGATGGCCGACAAACCCTAGCCCGGCAGATAGACAAAAGAGGAGCGCCCATAGAATGGGAGAGGAGCGTCGGGGTCTGAGTGGCCAGAGTACGACAGCGCTGAGTGCGGTGGCCGCGCCGTAGAAAAAGAAGTGATCGGTATCGGCCGCGCTAGCGGCAACAATGCAAATGCCAATGTAGAGATAGTGCAGATTGAGCGGGCTGCGTTTGCGGCGAATGCCCCGCTCCAGCAAGTAGGGATTTGAAAAGTAATGAATGATGTGCGATCGCACATCTAGTCCATAGGTTTGCGCCACCACCAGCGGCACAGCAGCCAGCGGCAGCCACTGAAACAGGCTATAGATAAACACAGCCTTCTTGGTGGTCACTAGCACCATAAACAACAGCGCCAGAATACCAATAGAGAGCTTAATCGCCTCGTAAAAATCTGAGCGCGTAATTTCCCAGCGCTGCTTCACAACACGGCGAGCTTCCAGCACCAAAACGATCGGAATAGCGGCCCAAAGAAAACCAGTATGCCACCCCCATAGGGCAGTCGCCAAGCTACACAGGCTGGCATTATCTAGCCATGCAGGTGCAGCAGCTTTACCTGAGAGCGCAGATTGCGAACGAACAGTCATAGGCTCAGCAGCGCCTCCTGAATATTGCCCACAGGCAAAATATGAAAGCGACTCTGGCCGTTCTTGAGGCAGCTTAGGTCGGGTTGTTCTGCTAAGCCTTTTTCGCCAGAAACAATCAGCGCCAGCGTCGGAATGTTTGCTGTCTGTAACTGTTCAACCAGCTGCTGACGATCGCTGTCCCAATCCAAAAAAATACAAATGCAGCCACTCAAAAGAGAAATCCGCATGCTCACAGCTTTTGTCAGCGTTTCAAAAGATTTGTCTTGGCAGGGCTGCGCCGAAGCAAGCAGCGTCAAAACACTCTCTATTTCGCCCATACCCCGGCCGAGGGTAAAGCAATGAGACTTATCGCCCATGAAGAGCGTATCGAGTAAAGCCTCTTGAGAGTGACCCGCCGTTTGCAGGCTGTAGATAAAGGAGGTTGCGATCGCAATTGCTTCCTCCATCGCCTCACTTTCCCTTTCTGTGTGAAACGTATCAAGAATCAGCCCATGACGCACCGAATACTCTTCCTGCTCTTCCTTAACAATGGGCTTGCCCGTTTTTGCCCAGCTCTTCCAGTGAATTTTTCGAGGAGAGTCACCAGGCCGATAGTCTCGCAGCGACCTAAACTCCTCTGAATCACCAACAGAGGTTGCCGCAGCCAATTCGTTCGACTGATAGTGCCGAGTCCCTGGCAGTTCTACCCTGGGAAGACGATATCGCTTCGGTAAAATCAACACCTGTTGGCCCAGCGCTATAGTTCTACAGCGATTGAGCAGTCCGAGCGGCTCCGGGCAGGCGACGGTAAGCTGATTGAGCCTCAGCGGTCCTCTTCGAAGCGGAACCAGTTCTGCAGTGACTTCGGTTTGGCTGTTTGGGGGTAAAGGGGGAAGTGCGATCGCGGGTGCAAAAGCCAAGCTCCGCTGGGCAATCAGCTTGTGCCAGGCGCGCTGGCCACCTTTTCGGATTGACAGCATGTGGCGCAGCTCTGCAAGCGTCGGAAATGCCTCATCAAAAGATTCGCTCAGGCTACAGCCAATCTGTTTTTTAGCCTGATGATTGTGCACAACAACCCGATACTGCAACGGAACATCCACCGTGCCAAATCGGGGAAGACGCCGAGTAACGCCCATCCGACAGCGAACAAAGCGAGAAAGCACAACAGAAACAAACAGCAGCGCCAACAAAAATACAAAAATCTGATAGGAAACACTCCGCTTGATATCTAGCCCAATCAGCCCGAAGATAAACAGTGCACACAGCACACCCATCCCAGCAGGCGTAAAATACTTTGTCAGCCTTAGTTTCAGCCCATGGCTAGTCTTCAGCACCCGGTACACCAGCAGCACCCCCAATGGGCTAGGCTCCGCACTCTTCTTCAATAGCTGCTGCAATCCATGGCCAAACCGTTCTCGCCACAAGCCCCGTTCTACCCCAAAAAATGCACGAGCCATCACTACACCGGAACGGGAAGCGTTTTGAGAATCTCCAAGACCATAGCCTCAGCCGTTGTTCCCGAAAATTGCGACTGAGCTTCCATCACCAAGCGATGAGCAAGCACCGGCACCGCAATCTCCTGAATGTGGTCAGGCGTCACAAAGTCATACCCATCAAACAGTGCCAAAGCTTGGGCAATCTTCATCAGCGCAATCGAGCCCCTTGGGCTAGCTCCAAGCTGCACCCCCTCTAGCTCACGAGTCGCCCCAACAATGTCCACGATATAGCGCTGCAGTTCAGGGCTGATGCGAATCTGCTTCACCTGTTGCTTGAGCCTAAAAATATCTTCAATAGAGACACAGGGACGCACGCTTTCAATAGGATGCGCTTCAATCTGATTAGACAAAATCTCAACTTCTGCAGCCGGTGAAATATATCCCAGCCGAAACTGCAGGGCAAAGCGATCCATCTGAGCTTCGGGCAGCGGATACGTCCCCCGCGCTTCAATCGGATTCTGAGTAGCAATCACAAAAAAGGGATCTTTTAGCGGGTTGAGCTTGCCGTCAATGCTCACCTGCGATTCGGCCATAGCCTCTAGCAAAGCCGACTGCGTGCGGGGAGAGGCTCGGTTAATTTCATCAGCTAGAACAATATTGGCGAAAATGGGACCTTCGTGAAAATGAAAAGTCCGCGCTTCAGGGTCGAGAATAGAAACACCCAGAATGTCAGAAGGCAGTAAGTCAGGGGTAAATTGTATGCGCTTGAACGAGACATCTATGGAAAAGGCAAGCGCTTTGGCAAGGGTAGTTTTGCCCGTCCCTGGGTTGTCTTCTAGCAGGACATGGCCACCGCTCGCAAAAGCGGCCAGCAGCCTTCGAATCGCCACAGGCTGCCCCTTCACAACCTGCTGAATATTGTCAGACAGCCGCTGATATATGGCTTGCCCCGATGAGTGAGAAGATGCGGGCGTAGGAAGCGGAGAGAGAGCCATGGTAGGTGCTAGAAACCAAGTGCAGAGTACCCAAATCTGAACAGCTTTCGTTGAAGAAAGGTGGGTATTGACCTCGTTTCATGCCCAGTCCCCCATACTGAATCCCCCATGCTGAATAACCGATGCCAGATATCATTATTTTTGAATCTTTGAGAGGATCTGACTGCCTGTGAATAGCGTCGTTGATTTTGGCCGCGACCTGTGCGGAGATCTGGCACAGTCCACTGAGCGTGAATGGCTCATCACTAATGGGATTGGTGGCTACGGCTGTGGGACCATCTCAGGGATGCTGACTCGCTGCTACCACGGGCTGCTCGTAGCGGCGCTCAAGCCTCCGCTGGAACGGACGCTGCTACTGACAAAGCTAGACGAAACGGCAAACTACTTGGGTAAGCCCTTTCCGCTAAGCTGCGATCGCTGGTCGGGAGGCACCACTACTGGCCACGGCTACCGCCACCTAGAGCGCTTCCACCTATCCGGCACCACCCCCACCTGGACCTACAGCTGCGCCGACGCCCAGCTACAAAAACGCATCTGGATGCAGCCAGGTGAAAATACCACCTACACCCAATACGCCCTACACCGGGCCACCGCCCCTTTCACCCTCACTATCAAAGCGCTAGTAAACTACCGAAACCACCACCACACCACCCAAAGCCAGCAGTGGAAGGAAGCCGCCGGGCGGCCCTGGCCCATTCAAACCCGGTCCCATCCAAGGGGATTGCGCATCGAGGCAATAGGCTGCCAATTGCCCTTCTACCTGCTGAGCACCCGGGGGCAGCTGGTAGGCCAGCAAAAGTGGTATCAGCATTACTTCCTAACCACAGAGAAATATCGGGGGCTAGCCCATCTAGACGATCACTTTCACTGCGCAACGGTCCGCACCACCCTTCAGCCTGGAGAGACGCTGACGGTAGTGGCCAGCACTCACCCCTATCCAAACCTAGATGAAGCTACTACTTTTGATGCTCGCAGACAGCATGAGCAAACGCTGCTGACCCAAGCCACCTGTAGCCTGTCCCAGCCCAGCCTATCCCTACCGACAACCCAAGATTCATCCTTATTCTCACCGCCCGATCCCGCCACCACCGTCCTACCACCAGAAATACGGCAGCTCGTGCTAGCCGCTGACCAGTTTGTGGTCAATCGCAACACCTTTCACCCCGAGACCCATCAGGAAAAGACAGGGAAGACGGTGATTGCGGGCTACCCGTGGTTCGGCGACTGGGGCCGCGATACGATGATTGCACTGCCTGGGCTGACGCTAGCAACAGGGCGTCCAGAAATTGCAGAACCCATTTTGCGAACGTTTGCCCGCTATCTCAATCAAGGCATGTTGCCAAATGCGTTTCCAGAAGCAGGGGATAGTCCTGGCTACAACACGGTAGATGCGATTCTCTGGTACTTTGAAGCGATTCGAGCCTACATGGCAGCCACGGATGATGGGGCGCTGTTAGAAGAATTGTTTCCCGCGCTGGCAGACGTCATTAGCTGGCACCTGCGAGGCACCCGTTACAACATTCGAGTAGATGATGCCGACGGGCTGCTGGCAGCTGGTGAAGCCGGGGCGCAGCTAACCTGGATGGATGCCAAGGTAGATGACTGGGTGGTAACCCCTCGCATAGGTAAGCCAGTAGAAATCAACGCGCTGTGGCACAATGCGCTGCTGTGTATGGCTGAATTTTGCGATCGCCTCTCCAAACCCAAAGGCAATTACACAGCGTTGGCCCATACGGTAGCCCAGAGCTTCACAAAGTTTTGGAATCCCCAGCAGAACTGTTGCTTCGATGTGCTCGATGGGCCGAATGGCAATGACCCGGCGCTGCGGCCCAATCAGCTGTTTGCAGTTTCATTACCCTACGGGCCGCCGCTAACAAGAGAACAGCAGAAAGCCATTGTAGATAGCTGCGGGCAGCAGTTAGTGACCTCCCATGGACTGCGATCGCTGGCCCAGTCCCATGCCGACTACGCGGGAATTTACGGGGGCGATCGCTACAAGCGCGACGGCAGCTACCACCAAGGCACCACCTGGGGCTGGCTTATCGGACCCTTTGTGCAGGCACACCTCAAGGTGTATCGCAATCCAGCCGCAGCAAAGCAGCTGTTAGCCCCCTTCATTCACCATTTGCGAGGCGGCTGTGTCGGCACATTGAGTGAAATTTTTGATGGCGATACGCCCTTTGCGCCGAGGGGAGCCTTCGCCCAGGCTTGGTCTGTCGCAGAGGTCCTGCGAGCGTGGCAGCTCATCGAACAGTCGAACCCCTAGCAGACCCCCATTAAGAAGCGCATCGAACCAAAGCATCGGACCAGCCCATCGCCAGTGCCTACGCCACCGATTTCTCCCTTTCCGCTCGCGCCATTCCCACGGCTTGCCCTTCCGGGTTAAACAGCTTTACTCGGTCGCGATTCACCTTTACGCTCACTCGCTCTCCAACAGAAAGACGCTGATGCGCGCCCGTTCTCACCTGCAGCACCCGCGAAGAAGGCAGCAGCAGAGAATACTGATACTCGCGGCCCAAAAACTGTCTGCCCTGCACCTGCAGACAACCCTCATCATCCGGCTCAATTTGCACATCCTCCTGGCAGATCATCAGCTCGCCCTGTTCTGTTTCGGCAGGAACAGGAAGAGCTCCAATGGCACCAATTTCTGTGTTCCAGCTGCTGCCCTGCCGAGAGGCACGCACGAAGTTAGCCTGGGTGACAAATTCTGCAATGAATCGCGAAGCAGGATTTTGGTAGATGCCCTCCGGGGTACCTAGCTGCACCAGCTCACCAGCCTGCATAACGGCAACTTTGTCTGCAATCGAGAGCGCTTCTTCCTGGTCATGGGTAACAAAAATCCCTGACGCGCCAATGCTTTTGAGAATGTCGCGAACTTCCTGACGCAGATACAGCCGTACCTGCACATCCAGATTGCTAAAGGGCTCATCGAGCAAGATCAGCGGCGGTCTGGGAGCTAGGGCCCTGGCCAGGGCAACCCGCTGCTGCTGGCCGCCAGAAAGCTCGTGGGGAAAGCGCTTCTCCATATCGCTCAGGCCAACAAGATTAATCGCTTCTGTCGCCAGCTGTTGAATCTGCCTTTTCGGGAGCTGACCTCGACGGCACAGCTGCTTCAGCCCAAAGGCAACATTCTCAATCACGTTCAGATGCGGAAATAGTGCATAATCCTGAAACACAATACCGACATGACGGCGTTCTGGAGGCACCCATCCGCCGGGGCCGCACACCGCACGCGCCGATAGTACGATCTTTCCCTCTTCAGGCTGCTCAAATCCGGCTATCAAGCGCAGCAGCGTTGTCTTTCCGCAGCCAGAGGGGCCCAACAGCCCAAGCAGCTCTCCTGGTTGCAGATCAAAACTAACCCGACTTACAGCGGGTACCGCTGCCGTGCCAAACCGTTTTGTAATCATCTGGCAGGAGAGAATGGGGTCAGGTTCTGACATAGGCTGGCAAAAAACAGGAAGATTAAAAGGGCGCTTGCATAGCTGGCTAGAGCCGCAGACCCTACCGATAGCTGGCAATAAAGCCAGCATCTGAGTAGGCACTATTGCACATAAATTTCAATAGTATCTGCACCCACTATACGCCATCCTAGCCTGGATTGATTCTCAATAAGTTGCGATGTGATGGGCTTGCTCATTCTGCCCAGAGTCTGACGAGGTTGTTCAAACTTTTGCTGATGAGATCAAATTCATCACTCTTACCATTTTTTTCGAAGAGCGATCGCCGGGCCGTATCTAGCTCAAATAGAATTTCACGCTTCTGGGCATCTCGAATTTGACTCTGCAGCCAGCCAATGGCAGCCCATCGAATGCCTTTGGTAACAGGCTCTACTCGGTGTAGATATCCAGAGGGATACACCATCATCGATCCGGCAGGGAGTTTGTAGGACTGCTCGCTGTCAACCCCTTCTACAACCAATTCACCACCTTCATAGCTATTGGGATCAGACAAAAACAGTGTGAAAGACAGATCGGTGCGATATCCGCCCATGTAGGCATTGTCGGTATGGCGGCCGTAGCTCATGCCGTCGGTATAGCAGTTGAACCGGATGGTGTGCAGCCGCTTTGGCCGGGCAGCGGCTTGGAAAAGCGGATGTTTTAAGACAGTCTGCTTGACCTTTTCTCCCAGCGGTTCGGCTTGTTTGGCGTCTAGCTGCTGATTTTGCTTGACGGTTTTGGCATGCCATCCAGCGGTGGATTTACCGTCAATACGTTCAACCGACTGGAGGCGATCGCACAAATCGGCCAGCGCCTCCGGTCCCAAAAGGTCAGAAATTGTGAATATCATTTGCTATCTCATCAGGCAAAGTAACCCCGCAGGTCACTACTCCCAACCTGCCCTATCCACAATTTCATTAACCGTCGGGTTATTGCGTCCATAGGCTGATACATTTACGGCGTCTACTTTGAATTCACCCAGTTCTGCCACCACCGGATCCAAGTCGACGCCCTCTACCACGGGGTACTCATTATTGCTATCTGCAAATACTTCCTGGGCGGTCTCGCTGACTAGAAACTCCATAAACGCGATCGCGTTTTCAGGATGGGGAGCGCCTTTAACTAGGCCCATTCCACTGACATTGACGTGGGTGCCCCGGTCAGCCTGATTCGGAAAAAACAAAGCGGTCTTCTCAATGGCATCTCGATCAGCAGGATCATCCGACTTAGCCAGGCGCGCCCAGTAGTAGTGATTCACGATAGCGACATCGCACTGCCCCGCGGCAACAGCCTTGATCTGGTCGGTGTCACCGCCTTCCGGCTGACGGGCAAAGTTGTTGACAAGTCCTTCTGCCCAGGCTTCTGTGGCCTCAGCGCCTATCGTCTGTACCATGGAGCCGACTAGGGACTGGTTGTACACATTGCCAGAACTACGCACGCAGACGCGTCCTTCCCACTTAGGTGTGGCCAAGTCCTCATAGGTCGAGAGCTCTTCTGGTTCAACGGCGCCGGTGTTGTACACCAGCATTCTGGCCCGGGTTGTGAGGCCGTACCACAGGCCATTCGGCTCTCGTAGGTTCTCAGGCACTTTGCTGTCCAAAATTTCTGAAGAAACGGGCTGAAAAATGTCTGCTTCCTGGGCTCTCCACAAGCGGCCAGCATCGACGGCCACATAGACATCTGCAGGGCTCTGCTCCCCTTCATTCCTAATCCTTTCAATCAGCTCGTCGGGCTTTCCTTCCAGAACATTCACCTGGATACCCGTGTCGGCGGTGAACTGCTCATACAGCTGGTCATCGACATCATAATGCCGTGCCGAATAGAGGTTAACAACCGAATCTGTGCCGCCCGCTTGGCCACAAGCACCAGTTCCCACCGCCATACACAGAGCCAAGCCCCAAAGCCCACGTCTCAAAACTTTCATGGATTTACGCCGTTTAAACTAATCGTTGTTGATAAGAATTACTATTAAAAGCCTGTCCGGGCGAAGTTGCAACCCCGTGCCCATGCACTGCAAAAGCCGCGTCAGTCTCTACGCTCTTTTAATCACCTTAAAAGAGCTCTTTTAAGGTGATTAAAACGTTGCTCTATGGCTACATTGCAGAATTTACATTACAGAACGAATTGCTCTTGGAGGGCTAGCACCATCGGCAACAGCCACCATTACCCGGCGATAGAGATTTGGTACATCAACTTCAGGAAAAAACTGACTAGACTCCACTTGGTTGTATCTCTTAGAGGCTCGGACGAAGATTGCTAGCGCATCGCCTCGAATTAGCCACACCTCAGGAATCTCAAAAGGCATGTAGTCTGTGATATTCGTAAAGTTGGTAACATCCACTTCGACGGCAATATCAGGCGGTGGATCAGTAGCTAGGTCAATTCGGCTTTTGCCACTCACGGCTGCCCAGTTGCTGAGCCAAAAACAGTGGTCAGGCTCGATACCTGCCTGTTCAGGAATTTGTAGGGTAACAGGCGTTGTGCGAACGTAATCGCGCTGCTGCTGGTTAAGGACGGCAACCATCAAATCAGCGACGATGGCATCTAGCTGTCCGTGCTCGAAGGTTGGCATCTTAAGGGTCAAGTATCCTTTGGCATACTTAAGGCGCGGGGTACTGTGATCGTCTCGGTTAGCAACTAGCTGCTGGTACTCTGCCCAGCTCATTGGAATAGTTGCCACTGAGCCATCGGGTAAAGATTTGATGGGCGTGTTGGCGGAGCCCTTACGTAGGAAGATCGCAATCATATCTCTGCACTGATGCCGTCATTCTTCTTCGATTATAGATTGTCTGATAGTGGCTAAGGCATGTCATGAATTAAGCCAAATCTACTTGATGAGACGCCCTATATTTTCGCTAAATCCTCTGTAGCAGTTTGCTTGGGCTCTTTCAGAGGATGACTGTGAATAGGTAGTGAGATGCGGCAGGTTGTCCCTTGTCCGAGCACGCTTTCAATTGAAATTGTGCCCTCGTGCTTCTGTATAATTTGGTAGCAAATGCTCAACCCAAGCCCGGTCCCCTTACCCACTGACTTGGTTGTGAAAAAGGGATCAAATATCTTTGCCTTCACCTCTTCAGAAATACCAGGTCCATTGTCTTTCATCGTGATTAGAGCCCGGTTGTCAGAGGTCGTTTCTGTTTGAATGCAAACCTGCGGTGAGGTGACTTCAGCGCTGCTGACGGCATCGATTGCATTGCTCAGGATATTCATAAACACCTGATTGAGCTGAGCTGGGTAACAGCTGATTTTTTCCCTGCAGCCATATGCTTTGGTAATCTCTACGTTTTGTCCGATGCGATGATTCAGTATCAGCAGCGTGCTATCAATACCGTCATTCAAATTAACTGCCTTTTGCTCGGCTTCATCGAGCCGAGCAAAGTTTCTCAACGAAAGGACAATTTCTCGAGCCCGCGCTGTGCCCGCTCTCATAGAATCGAGCATATGAGCAAAATCTTTTTTTAAGAACTCAAAGTCAATGTCTTCCAGTTCAGCTTGAATATCTGGATGAGGAACAGGATACTTCTCTTGATATAGCGCAATGAGAGAAAGCAAATCCTGAGCATAGTTGCCGGTGTGGGTGAGGTTGCCGTGAATGAAGTTGACCGGATTGTTTATTTCGTGGGCAATGCCCGCCACCATCTGCCCAAGGCTAGACATTTTCTCAGCCTGAATTAAATGCGACTGGGTGGATCTGAGCTTTTCTAGGGTGCGCGATCGCTCTTCCACCTGTTGATTCAATGCGCGCTCCGATTGCTGAAGCGCCCGAGTGTATTGCCCCGACCACCGAATAAGCTGATTTAGCGCAGCGGCCAGCTTGCCCACCTCATCTTTTGATTGCACCTGAGCGCGCAGCTGAAAGTCAGTCGTCTGAATCACCTGCTGCGCTGTCTGGGTGACCACCTCAATCGGGCGGGTAATCTTCGCCGATGTCCAGTGCCCTACCACAGCAACGACACCAGCGCCCAGTGCTGAGATCCATAGGACGTTTATCCATATCCTTTTTTGCAGCTGTCGCAGCGGCGCCAAAGACTGCATTGCGACCAGCGTTACTGTGGCATCGCCTATTCCAGTAATCGAACCGGTTTTCGCCAAATAAGGTGTGCGCCCTACTTGCAGGTACCGGCTATCCGTAGAAAATTGGTCAAAAGAAAAACGCTCTCCTCGATCAGAGAAAGTAGAGGCTATCTGCTTTTGACTGGCAAAGGCAACCAGTTCACCGCCCGAATGATCTGCGATACCTTGCAACTGCTCATAGGTAATAGAAGTACCAATCATGACGCCGCCTATTTGTCTTTGGTCGTTAAAAATAGGCTTGGCAGCCATCAGCGTCGAAAAATAAGCGTCATTAGCTTCTACCAGGCTCAAATTGAACTCACCCGCAAAAGTACTCTCTTTGACAGCCTCTAGCGCCAGTGAAGTATCCGCCACAACTGGCTTACGCACGCTGAGCAACACTGTTCGGTCCGCGTTGAATACCTGGATAATATCAACATCTAAAACAGGCTGTAGGGGCTTAATTTCTTGCCGCCATTCACGAGAACTGTTGGTCAGCAGCGCCTGCTGTAAGGAAGGCTGCTCACTCAATAGATTAACGGCCTCTCGCAGATTGCTAATCCGGCTTTCAAACTCGCCTTGCGCCAAGGTAACAATAGACTGTAAATTCTCCTCTGACTGTTTCTCTAAATATCGAGAGAGCAGATAGGCACTGGAGAAAGCGCCCAATAGCCAAATGCTAAGGCAGGTAGAGACAAAAGAAAGATTGATTTTCCAGCGGAGCGGCAGCTTTTGATAGGTTCGAGTAAACTTTTTGAGCTGTTTTTCGTAGCTAAGCATCGCTGAAATAAGCTTCCTTGTCTTTGCAAAGACAAGCGAATAACAAATGAGGAACCAATCAGAACAAGCAGGCTTATTCTTCCCAACAAAATGGGTGCCTCCCCTCTCCGTCATCCAGTCTAGAATTCAAGCCCAGAGCGATTCATGACAGGAGCCTAGTATCTGAAGGATCTAAACCCATCAGACCATTTGATATAGAATGATTTGGATTTAACGCGGTTGGTGCCTTATGCCTCGTCGAAATGACCTGAAGAAGATTATGCTCATCGGCTCGGGGCCTATCGTGATTGGACAGGCCTGTGAGTTTGACTACTCTGGCACGCAGGCATGCAAAGCCCTGCGGGAAGAAGGCTATGAGGTCGTGCTGGTAAATTCCAACCCGGCGACCATCATGACCGACCCTGATATCGCGGATAGGACCTACGTAGAACCCTTAACCCCTGAACTGTTGGCGCAGGTCATCGACAAAGAAAGGCCCGATGCCGTCCTGCCCACCATGGGCGGACAGACCGCTTTGAACTTGGCGGTGGACCTAGCCAAAAACGGCACCCTGGAGAAATATGACGTTGAGCTAATCGGGGCCAAGCTAGAGGCAATTGAGAAAGCAGAAGACCGTAAGCTCTTTAAAGAAGCAATGGTCAAAATCGGCGTAGGCGTATGCCCATCGGGTCTGGCAGAAACCATGGATGAGGCCAAAACAATCGGCGAGGAGATTGGGTCGTATCCGCTGATTATTCGCCCGGCCTTCACGATGGGTGGCAGCGGGGGCGGCATCGCCTACAACCAAGAAGAATTTGAAACGATTTGTCGCTCTGGCCTAGAGGCAAGCCCAGTCTCGCAGATTTTGATTGAGCAGTCGCTGCTGGGCTGGAAAGAGTATGAGCTAGAGGTGATGCGCGACCTAGCCGACAATGTCGTGATTATCTGCTCAATTGAAAATATTGACCCGATGGGTGTGCACACCGGAGATTCGATCACGGTGGCTCCGGCGCAAACCCTGACAGACAAGGAATATCAGCGGCTGCGCGACGCTTCAATTAAGATTATCCGCGAGATCGGCGTAGAGACGGGCGGGTCAAATATTCAGTTTTCGGTCAATCCCGACACGGGGGATGTCATTGTCATTGAGATGAATCCTCGGGTGTCGCGCAGTTCGGCGCTGGCCTCTAAAGCGACAGGATTCCCAATTGCAAAGTTTGCGGCCAAGCTAGCGGTGGGCTACCGGCTAAATGAAATTTCTAACGACATCACGCAAAAGACACCGGCGAGCTTTGAGCCGACGATTGACTACGTGGTGACCAAGGTGCCACGCTTTGCCTTCGAGAAGTTTCCTGGGGCTTCATCCACGCTGACCACGCAGATGAAGTCCGTCGGGGAGGCAATGGCCATTGGCCGCACGTTCAATGAGTCTTTTCAGAAGGCGCTGCGATCGCTCGAAACAGGCAGAGCCGGCTGGGGGTGTGATCGCCACGAAAAGCTCCCGACCCTCTCCCAAGTCCGCACCAACCTGCGCCGCCCCCACCCAGAGCGCATTTTCTCTATTCGTCATGCCCTGCAGCTAGGCTTAGAGATTGACGAAATCTACGAACTCACCGCGATTGATCCCTGGTTCCTAGACAAATTTCAAACCCTGCTAACGGTGGAAAAGGCCATCAAGCGCACCCCCTTGCCCGATATCAACAGAGCCCAAATGCTAGCAATCAAGCAGGAGGGCTTCAGCGATAGGCAAATCGCCTTCGCCGCCAAAACCGACGAAAACACCGTACGCGAATACCGCAAGTCCCTCGGCGTCGTCCCCGTCTACAAAATGGTAGACACCTGCGCCGCCGAATTTGAATCCTTTACGCCCTACTACTACTCCACCTACGAAGAAGAAACAGAGGTTCTTCCGTCTGAGCGGCGTAAGGTGATGATTTTGGGCGGCGGTCCCAACCGCATTGGCCAGGGCATCGAATTTGACTACTGCTGCTGTCACGCGTCATTTGCGCTGCAGGCAGACGACTACGAAACCATCATGGTAAATTCCAATCCAGAAACGGTTTCCACCGACTACGATACGAGCGATCGACTCTACTTTGAGCCCCTCACCCAGGAAGATGTGCTCAATATCATTGAGGCTGAAAGCCCCGATGGTGTCATTGTTCAATTCGGCGGCCAGACTCCCCTGAAGCTAGCTGTCCCGGTGCAAGCCTACCTTGAGGGCCTAGCCGACTCTGAGGCAGACACGACTAAAACAAAAATCTGGGGCACTTCTCCAGACTCTATTGATGCCGCTGAAGACCGCGAACGCTTCGAGCAAATGCTGCGCGAACTCGACATTCGCCAGCCCCCCAACGGCATCGCCCGTAGCAACGACGAAGCCATTCAAATCGCCCAAACAATCGACTATCCGGTCGTCGTGCGTCCCAGCTATGTGCTCGGTGGCCGGGCGATGGAAATCGTCTACTCCGATGAAGATCTCGTCCGCTACATGACAACAGCGGTACAGGTAGAGCCAGACCACCCCATCTTGATCGATAAGTTCCTAGAAAACGCAGTGGAAGTAGACGTGGATGCCGTCGCCGACCAAACGGGCGCAACGGTCATCGGTGGCATCATGGAACACATTGAGCAGGCAGGTATTCACTCGGGAGATTCGGCCTGTTCCCTACCCAGCGTCACCCTCTCAGAAACAGCGCTAGCCACCATCCGCGATTGGACCTTTAAGCTCGCCAAGCGGCTCAACGTGGTGGGGCTGATGAATATTCAGTACGCCATCAAGGGAGATGAGGTTTACATCATCGAGGCAAATCCTCGGGCATCTCGTACAGTACCCTTCGTCTCCAAGGCGACCGGAGTGCGCCTAGCTCAAGTCGCAGTTCGAGTCATGTCTGGTCAGTCGCTAGCAGACCTGGGCCTCACAGCAGAAATTACGCCCGGCCATATCTCTGTAAAAGAAGCGGTGCTGCCATTCAACAAGTTTCCAGGCACCGATACCCTGCTGGGGCCAGAGATGCGCTCGACAGGTGAAGTCATGGGCATCGATACGAGCTTTGGCCAAGCCTATGCCAAGGCCGAACTAGCTGCAGGGCAGGTGCTGCCGCTGGCTGGCACGGTCTTTATTTCTGTCAATGACCGCGATAAAGCGGCGGTGATTCCCATCGCCCAGGATTTTGCCAGTATCGGCTTCAAAATCATTGCGACCAGTGGCACCCACAGCACGCTGAGCGCAGCAGGCATCGCTGTAGACCGGGTTCTAAAAATCCACGAGGGACGTCCCCACATTGGCGATGCCATCAAAAATCAGGACATTCAGCTAATTATCAATTCACCGGTTGGCGAAGCTGCCCAAGAAGACGACCGTATCCTAAGGCGCACCGCGCTGGACTATAAAGTCCCCACCATCACAACCATCGCAGCCGCAAAGGCAACCCTAGGGGCAATCCGCTCACTCAAAGACAATCAGCTCACTGTAAAAGCACTTCAGGACTATTTGACCTGACGGCGATACCGACTGCAGAAGAAGCCGAGTAATGCCAAGCCAGCGATCGCACTTGGTTCTGGAACAGACTTGGGCTCAGGCGGATTTTCTTCTGGGCCTTTGGGCGTTGGGTCTTCTGGCGTTGGCTCGTCAGGTGTACTGTGTGTGGGCGGCGTGTGTGAGGGTGGATAGGATATCGTTTGCACGGAGTAGGCAAGGCGGGCACTGGGCAGAATAGCTGCTGCGCCACCGCCACCTACACCGCTAGGATTGGGGCGCTCTGGTGGCAGATTGCCAATGAGGGCAACCCCATCGTTAGCACATTCCACAAATAGGTTAGAAACATAAGGCCCCGCTGGCAGGAGGTCACGGTCAAACTGGAAGGTAATCATCACATCGCCAGGACTCTCCACCATGGAGAAATCTACGCCCGCAGCGATCGCTTCCTGCTCGCTCAAAAGCTGAATGTCTCCCAGCCGAGTACCGTTATCAATCACATTGTTGATTGTTGTTTCCCCGCTTTTCCCCGGGCCAGAATAGTAGCGGTATGCACTCTGACGATCAACTAACGATGAGCCCAGCGTGTTTACCCGCTCTAATCCCGCGTCAAAATACTCTTCGAGCGTTCTAAATCCGTTATTTTGCGCACCGACGCTCTTAGCAGAGGCGTCACCATACACGCCGGTCTGCGAAACGCCAGAGTTAGAATTTGGCGCAAACTTGACGGCAAACAGGCTGCGGTTGGCATTCGCTTGGTCAAAGGTAGTATCGGTAAAGTCAAAAAACAGATCGCCCCAGCCGATTTCGTGGTCGTCAGCGTTGGGATTGGTGACGCCAACAAGTGGAAAGTTGGCACTGATAGAGACGATTACTTTGTCTGGAGTTTCTTTGATGCCAATCGCCCGAATATCGTAAATCGCCCCGTCGTTGCTATCGCCGACCGCATCTACACTGTATGTCCATTTCCCAGCTGAGAAATCGCCATTAGAGGATTCGCCATCTGCGGATTCACTCGAATCGGCCCTAGCGGGATTGGGCACGCTAATCAGCGACTCATGAGTTGGGATATCGATCGCAGTATTGTCAGCGCTGACCGCAGACTGGGCGGTAGATTCACTCACAGGTGTAGCGAGTGCTGCAGGCGCGCTGCATAGCGCGGCTGCCACCATCCCTGCTGTTAGCATCGTTTTTCTCATCATGAGCAATCCCTTCCTTTCTCAGACAATGCGCAACAGCTGCGCCTGCCGTGTAAACACTTAGCCCCTAGCAGTCGGCTTCGGTATAAACCACTACGTACTGACTTGCTACTGTTGTATTCACGTAGGTAAGAGATTGATAAGACTAATACGAATTAATCACGCAGCCTTTATTTAGATCGGTAAAAACAGAAAAGTCTGCGGAATATCCATAGTAAAGTGTGATTCTTTCAAAAAAGTGGGAACAGTATAAAACTAAAGCCTCAAATCTGTTGGAGAACACTTTCGCCGCGTACGTAGAAAAGCTGAGATAGTGCAGTAGACAAAGTGCAGAAGTCTATAGAACAGTTTCGAATGCTGTAGGATCCAAAAAAAATCCCCAAGACCTTTGAAGATCTCGGGGAGAATTAACCTACTCAGAAAAATTGGAATTTTTGGCAGATGCTGACCTGACCGATTTTAAGCCTATCTAACGGGGGCTGTCTTTAGGGCAGATCGAGCGATGGGGAAGATAGGGTCACAAAAGATAATGGTGCGATCGCAAAAAGAACTAGAACAAAGACAGTAGAACAAACTAGAAAACAAAACGAACGCATCTCTGCAAAACTCTCCAACGTACGTGAAAAACGTGATACGCGGTAAGCCAGTAAGTCACTTAGCTTACGCGCATAGTGTCTTTCCCTGACGGTATAAATAACCACTCGCTCTTCTATTGTTGTATTCACTGACTGTGGATAATGAGAAGGGTATTCGCAGTTACTTTATACAAAGGGCACATCCACAAACTATCGAAAAAGCTATCACATATGGCGTTCACCCTAGCCTAAATTTGGAAAACTAAGGAATTAGCTAGCATCAGCCCGTGAATTACCAACACATTTTTACAATTACTTATACGCGCTAGCTACCTGAAAGCTCCCAGCGTTGCGGAGCAAAATCATGCAGTCGCGCAATGATCTCATCTGCTACGGCATATAGCTGCCGGTCCATATGGGCAGCAGGCACGGCGACCACCGACATTCCTGCAGCTTTGGCCGCGCTTACCCCAGAAGGAGAATCTTCGAAGACAAGACAGCGGGACGGGTCTGCGCCCAGCCGCTCTGCCGCAACAAGAAAACTGTCAGGTGCAGGCTTACTTTGCCGTACAGCCGGATCGTCGCCCAGCACAATCACCTTGAACTGCTTGAGCCAGTCTTGATAGCGGTGAGTCTTTTTATTAAACGTGATCGCGGCAGAACTGGTTGCGATCGCCTGTGGAACCCCCAAATCGTAGAATCGCCGCGTAAGTGGCATCGCGCCAGGCATCGGCTCTGCCTGCGGCAAAAGGTCGAAAATAATTTCGTTGCGTGCGCTCAGGTGCTCTACGGCAGTAAGGGGCAAGTCCAAATCATCCACCATAATTTGGGCGCAGTCCAAAGCCTGGCGGCCCATGATTTTGCGATGGAGCGCCGGGGTAAACATTTTGCCGTAGCGGTTGGCAATGATCTGATTCACCTTGCAGTAAATCGGCTCAGTATCTAGCAGCAACCCGTCAAAGTCGTAGATGATATGAGTAATTTTTGGCATAAGCCGGTATAACCCTAAGCAGCGATCGCGCCCATGGCCCGTCATGTATCACTATCGCAAAAGAGCAATTGGGTAGCAAGGCTAGTCAAGCAGCAGCCGACCTAGAAGCTTAGCTCCAGACCGCCTGCCACGATAACGCCCTCGCCATCATCAAAGGCATCTTCCACCCGTAAGTACATACCGGGGCCAACAGGCGAGCCGGTCCCCACCATCTGTGCGATGCGATCGCCTGAATCATCTAATACGAAGCGATTCACAGGAATAGATACAGTTTCTCCTCCCGGGCCAGAAACCGTATCTACTATGCGCTCACCGCTGTCATCAAAGGCGGCTTCAGTTTGGTAGACGGGAACGGCATTCCCAGCTGTGTCGTACTGAAAAGCTGCCCTACGAACTTCACCAAACGGGTGGAACACGGCCTCAGCCCGCCAGCCCACTTCTGAACCATCATTGCTGCGTCCAAACACGGTGTCGCGGGCAAACAGTTCCGCTCGTAGGGTATTGGCAGCGGCAGTCCAGGGCGTGTTGCCAAAGTTGAGAACACCGCCTAGGGCCAGCTCTCCCTGAACCGGGGAGAAGTTAGCTTCAGTCTCTTCGCGGGTAGTGGTTTCCTGATCAAATTCAATGATTTCCGAGCTAATTGGCTCGAAGCTTTCTTCGGTGACTGAGCTAACCAGCGTCTCTTCACCTCGGATAATCGATTGCTGGCGGTCGATTTCTCGCTCGCTCATATCCACAACGAGGCGATCGCTCTCCAAAAACTGAGCGTTGATCAGCTCACCGCGATCATTGATATCAAACTGTGCCGTCCCAGAAGCTTCAGAGACTGTAGTTGTTTCTACAGTAACCGTATCGACCTGCGTCAAGGGGGTTAGAAAGGTATTCAGCGTCCGCCGAGTTCGCAGCTCGTCGAAGGCAACTTCCATGCTACCGCCAGATTCGATCACCGTATTTTGCTGATTGCCGATACCGCCCGTGAGCGAACCGCCAAGGTAAAAGCCAGCTGCCCTAGTGGTTTCTGTATAGGCCTGCTGTCCTGGATCGCCCGGCAGGCTCGACAGGGGATACAGCGTATTGCCGACCCTAGCATCGGCTTCTGTCGCTAGGCCAACATCCAAGGTCGGCACCCGCACGCCGCCGACTTCCTCAGCGTAGATGCCTCTAATACCATTGAACTCAGTTGTGACAGCGTTAGTCTGACTCGCCAGCGTATCTTCTACGGCATACACTTCTGACCTTTCTTCCAAAAAGTTCTCTGGCTGCCTATCGGCGGAGATGACCGTGAAGCCACCGTCTACAATCTGGTAGCTGCGGCTGTCGCGGGTGACCGCATAGCGCTGCCCCAGCTGAAGGCTCTGTCCAGGCTGCTGAGGCACCAGCGCGTAGATAATGCGCACCGCTTCGCCTGCTTCCAGCGCAAGTTCATCTTGGGCATAACCATCCGCCGTCCACTGGGGCACAAAAGATAGCTCGCCATCGGCCCGCTCAATGAGCAAGCCACCGACGTTGTCCGTATAAGCGGCATTGCCCCGACCCACCGCCTCAGCATTTGGCGGCGATATCACAACGGGCTGATCGCTTGGCAGATCGAAGATGCCACCAATAGAAGAAATCGGGTCTCCTAGCACTGTTTCTTCAGGGGTAGGCGGAACATAGCCCACTAGTTTTCTATTGTTGAATACGCCAGTTGGCTCAACCAGGCGTCGATTGCTCCCATCCGGATTGTCAATAGGGTTGCCAAACAAATCCCGGGCCTGTCGGTGAGTTGGCGTTATGAATTGGGTTATGCCAGCTGTGGCCGTGAGCCCAGCTTCATTGTCAGCAACGAAAGGATTGAAAGTAACGTTGCCAGTTAGCAGAGTTGGCGGCACGCTGGGATTGTTGACCAGGGGAGACAGCTGACCGGTGAGGCCAAGGCCATCGCTACCGGCCCTCACCTGAGCCGCCCTAGCGTAGCGGTCATAGACGAGGACGTCGCCATTCGGCGTTCGAGCAGCAGTGGCATGTCCAAGCCGCACAGATCTCGAAACCGTCGGAGGAATTTCTACTTCGCCAAAGTCCGTAACCGTCTCGGTAACGGCGTCCATTTCTTGAATGGTGGTGATTTCGTCCGTTTCGACAATTTCTTCTTCTCGGGTTTCTGGATCCAGCGGTGTTTCGGTAGTCACTTCTTCGGTTTCTACCACCTCCTCTTCCAGAATGGCAGCCGCCTCCCCTTCTCCGCCTGAGAGACCCACATAGTCCCCATCGTCAAAGTCGAGGTCACCGCCGTCCTGAAGGTCTTCGACGATGAGTTCCCCATCTTCAGAAAAATAGATGGCCGACTCATCAGGAACAGCGCCGTCTTGCCGTAGGTTGAGCACTCGCAGCTCAACAGTTTCACTCACTCCGAAGGTGGTACGTATCTGGTTCTCGCTAGGCAGGAGTTCGCCATCGGGGCCCAACTGAATCGAATCTCCTCTAACGAAAACCGTTTGGCTATCTATTGAGTTGCCGTCTTCGTCGAGCACATTGACCTGAATACCCTCACCAAAATCGTGGGAGCCGACCCGGTAGCGCAGGTCAAACTGGCTGGTAAGCTGCAGGGACTCTTCGTCCAGCAGATAGGTGCCGATGCTGCCGTCGCCGCTAATTTCAGTATTGAAAGTACGCTCAATATATTCAAAGTCAGGGGTGATTTCGATACTGTTTGGGGCAAGGATGTCAGTTCTCACAGGCAGGCTGTCGCCCTCTCGCGTACCGGGGGGTAGTCCGTCAGGCAGAGGCGTATTCGAAGTATTGTCAAACTCTCCGGTCTGGATATCAAAGGCATTGTTGTCTATCTGAACGAATCCTGTATCGGGGTCAAACTCCATAATAGACACAGAAGAGGACACCTGGGCGATCGCAGCGG
Organism: Cyanobacteria bacterium J06626_6; assembly: GCA_038523095.1. Taxonomy (GTDB): domain Bacteria; phylum Cyanobacteriota; class Cyanobacteriia; order Phormidesmidales; family Phormidesmidaceae; genus Phormidesmis. The sequence continues at coordinate 22,524 of JBCBJS010000003.1, forward strand.
GGGCGCTCAGACCGACACCACCAGATATCAACAAGGCAGCCAGAATAACGTTTGAACGTGACGAATTGAAAGGGAACTTGTTTAGTTTTTTTGAACGCTTCATGGCATTAAAGATGCGGTAGATCCAATTGGGTCTGATCAGTTTTTAGACATGTAGGCACAAGAGCAGCCAGGAAGTGAGCCTTCAGCTCTATTAAGTGATGCTACTGAGAAGTTGTCAGTATTTTCAACCCACTTTCTGCAAATAATTCAGTGAATTTACGACCATTTTAGTATTGAAGCTATCTAAAACTTATATACATCAAGGGTTTTGTGTCTCTCACTACAAAATAAATACGCCCGCATAATATTTACATTCTTAAATAGGACGTATGGCGATTTTCTCTTCAAAAAAGCGCTGTATGCCTAATAGAGCAACCATTTACCGCTTATATTAAGGAAATACTAAGGTATTAGAAGGTTCTATGTGATTTTTGGGAACGGACTTTGTAGCAGCAGGTCGCTAGGGGTGAACGCAGGGATACTTTTACTATCTGACAGTAACTTCGCTGCTTTTAAGCCATGGAGTTTGTGATTGATGTTCTTAACTGCAATCACACTTGCTATCTCGATAAAAACCTATCTAGAGGCGAGAACCAGCTGGTTTTCTGGGTTTTCTACTTTATGGATTGACTCAACTCAATGCATGTGCCACTCAAATTCCGCCTCTTTTCTATTAATAAAGATGCGTCATGCGCTCTTCCGCTTTGAGCTGTTTTACTCGCTGTAAGCAGCAATAAATAGTACGTATACTTTTCGCTGTCGCATTTCTGTTAGCATCTATGTACGTTACGAAAATAACAATGGGTAGCCGTTAATACGAACTTTTCATGTTCGTTATCACATCATGGTCTAGACATCGTGACGATCAGAATCTAAAAGCTAAAAAACTGATTTTGTCTCCACTTTGGGCTGCCCTGTTTTACTGCCACGTTGGTTATTGCGAACAAACGAGCAGCGAACAACTTTTCTGCTTGAGATACCTACAAAGGGCATCACGCGGGTAGGCCTAGACACCCCCAGACACCCTAGAATGACTAGGAAACCGAGCAAAAAAATTCGCATGCTCCCGACTATTCAAAAAATTGCCGCTAAGCTAACGCCTCGTCTAATTGAGATTCGTCGCCATCTCCACGCCCATCCTGAGCTGAGCGGTCAGGAATATAAGACGGCGGCCTATGTTGCTGGGGTACTGTCTTCCTACGGATACCAAGTACAGGAAATGGTAGGGAAAACGGGTGTCGTCGCCGAACTCAAGGGTAAGGTGTCACCGGCGGGAAATGTCTTGGCAATTCGAACAGATATGGACGCGCTGCCGATTGTTGAGAGGGCGGACCTGCCATATGCCTCAAAGAGTCCAGGCATCATGCACGCCTGCGGTCACGATGTCCATACAACAGTTGGCCTGGGTACAGCTATGATTTTGGCTGAGCTGACTGAGTCGGGCGATCGCCCTTTCCCCGGCATGACCCGTTTCCTCTTTCAGCCTGCTGAAGAAACAGCTCAGGGTGCAAAGTGGATGATTGAAGATGGGGTAATGCAGGATGTTGCAGCGGTCTTTGGCATTCATACCTTTCCCAGCATTGCAGCGGGACGTATTGGCCTGCGCCGGGGGGCACTGACGGCTGCTGCCGATGACTTGGAGATTCTCATCTCGGGGGAGTCGGGCCATGGGGCGAGACCACACCAAGCCACAGATGCAATTTGGATTGCAGCTCAGGTGATTACGCAACTGCAGCAGTCAATCAGCCGTACCATCAATCCACTGCATCCAGCTGTGATTACGATTGGCCAAATTTCTGGGGGCAGGGCACCGAACGTCATTGCAGACCATGTGCGGCTAACCGGGACGGTTCGCTCTCTGCACGCAGATACCCATGCGCTCCTGCCAGAGTGGATCACGCGCATTGCAACCGACATATGCAGCCTGCACGGGGCAACTTGCACGGTGAACTACACCCGCCGATGCACCTCTGTGCTCAATGATTCAGAGCTGACTCATCTGGTGGCAGACTGTGCCGCTAAGGCGCTAGGACGCGATCGCATTCAGTGGATAGCCGATGCGTCGATGGGCGCTGAGGACTTTGCCAACTTCACCGACTTGGCCCCAGGCACCATGTTTCGGCTAGGCGTAGGCTTTGCTGATCGGACCAATCATCCGCTGCACCACCCTCAGTTTGAAGTGGATGAAAGTGCCCTGACAGCTGGCGTCATTACGATGGCCTACAGTGCTTATCGCTACTGGCAAACGGCTGATAGCAAGGCGGCTGAAAAAGTAGGAGAAAGAAAAACATCCAAGATATCCAAGACATCCAATAAGGAGAAATCTGTTCAGGAGAAATCAGTTGGAGCGGGGGCATTAAAGAAGCCAGCTCAGAGAAAAGCCAGTAAGAGAAAGGCCAGCTAAGACTGAAAATCGCAAATATATCCAAAAGTGTTAAATAACCTACCAATCTCGTTCCATAGATGCAGGTAGCCAGTACATTTTTAGTGTTGAAATACACCTATCGTTAAGCAAGGACCATGGAAACGCCATGACTTTCTTTCAACGCACTCGCCGCTGGCTCGCAGCTTTAGCGCTGGTGCTGCTCCTTACCGTCACAACCACTGCTTGCTCTGCAGCGACGACTGAAGTGCCCGCCGGTGCTTCTATTGGCTACAGTCAGCTCGAGCGGGGCAACTCTGCAAAAGGTCAAGAATACGGTGACTGGGTTATCGGTGCAGCGCAAGGTCTTATTTCCGATGCCTATGTGCGAGACAACAACAAGCTCGGTGTTGTTATCACAGAAGATGTGCAGCCGAGTGAAGTGCGAGATCTCTCTCGTTCGCTGCTGCAAGGCTTTCGTCAAAGCTTCACCGGAAAAGACCTGCAGGTGCTGATGTACGCCCCTGACAAAGAGCTGATCCTAACAGCGGATTATGACTCTCAATCTGGCGAAGTGGAATACAACACGCCGCAGTAGCGCTAGACCTCAATATCTCTCTAATTTTTGGAGTGTGCCCCCATGTCAACAAGTGATAAGTACAAGCGCGAGATTATGAAAGACCTCGCTGCTGGCAACAAAGAAATTCTCGAACCCAATGGCAATGATGCACTAGGTGAAAAATACAGCAGTTTTGATGACTTCGCTAATCGATCTTCCCGCGACGAGCGCCACGGTCTTCTCAAGCGCTCTTTTCATCCTGAGCGGGTCCCCGCTGAACAGATGGATCCTGAGCTCAGGCAGGCTATTGAAAAGATTAAGCCGAACGAGCGAGATGATGTAGCGCGCGATTTCTTTAAGCATTTGAAAGAACGTGGCCTGAGCGATCGCGATCTCGAAAGGCAGCTTGGCCTCTCAACTCACCGGCCTCGCAAGATGAATGCCGACGATGTGGGCAAGCTCGCTTCGTTTACCTACACAGCCCATCCAGATATTTTTCAGGAAGTGCTGGCCGATCAGCCTGCGATTCTGAAGTTCCTAAGCAACCCGCTAGTAGGGGCAGCAATTGGAGCGATCGCATCAAAGTGGCTGCGCAAGTAAGCTAGCTTCAAGAAGCCAACAACTGAAGACAATCTCTGCATTTCTCTGCCCAAGTTCTAACCTACGACAGAGAGCTGCCTAACCAAAAGGGTGTCTAGCGGCACCTTTTTTATTAGCTGGTTAGAGGTAAACTAATGTAACAAACAGCCTCACTGGCTATCATTAATGACTTGATGTTTACTCTTCAGAACCTGCTTCACGCTCTTATGTCTCGCAATCTAGCTGGTAATGCTCTAACTGCACTCCTGATTGCCGGTGGGGCAGTGGCGCTAGGCTATGCGGGCATTTGCCTTGCCCTGTACAGCTACCAGTCCAAGCTAATTTTTCGCCCTTTGCCAGACCTGATCAAGACGCCTGCAGAAGTCGGAGTTGCCTACGAGGACTTGTGGATTCCTGTTGGCACCGGTGAAGACAAGCTTCATGCTTGGTGGCTACCCCATCCGGGCAGCGATCGCGTCTTTATGTTTTGCCACGGCAACTATGGCAACATCAGCTACAACACAGAGCGCATTCGGTTTCATCACAGCTTAGGGTTCTCGGTGCTAGCCTTCGACTACCGGGGCTACGGGCTCAGCACAGGCGGCCCCCCTTCAGAAGAAAAAACCTATGAAGATGCTGAAGCCGCTTGGAGATACATCACGACAGAGCGGCAGATTGCACCGGAGAACGTGACCGTTTGCGGGCATTCGATGGGAGGTGCGATCGCCATTGATTTGGCAAGCCGCCATCCAGAAATGGCTAACCTGATAGTCAAAAGCTCGTTCACAACGATGAAGAACGCCGTCGATGAGCGGGGGCTGTACCGAATATTTCCGATTGAGCAGTTGCTGTCCCATCCCTTTGACGCTTTGAGCAAGGTTCATTCGCTGCAGATGCCTGTACTCTATGTCCATGGAGAGCAAGACTTCGACGTGCCTGCAAAATTTAGCAAGGAGCTTTTTGCAACGACACCAGAGCCCAAGCAGCTCTGGCTAGCGCCTGAAGCAGACCATAACAACATCAGCGCGCTCTATGGAGATACCTACGGCGCGGTTATTCAAGATTTTTGTTCAGGCGAGGTCAGGGAGTCGAAGCAGCTACAGTCGGTACATCTGCAGTCTGTGTAGTTGCTCGTCTGATTGTCATTTCATCGGTAAGCAGCACTAAAGCAGCACCAATAAACAAGTGCCTTAGTACACTGGCGTGTGAGCGGTATTTTCTTGGATTCACCTAAATAATTGTCATATTCGCACTGTTCTAATGCGTTAGAAATCGCTACCTTCAAATAATTCACGCTGGTGGGCATGAGCAATGTATCGCATTCTGATTGCAGAAGACGAAGCTCGGATCGCCTCATTTATTGAAAAGGGGCTTAAGGCCAACGGCCTTACAACAACGACCGTGACCCACGGTGAGGCAGCGATCGCCCATGGGTTAAGCAGCGAGTTTGATCTGCTGCTTTTAGACCTTGGCTTGCCTGATTGCGATGGTTTGCAGGTGATTGACGCACTGCGGGGCCAAGGGTCAACTGTCCCGATTATCATTCTCACAGCTAGAGATGACATCCGAGATAAGGTCACCGGCTTAGAAAGCGGCGCCGATGACTATGTGACCAAACCCTTCAGTTTTGAAGAGCTGCTGGCGAGAATTCGCGTTCGGATTCGACAAAGTGAACGTCAGCGCCAGCTAAAATCCTTACCCAGCAGTGAGCAGCTACTCCAGGCAGGTAGCCTAGTTCTCAATCTGCGCACTCGGCGGGCGAAGGTGGGCAGTCAAGATATTGACTTACCGGCTCGCGAATTTACCCTGGCAGAAACCTTTTTCCGGCATCCCGGCCAGGTGCTGAGCCGCGAGCAGCTACTAGACCGGGTATGGGGCTACGACTACAATCCTGGCTCCAATATTGTGGATGTGTATGTAGGCTATTTGCGCAAAAAGCTAGGTAGCGACCTGATTGAGACAGTTCGCGGCATGGGGTATCGGTTGCGGCAGTAGGTCTTTAGCGGACCCATGACCCGATCTCAGATAGCCGATCTTTAGATGGTGCCAATAGACAGTGACAATCAATCTATGGGCAGCGTCAGAAGAAAGGTCGAGCCTACGCCGGGTGCGCTGACTAGGCTGACTTTGCCTTTGTGGGCAGCTGCGATCGCTGCCACAATCGAAAGGCCTAAACCAGATCCCTCCGAGCGGCGCTGTTGTCCGCGGGCAAATCGTGCAAATACGCGTGACTGGTCAGCAGGACTAATCCCCTCACCCGTATCTCGTACCCAGAATTCCACCTGCTGAGTAGTCCCGTGCTGGGAAGGCTTAATCCCACAGCCCAACTCAATCGTGTCGTGAGGCTGGGTGTGCTGCGCCGCATTTCGCAGCAAATTTAGCAGTGCGCCAGTCAGACGCTGGCGATCGCCAACGATACGTCCTTTGCTTTCTATCTTCAAAGTCCAATTCCGCGACGCCAGTGCCCGTGCCTTAGTCAGTAGCGCTGCTGTAAATGATTCGATATCGATAGTCTCCAGGGTCAAAAAGTCTTTGCGCTCAGACTTCGCTAATAAAATCATGTCGTTGACTAGTCTGCCCATGCGGTCAAGCTCATCAATGACCAGCTCTACCGTCCCTTGCCGCTCCTGGGGATCTTCGCCGAGCAGCTCCAGATGGCCTCGAATGATCGTGATAGGCGTACGTAGCTCGTGTCCGGCATCATTGGTAAAAGCTCGCTGACTATCAAATGCCTGCTGGATCCGGTCCATCATGGCATTAAACGTATCAATGAGCTCGCTGAGTTCGCCGTTTTGTTGCCGCTTAGGAATACGCGCGCTGAGGTCAGAATCACTGATCGTACGCGCAGTTCTAGATAACGTTCGAAGTGGCATTAACAGGTAACCCGTTCCAACCCAGGCCAGTACGAGCGCCAAGGTGACGACCCCGACAGTCATCCACACGAACAAAGACACCCCGATCAGGACCTCTTGTCTTTCGCCTGCGGCTGTATGGACAAAGACATACACACCGCGCTGCACCCCGTTTAGCATGAGAGGCTCAGCTTTGAAAAGCACGTTACCAATATCCGGATCATCACTTCTTTCTTCCCCCCGGGTAAAAGTCGTAACGTCCTTCCACTGCTGAAACAAGGCTGATTTTGACTGTATCGGCTCCGGAAGAGAAAAGGGATTTGACCGAAAGAACTTCCTGTCAAGCAGCACGATATGAAAATTGTCGTCTTCAGGAACCTGCTCAACCAGATAGTTACTGATAAACGACTTAAGCTCTGGAAGCGTTTGGTCAGGCGCTGCCTCCCAAATCTCATAAGCAGTCGTAAAGTCTTCTCTCTCTTCATTGAGGTCGGCTCTTACTCGTAGATCGATTTGCCGAAACAACAAATATCTAAAAACAGGCACAGTCAGGCCGCTTAGCAGCACCATCAGCACCGTATACAACAAAAAAATACGCGTACGTGTCTCACCCCAAAAACGACTCGTATGACCCTTTATTAAGGATTTGTCTGTCGGTTGCGCTGAGTTTTCAGCCAGACGTTGTTCGGTTGGTTGGTGTTTGGGAGGCACGGTCTAAACCCTGCATTGCCTGTTTTAGCTGACATTCAAGCTGATAAAACTATCCCACAATCCCTGAACGTAGTACATGAGAGATTTCTCATGAAGGCCTTCTCACAAAAGGTTCACCTCTATCTCATGGCCACTGTAGATATTGAACCTAATTGATAGACAGACGGTCAAACAACAGCGAACTGCAGATAGAAGGTGCTCCCTTAGAGGACACACCTAGAGGACACACCGATGAACAAGATGAGATTAATGGTTTACTCCCACGATACATTTGGCCTTGGTAACCTACGCAGAATGCTGTCCATTTGCGATTATCTGCTGAGCTGCTGGCCTCAGCTATCCATTTTGTTAGTGTCCGGTTCACCCATGCTGCAGGGGTTTCGTCTGCCGGAGGGGTTGGACTACATCAAGCTTCCTTGTCTCAATCGCGGACTATCGGGTGAACTCTGTGCGAAATATCTGGGCACCTCGTTTGAAGATACGATAGCGCTGCGATCGCAGCTCATTCACGCAGCAACCAGCCACTTCCGCCCAGATATAGTTCTCGTCGACAAAAAGCCAACGGGTCTAGGCCAAGAGCTCCTCCCAGCCCTCAGCTACCTGAAGCGGCATCTGCCCAATAGCAAGCGCATCCTATTACTCAGAGACATTCTCGATAGGCCAGAAAGAACCATCCGAGAATGGCAAAAGTGGAAATATGACCTCACCATAAAGGCCCACTACAGTCAGATACTCGTGATGGGTATGCAATCGGTTTTTAGCATGGCGCAGCAGTATCACCTGCCGCTGTCCACCGCCCGCAAGCTTCGCTACTGCGGCTACATACGTAAACAGCCAATTGAGCAGCAGGCCACCGAGCAGTACTCCTGTCAGCTGCGCAAAAGCCTAAATCTAAGCGCCCACGACCGTTTGGTGCTGGTTACCCCAGGCGGTGGGGAAGATGGATTTCACCTCGTCAATACCTACCTGCGCGGACTGTCTTACTTAGCGACACACCTAGGGAAATGCACCCCACAGAGCACTAGTCTGCATAGCCTAGTGCTCTGTGGCCCCGAAATGCCAGCAGCCCACCAAAAAGTGTTGCGACAGATCGCAAAGATAACGCCCAGCGTTACCTTCAAGGGATTCACGAACGATCTGCTTGCCCATGTTCAGGCGGCTAATGTGGTGGTTTCTATGGGAGGCTACAACACGCTCACCGAAGTCCTAACCGTAGATAAGCCAGCAGTGGTAGTGCCGAGGATTGCACCTTCTCAAGAGCAGCTGATTCGCGCCAATCGCTTTGCTCAGCGCGGGCTAGTAACGACGCTTCATCCAGATGAAACAACACCGCGATCGCTCATAGAAACCGTGCTCAAAGCTGTCACGGCGCGGCCTCGCTCTCCAGATTCTCCTAACGGACTCGACTTTAATGGGCTGCCCAATTTGGCAAACGCCCTATCAGAGCTGGTAGACCATTCACCCGCCCTATCACCTGTTTCCCTGTTGGCTTAGCGGAGATAGCTTCCGCACGTATTCGATTTCACCCCCCAATTCCACATTCCAACTTACAGCCCTAACTCGACACCTCAAGAGGCATATCCATGAAAAAGCTAATGTTTTACTGTCAACACATCCTGGGAATGGGGCATCTCATTCGTAGCATGGAAATTGTCCGGGGCCTGAGCAGAGATTTTGATGTGTGCTTTATCAATGGCGGTGAGGTCGTACAGGGATTTCAACCGCCGCCATCCATCCAGGTCGTCAACCTACCCGCCATCAAAACCGATACGGGATTTCGGCAGCTGCAGTCAGTCGATCCTAATTTCACACTGGAAGAAGCCAAAAACTTTCGACAGCAGCAGCTTCTGACAATTCTCCAGGTGTTTCGCCCCGATGTCCTGATAGTGGAGCTATTTCCGTTTGGGCGTCGCCGGTTTTCTTTTGAACTAATTCCGCTGCTCGAATCCGCCAAGACCCAGCAGACGAAGGTGGTCTGCAGCCTACGAGATATTGTTGTCACCAAGCAAGACCAAGAGCGCCACGAGGCTAAAATTGTCCGACTGATGAATCGATACTTCGACCAGCTGCTCATCCATGGCGACCCGACCCTGCATCCTTTAGAAGAGAGCTTTGGCCGCATCGGGGACTTGCACTGCCTGGTCAACTACACAGGATACGTCGTTCAAAAACAAAAACAAACCCGTCTAACCATTGCAGATCGCATCGCCCTAGAAAAGAAAGAACCCATGATTCTCGTGAGCGTCGGGGGGGGGCGATTTGGCCATGAGCTACTAGAGAGCGTGGTAAAGACCGCTGAAATCTTGGCAGATAAGATTCCCCACCAGATTCAAATGTTCACAGGGCCATTTATGCCTGAAGACAAATTTTGGAATCTTAAGCAAGCTGCCCAAGACGCCAAAAATCTCCACATTCACCGCTACACGCCAAATCTCTTGGCCTATATGGAAAAGGCTGCACTCTCTATCAGCATGGCTGGCTACAACACCACAATGAATGTTCTAACGACGGGCGTACAGGCCATGATGCTCCCCTTTATAGGAAATGACGACCAAGAACAAACCATGCGGGTAGAGCGCCTGTCTCAGCGCGGCAGCATTCGCAGACTATATCCAGAAGATCTCCAGCCAGAGGCGTTGGCCATTGCTGTTTTATCCCAGCTGAATCAGTCTAGTACGCCAATTTCAGTTGACCTAAAAGGCGTTCAAAAAACGGCTGAACACCTCAGAAATTTGGTCGAGAAATCGCCTGAAGTCAATAGTAAGAAGCAGATGAGCGCAGCTTGAATAGGTCTAGCACACTCTCAGCAGATGGGTTCGCATCTCTCGGCACTCACCGAGCAAACATTACACTTACACACTGTCGATTAAGAACAGCCAAATAGGAACACCATCATGAAAAGAGTCATGCTTTACTGCCAGCATTTGGTAGGAATGGGTCATCTTGTGCGCAGCGCAGAAATTATTCACCAGCTAGTCTCGGACTTCGAGGTTTGCTTCGTAAATGGTGGAAAGGTCGTACCCGATTTTCAATTGCCGCCTGCTGTAAAGATTGTCTTGCTGCCCGCCCTAGTTGCCAATGGCACAGAGATTCAACCCCTAGAAGCAAATCGGTCTCTAGAACGGGTTCAGGCAGAGAGAAAACTACTACTGCTAGAAACATTTGAGAGATTCTCACCCGACTGTGTGATTACAGAATGTTTTCCCTTTAGTAAGCTCTCGCTCAAAGAGGAATTAAAGCCTTTACTTCAGCGAGCAAAGTCCTCGCCTCGCCCGGTTAAAGTGATTTGTAGCCTGCGGGATCTGATCATGACCCAGCCGATCAACCAGGCAGCTCGCGAGCGGCGCGTTGACAGAATTTGTCGGCTTGTCAACCGGTACTACGATGCTGTCTTATGCCATGCGGACGAATCTTATCAGCGGCTTGAAGACAGCTTTCCAGCAGTGAGCCAGTTAGCTTGTGAGGTCGTTTACACGGGCTATGTTGCTCAGCCTGTCGCCCCCGAGCAGCCTCAGCTAACGGGCGGCCTACCGCCACTTCAAGTACCCAATATTGTCGCTAGCGTGGGGGGCGGTAGGCACGGATATCCGCTACTTGCATCGATTTTAGCAGCTAGCGACTTGCTGGCCCAAGTGCTGCCCCACCAGATCTATGCCTTTGCGGGTCCATTCATGACAGAGGCTGAATTTGAGCGGCTACAGAAGCTATCAACTGGGAAAATCAATGTGACTCTCCAGCGCTATACGCCTAGGCTAATCGACTATTTACAACAGGCCGATCTGTCTATCAGCCTAGGCGGATACAACACAACCATGAATCTGTTGAGGACAGGGGTGCGATCGCTCGTTTTACCCTCCCTCTCCCCCAATCAGACTGACGAACAAAGAATCCGCGCCCAGGGGCTAGCCCGGCTCAAGGTGATCAATTTACTTTCACCCGCCGAACTCTCACCACTGCCGCTGGTAAAAGCCATTCAGAACAGCCTAAAACAAGCGCCCGCTTCCCGTAGCTTCAATCTAGAAGGCGCAGAAAATACGGCCAAGCAGATCAAGGCGCGGCTCGAAGCACGAGTTGGCGTCGGCACAGTGCGGTAAAGGCATTCTGAAAGTCTTTCAGCTTCTAATACATTCCAACATACTCCAACACATTCCAACACACTCTAACCAAGGTCACCATGAAAAAGAAAATCTGCATGACAACCCTAGAGTTTCCGCCAGATGTCGGCGGGGTAGGTGAATCGGTTCACCGAATCGCCAAAATGCTGATAGAGCTTGGATATGGTGTCCATGTTACGGTCTTCCGCGCGGTTTTTCGCAACGAGCGAACCATGGCAGCAGCGGCGGAGTATCGGCTGCCTAGCTGTCAAACAACAGAGACAGAAGGGATCGTAGTGCACCGGCTACTGCCTGCAGTGCGATCGCCCCAGGCAAAAGAGCAAGATTACTTCTGCGATATTTACGGTCAGCTCGTATCTCTTCAGCGCCAGTATGGGTTTGACCTGCTCCACGCTTTTTTCATCAATGAGATGGGATTTCTAACCACGCTGATAGGTCAGGAAAATGGTATTCCAGTCATCAACAGTATCCGCGGCGCAGATCTGCACAAACACGTCTTCAGTCCGCAGCAATTCGGGCCTGTTACCTGGGCACTCGAAAATTCTGCCTGGACGACATTTGTCAGTCGAGATTTAATGCACCGCGCCAGAACCTTAGTCCCAAGCATCCAGTCCAAGTCTTCTGCCTTCTGGAATTCTATCGATCCAAACGCGCTGCACAGCGCGGCACTAACAGAAGGTACAGAACTAACAGAAGGTGCAGCACCCATGCTTACCCCACCACCTGACGAGAGTGAAGAGATCGTCATTGGCTCTGTTGGCAGCTTTAGAGATAAAAAAGGGTTGGAGTATTTGTTTGAAGCCTGTCAGTTTTTGAGAGAGAAATTCCTCCATGAACAGCTCCCAAATAACAAGCTTCCAAATGAAAAGCAGCCAACTAAAAAGAGATCCGACAGCGTACCTAAATTAACCCTACTGTTGATCGGAGACTTTGCAGAAAAAGAGCGTGACTACTGGGAGCACACCCTACAGAAAAGCGGCTTTGCTGACCGCACCATTATCACTGGTAAGGTAAGCCGTCAGAAGGCCCTGAGCTACCTCTCCTATGTCGATATTTTTGCCATACCTTCGCTTCACGATGGTTGCCCAAACGCAATGATTGAAGCCATGCTGGCGGCAAAAGCCATCGTCGGGAGTAATGTCGATGCCATTGGTGAAATCTTAGAAGATGGCCGCAATGGCCTAGTCGTTCCGCCTAGGGATGCTGGCGCGATCGCAGAGGCACTGAGCCGACTTATTACCCAGCCCAGCTTCAGACAGCAGCTCGGCATTGCCGCCCGTCAGACTGCGCTCAATCGGCTATCACCAGCAGTAGAACAAAAAAATTGGCAAGCGGTGTATCGACGAGTCTTTGAAGATAGCCAGATGAGCTTGGAAGAGCAACAACCCACCACTCGAAAAGCCGTTTTAGCTCAGTAGCCCGATTACTGAATACATACCCTGATGATGCAGCGCGATCGCCCCAAAAATATCCGGCAAGCCATGCCTGCAATGCAGCGAATTTTGCAGCGGTTTTGGCCGCAGATTCGTCAGCAGCGGCCCCTGCTCATGATCGCAGGTATCGGGCTGGTCACCGAGGTTTTTGCCCGCCTCCTAGCCCCCTGGCCCCTAAAGCTAATCTTCGACTACATTCTACTGCCGGAAGCTCACAGCGCAGAGCTAGACTGGCCTATCCTAAGATCGCTCAGTCCGCAGTGGCTGCTGATTGTTTTGTCGATCGCAATTGTGGCCACTGCCGCGCTTAGGGCAATCTCTGCCTACATCAGCCTAGTCGGCCTTTCCCTAGCGGCCAGCCGCATCATCACCAAAGTGCGAGCCCAGCTCTATGCTCACCTGCAGCGCCTCTCACTCTCTTTTCACTACCAGGCCAAGAGCGGCGACTTGTTAACACGCATCACCAGCGATATCGACCGGCTGCGAGATGTCACCGTCAATGAAACGCTACCGCTTCTCATCAATACGCTGACGCTTTTTTGCATGGTGGGCATCATGTTCCGGCTAGATTGGGAGCTAGCCCTGATTGCCATGGCCGTGCTGCCGCTGTTCATTTTCTCCAGTGTTCGGCTGACCTATCGCATTCGCAAGGTAGCCCGTCAGCAGCGCCGCCGAGAAAGTGCCATGGCGGCCACAGCCGCCGAAGCAATAGGAGCTATCAAAGTTGTGCAGGCCCTCTCTTTAGAAGGTCGATTGGAGAGAATTTTTTCCTCCGATAATCAGCAGAGCCTAGAAGATAGCGCTCGAACTCAGCAGCTGTCTGCCGGGCTGCAGCGCACGGTCGAAATCTTGGTGGCGATCGCGACGGCAATGGTCCTCTGGCGAGGCGTCATTCTCGTGCAGCGAGGAAATGCCACCCCAGGCGATTTGCTCGTGTTCATCACCTACCTGAAGTCGGCCTTCAAGCCAACCCGTCAGCTGGCAAAGCACATGGCCAAAATCTCGAAAGCAACGGCCTCAGGAGAACGAATTGTAGATTTGCTTGAAATCGTGCCTGCAGTCAGAAATAAGCCCCATGCGATCGCCGCACCGCCCTTCCAAGGCAATATTCAATTTCGCAATGTTCACTTTGCCTACGAACCCGACTCCGGCACCCTCACCCTAGAAAACATCAGCTTCGAAGCCATAGCCGGGCAGCGAATCGCCCTAGTCGGCCCCTCCGGTGGCGGCAAGTCTACCCTAGTTAGCCTATTGCTACGCCTCTACGACCCACTAGCCGGAAAAATTCTTATCGACGGTCAAGACATCCGAGACTATCAGCTGAATTCTCTCAGGCAGCAAATTAGCATTGTCCTCCAAGACAGCATTTTGTTCGGTGCGACCATCAGCGAAAACATTGCCTATGGTATTTGCCACAGCCATAGAGATGCTTCTGGCATCCGCCCCAGAAAGTTAAACAAAGAGCTAAAAAAGGAATTGAAAAGAGAGCCCAAAAAAGAGCTAGCGTCAGTCAGCCACTCAGAGATTGAGCAGGCAGCCCGATTGGCCAATGCCCATGAATTCATCATGGCGCTGCCCCAAGGCTACGACACCCTGATGAGCGAGCGCGGTTCGACGCTCTCTGGAGGACAAAGACAAAGAATTGCGATCGCCCGGGCCGCCATTCGCAAAGCTCCCATCGTCATCCTAGATGAACCCACCGTCGGCCTAGACAACAAAAGTGAGCGATCAGTTAACGACGCCCTCGACAAGCTCACCCAAAACAGCACGACTTTTTTGATCACCCACGATCTGCGTGCATGTAGAGACTTCGACCAAATTCTCTACATAGAAAATGGCCAAGTACTAGAGCGCGGAACCCATACACAGCTGATGCATTTAGGCAAGCACTACGCAGCCCTTTACCAGCTTCAGTCAGCCATAGCGAGGCCACACCCTGCCTGCGAATGCCAACAACATCAATCCTAAAATTTTCAAGGAGACAGCCCCATGCAACACCCCCCTGTTACCCTCGTTGTTGTACCCAGAGAGCGATTCCAATTTACCCAGGCAGCCCTGGAAAGCCTCTACGAGAACACAACCTACCCTTTTCAGCTCATCTACATTGACAACCATTCACCACCACACGTTCAAGACTATCTAGCACAGCAGGCAGAACAGAGAGGCTTTCAGCTCATTCGCTCAGCGCACTATATCTCCCCCAACCAGGCGAGAAATCTAGGTCTTAGACAGGTCAAAACCCCCTATGTCTGCTTTCTTGATAATGACGTATTGTTTTCTCCAGGCTGGCTCACTGCGTTGGTTGGCTGCTCCCAAGCAACTGGGGCCACGGTTGTCGGCTCGCTGGTATGCCAGTACAGGCCGCTGCATACGATTGTTCACTGTGTGGGCGGAGACTATATGAACGCAGCCGACTACGCTCGCTTCGCCCGAGGAGAACGCGGACCGAGCAACCATCTCACCCAGCCCGGCCAGTGGCAGATAGAAGAGAGAACTTACTTTCAAAATCAACCCATCGCCGAAGTAGCAGATCAGCTGACTCGGCGCACCACGGGCTTCGTAGAGTTTCATGCCATGCTAGTGCGCACCAGCGTGTTCAACCGGATTGGCCTGCTAGATGAAGGCTTCACCTGCACAAAAGAGTACCTAGACTTTTGTATGGCCGTGACCAGAATAGGCGGCATTATTTATTTTGAGCCCGCCTCAATCGTCACTTTCCTAACCCATCCCCCGGCCCCTCGGCTCCTGCGAAGCGACCTGCCCTACTTCATGCTGCGCTGGAGTGACGACTGGGAACGCAGCAGCCTGCTCCACTTTCAAACGAAATGGAACCTAGCTGACAATGGATACTTCAGGCGCCGCTATAAGAAGCTCGGCCAGCGGCGACGCAAAGAAATGATCAAACCGATCTCAGCAAAGTTTTCTTTTCTGGGAAAGCCTTTTACAAAGTGGCTTGAAAATCAGCTGGTCAAGCTTGAGAAAATGTTCAATCAGCGGGTGGCTGAGCGCTACAGGGAAGAGATAGCAGCGAGCCACCTGCAGCCTTCAGAAAACAGTTCAGCGCAGGGCTCAAAGGCCCATCCCACACCCATCTGTTTTCCTGAATTACCAGACCGGCGGGCCTATTTACTCTCGTCCCTTACCACCGCAGAAAAACAGTTTTACATGTCAGAAAAGCTGTTCGAGATCGTCTGATAGCAAACCATCTACAAACAGATTACTAGGAGAAAATATTCCCATGCTATATCGCAAATTTGGCAATACGGGCTTTCACCTTTCTACCATCGGCCTTGGCACCTGGAACATTGGTAATCAGTGGGGTGCCATTGACGATGA
Source organism: Cyanobacteria bacterium J06626_6 (assembly GCA_038523095.1). Taxonomy (GTDB): domain Bacteria; phylum Cyanobacteriota; class Cyanobacteriia; order Phormidesmidales; family Phormidesmidaceae; genus Phormidesmis. The sequence continues at coordinate 38,513 of JBCBJS010000003.1, forward strand.
GACAGCAACAGCCACCGTCCGCAGAGCGATTGGACAAGGCATCAACATCGTGGATACTGCTGAGTCTTACGGCATTCCGGCAGGCCTTTCAGAAGAGCGGCTGGGTAAGGCGTTAGCTGGCATTCGTCAGCAGGTACATATCATCACTAAAATGGGCCGCTGGGGGAGGCGCTCCGGACAAATGGTGCCAATGACAACCACAGACATGGTTAGGCTTTGTGCCCACGCATCTCTCCACCGCCTAAAAACAGACTATGTGGATATCATGCTCTGCCACGAGGGGAAGCTGAGCGATCCTCACATGGCCGACACCTACCTAGAAGGGTTCGACATGCTCAAAGAGCAGGGCCTAATCCGCACCTATGGCATTTCAACCGATCGCCTAGAAGTGCTCAAAGTCTTTAATACAAGGGGAACCTGTCAAGTTGTAGAAGTAGACTACTCACTGCTAAACCGCAATCCCGATAAGGAATTTTTCCCCTACTGCGCAGCAAACAACATTGCAGTCTTAGTCAGAGGCCCCCTGCACAAAGGCTTGCTATCTGGCAAATATTCCTCAGGGACGGTCTTCACAGATACGGTACGTCGTGAATGGTACCAGAGCGATCGCACCCGAGAGAAGCTCAACCGCAAGCTGGCAAAAGTGAAGCAGCTCAAGACCATTCTCCCGCCAGGCGAAGCCATGGTCACTGCAGCGCTCCAATTCGTCATCTCAAACCCCATTCAGCCAGTGGCGATTGCCGGTGCCAAATCCCCACGACAGGCAGCAACCAATGCAGCTGCCGGTAGCCATCTGATGTCACCCACAGAAAGAGAACATCTGATTGGGCAAACCAAGATCAAGCAGAGCCACCCTATTCCTGCCTAGGCACAACCCCATTTATTCTGACGCGCCAAACCACCCCTTCGAACAGCCATGACACCCCCCCAGACAACCCCCCAAACCCAAACCCCAAAACCGACCCATAGCCAACCGATAGATGTCCTTCCTAGGACAGTCATCAAGACCGCATCCCAAGCACCAGCCGGGTCAGCCAGCCAGCCCAGCGTCACCCTCGTTGTAGGTCCAAGGGAGCGCTTTAGCTACACCCGTCCCTGCCTAGAAAGTATCTACCAAAATACGGACTACCCTTTCAACTTAGTCTTTGTAGACGTTTGCTCCCCCACCCCCGTTCGAAAATACATCGAACAACAATCACAGGAGAAATCTTTCGAAGTGATTCACACCAGTCGCTATATCTCTCCTAACCAGGCAAGAAATGTGGGACTACAGCAGGTTCTTCAAGCAGGAACCGCCCAATATATTGTCTTTGTTGAAAACGACGTCATCGTCAAGCGGGGTTGGCTAACTAAGCTGGTAGCCTGCGCCGAAGAGACGGATGCAGCCGTAGTCGGTCCGCTGACCTGCATTGGCAATCCTGCCCATCAGGTCATTCACAATGCGGGCGGACGCTCCTACATTAAGTCCGATGTGAAGCGCGGCCAGCCTAGGCGACTGATAAAGCAGTCTGCCTATTTGACGGGCCGAGCGATCGCCGATGTTTCTGACCAGCTGCATCGCACCCAGTGCGACTATGTAGAATTTCACTGCATGCTCGCCCGCCTCAGCATTTTCGAGCAGACTGGCTTACTGGATGAGGGCATGATGGCAACCCGAGAGCATATCGACTTTTGCTTCATGGTGACAGCCGCAGGTGGGAGTGTCTTTAGCGAACGCGAAGCGGTTGTCACCACCGACACCATCGGTCTCGATTCGAACAAAGCTGGCCTCATGAAGTGGTTTGGCAAACTCAGCCTGCCAGACTTTAAGCCCTACGATTTGGGATACTTTATGCTGCGCTGGAGCGACAGCTGGGACCTCGCTAGCCTGCATCATCTTCGCGACAAGTGGCAGCTCACCGAAGACAAATACTTCCGTCGTCGCTACGCAGGCCTGGGCAGTCGGCGACGGGAACTGCTCGTTAAGCCGCTCGTTCGCTGGCTAACGCTGGGACAGGGCAGTCTTCGACTGGAAAACTGGCTCAGCACCATAGAGCGAAAGTTCAACCACCACTTCTATACCTGGTACATCCAGCGGCATTCTCCTACCCCAGTCTCTCCACCTCAGAATTCTCCTAATACAAAATCTCCAGACCATTCCACGGCCCATTCTAAAGCCCTATTCTAGGGCCCGTTCTAAGGCCTGCTCTGTCTAAATTTCGCTCCTATATTTTTGTTTATTCCATGTCATCCCAAAAGACTCGCGTTATTCTCGTCCGCCACGGACGCAGCACTTTCAATCAGCAGGGGCGCTATCAAGGTAGCTCCGACGATTCTGTTCTGACATCGCTAGGCCTTCGAACAGCACATCAGCTCGGGCAAGCACTGCGACACAGAGCGATTGATATCGTCTACACAAGCCCCCTGCGCCGCGTCCAGCAGACGGCCCGCGCGCTGATACAAACCATGTCCCCCGGCAATCCGCCCCCTATGGTACTGAGTCCTCAGCTGAGAGAGATTTCTCTGTGTGGCTGGGAAGGTCTGAGCTACCAACAGGTTAGGCAGCAGTTTGCCGCTGAGTATGACTGCTGGCAGCGGCATCCCGAAGCGTTTGAACTGCCCGTTCAGCCAGACACTTCAGCTAAAAACATCTCAACCAAAAACACTTTAGCCAAAAACATTTCAGAGCAAAAAGGAATCGCACTGGCAACCGAGCGCTACTTTCCTGTGCGAGACCTGTACCAGCGATCGCAGCTATTTTGGCAAAGCTTTCTGACCCGCCATGCCGGGCACAACTGCCTGATCGTCAGCCACAGCGGCACGACCCATGCCCTCATCAGCACCGCACTGGGCCTGCAGCCCAAATTTCACCATTCTCTGCAGCAGTCAAACTGTGCTGTGAGTGAGCTGACCTTTGAAGAAACCGCTTCGAGCAGATCTGTTCAACTCCACCAGCTGAACCACACTGAACCCCTAGGAGAGACCTTGCCCAAAGTAAAAACAGAAAAAACCGGGCTGCGGCTAATCCTCTTACCCTCCGAAGGCCTAATGCCCCAGCACTGTCAGCGAATTGCTCAGCGACTCAAAGAAGCCCCCATAGACCTCTGCCTGACAACCAGCCACGCTCAGGCGATGGCCGGTAAGCTGCTGAAGCACCATCCAAGGGCGCTGCAGCTCACTACAGAAAATGCTCACTTTCTCCAAGTGTGGCAACAGCAGCTTAGTCGCGCTTCAGGCCCCAAAGATGGGATGATAACAGGACTTGCGATCGCACCCACCGCCGATATTCAAACCCTGATTGCCCAAAGCATCGTTAACAGCGCCTACAGCAATAGCGCCCACAGCAGCAATCTGGGCAATGGCACAGACCCGGCGCTCTCGCCTGCAGGCTACCTGCCTACCCGGCTGGCACTGCGTCCTGGCCGATTGAACGTTGTCCACTACCCTGCCAATCATCGCCCGGTTATCCAGACCATCAACAGCTAGCCCAGCCAACAGTCCAAAAAACCAACGATCTATCCCCATGCCGTCTTTTTTTCACCAGCTCATCGCGACCATACTCGCGTTTATCCAGCCACCGAAAAAAGCCGAGCACCCGCCACTATCATCGTCGTCTCCAGCAGCAACTGCCAAACCGTCTACGGCTTTAGATATCGCTCTGCAGGCAGAAATTCGCAGGGAACGTAAGTTTTCCCTTGCAGAAGCCATCGGCCGAGAGGGCGGTAGCTTTCTAAAGGGCGAGTCTACAGTTCCCCGTCCGCTGAGCGCGATCGCAACTATCAATCAGTTCCTCTCAGCCCACCTAGCCGACCCATCAGACGCACTGGCAACGACCCTCTTAGCATGGGTCAGCAACGACATTCGAGTCAGCCGTCAGCTAGATACCCCGCTGACGGCACTCGCACAAATTCTCGATAGCTTGCTGAATGAGCCCGCCACGTTCTGCGAATTTGCCCGGCAAGTAGCGATTGCCCACAGCAAGCTCACCGGCGATCGCCCCCACTTTCAGCAGATCGGCAAACCACCCCACCCCGACGCCGAGCACACCCACAGCTCTATTCGCAAAGCGCTATTAGAACTACAGCGCGAGCTACAAACACAGCTGAGTTTGACCGCCATCTAGCCATCCGACCTAGGCATCAAACTAAGCAGCCACTGGCATGCCAATCCTTCCGTACAGCGTGTCCCGCTGCTGAGCCGGTCTCCCCGCTGATTCAATCGCCTTCACTAGGTCTGCTTCGCTCTGACAGGTGCCGCCCACCGCCCCTGCCATAGAGGTAATGTGCTCCTCCATCAGGATGCCGCCGATATCATTGCAGCCCCAGTTCAGGGCCTCTGTTGCCCCAGCTAGCCCCAGCTTCACCCAGCTCGGCTGATGGTTCACAATCCAATTTCCCAAATAGATTCGGGCGACAGCTGTCAATAGCAACGCATCTTCTAACACTGGCTGATCTCTACCAACCCTGCGCCGAAGGGGTTTTGGCGCTTCCTGTCCCACAAACGGTAGCAATATAAATTCCGTCATGCCGGTGTATCCCTTCTCTTTGGCACGCTGCTGAAGCTGCCGCAGCTGTTCCAAGTGCATGACCTGCTGCTCAACAGTCTCGATATGGCCAGAGAGCATCGTGCTGGTGGTCGGCAGCCCCACCTCATGGGCAAGCCCAACAATATCAATCCACTCCGCTGCTGTTGTCTTCTCTGGGCACAAAATGCGGCGCACGCTATCGTCTAGCACTTCTGCCGCCGTACCAGGCAAAGAGCCCACACCGGCAGCTTTCAGCGCGGCAATAACGGCGCGCAAGCCCAACCCATCTTCACGCGCAATAAACTGCACCTCTTGAGGAGAGAAAGCATGTACATGCAAGTCTGGTGAAGCGTCCTTAATCGTCTCTACAAGCTTGCAATAGTAGGCCAAAGAAGACCCATCTATCTTCGCTTCAGGGTTCAGCCCGCCCTGCATACAGATTTCTGTTGCACCGAGCTGAGCAGCTTCCCGCGCCTTTTCTAAGATGCCGCCCCAGTCAACCCAGTAAGCCCCATCTTGGTCAGCGTCCCGCCGAAACGCGCAAAAGCTACAGTGCTGTTCGCAGATGTTGGTGTAGTTAATATTGCGGTTGAGCACATAGGTGACAGTTTCACCTGTTTGGCGCCGCCTTAAGGTATCTGCAGTTTCTCGAATCGCCGCTTTTTCTGAGGCTTCACTCGCCCTTAGTAGCCTCACCCCATCCGATACAGAAATATCCTCTCCCGATAGGGCATTTCCTAAAATTTGCTCAATTACTGACATCGGCAACCTATGACCTACACCTATAGCCAACTCTGCATATTCTCTAATATAGCTTTTGTTGATTTGCTGAGGATATGTCCGACGCCCACAGACCTACCGAAGATTCAAGTAAAAAAAGACGGAAGGCCTCTAAACCCTCCGTCTTGTATTGTTGTTGTCTCACAGGAAAATCAATGCGCGCTCAAAGTAAACTCAAAGCACACCTAAAACAGTCACATCATCACAGGTGCAGTGGAGATATCTGTCAGTCCCACAGACTCCAGTAACTCATGCCAGTGCGCTGCGATCGCAGCATCTGTCTGTGGCGCTTGTAGCTGCGCTAGCTGGGCAACGGTATCGTACCAAATGCCATCCGCGCCAAGCGCAGCAATGTCATCTAGACCTTCACTTTGGCTCAGAGCTGCCGCCAGTTCAGGACTCGGAGAAATCCGCTTCACCCAGCCATCGACGAAGGGGCTCGCCGGGCTAAGCTCATCATCTAGCATCATGGCCAGGTACCACTGATAGTTCTGACCCACAGCTAGCTCAGGCGCATCAGCCGGAAGCTCGACGGTGACTACGCCGCCCGACGGTGGAATCGCCATCGTCATCTGATAGACCAGTTCTTTCGACTCATCCTTCAGCGTAAAAATCGCCTGGTCGGCATTGGAAGCAGGTACATACACCAAAATAGTGGGTCTCGCTTCTAGCGTCGTACCAAAAAAGCTCTCTGGCATCACCGCCATCATAGAAGAGACCGCTACCTGCCCGGTCGAATGGGTCGTACCGTATAGGTTGCTACGTGATCCACCTCCTGTCGAGTCCTGCGGCGCGCTGTTTTCAGCAGGAGGCATGAAAAAGTCTCCCCGAGAAGCACCACCTGTACTCTCGCCTGGCGAAGCATTATCACTAGGCGGCACAAAGAAACCGCCGCGAGAAGCACCACCTGTACTCTCGCCCGGCGAAGCATTATCACTAGGCGGCACAAAGAAGCCGCCGCGAGAAGCGCCGCCCGTTCCCTGGTGGGGTGACGAGTTGTCGCTAGGCGGTACAAAGAAACTGCCCCGAGAAGCACCGCCCGTTCCATCGCGAGGGGCCGTATTATCCGCCGGAGGCGTAAATCCAATAGCATGGGCTGTTCCGCCTTGTAGCCAAGCTATACTCAGGAGCACAGCAGCCACCCCAAAAGTTTTAGCAGACAAATATCGTTTCATAGTATGTTCCTGATCGTTAGCTCTCATCAACTCGTCCCAACACTTTTCTCCAGCAATACTTCTCGAAGATTGCGCGCTCTTCAAAAAGTTGTGAACTCAAAAGACCGTATTAACCGCTCCGAATGGCCTACCTAAATCACAGACATTAAAAATAAACCTGGCAATTTTCATCGTACGAAGTCGAGTAGCGGTCTGCGTAGAGTACTCACCCTGAAATAAGTAACTTTTTCGCTCTGCAGGTTAGGGAAAATACGGTCGATTTTCCCGCCCCTTTTCTTTAGCTTGGCGCGGTTTTATTGCCAGTTCCCAACCAAGGTATACGCCGACCAGAAGAACGGATCGCTATAGCTTGCGTCTGCTAACAGCTGTAGCTGAGCCTGCCTGAGCGCTTCTGCCTTACTCATCTCAGCGGTACTAATGCCCCGATACAGCTCTCTCATCAGTTGGGCCGCCGCTTGATCCTTAACCGGCCAAAGGGTCGCAACAGTAGAACGAGCACCCGATTTTACCGCTAGCCCCGCAAGGCCCAATACAGCACGGTCGTCGCCTGAAGCCGTATCGCAAGCGCTCAAAACCAAAAGCTCAATGGCGCGTGACTGTCCCCTCGTTTGCAATATCTCAGAGAGTTCCTTCACACTGAGTCGCCCCTCCCAAGTCGACAGGAAAGTATCTTCCAAGCGAGAGCTAAACTGGCCGTGAGTGGCTAAATGAACAATATTTGCCGAGCTGTTTTTCACATCTCTAGCAAGGGCCGCACTAGTAAATTCTTCATTAAACAAGGTGTCCGCGGGTATTAGCGAACTGACATCTGCAATCTCTTCTTCCACAGCAGGTAGGGCGCTCAGTCCATTGCGGGCTTCGCTAATACCACCGACAACAGCATCTGGCCGGATTTGCGATAGAGACTGGGCGTTCATTAGCTGTAGCCCTGGAGAGAGGGCAACTGCATAGTTCTCAATCAGGTAGCTGTCGCCATCGTGCAAAGCGGCCATCGGAACATTGCGCAGCAGCCCATCGAGAACAAACACCATCGTCTCAGTATTTTCAGTAATATCACTCTCTACGGCTGGCCGCACTAGCCAGTCGAATACCTGCTGAGAGAGTTCTAGGCGATAGCTGTTGTCCGATACTGGGTGAATGGCACTCAGCAGTTCCTGCAGGGTAGATTCAACGGTTGCTGAACTTACGGATGTGGAATAGTACTCCAATGGTCGACCAGCACTAGATACGATAACGGCTAGCTTGTCCGGCAGAATGATCGGGTAGATGATAGTCGCTTTTGAATCTACCTGATCAATTTGCTGAGCTTCTACATCGATACAGGCTTCCTGGAAAAAGTTATCCAGCTCTGCGAGCTGCAGCGCTTCAATGACTTCTCGTGCTTGAGCTAAATTCTTTTGGCTGGGTTTTTGAACTGCCTTTGTATTCTGAGCGTCTTCTTCTAGTAGGAGACTCACCAGCTCTCTGTAGATAGGTTCTACATTTTCTCGAAACGAAAATTGCACGTCTGGATCGATGGCGACCAGGTCGCTGCGCAGATCCTGAAGTGAGTCAACAGCCTCTGTGTAGGCTGCAATTGACTCAGGTCTGTTGTTCTGCTGAGCAAGAATGCGCCCGAGTTGCCAGGCTGACTGGGAGGCAATATCGTCAGCATTAATCGAGCGGGCAATGTCCAAAGACTTTTGGGTCAAAGTCAAGGCATCCGACCATTGCTGAGTCTGCATATACAGTGCACCCCACTGGTTTAAGGCATAGGCCTCAGCCTGCGAATCTTCTAGCGATTGAGCTGACCGAACGGCTTTAGCAAGCAGCTGATTGATCTGTTCGATGGGTAAGGACTGCCCAAGCTGCGCCTCTTTGGCTAAGCTAGCGCTCAAATTTACAGCGGCGTACACAGACAGCCGACTGGGCGGCAATGTCTCCAACCGGCTGGCAATGTCGCTAGCCAACCCCATGGTATTGGCAGTGTCTTTTTGCTGAATGTAGAACTGGAGGCGGCTAAGGTCGGCCTGCAGTGCGTCCGCTGGGTTGAGAGCCGCTTGCTTGGCCCGGTTAAACATGGCGATCGCAGCATTGATATCCCCCCAGTCCCTGGCTGTCCGCCCCAAGCTGAGATAGGTCGCACTCAGTTCATTGGTTGACTCTATGGCGATCGCAATATTGGCGCTTTCAAACAGTGCAGCACGGCTCGCCGACAAATCACCCAGTACCTGTAGCGCGTTGCCCAAGGTTCGCAGGCCGTTTACCTTGAGCTCAGAGTCGGGCATGGTGGCAAGCGTGTCGGCGATCGCTTCGAGCTGTTGGCGCGATCGCCGGTAAAACCCCAAAGTCTGTAATGCCTGCGCCTGATTAATCTGGCTGCCTAGCTGCCCCGACACATCGGCCGCCGCCCGATAAAACTGTTCAGCCTGCTTCCACTCTTCGAGCGCTGTTTCAGCCTGACCTAGGTGATAGGAAAGCCCCGCTTTTGTATTAAATAGCTGAGCCCGAAGCATCGCACTCGCATCACTGTTTTCCGACGCTGCTGCTACCAGCTCAAAGCTCTGATCAATAGCTGATTGTGCCATCGTCCATTGGTTTAGCTCCTGATAGGCCAAAGACAAATAGCTCAAAATAGCAGCCTGTGCCAACGAGTCACTATTTTCGGCAGCAACTTGCGCGCCTCTCTGCCAGGCATCTGCCGCCGCAGCGAACTGACCTGCTGCGTACAGCTGCCTGCCTTGGGCGGATAGGTCTGCATCTGCCTGCGGTGCACCAGCAGAATTCACAGCTAGAATCCGTTCACCAATATTCAGCGCACCGTCAGCAGGCATCAACCGCCCAGCCGCCAGAGAAGGAGACACCACACCGCCCGCCAAACCCGTTGTGATGACAGTAGCCGTTATCAATTTCCAAGCGTTCTTCATTCCATTTCACCCAACTACTTGTCGCCTATCTTTGCTGATAATTCCCGCTGCTTCATATGCCGTCAACAAGCGGCCATCAACAAGCAGTCGTCAACAAGCAGCCGTCAACAAGCGACCATCGACAAGAGATAGAGCAACTCCTGCCTGACGCCTCACAAAATTTCAAAGACGATAGGGGCATTCATCGGGAAAGATATTCATCTATCCAATGGGTCCCTCATTCTGGCGCAGAATAGAGGGCTTTTTCCCAGTGGTGACATCACTATCACCGCGACAAATAGCCTGAGGCTTGACGGTCAGCTGACTCCAGGTGCAATAACGAGTAGTATCATCAGCTCGATAGTTCCCTCTGTTCCTACACCGCCGGATGCAACAGAATTTGGTAGCGCTGGTGATATTACAATTATGTCGCCTCAAGTTACCGTAGTAGATGGCAGTAGTCTAGGTCGTCGAACATTTGGTCCTGGTTCTAGCGGTGTTGTAACGGTTGAATCGAATGATTTGGTTGTTAGTGGTCATGCGGATGTTGAACCTGGGATATTTAGCAGACTAGGAACCTACACAGTGGGAGCCGGTCAGAGCAACGATTTGGTTGTTGACACTGAACATCTGACCATCACTGAAGGCGGATTTGTAGGCTCCAATACTGCGTTCGCCAGTGGTCGGGGTGGAAATGTAGAGATTGTTGCCAGTGATATTCTTGTTGATGGGACAACGCCCACAGGTGAGCTGAGTCTAATTAGCGCAACGACGGTTGTTGGCAAGGGTAGTGCTGGTAATCTAACTATTTTTACGGACCAGCTGACTGTTAGGAATGGCGGTTCTATTCTCACTTCTAGCTTTACCGATGGTTCAGCAGGCGATATTGAGGTTACGGCTACAGGACAAGTGCATGTCTCTGGCCAGCTATTGGGTTTGAGAGGAAGCTAAATCTCTTCCGGTGTTGTTTTGGCGCCGCTTATCTATCAGCAGATACTGGGTGCTGACCAAATTCCTACAGGCGATGCCGGACAAGTGAGTATTACAGCCCGCAGATTGCAGATCGATGAAGGTGGAGCAGTCTCGGTCGCCAACCTGGGTACGGGTGAAGCTGGTATGCTTACGGCGTGATCGCAAGAAACAGTCCTAAATAGCGGCGACATTAGCGCTATCACAGCCTCTGGGCAAGGCGGAAATATTTCCCTGACCACCGATTCTCTCAGGACCCAAGCCGGGAGTCTGATTCAAGCGACTTCGCTAGGCGCGGGTGATGGTGGCAATATTGTGATCCAAGCTCTTATTATCGGTCGAGAAAACAGCGACATTGTTGCCAATGCCGCCGATGGTCGAGATGGAAATATCAACATCATCACCCAGGGAATTTTTGGGCTTCAATTTCGCAGTCAGCTCACACCTCAAAGTGACATCACGGCCAGCTCTCAGATAGGTATCGACGGCACCGTCAAAATTGAAAACGCTGGGCTTGACGCAGATTCTGGCTTGATGACCCTACCGGCCTATTTTTCCGATGAGCAGGCTAACCACCGACTCACTCAAAACGTGAGACTAGCTAACTGGCCAATTGCCGCTTGAAAGGTATATGCCACCAAGCGATCGCACTTTCTCAGCCGCCATAAAATAGGCCCAAGCCAACTGCTGATTTTCTCCTACTAGAGAACGCTCCTCATCCAGCAAGACCGCAAAAACCTGTTGCCGCTCATACTCATTATCTGCCTCTAGAGACTCCGATTGGAATCCTTCTAAAACATCTAGACGCTGCAAAATCTGCTGGCAAATCGGCTCAGGTTGCACAAACTTGAGCACATAGCCCTTTACCCAATCTTTGCCCCACGTCATCGCTGGATAGCCCAGGTCCGGAAAGGCATACAGCCGCCCTCTAACCGCAGCAGGTATGGCCTCAGTCAAATAGTCTGAGCAGTAGCGCTGATGATAGTGTCCGCCCGGCTTCAACGTGCCATACACGAAGACACAAAGCTCAGAAAAATCACTCACACCCTTAAAAACGCATTTGAAACTCAAAAACGCATCTGAAAATTCAAAAATGCATCTGAAAATTCAAAAATGCATCTAAAACTCAATTCACCCTTTAGAATACAACCTTGAGTATGTGAACAAACAAAAGGAACCGTAGCGGCGTGGAAGTGCGATATAGCCCGGCAGATGTAGAAGCGAAATGGCAGCAGCACTGGGCTGAGCAGCAACTTGATAAGACGCTCGATCCGGATCTTTCTGACCAGTCCTCTGGCAAAAAATTCTATGCCCTGTCGATGTTTCCCTACCCATCGGGCGACCTGCACATGGGCCATGTGCGTAACTACACCATCACTGATGTGATTGCCCGGGTACGTCGAATGCAGGGCTACCGAGTCTTACATCCAATGGGTTGGGATGCATTCGGGCTGCCTGCTGAGAATGCTGCCATTAAGCGAGGTGTTCCCCCATCTGAATGGACGCTAAAGAATATCGCTCAGATGCGCGAGCAACTCAAGAAGTTAGGCCTCTCCTATGATTGGGGCCGGGAAGTGGCAACCTGTTTGCCAAACTACTACCGCTGGACCCAATGGATTTTTCTGCAGTTTTTCGATGCGGGATTAGCCTATCAAAAAGAAGCGGCTGTGAACTGGGACCCCATTGACCAGACGGTCCTGGCGAATGAGCAAGTAGATAGCGAAGGGCGCTCGTGGCGCTCCGGAGCAAAGGTAGAGCGCAAGCTATTGCGTCAATGGTTCTTTAAGATCACTGACTATGCCGAGCAGTTGCTCACCGATCTCGATAAGCTGCCAGGCTGGCCAGAGCGGGTAAAAACCATGCAAGCCAACTGGATCGGCAAGTCTACAGGCGCTCAAGTAACCTTCAAGAATGAGGCAGGCGATGACTTAGTAATCTATACCACTCGCCCGGATACGCTATGGGGCGCGACTTTTATGGTGGTTTCTCCTGAGCATCCGCTAATGGAGAGTCTGACAACAGCTGAGCAAGCAGAAGCCATAAAGGCCTACCAAACAGCTGCAGCCAACTTAAGCACAATTGATCGGACGGCAGAAGGACGAGAGAAAACGGGCGTCTGGACGGGCAGCTACGCGGTTAATCCAGTCAATGGCGAGAAGATTCCAATCTGGACGGCTGACTACGTCATGATGGACTACGGTACCGGGGCCATCATGGCCGTACCCGCCCACGACCAGCGGGACTTTGATTTTGCGAGAAAGTTCGACTTGCCCGTAAAAGTGGTGGTGCAGCCTGAGCACGGCGCTGAAGGTGAAGCCCTAGATGGATCAACGATGACAGAGGCCTATCCTCACGATGGCGTCATAGTCAATTCAGGACCGCTCGATGGCGTATCCGCAGGAAAAGGGGAAGGGCAGAGCGTGCTAGCTGCGATCGCCTATCTAGAAGAACACTCCCTCGGCCAGGGAACCACCAACTATCGTCTGCGCGACTGGCTCGTCTCACGGCAACGCTACTGGGGTGCACCCATTCCCGTTATCCATTGTGCTGACTGTGGCAGCTTGCCCGTGCCCGAAGCAGACTTACCCGTCACCCTGCCAGAAAATGTAGAATTCTCAGGAGAAAGCGTTCCTTCCCTCTCTAAATTCGAGGACTGGGTCAAGGTCCCTTGCCCGAACTGCGGTAAGGATGCCCAGAGAGAAACCGACACCATGGACACGTTTTTAGATTCGTCCTGGTACTTTTTGCGCTACGCCGATGCCAACAACGAAGAGACAGCCTTCTCAAAAGATCGGGTGAATGATTGGCTGCCAGTAGACCAATACGTAGGCGGGATTGAGCATGCGATTTTACATCTGCTGTACTCACGATTTTTTACCAAGGTGTTGCGCGATCGCGGCTTGCTAAACTTCGACGAGCCCTTCCAACGGCTCCTCACCCAGGGCATGGTGCAGTCCATCACCTACAAAACGGCAGATGGACAGTTTATCGTCCCAGATCAGATTGCGGATTTGGACAACCCAACTGACCCTGACACAGGTGAACCCCTGAGCGTCTCCTACGAGAAAATGTCCAAGTCAAAGTTCAATGGCGTCCCCCCTGCCCAAGTGCTAGCCAAGTACGGCGCAGATACTGCACGCATGTTTATCCTGTTCAAATCCCCCCCAGAAAAAGACCTTGAATGGGACGATGCCGATGTGGAAGGGCAATTCCGCTTTCTCAATCGGGTTTGGCGGGCTGTTATGGAATTTGCCCAGTCAGATCATCTCAGCACCGTCGGCAGCATTCGCAATATCGACCAGAGTAGCCTAGGCAAAGCAGACAAAGGGCTTCGCCGGGCAACCCACACCGCCATCAAAGAAATCACAGATGATATCGAAGGCGACTATCAGTTCAATACGGCTGTTTCTGAGCTGATGAAGCTGAGCAATGCCATTAACGACGCCAAAGAGAAAAATACCCCCGCTTTTGCTGAGAGTATCGTCACACTGGTGAAATTAATTGCGCCCTTCGCGCCTCACATTGCCGATGAGCTGTGGTCGTCTCTGGAGAATGGCTCAGTTCACCAGCAGCCTTGGCCGAAGGTAGATCCTGCAGCCCTAGTTGCCGATGAGATTACACTAGTCATTCAGGTGATGGGAAAGACCCGCGGGACTGTGCAAGTACCGGCAGGTACAGACAAGGCAGCGCTGGAGCGCTACGCCCGGGAGTCGGAGATTGCCCAGCGCTACCTAGCAGGAAAAGAGATCAAAAAAGTGATTGTGGTGCCAGGCAAGCTCGTTAATTTCGTAGCGGTATAAACCCAAACTTTGTATCGCAAACAACACAACGAAAGAAAATTTACAGGAAAAGTTTGACACGCACTGACAGAAACGCCGAGCATTCCTGATAGAATTTGCCTGGATATAGACCGTAAAGATACATAGGTTTCAAGTATGGTAGCGCTTACGGCACCGCAGATTCAGACGAATGTTCGCATTGGGCTTGGTAAGGTTTTACTGGTAGAAGATGAAGAGCTGATTCGTGAGACGGTAGCTCTGTCTTTGGCAGATGAAGGATTTGAGGTCTGTGTCGCAGACAACGGTCAGCACGCATTAGAGATGCTCTTAGGCAGCCCTGACAAAGGGCAACCCGCGCTACCAGATATTGCACTCGTGATTTTAGACCTGATGCTCCCGGGTATGAACGGGCTAGATCTATGCCGGATGGTTCGCCATCACAGGCTAAACATTCCCATTTTGATCTTAAGTGCCAAAGGAACGGAGACGGATCGGGTGCTGGGGCTTGAAGTCGGCGCGGATGACTATCTGACGAAGCCGTTTGGAATGCGTGAGCTAATTGCCCGCTGCCGGGCGCTACTCAGACGCGCTCAATCACCCACCAAAGTGGATGAAAAGTCCATTCTTCGCTTTGCTGACATTGCACTCCACACTGACGAGTGTCGTGTTTTCCTGGCAGATTCGGAAATTAATCTTTCACCCAAAGAGTTCAAAATTCTGGAGCTTTTGCTCAGCCAACCCAAGCGAGTTTGGTCCAGGAACCAGATCATTGATCAGGTCTGGGGCTACGACTTTATGGGCGATAACAAAACAGTAGATGTCCATATCCGCTGGCTACGCGAAAAGCTAGAGGAAAATCCTAGCCAGCCCAAGTATTTGAAAACTGTTCGCGGATTTGGATACCGGCTGGGTTAGTTTTATATCTTATGGTTGCTCGGTTCCTACGGATTTATACTTAGAAATCGAGCAGCAAATGAAGTGCAAAAAAGCCTTTTCAAATCATCAAACCCAGCTGCGTTTGGCCTAGCTGCTGACGGTAGTCCGCTATCCCTGTAGAATTCGACGGAACCGTAAACCCGTCATCTACCAGCTGGTCATCATGAGTGCCAAACGTCCTTACTACCCTGTTCAGCTTTGTTGGCTGTTGCCTGCTCTGATTGTTGTAGCTAGTATTGGGTTGACACTTTGGATGCAGGCCGCTGTTCAGAGCGGGGTATGGTTTGGCCAGGGCAGTGGCATATATGCGCTGATTACGCAGCAAATCGCTCAGCAGATCAGGGCGGGCCGCTTTCCTCTGGACGTCGCGCTGAGCTTGCCAGCTGCAGATTGGGTGAGCACACTTTGGCAAGCCGGGCTCTACCCTTTTCATATAAATTTTATTCCGGATGCTGCCGCTCAACCCGTTGCGCTCTTTCCTTTTGTCTTTCCGGTGCTAAGTGCGCCGCCATATGTACTCTTTAGCGGGCTGTTAGGCGATCGCGCACTCTACATTATTCCACTAGTGGCGCTGTGGGCCACCTGGCTGCGATTCTGGCAGATCGGACGCCGTGCGGGCTGGGGGCTTATTCCGCTTTGCCTTGGGCTACTAGGGTTGACGTTTGGATCCGCCCTCAGCATCTATGGAAGCGTTCTAGGGCCGAAATCCCTAGCCGTTGCCCTGGCTTTCTGGGGCCTAAGTATCCTGCTGTTCCCCAGGGGTCCCCAGTCTGGCAGCTCTCCGAATAAGCAGAGAATTGATACAGGGATTTCGCGAGGGCAGGTGCTCCGCAGCGGTGTGCTATTGGGTCTATCAGCTTGGTTCGGGCCAGAATTTATCTGCCTCGCCTTGGTGATAGGGCTATTAGCTATTCTCGGTTGGCGCTTTCCTCAATGGCAGCTATTTCCACGGGTAACTCTGGTTAAAGTTTGCATTTTGATGGGTGCGATCGCCTGCGTAGTCGGAATTTTGTTAGCGCTAAACTACGCCATTTACGGTGACCCTGTAGAGATTCGTCCCAGCGGAGCAGCTCAGCTAGGCAGCGCTCCATGGCTAGCGACATCCCTACTGCAATACTTTCCGCTGGCCTGGGTCGTTGGCCTAGCCGTCGTTTTCATGCCAGAGCTTAAAAAGCCACAGGTCAAAGTCAGTCCCTTTAAGCGGAAAAATCCAAAGGCAAGCAAAGGACATTATTTCAGGCAGCTAGGCATTAACCAGGCATCTACTCTCGACCCGATGCCGAGTCGGTTGAGTCTGCTGGTGAGCCTGCTATTTCTCATCATTGTGCCCTTTGTCATATCCCCAGATGGTGGCGCTCTGAGGTGGGGACAGGAGCGATATCTCGTTTTGATACCGCTCCTGTCTGTTCTCTTGGCTGAACAGCTTAGAGTAAACTGCTTACGAAGTTGGGCTCGTCAGGTCATTCTGATTGGCGCTATCGTTGCACTTGTGCTCGGCCTACAGCTGAACACGGTTACAGCTGTCTTCGGCAAAGCCGCGGATGCTGATAGCACCGAAAAAACGGTTTCCTTACAAGACCATTCGAAGACAACATCCCTTGCAGTAGAGGCATTTAGGCAGGAACCAATTCCCTGGATGGCCCTTTCCAATGGGTACATCGCCGAACAGCTCTGGACCGCGCTACCGGGGAAAACGTTCTTCCGAGCAGAAGGGATGGCCGAAGTTAAGAGACTAGCGAATAGGTTAGTTGACCTAGGTGAGCGTGAATTCTTGTATGTGTGCAGTCCGCTTCAGGACTGCCAAGTGCCGAATACACCTGGCAGCGAGCTAAGCCTAGAAAATGGCACCCATCGTCTGAATATGACTTTTCTGGGGGCCTACGGCCAATACCCAACCTACAAACTGGAGATCGACCCTTGAAGCCTCACGGATTGTTAACGCAGCGTTTTTTTCGGCGGCTGCAGCTGCTGCCGGTTGGTCGATTCCTGCGCTTTGGGATCGTTGGCTTTAGCGGTTTGTTTGTAGATTTGGCAGTTTATTCAATTCTGCTCGAATATGTCGGCTTGCCGCTCTACATCAGCAACAACTTAGCAATTGAAGCAGCCATCATTAACAACTTTCTGTGGAACGATGCCTGGACCTTTGCCGATGTCGCCCAGTCGCAGCAAGGATGGCGAGCCAGGTTTCAACGATTTTACAAATTTAATCTCGTTTGCCTAGCGGGAGCGGCACTGCAAAATGTAATTCTGACGCTGGTGCTTCGCGTACCCATAGTTAGCCAGTTACCGGCACTGGCAGGCCAGTTTACCGCCGCAGACTGGGCTGAGAATGCGGATAAGTACTTTGCAAAAATCGTAGCGATCGCCCTAATCATTTTCTGGAACTTCTGGCTTAACCTCAAGCTCAGCTGGCGCAAGAAAAGCTAAGAGCATCGAAATAGATCGCAACTACTCGTAAACCTGAAGCTCGAAACTATCCAAATTCATCGTGCCTTCCAGTGATTTAGAAGCCACGAGCGAGTAACGAGCCTGTAAAAGCTGGTCGGTCTCCGCGGCCAGTGCCAAAACCTCTGCTTCTGTTTCAGGTGCAGCCCATATAGGATAGTTCGACCGAAGCCATAGGATCCTTGGATATGGATTTTGTTCTAGCGCAGAATCCAACGCGGTTCTGAGAGCAGCTGGATCGGTAGCCAGAATATCTGGATTCGACGCCTCATCTAAATAGTAAGTAAGCCGGTTGACATGTCCCCAAGCTCTAGTATTCATGACAACCAGAGTGGGCTTATCACTCGCCAGTAGCGACGCGTTGACCGAGCGAAATACCTGGCGATCGCGCCCCTCAAAATCAGCCACATTTACCGCCAGGTACACAGCTAGAATGGCAATCGTCAGCGTCTCTCGCCATCGCCCAGTAGCCTTCTCCAGCCAAGCAGCCACAAACAGCACAACCCCCGGCAGAACAACGATCGTCGCACGTCCCCAACCAAAACCTAGCGTATTCTTGTTAGCCAAAATATCTACGCTCAAAGCCAACAAAAGCGGAAATAGTCCCAACAGGCCACAGCTGACCAATACCCACCGCTGACGATGCCTGATAAGACCAATCACACACACCACAACAAAGCCAATAACCCCGCAGCCGATAGCAACCGCCGTTGGCTTAATATGCTCAGATAGCGGCATCATCTTTGTTGTTAAATGCCCCAATAGCAAATAGTTCGCCAGGGTCTGAGCCAAATCTTGGCCATGCTGCAGCATCAGCGCAACAGGCTCCCCCGTCTGAGAAAGTCGATCAATGACATCCTTTCGGTTATTCAGCTGCTTGAGCGTTCCCCAAACAAACCACGGCATAAAGAGCAGTGCTCCGCAGCCTATGGCAAGCCCGTGCTGAAGCCATCGACGCCTGTCTAAAAACAAGACTAGCGCCCCCAGTGCAAAAAACCAGTATCCAAACAAATACTGGGTCATCAGTCCAGCGGTTAAAGGCAGCGCGACCCCCGCGCGTAAAGCCCACTTTACCCAGACGTTGAGCGCGGTAGGCGGACTACTTTTGCTAGCTGAGCGATCTACACCCATCAGTGCCAGCAGACACAGCGCACTAGTGCAGGCCCATAGTGCGAGCGGCGAATACATCCGCAAGTTCAAAGAATGAGAAAGAAAGAACGGATTAAGCGAAAGCAGCGCTGTAAAAATCAGCCCACCGCGATGCCCCAAAAGACGGCGTCCTAGAAAGTAGGCAACCGCCAGAGTTATCACACTCATGAGCATTACGGCGCTTCGCGTAGCACCCTCACTATTGCCAAACAGCCGTATCCACCCGTGCTCAATCAGGTACAACAGCGGCGGATGGGGCTCGCTGAGATCTCCGTGCAACAGCGCCTTTATGGTTCTTAAGGTATCTCCAAATCCATTTTCTGTTGGAATTCGCAACAGCCCAGAAAAATCACTCAGCTCGAATGGCACATTTTCAGGAATCTTGTACAGCTTTTTCTGTCCTGTTGAAAAGAGAACAGAAAGAACTTCGTCGTACCAAAACTCTCGCTTACCCACCCAAAAGAACCGGAAAGCAACGCCCAAGGCAACGCTTGCCGTCAGCAAACCTGTAAAAGCAGTTTGCTGACGAATTTTCTGGTCAGCATTAGGTGAGACATCTGCAGCTGAGAAAGAGCTGGAAGTAGAATAGTCCATAGTGCCAGTTTTTTCTGATTGCGAAGTTAGAACTGTTCGTAACCTGGAGCGCCTAGAGAGAGTCGATACTATTAGCTCCTTCACAGGTATGGGTAGCTGCACGGTGTAGAGAAGCTAACAAACTTAGCTATTCCCAGAATCGACTTTTCTGAATCGACTTTTCTATGGCAATAATTGCGACAACAACAATCGCTATCTCGGCGATCTCTCGGCAATCTCTCGGCAATCTTAGAAACATTGCGATGCCAACAATTACCATGAAAAGACGAATCAGGGACGATGTTTGTCTATGTTTTTCGCTGTCAACGGCTTTCTAAGAGTCACCCCATCAACCAACAATATTTACGACTAATTTCTTAAGATAGCTCAGTAACATCAACAATATTTATGCAAAAAACATAAACTTGTAACTTGTGTAAAATACTTAGACATGGCAGCTCACCTACTGTGGATTCTACGTAACCTTTACTGAATCCAACTAAAGCCATCAGCCAATAACGAGGGGTTTCTGCTGGTTTTTGCGATTGACTGAACTATTTGACCGAATTTTTACACTGTTAATCTTTTTATACAGATCCTGACATTTCGGATGACGGTGGCCGCATGCTTTGGAGAGAATGTACATTCAGTCCTCTTGTTGGGCAATTTGTCTCTAGGCTGTTTCTGTATTCTGTCCCTAGGCTTTTGATACAGTTATCCCGAATTCCTGACACGAATTCTTACGAGGCACGAATTCTCAAGCCTATGCTCAAGTCTATAAGTTCTCAGGTGAGCTTCTACAGATTTCTGCGGACATATACGGACATACTTAGGACACGTTATGACTAACTCTCTGCTGCCAACGCCACAGGGTCCTCTAAAAGTTTCACCGGTCTCACCTGAAGCAGTTGAGGTTACACTTTCTCTCATCATTCCAACTTACAAAGAAAGTGGAAACGTCGCGAAAATCGTTGCACAGCTCACAGCGTTACTCGATAATTTCATTCCAGAAGAATATGAGCTGATCCTCGTAGACGACGACAGTCCAGACTTAACGTGGCAGGTAGCCCAGAATGTTACCGATAAATATCCCCAGCTCTATGTCATGCGTCGTCAGGGCGAAAGAGGGCTCTCTTCTGCAGTTATTCGAGGATGGCAGGCCTCGAGAGGCAGTATTTTGGGAGTTATTGACGCGGATTTGCAGCATCCGCCTGAAATCTTGGTCAAGCTGCTAAGCGCTGCCCTTGATGGAGCTGATCTGGCTGTTGCGAGCCGCCACGTGGAAGGCGGAGGGGTCAGCGATTGGAGTTTTGTAAGGCGGCTACTTTCCCGGGGGGCACAGGTTCTAGGATTGCTGGTTTGTCCGGCGGTGGTGGGCCGGGTGAGCGACCCGATGAGTGGCTACTTTATGGTAAGAAGACAGGCGATTATCCATCGCCGCATGAGTCCGATTGGCTACAAGATTTTGCTGGAAGTGATTGGTCGGGGCCAGATTCAAGATATTGCTGAAGTTGGCTACGTTTTTCAAGAGCGAGAATCTGGCGAAAGTAAGGTCACGTGGAAACAGTACATCGAGTACTTGGGGCATTTGGCGAGGCTGCGATCGCGCGGCAGAGTTGCCAAATTTCGACAGAAGTTTCCTATCAAGCGCTTTACAAGATACGGCCTCGTCGGCCTCAGCGGCATTTTGGTGGATATGGCCGTCCTTTACGTTCTTCACGGTGCACTCGGCATTGGCCTCACCACCAGCAAAATCATTGCGGCAGAAGCAGCGATCATCAGCAACTTTTTATGGAATGACAGCTGGACGTTTGCCGATATGGTCAGACAGCAAAAAGACATGGGCAGTCGACTAAAACGACTGCTAAAGTTCAACACGATCTGCTTTACCGGCTTAGTTTTAGACGTACTGCTGCTGAACCTATTTTTCAACATCGTATTTGGCCAGAGTCAGCCTTACTTGGCGAATATCATCGCGATTAGCTGTGTGGCCGTGTGGAATTTCTGGCTCAATCTGAAGCTCAGCTGGCGTACGGCGGCTGTTCCCAAGCTCCGCTCCTAGCATCGCTAGCAGCCTAAGCCTCCTAGTTGCTCCGCCAAACTTCAAGCAGCGCAGTTGCCCGCTCTGCGCCCGACGCGTTCTCTTGACGCTCATAGAGCCTCAAAGACTGCTGTAGGGTTTCAATGGCCGCGCGGTTATTGCCTTGGCCCCATAGTGCTAGCCCCAGGTTGTAGCGCACGCCAGCATCATCTGGAAATAGGCGCGTAAGCTGCCGGTAGGCTAAAACGGCTCGTAAATACTGCTCCCTGGCCAGCAAAATCTCACCCAAGGCAGCTTGCGCGGGGGTGAGCCCTGGATCTATTTCGACGGCCTGCTCAAAGTGATTGAGGGCGGCGGTTTCGTTGCCTCGCTTGCGGAGGAGTTCACCCAAACGGTACTGCGCATCTGGGTTGTCTGGATTTAGTGCGACGGCCCTTTGAAGCGCATTAAAAGCGCGAGACTCGTTTCCCATCTCTAGCCAAATGCCCGCTAGGCTTGCATGGACGCTGCTGCGATTATTGTCTAGCGCCAGGGCTCTCTCCAATGGCCTGAGCGCTTCTTCGTAGTTGTCTTGAGCCAGATAGAGCATACCGATGGCCTCGTGGGCCTGTGCGTTGTTGGGGGCTATTCTGACGGCTTGTTCGTAGGCTTCACGAGCGTCGTCGTAGCGCTCTAAGCGCAGCAGAGAGCCGCCTAGTCCAACCAGGGCGTCGGCGGCGCGGGGCGAAATATCTAGCAGGTCGCGGTAGGCATCTGCCGCTTGCTCATAGCGGCGGTCCATGAAAAGGCTATGGGCCAAGCCGTAGTGAAAGGAGAGGTTGCGCGGGGCGCGGTCGAGGGCCTGCCGGTAGTACTCAGCAGCAGCTTCAAAATTATTTTGTCTGACCTGCAAGTAGGCAATGCCCGAGTAGATGCGAGGATTGCTTCTATCCACTTGAATGGCCTGCTGGTACAGCGCGATCGCACCTGCGTAATCCCCTGACTCTATTTTTCGCTGTGCGTCTCCCAGTAGCTGTGAGAGCCGGGCAGTTTGCTCGTCGCTGAGGTCGTCGGCACGACCCTGGGCGATCTGGACAGTTGGATTGGCGGTTGCAGGCTGCGCTATCCCCACTGCGGCACCTGCTAGCCCGGCGGCCACCAGTACAATCATGAACTTATGTGGGTAGCCCATGGACTAACACCTCCTAAAAACTTAAAACTTAGATGACGCTCAACCGCATGCAAAGACACGCTCAGGCAAAGCGGCTGACGAAAGCACTCACGAAAAACTAACTGCGCCGGGTTCGACTCATGATTCTATCAACAACTGACTCACTTCAAGGGGAAAATATTCAAAGTTACCTGGGTATTGTGACTGCCGAAGTCGTCTATGGCAGTAATGCCTTACGCGATTTTTTCGCAGGAATCCGGGATGTTTTGGGAGGGCGGACAGCCGCCTACGAACGCGTGTTTGAGCGCGGGCAAAAAGATGCCTTGAAAGAGCTAGAGGCCAGGGCACGACAGCTGGGGGCAGATGCGGTGATAGGCATACATATGAAAACGGACACCATCAATATCGATGAGCATGGCGTGCTAATGCTAATTACAGCAACGGGTACAGCGGTAAAGCTGTAGGCATGAACGCTGTAGGAATGTCAGTCGCGGCGAAAGACAACGGATAAATTGTTGGCTGGCATAGGGATGGTTTCTACATGCTGTAAATGGTGCTGCTGAGCGATCGCGATAACCGCCTCTAAGTCTCGAACACCCCAGTCTGAATTGCGATCGCGCAACATCGCATCAAAAGATTCATTGCTGGGTGCAGTGTGCCGCCCGCCCTGCTTGAAAGGGCCATACAGGTACAGAATGCCCCCTGCAGATAGCACCCTCTCTGCGCCCGCCATCAGACGTTCACACATTTCCCAAGCGCAGATGTGGACCATATTAATATTGACAATAGCTGTAATCGTCAGCTCGGGAGGTTCGTACTCATCGGTCTGTTCGGCGGGCCGTTCCGTAGGCCATGGCCGGGTACTCACATCTAAAGCCACGGGTGCCAGAAGATTTCGAGCGGGAAGCGCCTGGCGCCATGCGTGAATACTCTCTCGCATGACCTCTTGCGGTTCACTGGGCAGCCACTGCAGATGTGGTAAGCGTGGGGCAAAAAATACGGCATGTTCGCCGGTGCCACTGGCTATTTCGAGGACTGTACCGCTGTCAGGAAGCACCTTTTGGAGCACCTCTAAAATAGGCTGACGATTCCGTTCAGTTGCCGGTGCGTACTTGGTTTTGGGCATTCTACATCAGTGACCGATTCAGGTCTTTTTGATGTGACAATTGTAACCCCGAAACCATGGGCAGTATCCGCAAAAAGCTTGTCAGATCTCTTTTTCGCACCTGTATTCGTGGCAGTCTTGCTATTTTCACTTTAATCGGGGGGGTACAAACAGCTTTAGCTCAAATTACACCCGATGCAGCGACCACAGTAGAGGTCATCCTAGGCAGCGGTTCCCACGCCGAAGCGAATGCACCGCTTGAGCCGTCTGCTCAGTTCAATATTGACGGTGGACTGCGATCGCAAGACAACACCAATCTCTTCCATGGGTTTGAGCAATTTGACCTGAGAGCAGGGCAGACAGCTAATTTCATTACACCACCAGGCCTCGAGAATGTGATCGGTCACATCTCAGGCAGCGCTTCCAGCATTGACGGGCTTCTGCAGGTACTAGGTAGCCGGGCAGACCTCTATCTGATTAATCCATCTGGTATCTTATTTGGCCCAAACGCACGGCTCAACTTACCAGGTAGCTTTACAGCCACTACGGCTACAGACATCGGATTTGAGAATGATTGGCTCAATTTGCTGCAGGACAGTCAGCAAAAGGCTGACTACAGCGCACTTTCGGGTAGACCAACGGCCTTTGGCTTTGCGGCATCAGGACCGATTGTAAATTTGGGTGATTTGACCCTGGGGGCAGGGCGATCGCTTTCGCTGATGGGTTCTCAAGTCATTAACACAGGTCGACTATCAGCGCCTGAAGGCACGATTACGATTATGGCAGTTGAGCAGGGCAGTTTGCTGCGAATCGGACAGGGCAATCAGCTGCTATCGCTAGAAGTATCGCCAGAAGATAGCTCGGGAGATTTTAATCCGGCTACACTGAGCGAATTGCTCACAGGCGGCTCAGTCAGCCATGCAGACAAACTGCGGGTGAATGGGGATGGAACCGTTAGCCTCATAGGCCCAGATATCGTCGTGCCAGAGGTCTCGGGTACGACGATTGTTTCAGGCAAGCTCGCTGCCGAAGGCAGACTAGGCGGCGAAATAAATATCTTTGGGACCCAGGTGGGTCTGTTGGAAAGCCAGCTGTCTGCCTCTGGTGAGCGCGGTGGCGGCACCCTAAGGCTCGGCGGCGACTACCAGGGAAGCAGTCTGGCACCTACAGCGCAGAGAACCTATGTGGGACCGAGAGCTACGCTCTCGGCAGATGCATTTACGGATGGAGAGGGCGGACAAGTTTACGTATGGTCGGATAAGACAACTCAGTTTTATGGGGGAATTAGTGCCAAAGGAGGGCAAAGCTCCGGCAGTGGCGGGTTTGTTGAGATTTCTGGCAGATTAAATTTGGACTATGAAGGGACTGTCGATCTTTCCGCAGCCCAGGGAGCTGCTGGAACTTTACTCTTCGATCCACTCAGCATCTTAATCAAGAGTGGCAGTGGCATCGACACACCGACCTCTGAGAGTTTTCCAAATTTATTTTCTACTGACTTCAGGCAATTTACGCTCTACGAAGAGACGCTAGAACAGTTTGACAGCGTAATTTTTCAGGCCTATCACGACATTACGATTGAGCCGCTAGCCGACGGTGAGCTCACATTTCAGCCGGGGGGGACGATTCTCTTTCAGGTAGATATAGACAACAACGGCGGGCACTTTCGGATGGATCCTGCCGATACGATTCGCGCGGCGGGTGGCAGCGTGAAAATTATCTCTGGAGATAGTAGCGATCGCTCACTTGAAGTCGGCACTATCGACACCAGCAGCGAGATAGGAGAAATTACAACAAGCCATATAGAACTGATCAGCAATGGACTAGTCAGCGCACACAGCTTGAATGCGGGTGAGGGAAATATCACCATTAGTGGCAATGGCGTCAGCTTCAGGGGTGGTCCTGGGCAAGTCAGCGGCAACAGAGTTGAACTTTACCCCCACCGCCCAGATGCAAATATTAATATTGGAGAACGTTCAACTATCCGTGACACGCTCAACCTTTCATTGAACGATATTAGAGCGCTAAGTGACGACATCAGTCAAATCGTTATTGGTAGAACAGACGGTAGCGGGCAGATTACGCTGTCGGCTGACATCGCCGATAGTACGGGGAATGGATTTACTCGTCCAGTTATTTTGCAGGGAAATAGAACAAATCCGGAGCTAGTTAAGCTCGTTGGCCCAAATGCAGAAACAGAATGGACAATTACTGAATTAAACCGGGGAACCCTCTCTGATTTTAGTCAGATCACATTTATCGATATTGCAAATATTGCCAGCGGCGATCACAACGATACCTTTGTTTTTGCGGAAGAAAACGCCTATATCCAACAATCAATTCAAGATGAGTCGGGAGATTTGACCCTTCTGGGCGATCATATCCGGCTACCGATGACGCTTCAGGGCAACGGTCACCTATCCATTTACCCGGCATCTTCCGGTATCGATATTGAACTGGGGGGGCAAGGAGGAGAGGAGAGCGATCGCCTCTACATCACCAGTGATGACATCGCTGGAATACAGCCAACATTTTCAGGGATTGAAATTGGCAGTACCGAAACGGGCTCAATCATCCTTAGAGACACCATACCAGTCCCCTTCCCGCTGACCTTGCGAGCCGGTGGAAGAATTGATACGACCATCGGTGAACTAGCAAACACTGGCGAAAATTCAAGCATTTCCTTCATCGCAGGCGATGATATTAAAACAGGTGGGCTTGTCACAAAAGATGGCGACATCACATTAGTGAGCCCCACAAATATCACTACAACCTACCTCGATGCGGGCGGGGGCGATGCCAGTGGAGATATCACTGTGACTGCTGGTGGCTACGTCAGCGTGAGAGAATCCATCCCGGAAAGTGAGAACGAAGCAAGTATTTCAACTGGCTCCAATGGAGAAATTAACATCACCCATGGTGGCAATGGCAGCGTGCCTTTTTCAGTTGGCAATGCTGCGCAGGCACCTAACGATAGCCCCCCTAATAACCCCCTCAGAAATGGCACATTTGGCCGTATTACCAATCAAATAGTGACACTGATTGACCGAATGATTTTTGGTAATTTCTCTGAGGATCAGCTCAGTATTACCACGGAGGCATCCGAGATACCGCCACCGCCTCAAACGCCGGATTCTCCGCCCGCCGTGAGAGCCCCCATAGTAGAAGACCGCAGCGATGGCCAGGGCCTTGGCGTTGTCTTAGTTGATTCCGAATCTGAAGACGCGGAGAGGGTTTTTAGTCGAATAGAAACAGCAGTCGGCAGACAATTTGAGGATTATCTATCCATCGAAGGCCGCGCAAGTAAGGTCGCAACCCTCAATGAAGTTCAACGTACGTTGGCACTTGCCAAACAAAATCTATCCGTGCGCTCAGCACTCGTCTATGTATATTTTGTATCGGAGGTCGCGCCGGAGCCTGTACCAGAGGCCAAAGCCGATTCAAATTCCCCTGGCCACACACCTTCTGAAGATTCACCAAACGGGCATCCGGAAGATCGGCTAGAGGTCATGATGATAACCGCGGATGGCTCACCTCAAAAACATCGGCTATGGGGCGTTACCCGAGCCGACGTGGAAGTGGCAGCCGCTGAGCTGCGGTATCAAGCAACGAGCCAATTTTCTAGACCTCAAGAGTATCTTCCACCGGCTCAGCAGCTCTACAACTGGATGATTCGTCCGCTCCAGCATGAGATGGAGAATCAGCAAATAGATAATATTGCATTCATCATGGATGATGGCCTGCGGACCATGCCGATTGCAGCGCTTCATGATGGGGAGCAATTTTTACTCGAGACCCACAGTCTGGCACTGATGCCAACATTTAGCCTGACGTCGCTGACGCCAGAAGCCCATCAGCCTTCCCACGCTCAGAGTAATCAAGTGCTGGCGATGGGCGCTTCTCGCTTTGAGCAACAGCCACCACTCCCAGCCGTCGAAGCAGAGCTTGACCTAGTTTCAAAAGAGCTAGGGGAAGGGCAGATATTCTTAAATGAGAACTTTACGTTAGAAAACTTGAGAAGGCAGGTTGCCACCGAGCGATACCGAACGATTCACTTAGCCACCCATGCTGTTTTTGAAGCGGGCGATCAGGATAACTCTTACATTCAGCTGTGGGATGACAGAATAACGCTGCCGGAGGTAAAAGCGCTGGGGTTAGCCGAGGCAGGAATTGACCTGATTATTTTGAGTGCGTGTAATACTGCTTTGGGCGATCGCTATTCCGAATATGGATTTGCTGGGTTTGCAGTGAACGCAGGGTCACAGTCTGCGCTTGCAAGCCTGTGGCCAGTCAGTGACGAAGGGACGCTCGGCTTTATGACCCAGTTTTATAAGCAATATGCGGCGGGTGCCACGCGCTCAGAGGCGCTCAGGCAAGCCCAGCTAAACATGCTTAACGGACAGGTCTCCATTCGCAATGGCGAGGTCCGCGGCCCAAATAATGAGGTGCTAGCGACCATCGATCAGTTGGCAGAAAGTGGCTACTGGGACTTTTCCCATCCCTTCTACTGGTCTGCTTTCACAATGATTGGCAATCCCTGGTAGCCTGTCCGCACTTGACCTATGCTTCCGGCAGGCTTCTCTGATTTTCTAGCAGGTAGTGACCAAAAAACGTACTGAGAGCAGAAAGTGCAATGGGTCCAAAGATGAAGCCGAAAATGCCGTTCACCTCAAATCCCGGCACGACCGTAGAAGATAGCCAAAAGCAAAATCCATTGACAACCAAAGAAAATAGCCCAAAGGTAACGAAGGTCAGTGGCAGTGACAGCAGACCGATGACTGGCTTAACAATAGCGTTGACCACACCCATAGAAATCGCAGCCAGGAGTGAGGCGGTTACAGTTTCTAGGGTGACACCAGGAAGCAGCCAATCGATCACCAGCAAGCTGAATGCTGTAATCACCGCCGGGAGTAGCATGCCAAGCATTATTCCAATATCCTCAATCTGAACATATCCCCCAATCTAGCGGATATGTTCACCTGCAGACTCTATCAGAAAGGGGAGCTGACCCGCTGGACTGAGCGCGACAGGTTCCATTGATGATTCAATCTAGGTCTTCAGATTGGCCCTTTATATCGGCTCGGCTTTGTTAAATGGACTTTTCAGATTGGCTCAGAACCCTAGCAAGTCCGGTGATGCGGTACCCAGTAAAGTTTCTGCCGTGCGGTAGTAAGTGGCCCAGTAGTAGGTTTCGGGGCGGGCTCGCCATTGGTCTCTATCTACCCGTAGAGACAGAATGGGCACGGTGATTCCTGAGCTTTCTACAACCACATTTACTGAGACGTTTGTCGTTAGCAAGTCTTGGTCGAAGCTCCGCTGGGCACCTGCCCTAGCAGCCATTTCTGCTCTGCGCAGCAAGGTTTCGTAAGTTTCGCCACCCTCACGGGCGATAAACAGGTCTAAACGAGATGTGTAGGCTTGGGAAGCTTGTGGTGCAATTAGCGCTTCAGTAAGCCATACCCCTGTGCTACCAATGAGAGCGGCTAAGCCCGCTGATAGAAGTGAGTGCTGCCAGGAAGCAGATCTTCTTCTGGACCGCATTCTGGTGCGATGAATTTTGGCAGGATGACTGGTAGATGGCTGGGCTGACGCTGGAGCACAGGGAGGCGGGCTTTGCTGATAGCGATTGGGATAGCGAGTAGACCACATGCGATTAAGTCGGATTAAGTATTTAGGTGCGAATGAGCGTTGTCTGAGAAATGTCTGAACATGCTGGCAGCATCCGGGACGCCAATCGTACTGGCGGGGGAGTTAGAGAACTCATCTGGAAATCAGTTAAGAAGCCAGTTGAAAGAAGTTTGTAATGAAGCTGGCAAACCAAAAGCTGGCAAATCGAATCAAAGCGTACCCTCAATCTCAGCAAGTCGTTCAAATCATTTTGATTAGGCTGATGCGGCAATAGAGATAAGATTCAACCTGGGTGAGCTTTTGGGTGGACTATAGAAATGATCGACTTTACATATCAAGTTTCCCAGTTTAAGAGATCTCGCCACAATTTTTAAACTGTGGCTTTTGCCATCCCTTTTTTTAGGTGCTTTTTTTAGAAAGTCTTCTACACGAATCGCTAAGGTTGTGATACTTTCTGGGGACAGAGAAATATAGGGTGCGCCCGTTACAACTTATCTGAATAACTTAACCTGGTCTTTTTCTAGATTGGCGGGGAGAAGGGTTCATTTGAGTAACTGGCTGCTCTGTCAACTGTGCCTACACAGGTCGCATTAACGCTATAGCTGGAGACGTTCAATGGCTAACTACTGGGCCATCACAATTGGGATAAACCAATATCGGCATCTACAACCGCTCATGCACGCGCAAAATGACGCGCTTTTTGTACATCGTTTTTTGACAGAGAACGGAGGAATCTCTGCAGATAACGGGGTGCTGCTGAGCGATTTAGCGACGTCGGTGGGTCAGCAGGCGGTGTATCCAGACAAACCTGCGATCGCAGAGTGGATACAGACAATGACTCAACAGGTTCGGCCTGGCGATGTGCTTTGGTTTTTCTTCAGCGGCTATGGCGTTCAGCTAGAAGGCGCAGACTACCTCATGCCAATTGACGGCGACCCAGATCGCATTCACGAGACAGGGATGGCCGTAGCTGACCTGGTAGACACGCTGTCGGCACTACCCACCGACGATATTCTTTTACTGCTAGATATCAATCGCTCCCAGGGGTCTTTTGCCGGGCAAACCATCGGTGCTCAGGCTATTGAGCTAGCCCAAAGCAAACAGATTCCAGCCCTACTGTCCTGCCAGCCTGAGCAGTACTCCCATGAGACATTCGGCGTTCGCCACGGCCTATTTACGGCGGCAATTTTAGAGGCGCTTCAGCAGCAGTGTAAGACCCTGTCGGAAATCAGCGAGTACATTAGCAAGCGACTACCTGAACTCTGTGAACACCACTGGCGACCCATTCAAAACCCAGTCAGCCTGATTCCAGAAGCGCAAAAGCATACCGTGGTAGTGCCAGAATCTCGCCCGGCCACAGAGGTCACGGCTGAATCTGTGGCGACACTCGGCAGTGAAGTGGCTGCGGCAAGCGGAGCGGTTAATAGGACTGACATGAGTCGTGGGATGGACTCACCAGATAGAGGCGGTGACGAGCGGGTGGCGGTTGGTATCGTTGGCGGTGCAGCGGTGAGCGCGCTTGGCTACGAAGCGAGTCGCTCAGCGACTCAAGCAGGTGATTCCCAGGGAGATAGCGTTCTAGCGGGAGCAGGGGGAACACCGATCACCGCCGACGCTGACGTAACCGATGCTGATATAAATAATACTGATTTAATAAATAATATTGATTTAACCAGAGAAGCCGCTAGCAGTACTAACGGCACTGCGACTGGCGGGAGTGTCTCTATTGATGACGGCGATTACACGAATAATAGCGGTCTCCCAGGTGTCTACGACAATCTCGACTCAGAGGCGGGCGATCGCGAAGTAAGTAGCAGCGCAATTGTCCCGGTTAGCAGGACCGCGCCAGCCGCTACCACCAATGGTGCGAAGCTACGAAACTGGGGGCTACTAGCTCTAGCCTTGCTAACCTTGGGCGTACTAGGTCAGCAGGCCTTTTTGAAAATGGATGGTGGCGGCTGGCGCGAAAAAGTAGCAGCGCTGACCGCACGGTTCCAAAGGGATGCTGAAGAGCCGCAAGCTGACGGCGGACAGCCCGATGAGTTGGCAGCTGCAGACGCACCTGAAGCTTCCCAGATGCCTGCGGAAGCACCCGTCGCGCCGGGAGCAGAAACTGATGCGGAAGCCAATGAGAGCGATACAGGCACAGTAGCAGGGGAGCCAGAATCGGACAGTGCAGATGGCTCAGACGCTGCAGCGACCGAAACCGCAGAAGCAGAGGCTCCAGAAGCTGCTGAATCTGCAGCGACAGCCCCTGATACGGATGGGGCCGAAACGAGTGACGCAGCCGGTGCCGAAACGTCAGGTGCAACCGGGGCAAGTACAGGAACTGACGAGGAGCAGGCAGCGGCGAAGGCGTTGCTAGCTCAGGCCAATGCGGCTCTGGCAAAGCGACAGTATTCTGAGGCGCTGATTACGCTGCAGCAGGTCCCCAGAAACCAGCGAGATAGCGATTTCTCATCTGTGCTAACGAAGGCCCGGGCAGGTGCTGCAGAAGCGCAGCAATTTAACGCATCGGTGCTGACGGATGCACGAACCTCTATTCAGCCGACGCAGGCTTCTCAGTTTGCGAATGCGATCGCAAAAGCCAGACTCATTCAACCCGGTGAACCTTACTACGAGGAGGCACAGCAGGATATTCGCAGCTGGAGCCAAATCATTTTAGATATTGCAGAAGGCCGGGCAACCAGCGGCAACTTGAACGGGGCGATTGGAGCTGCTCGAGTGATGCCCTACGACAATTCGGAATTTCATCAAAAGGCCCAAGACAGGATTGCCTTTTGGCAGCAGCGACAGGGCAGCCGTGAGATTATTGCTGAGGCGCAAAGCATTCCCCGCTCTGGCCAAGCGAGCACCTATCAAAAGGGCATCGTGAAGCTGCGGGAAGTGCCCATTGAGCACCCGGAGTATGAGACGGCTCAACGGCTGGCAGATGAATGGAGCGATCGCATCTTCAGCATTGCCCAGGCTCGCGCTGCCCAGGGTCGGCGTAGTGCTGCCATTCAGGCAGCTATCCTGGTGCCCGCAGGGACCACGGCCTATGAGCCCACCCAGCAGGCAATCAGGCGCTGGCAGAGCGAGTAAGCAGTGGGTCGTCAGTCAGTCCTGACAGCCTAATCCTCCTGCTGTAGAACTGCTCGAACGCCTGTCAGCTGGTCAACCGCGAGCTGTAGCTTGGCATCTATAACCTGCTTTTGAGCCAGGAGCTGCTTGTAGTTTTGGTAGCGGGCAATGGCAACGCTGACAATGCCCATTTGCTCTGGCGGGCAGGGCTGCGATCGCACCTGTCCGCTTTCATCTAAACTGCACAGTCTATATTGGGTCATACCAGAGTTAGGGCCAGAATTAGAACCAGAACGACGGCTCTGGCAGGCATCATCTAGCGATTGCCCAGCTGCATTCACCGCTTGCGCTGGTGGATTCAAGGCTTTATCACCAAGCGATTCAATATATTGCATCAGCGCATCAGCATCGCCGTGCCGTAAGATGCTTGCCTCAGCCGCTGAGGAGTGAGCAATTTGACTGGTTTCTGACGAGGATTCTAGCCAGCCATCTACCATAGGGCCCTGCGCATGAAGCGCGTGCAGGGCCTGCACTATCTTACGTAGCTGCTCATGCCACACAGTCACCTTCAGCTGAATATCTTTTAATAAATTGAGCGCCAATGCGGGATTTACCTCGTGGCGCTGGCTAGCTGAAAAATCGGACCGAAAGGGCGGCAGCGAAATCGTCCCAGGCAGCTGGGCTAGACTGTCCACCTCAGCTGCCGGTCGCCGAGCAGAAGCACCCGGCGGAGAAGTGGCATCCATACCAGTCGCATCCATATCAGTAGTCGTATCAAAGAAAGAAGAGAAAGAAACCATAATCGCCAATGGTTTTGATTGAGAGGTTTTGATTGAGATGGCTTTGATTGATGCTAACTAGGGCTTTAGCATACACAGGCGATATAGCTTTCTATAATAGGCTGCTTTTTGTCCGATGAAACCCAACGTTTTCGTATCACAACAATCTACCTCTCAAACCCTTCCAAGATAGCTTTCAACAAGCATTGAGCTCGGAGAAATACCGGCAGAGATAAAGCCTTCAGACGAATGCTTTCAGATAATGCCAGATGGCATTAACCATCGCAAAGCCTTCTACTCTTCTGGGAATGCTTTCAACACCTGAATACATTTGATAAGATCACATCTAATTGAACCGTTTCCTCTAGAACTATTACTTCTCTAAAACCATTCCTTCTGTGCCGCTACTGCGGTCGCGTCTACCAGACCAGCCTCTCCTGAATAGAACACTGACCGGGTTTTCCCTATGGCCACACCTGCTTTTCTGCGATATCTTCCTGCCCGCCTCAAGCCCCTAGGCAATCCAGCCGTCTGGGCACCGCTCACCGTATTTACGCTACTGAGCATTTTTATATGGGAATATCACAAAAATCCTGACTGGTTCAATCGCGATCCAATCGGCCAAATCACACCCAATTCCAACCTGACTCCTGAAGAAGAAGCAAGACTGTCTGAAATTGACAACTTGGATGTACTCATAGACGGCTCTCGGGCCCCTAGCGATACCGAAGCCGTCACTAGCCAGATCGATCCTGGCTCCCCAATTGAAGCGGACGCAGAAGGCGCTACCGACGCAGATAACCGGCTAGCAGGGCGGGACAACCCCTTCGCTGAGTATGAGGCGGAGTATCAATTTTCTGGAACGCCTAACCCGGCAGCGCTCAGCGCGGGTGACACCCTCAACCCCACGGCACGCCCCTTCGGCAGCACATCGACCCCAGGCAGTGGCGAAGGCTTTACCGGCTCAGGAAATCGTGCTGCGAGCAGTGGTCGCTTCAATTTTGGCAATGGCCTAGTGAATGCGGAATCGCCCAGTACCAACAGCGCACTTGCTGAAGCCCTAAATCGGCAGTCAGCAGCCCAAGCGGCTGAAGGTCAGGCAGCCGACCCGCAGAATAATGCGCGGCGGTCCGCCCGTCCAGACACATCAACTGTGCAGAATCTGCCAGGAGGCGGAAACTCTACGGCTCCAGCTGCGTTACCAGCCACAGGCAATGTACCGACTACATTTATCCCAACAACGCCAAACATGTCTCCACCGGTAGGAACCACAGGCTATCAGGCACCTGCCTCATCTAGCTTGCCAACATTTAATACAGCGCCACCTGAACCGACCAGAAACCCGTTCAATCCTCAGCAGAGAGCCACCCAGGGACAGATTCAAACGCCTTCTATCCAAACAGCACCCGTACTCACAGTCCCACAAACCGGCGCCAATACCACTGTCAATACCGCACCTTCGGGGACGAGCTTTACGCCCCCTGCCTTCACCCAGCCAGAGCAGGGCCAACTTGTTAATCCGCGTCGCTAATGTAGCCTTAAGCAAAGTATTAAATCTAGCCGACAGATCAGTATATTCACAGGGTAAAAATTGGCGTCTTGGAGTTTTCAAAATGACCTCAATGTCTCTTGGAGCAAGCAATTGAGCATTTGACAGGGCCGCTTAGCCGTAACCCAAGCTTGACTGTAACGACATCAACCTCACAAAAAGATCACCGAATCACTGTCCGCAGCAATATATAGTTTTTGTAGTGCAGCCTTAGGCGTGCGCCATCAGAAACGCTCTGACTCAGTCGCTTTACTTTCTCAATGTGTCCGGCCCAATTAACCGGTTAGCGCAATCGCAGCATGCAAAAGATTCTCATCGTAGATGACGATAATACCCTGAGGGCAGCACTGACCCGCTATCTTCAGGACCGGGGTTTTGTGGTGCGCAACGCCGCTTCTGGAAAAGAGGGACTCGATAGCTTTACAGAGGATGTCCCAGACCTGATTGTTTCAGATGTGGTGATGCCTGAAATGGACGGCTTTGAATTGTGCGCTAAGGTCAGAGAGACGGGCCCTGGGAAGCTAGTGCCATTTATTTTTCTCTCTGGACGCTGCGACCTAGAAGACCGCATTCAGGGCCATAGCATTGGGGCCGATGACTATTTGGTCAAGCCCTTTCACCCGAGGGAACTCATTGCCAAAATAGAGGCTCAGCTAGCCCGCGCAACCCGTATCCGGACTGAGATTGAGCGGGCGCTGCGCAAGCCCAGCACAGAGATGCCTGAGGAGCAGCCGCCATTGCCACTGACACCTGCTGAGGAAAAGGTTTTTTGGGAAGTGATTCAGGGCTATACCAATAAGAAAATAGGCGATCGCCTGTTCATCAGCCCGCGAACTGTTCAAACTCACCTGAGCAACATTCTGAGCAAGCTTTCGCTAGAAAACCGTTCTCAGCTTATTCGCTATGCGTTTGAGAATGGTCATAAGCCCCCTCGAACGGCTACCACAGCAAAGGCTAGAAGCGCTAAGCAATCAGCTAATGTCGCTCAAGATGCACAAGAAAGCACCGTAAAAGACACCGATTCAGGCGTAAACACGGCTTCGATGGTGCATTCGGATAGCCCTCGGAGTATCTCTCAGGATGCGAGCTAGTAGCGTCTTGAGAGATATACCTTTTGTGAGCATCAGCCGGCTTCGCTAGCCGCCGAAAGTGCCAAAGAAAAAGGCCAAAGAAAAAGGCCGAAGAAAAAGGCCGAAGAAAAAGAGCGACGCGAAAGAGCTTTAGAGAAAGGCCAAAGAGAAAGACCGAATTAGCCACATCAAACAATAGCGACCGCCCCGGATTCTACTATCATTGGACAAGTCACAGCCCCTTTTTTAGTCTTTTCCATAATCTCGAATTCACAGTCAATCGAAGCGGGGCTTGTTCTGTTCACTGCCAACGTATGACTTCAACCGTTATTAATTCAGACAATTTAAATTCAGACAATCTATCGGACCGCTTGAATGGGCTGGTTGCGACCCTCGCTACGGGTTCTCTTCGAAAGCAGTTGCAGGCCATTCAAACGCTATCCACCCTCGAGGCTGCAGGCGAACGGGCGCTAATAGATTTCTTGAGTGCTCATCTTGCCCTTCAGGTTTCTGGTCAAATTTCTGGGGCGGAGACAGCAGAAAGCGGCCTACCGACAGCAGCTCACGGTAGTGCCTATCAGTGTCTTTACCGCTCGCTGACTGAAGATGCTCAGTCCTTCGTAGCTGAAAAACTTCCCCATGGACTAGTTATTCCTCGTTCCGAGAAAGGTATAGATTATGGGGATTTGCAAACGCTGCTCATTCAGCAGGCGTATCAGGCTGCTGACAAGCTGACCATGCAAAAGCTCTGTGAGCTTGCAGGGGAAAGGGCTGTCAAAAGAAAATGGATATATTTTACGGAAGTAGACCAGTTTCCAATCACCGATCTGCGCACGATAGACATGCTTTGGCGAATTTATTCTGAGGATAAGTTCGGCTGGAGTAAGCAGCACGAGCTGTGGATTCGTCTAGGGCAAGACTGGGAAAGACTCTGGTCGCAGCTGATTTGGAAATCACCGGAAGGCGCCTGGACGAGGTATCCCGGCGAATTCATTTGGGACTTGTCAGCGCCTGTGGGGCATTTGCCGCTTTCAAATCAGCTGCGGGGCGTCCGAATGATAGATGCACTTCTTTCCCATCCTGCCTGGGTTCAGTAGCCGCAACCATTCTAAAATCACCCATTAAGCCCGGTACTCTCTACGAATCCAGCTGGGATTCACAAGGGTCTGAGCAGCACCAACTAACTGACGAGGATGGTCAATCAAAAAAGAGGGCTCTTGGGCGGCTAGGGCTTCCCGGCTGCTAAATCCCCAAGTCACAGCTGCGACTAGAATTCCTGTTTGTTTGGAGGCGTCTATGTCTCGAGTTTCGTCGCCGACGTAGATAACCTGAGAGAAATCTATGCCTCCACGCTGTACGATACGCTTCAGAGCCCGGGATTTGCTGAGTAAGCCAACACCGCCTTGGACGCTTTCAAAGACATCTTCAATGGCGTGTTTCTTTAGGAATTGATTAATATTGCGGCGAGAATTAGAGCTCATAATCATCAGGTGGTGACCCTTGGCAGTGAGTTCTCGTAGGGTGGGCTCCAGGTGAGATGCGATCGCAACCGTATCTAGCTCCGCGCCCATCTCATGGCGAACCCTGCGCAGCAAGAAAGGCAAGCGAAAGAGGGGAATTTCTGACTGCCTAAGCATTTCTTGGGTGCTCAGGGACTGGTAATAGCGCAGCTTTTCGGGTGTGGTTGGCGAATAACCGTACTCAGGTGCAATGCGATTGGTAATTCGGACGATTGCATCAAGCGTGTCTGCAATAGTGCCGTCAAAATCAAAGATTAGAAATGCCACTTAGCCAGAAGATTACTGAGATATCGCGATCGCCGCTCTGTCTGAAGCCTTTTACACGTTGGACTTCCGTCTTTAGCCCTGACTTTACTTCAGCCTCAGCCATAGGCTGCAACTCCCCATTCAAACCCCGCAAGCAAATAGTCGCCTGATACATCACCTACACAGAGACTTGAGTAGACGTCACAAAAAGCGCTATGCATACATTCACATCATACGCTAAAGGGGTTGCTGCTGTTTTATTGCCAGCGACCAGAGCGCAGGATACTGCCAATGAGCCATAGGCCAAGGAAAGACGCCGCCGCAAACAACAGGGTACTTAGCCACTGTAGCTGCGCCGTTGGCTGACCGGTAGAGATAATGGCGGCACCGATAATCAGGGCGGCAACAACGGTGCTGAAGGCTCGCCGATTGGCAGCTTTCTCCAAACTGCGCTGCATGGCGGACATGCCCTGAATTTGAACATTCCACTGCAGCGTTTCGTCACTGAGGCGATCTAGCAGAAAGCCGAGCTGTCTGGGCGCGGATAAAGATAGATTGCGAAATTCTAGCCCGGTGCGAAGAAACAGCTGGAGCGGATCGTTGCCAGCCAGCTGCTGCTGGAAAAGGTCCACCATAAGAGGCTTGATTTCATTCATCAGGTTAACGGACGGGTCAAACTGGCGAGCGGCGCCCTCAAGATTGGCCAGCGACTTGGTAAATAGACCAATATTGGCTGGCCATCGCAGGTGGTTGCGAATGCCGGTCTCAATAACCGCGCCAAAGGCTTCTGCTGTATTGAAACGGTCGAGATCGAGGCCGTAGTATCGGCCAAGCAGTCGGTTGTAGTCGCTCTCTAGACGAACGAGGTCAACTGGCTTGAGAGGTTCGGTGAGCTGTAGGGTGAGCTGGGCGCAGCGCTGGGCATCGGAGCTGACGATGGCAAGGACAAGCTCTGTCAGAGTGGCGCGGGTTTGAGGATCGAGGCGGCCCATCATGCCACAGTCTAGGATGGCGATGCGGCCTTCGCTAAGGTAAAACAGGTTGCCAGGATGGGGGTCTGCGTGGAAGAATCCGGTGACAAAATACTGGGATAGGAAGGCACGAAACAGCAGGGTGGTGATTTCTTCTCGCTCGCTTTTGGCATTGGATTGCGATCGCCGAATGAAATTTTCGAAGGGATTTTTGGTAGCACCAGCGGTCGTATCTTGAGCACCGTTCTTGGCATAGCTGCTGGAGGTCGGATCAAAAGGAGAGGTGTCAAAACCAGGAATATCGAAGGGGGAAGACGACTGATGTGGAGGCTTAGGAGGGAGCTTTGCCTGGAGGAGTGGCTTGCCGTCTAGCCATTCCATAACCAGTATTTTGGAGTTGGTAAGGGGCCAGACAATCGCCGGAACTTTCAACCGCTCAGAATCTACCCAGGCACTATCGATGAGATCCTGGCGCAGCTCGTCGGTGTAGCGGGCCTCAGTGGTGAAGTCGAGTTCGGCGGTGAGGGCAGCGTTGAATTCTTTGGCGAGATCTGTGATGTTGTAGCGCTGACCAAACTGGGTGGTGGAGACGAGTCTGGCAATATCTGTAATGAGCGTCATATCTCGCTCGACCTGTTTTGCAATGCCAGGACGCTGCACTTTGACAGCGACTGCCTGGCCATTTTTGAGTACGGCGCGGTGGGTTTGGCCGATAGACCCGGCTGCGATCGCCACGTAGCTGATCTCAACAAATACATCTTCAGGTCGGCGCTGCATGTGCTGACGAATAAAGTCCTCAATCAGTGGCGCTGGAACCGCCGGGACCGTAGACTGCAAATCGCTCAGGGCCTGAATGTAGGAAGGGGAGAGCAAATCAGGGCGCGTACTCAGCAGCTGACCGAGCTTTACGTACACGGGGCCAAGCTCAGTGAGAATGTTTCGCAAGACGGCGGGAGGTGGCAAATCAGGTTCGTCCTGGGAACCCCCTGTGAGCAGTCGCCGCATGTAGTCCCAGCCATTTCGCAAGAAGACTTCAACAATCTCTCGCTGCCGCGAAATCAGATCGGGCGTCAGCATGGAGGGAATGGGAGAGCGAGGCATAGCACTTGCGCCTTAGAAAAATCGTAAAAGCCTTCAATGACGATGCTAGCGCATGTTCGCAGCCAAATTTGGCGCGGTCGGGGCAGTTTCAGAAGCGCCTATCTACCCGAGGAGAGCTCAAAATGGTTACAAAGATAACGGTTTGTTGTTGATAACTTCGTAAGGATCAGACAGTAAGGCGCTTGCGCAAAAGTGCAGCGCGTAAAGGCGAGTGCGTAAGAGGCTAAAAAATGACGGAGTCGCTACCGAAGTTGGTTTCGAAGAGTTCGCTGCCAGAGCAGGTGTATCCCAGAAACTGCACGTTTTCTAAACAGGACTGGGATGCGATCGCGCCCTTTTGGTATCCCATTGCCTTTAGCCGGGACGTACAGTCAGCGCCTGTTGCAACAACGCTGCTCGATCAGCGCCTGGTAGTTTGGCGAACCGCAGCGGGGCTCTCTGTGGCGGACGACATCTGCCTGCACAGAGGCGTTCCACTGAGCATGGGTCACCTCGAAAATGACCAAATCGTCTGTAAATATCATGGGTTTCACTACAGCGCTGCAGGCCAGTGTACAAAGATTCCAGCTAATCCCAATGCTAAGATTCCGGCCAAACTGTGCCTCAAGACCTATCCTGTCCGTGAAGCCTACGGCCTGGTGTGGACAACCCTGACGGGTAAAATATCAAACAGTAGTGCCAATGGTGGCCCGGAAAGAACAGATCTGCCCGTATACCCTGAATGGGAAACAGCAGAATATCAGCAAATCTTGCCCGATGCGGTTGACCTAGAAGCGGCAGCCGGTAGGCAAATGGAGGGGTTTCTAGACGTAGCCCATTTTGCCTGGGTACATGCAGAATCGTTTGGCGATCGCAACAATCCTGCCGTGCCGTCTTACCAAGTCACCCACACACCAAACAGCATCCGGGCTAGCTACTGGAGCACGGTCAGCAATTTTCCAAAAGGGCTACAGCACCGCGCACCCAAAGACTTTCAATGGTTGAGAGATTTTGAGATTTTTTTACCCTTTACGGCGCTTTTGAGAGTGCACTTTCCTGAAAATGGAAGACTGTGCATTCTGAATGCGGCCTCACCGATCTCTGCCCGCAAGACGCGGGTGTTTTGCCCCATTTGTCGTAATTTCGACCAAGATCAGCCATTAGAGCCCGTATACGAATTCAACTATCAAATCTTTAATGAGGATAAGGAAATTGTCGAGTCACAATACCCCGAGGATCTTCCTTTGGATTTGCGGGTAGAGGCGCACATAGAAGCGGACCAGACTTCGATTGCCTATCGGAAGGGACTGGCGTCATTGGGGTTAAGCCGGGTGTATACGGCATAGGGATTTGCCTGGCGATTAATAAGAAAAAACCTGAGAAAAAACCCGCCAGTTTCAGTCCGATAGGCTAATTAGCTGGAGCTGACGGCGCTATTAGCAGCACCTTTGAGCGCAGCGACACCTTGCTCAATGCTGGCCCAGAGTCCCATATCAGGCTCTTTTCCGGCGAGTTCGCGAGTGCCAACAAAGTAGAGAATGCCCTTGAGAATTTCTTGGTGGGCACGGTTTTCGAAATTGACTTTGTTTAAAGGCTCAATAGTAGATTGGAGCTCATCGCTGACAGACTGGGCCGCTTTGTGCAGCACCAAGCCGGTCATCGTCTGCTGGTGCTTGAGCAGCTCTAGCTCAGTAAACTTGTCGAATAGAGTGAGTTGTGAGCCATCTATCATCTGTTTTACCTTTTGCGCGTGAGCCCTGGTCATGTCTCTCGCTTCTGCATCTTTCCCCAGCTTAGAAACCGCATCTCTAATGTCAGAAAGATTTTCGAGATCCTGCTGAATCATCTTTTCGAGACGGTCTTCAATGGTGCCATCGCCAGTGGCTTCTTTCAGCGTCTGTTCTACTTCAATGAGTACGGTTTGAAACAGCTGAAGATCGGCTAATTTAGTTTCTATAGTTGTCATGTTAGACATTTGCGAGCACTCTCCGATTTGGGTAATTGTGGCTTATTACAGTTTTCAATGGATGTATTCATGTTCCTCTGAAACCCACGGAGTCTCCTCCATCGCTGGAAAGATTAAGCCCGATTCGATATGTAGACAGTTCTCCAGTCCTTGCGGTTAATTCCCCCTGTCCCTTGCCCGCTGAAGAATAGATCGAGAATCACCTTCATCAGTTGAGTCTGTAGGCTCAGTACTTTCAGATGGGGTCGACTCCGTTGGTTCTAATTCTGTTTGAGCCGGTTCTGTTTGCTCTAGCTCTGTTTGCTCCGATTCCGTTTGCTCCGATTCCGTTTGCTCTATACCTTGAGGGGCTGGCGCGTTGGCTAGCTGACAACAGTCTAAAACCGGCATTTCAGACAGGTCTGAGAGATCTAGCACAGCCAAAAAACGGTCCCACTCGGTTCCGAGTGCGCCATCGTCGGGGTTGGCTAGCCTCAGTCTCGCCAATTCGGTGAGAGCATCTTGCAAGTAGCCATAGTTCGCATACAGCGCGACTCGATTGCGAGGGGTCGCCTGATTGAGCACCCGGGTCAGGTCTGAACCAATGAGATCTCTTTCTATCCAGCCGTCTACGGTGGTACGATCACTGTCGTCGCAGTCTAACGTGAGAAACCAATGGTAAGCTTCACTGGGATTCAGACTGACTGCAAAAGGAATACCGACAATGCCATCCCGGTCGGTTTCTCCTGAGAGCTGTCCCTGGTAAAGCACCTGCGACTGACTATCTTTGATGACAAATTCTGCAGTAGTGTCGCCGAGCGAAGCAGGAAGGTAAAACCAGAGGATTGGTTCAGCTGTAATCGTAAGTGAACCGACAGCTTCGTCTGTACGGGTAACGCCGAGTTCTTCGGTGGTGGTGATAGAAGCAGGTGCGATCGCACTCAGCGGAATACCATCGTAGCAGCCCCCTCGGGAACCACCGCCTCTTCTGCGACCTCCGGGTCGGCCAGGATTTCTAAGCGTATCCGGATTGAACTCTATGGGCAGAGGAGGGAGTGGCTGCGCAGCAACAGGGGCAAGTGCAGCCAGTAGGCCTAGCAGAATCGTAAAAAGAGCAGTTCGAAAGAGCATTGTGATGTAGAAGCCGTGTGGATGAAAGGGGGCAGAAAAAAGGGCAAGAGAAAAGACACTCAACCGGAAGATACAGACCGGGGCAGACGACTCTTTTGGGCCAGCGCATGGCCAGCTAGGCTGGCTGCGGGTAGGGCGATCGCAGGCGGTAGCCAAGGAACCCATAGCCCAGCTTGAATAAAGCACAGCCAGCAGATGAGCAGCAGGCCTGCTTCTGCCACGAGCAGCTGCAGAAAAAGTGTTGACCTAGGCTGCCAGGCAACAAGGCCAACGCCAATGAGGCCGCCGCCGAGCGCCCATCCAACTATCCAAGTAATTTCTTGCCATGCTTGCCAGCTGGTAAGCAGCAGGCGACCTTCTACGGCAGCACTGAGAAGCTGGGAAATCATTTGCGCTTGAAGAAAGACGCCGGGCGTTTGTCCTTCCAGCGATGGGGTGCGAGTGTAGGGAGTGAGCCAGCGATCGCCGTATTCACTAGCTGTAGTACCGATCAACACGATGCGACCTTCTATAACAGTACGAAGCTGATCGGGACTGACTGAGAGCGCTTCTTGAACGCTCATACAGTCAGCTGGCGTCTCAAGGACGCTGCCACAGTTCGTCTGCTCAGGATTGTTTAAAATGCGGTAGTTCAGCAGGATTTGGTAGCCGCCGTAGTCGAGATTGTGATAGCCACCAAAGGTGCTACTTGTGATGACGGGAAGCCGGGCTTGGCCGAGGGTATCGTCATTGCTGCGGGGAATGTTGTGAACCTGCTCAAGGTAGTGGAGTGCGATCGCGCTGCTGAAGGTCGCAGCCGCCTGACAAGGCGAATTTGCCGGGGGAGATAGGGCCATTAGGTGACGGCGCAGCACATCACCCGACGAGCGGTCGGCAACGAAGTCGCTGGCACCGATGCGAGCAGGAGCTTGGATTTCAGAAGGGGGTGCGATCGCTTCTGTATTCGTTGTATTGTCAGCAGCCTTGCAAATAGTAAAAAGATTCTCAGTATCTGCTAGCTGCCTGGCAAGGGTAGGCGTCGTAGCCGGATTCTGCCGGTAGATATCGAGGCCAATCGCCTGCGGATTCAGCGGAGTTAGCTTGGCTAGCAAATCGCTGAGGGCCTCATCGGATAGGGAGCTTTTGCCGAGTGTATTCGGCATAGCCGCAATATCTGCAGGTGTATTCGTGATGATTAGCAGGCGGTCATCTACCGCCTCAGCTGGCTTCGAGCGTAGAAACTGGTCGTATGCCCTTAGCTCGAAGAATGAGAGCCAGCCAACAGAACGAACGCCTAACAACGTAGCAGCTGTCATAAATCCAGCTGCAATGCCACTTATCAAAAGAGACTTACGGTTCCTACGGAGCACTGGGGTAATGGAAGACTCTCGCTGCGCCTGAGAGGTGTCGTGCGGCGCGGGCTGCGGCTTACCCTGCAAAGAATGCCAAGTTGGCGGCGTCTCAGCCAAGTTTTGCACAATAACAGGTAGCCAAGTCGCGCAGGGGAAGTGTGCTTCTAGCCCCTGAAGTTTTTCCCGGGCTTCGCGAACCGCGCCGTAGAAAGCACTACCTGCCGAGAAAGAATCCAAAAAGCCTTTGAGAAAGGCATGAGCAACCGGGTCGGGAACGGGTTCTCTCATCACCAAGACTTGAGGAATATACAAGTCGGCGAGATCCGCAGCCAATCCCAGCCCGTCACAAGAATTGAAAATGGCTGTATTAAGCCCTCGGTCAATAGCTTTGCTCAGAGCGTGCTTAAGCTGAGGAATGGTCAGAGATTCAGTCGCATTTAGCAATATCTCACCACCGCTTTCTCTCTGTACCTCACCTTGTATTAGCGACTCCGGGCTAGCGCAAGCAGGCCAACTGTTGCTATGCCCAGCAAAAAACAAAATATCCCATCCTTGTTCGTCCCACAGGGATTGGTTGAACACTTCGCGTGAAGGAGACTTAAGGAAGTGAATATCCGCATTGGGAAGGGAGTTGAGAAGGGCGCAGTCTGCCTGGGTGTCGAGACCAGAGGCATCCCCCAATACAGCAAGAATTCTGACCGTATCTGACCGGGTGCCTGGGTAGTGAACTTTCTGATAGGCGGGCGCACAAATACCCACCTCAGTATTGCGATAGCGCTGAAAAAATTGAAGTTCGTACCAGGGAAGGCGCTGCAAAAAGGGATCTTCTGTTTGTAGGATAATGCGAGCAGTATCTAGTGGATGGAGCTGTTCGAGGAGTTTTTCTCTAATGGGCTGAAACGCTTGGCTGTTCAGCCAGTGGTGAACCCGATTTAGCAACTGGCGGCTGACAGCGCGACAATGTTCAATTTTTGAAACATCCGAGACGTTGGTAACGCCGCTGCGAGCCTCCAGCCGGTAGGGCAACCCCAAATCCCAGTAGGACTGTTGCCATTGTTGATAAAGCGCTAATAGTTCGGGCGCAGGAGGCAGATGGGCAGGCGTCTCCACGTAGGGAGGAAGGCCTTCTTCTCCGATTTGTACG
This sequence comes from Cyanobacteria bacterium J06626_6, assembly GCA_038523095.1. Taxonomy (GTDB): domain Bacteria; phylum Cyanobacteriota; class Cyanobacteriia; order Phormidesmidales; family Phormidesmidaceae; genus Phormidesmis. The sequence continues at coordinate 83,458 of JBCBJS010000003.1, forward strand.
GCTGCGCTGTAGCCTGAGGCTAAGCTACCTGCACCGATTTTAATAACAATACGTTTTTCTGTAGATGTGGATGTAGAAAAGTTGGTCATAAAACCATAGCCATTCAAACTAGATGACAAACTGCTCTTCGAATAGGGCATCTCCCATAGAAACCTGAATGCCAAAGCGCTCTCCAGACTGGCCACTCAGCTGCAGCTGAATGTAGTTATCGATAGCTCTAGAAGAAGCACTCATAAAGGTATTGCCCCGTTCGTCCAAGACCGTCAGGGAAAGTCCCTCAACCAAATAAGCAGAATCCCCTAAGGGACGCACCTGTAGAACAATGTTGGTGCGGTTGTTGTCGGCTTGGGTAAGGTGGACCACTAGCGCAACCCGAACAGATTGACCTAGCTGAATGCCTAAGTCGACTAGTTTGGCACGGCTAATGTCGTTAGTAGTCGCTGGGTCTGCCAGCTCAGTACCTCGGAAAGCGAAACTAACTTCAGGCGGATTTACCAACGCTTCAGCAGTTTGCCAGCCAGCGCTGATTGTCCCCTCTATCCACTGGGCTAGCTGAGTAAGGGCAGAGCCAATTTCAGAACGCATTTCGGAAACAACGTCACTCGGTGCTGCTGCAATGCGCAGGGCATAGACATGGTCAAGCAAAGCTTCTATCGGGCCAAAGTGCTCCAATGGAACGTCTTCACTTTCGGGCACAGCAGTTGCAAAGCCCAAGAGCGTTGCCTTACGGGTTGCTTCATCTAGCGTGACGGCGATATAGCCAGCACGGTCGTGCCAATCTTCGGGAGGGACGTGGCAGGTTGCAGCTTCTGCAGACGTGGGTCGACAAGAGAGCGTACCAATCCCAGGCAGCTTGAGGTCGGCTGCGTTTGCCATCATTTGCATCATGGGATTCCAGCTGTCGCTATCGCTAATCGCGGTGGGAATCTCCATCAGCTGCAGATAGGCATTGACAGCGCAGACTGCCAGCGTATTTTGGCGAATTTGCTCTGCTTTTTTCTGCAAGGGGCACTGCTGCGCAAAGCGCTGTGCAATATGCGTGAATTCTGTCGTGATAGGAACCGTAATGCCAAGCGGGCCAGGATGAGTGACAACCATGCGTTTAACTCCAAAAATATGTAGCCAGAAGAAGAAGAAGAAGAAGAAGAAGAAGAAGAGATTAAAGGTAGAAGAAGGAAAAAAGGAAAAAACTCTGTTGTTGTTATGTAATGAATGTCATGTAGCAGATCTAAAGGAGAATAATAGTAGGAAAGAATTATGTTGGACTGTTTACTTTCAGCGACTTATTCAGCAACGGCTTAAGCCCAGTGACTACAAGTACCCCTGAGATTTACCAAATTCTCTCAGGCGGGTAAGACATTGGCGCTGATAAAAGCTGCTGAGCGTGCCGACGGAAATACCGTATTCGGCAGAGAGCGATTTCCACGGGGTTTCTGGTGGAAGGCGCTTGAGAATTAGCAGCCGGGCCGTGACATGGGGATGCTGACTGATGTGAATCGCGCTGAGATGACCATCGGCGTCGGCTTCCGCCCAGTGCCGGACCTGTTCGAGCCAGGGGGGAATGTCGGGCGGGGCGGGCAAGCGGTCGATGGGGTCTAGGGGGGTATCACCGTCGCTATTGCCGCGCAGGCTAGATTGAGAGATGGTGGTGGCGCGCTGACGGTTTTCAGCAATTTGAAAGTCTTGTAGTCGGCGTTTGAGATAGGCATTTAGCCAAGTTGTGAGCTTGGCGACCTCGGGGTCGTAGGCACGGCCAGTAGTCGCTTCACAGAGGTTCCGGCAAAAGTAAATCCAGGTTTGCTGCAGAGCGTCAGCATAATACGGGTCGTAGGTATGCCAGAGCTTATGGGTAAGGTCGCGGATCAGTTTTGTCAGGCCCCGCTGCCGAGCGGGGCTGCCCGTTGGCTGTTGGCACGTTTCCTCCACTAGCTGTAGCAGTGGATCTTTGGGATTAGAATCTTTCGGTGTGTTGCCTGATGAGCAATTCATACACTGCGGCACGGTTCTCTGAGATAAATATGCACCCATGCGTCCTCCACTGAAACTGTACGCTTAATCAGCTATCAGGTTCAAATGCAAAAATTCTGCGGACAGATTTCAGTTTGTCTAAAATTTCCGGATTTTGAGTAGCGATCGCGGGTAGCTATGGCTGATTTTACAGGTGCCAGCTGTATTTCTGGCCTAAAGATCTGCGTTGATACTGCGATTCATCTAGAAAGTAATGGTAGTGTCAGTAGATGTACTGAACTTGCTATTGGGTTTGGTCACTTCAGGGCGTTTGGCAACTTGAAGGAAAAGTCCTGAGGGGATCGCACGATTGAGTAGACGTTAGCAAGCTTCAGCAAGGTGCATCTATGAACCAGCTGTAAACACATGACAGAAGGCGCTGCTTTCTGCTTTATTTACCATGAAAATCGTAGATTCTTTGAAAACGCTGCCAAAGTTAAAAGCGCTAGTTAAGAAGCTGACGCTACCCACTCTGAAGGTATCGCCCAAAGCGATCAGAATCGCGTCTAGCCGCCCGCCTCGCTCTTCTGATATTCCCAAACAGGGGCCTTTTGGGAACGCCTAGGGTATTGGCCTTTTAGTTGATGCCCTTGCTCGATCCAGGCCTTTAATCGTTAGGCGGTCCTTATGCTTGATAGAGTCTTAAGCATAATATGCGCCTGAACTAAGGGATGATGTGGTCTTTCTTCATAGCTGAGTTTGTGCGGCCCACCGTTGAACTGGTGAGGCCTACCGTAGCTTTTGCGCAGCCGCAAGCTCAGCTAGTAAACGCACAGGTCAGCTCTGATACTGGGTCTGGTTTAGTAGATGAGGGATTTGCACTGACGGCTGCAGGTGAATTTGTGCTGGCAGCTGAACGCTTCCAAACGGCGCTGGCACTCATTAGCGATGCCGATGTCGGCCTGCAGGGAAAGGCCCTATACGGTTTTGGCTATGCCCACCTGTACGCGGAGCAATATGAGGAGGCTATCTCAGCTTTTGAAGATGCGATCGCACTCTACACTGAGCTGCCTGATTCTGCGGCCATCGCTGCTGGCCTCAGTCAGGCAGACCAAGAAAATATTTTGATTGACTTAGCCGGTTCTCTGGGCTTAGCCCACCGAGAGCTAGCCCACTTTGGAACGGCAGTAGACTACTATCAGCAGGCGCTATCTGACGGAGATAGGTTACAGCCACCTACACAAGCAGCTCTGCTGGCCAATCTAGGCGCTCTAGAAGCAGAAATCGGCCAGTACGCGCAGGCAGAAGAGACGCTACTGCAGGCAATTAGGCTGAGCCGTACGGAGGGTTTTCTAGAACAGGAGGCGACGGCAGCTGCCGCTTTGGGCTGGGTCTATGAGCGGCAAGGCAAGTTTGATCAGGCGATCGCTAGCTACGAAGCAGCGATCGCACTTTTTCAGCAGATTGGAGACAGCCGTCAGGAGACCCGCACCGTCAACAATATCGGCATTGTTTCACTCAAGCAGGGCCGCTTCGAAGCGGCCAGAAGCGCACTCAATCGCGCATTGACGTTGATAGAAACAGAAGATGACCCGATTGAGCGAGCGATTGTGCTCGATAGCCTTGGGTCGCTGCACCAGGCTGAGGGCGATCCCGAAAAGGCCTGGCAGAGCTACCGGCAGGCGCTAGCACTGAGCAGGCGCAGTGCTGACACAGTGGGCGAAATCGAGGTTTTGCTAAACCTAGGAGCGCTGATGGAGGCCGAAGGTCAGTCCAGCCTAGCCATTCTCTTCTACAAGCAGGCAGTCGAAAAGACAGAAACGATTCGCGTCGATCTGCAGCGATTATCTCAAGCTGTGCAGCAGCGCTACACCCAGACGATTGAGGATTTTTATCGAAACTTGGCAGATTTGCTCCTGCAGCAAAACCGGGTGCCAGAAGCGCTGCAAATACTTGAGCTGCTGAAATTGCAAGAGGTGAGTGCATATCTGCACAGCCACCAGAGAGCGGGGAAGGAAATGTCAGGATGGACACTGCTGCTAACACAGCCAGAGAGAACCGCTGAGCGACGGTTTAGACTTTTACTGCCAGAAACAGCGCTGACAGACTTTTTGAATTTGCCAGAGATCGTAGAGACAGACGCGGATTATACAAAGAACGACGCCGAGAACACCCATAATCTGCAGTCAGTTGAGTCATTGCAGTCATCTTTGGCCAGCCAGCCAGTCAAAACAGCTGCGCTGTATCCCCTGATTTTGAGCGGTCGCCTAGAAATTATCCTGATTACAGCAGAAGGCGCACCCATTCGCCACACAACCGCCGTGACAGCAGATGAGCTAACAGATGCGGTGGGTCAACTACAGCGCCTGCTGAGCACCGACGTGCTAGAGGCTCAGGCGACGGCGCAGTCCCTCTATGATTGGCTAGTTCGACCGCTGGAGACGGCGCTCACTGAGCAGAATATTGAAAACATCATCTACTTACCAGATGGCGTGCTGCGCTACGTACCGATCGCCGCGCTGTACGACGGGGAGCAGTGGTTTGCGCAAAAGTACCAGTCTCACAACATTACGGCTGCAGGCATCGATGAGCTGACAGCAAGGCAGGCGAGTGACAGGTCGGTGTTAGCAGGTGCCTTCACCGACCAAAGTCCGGCGCACACGGTGCAGGTGGGCCAGGACCGCTTTACTTACGATGGGCTGCCCGCAGCCCGGCAGGAAGTCGATAGAGTTGTGTCGGCAATGGGCAATACCACCGTTTTACTCGACCGGGCTTTTACGCCGGAAGAGACGCTAGCGATCGCACAGGAAAGTCGGATTGTTCACTTGGCAACCCATGCCAAGTTTTTACCAGGACAGCCAGAAGCATCTTTTATTTTGTTTGGGGATGGGAGCACGGTAAACCTGAGAGAGGTGGGGGAATGGGTGCTACCAAATGTGGAGCTATTGGTATTTAGCGCATGCCAGACAGCGACGACAGTGGAAAGTGACGGAAAGGAAATTCTGGGACTGGGCTTTCAGGTAAATCGTACCGGGGCGGGGAGTGCGATCGCATCGCTTTGGGCCGTTGATGATGTCTCAACAGCCACCCTAATGAATCAGTTCTATATCGCGCTCAGTGAAGGCAAAACGAAAGCAGAGGCACTGCAAACCGCCCAACAAGCCCTGATCGAAAGAGAGCGCTTTAGCCATCCACACGACTGGGCAGCATTCATCTTAATTGGGAACGGCCTGTAGATAAAATTAGCACTGCAGAGAAGCCAAACCAGCCCCTCAGAGCTGAACCGGATATCAAAGGCGCTTGATGTCGCTGCAGTGAGCACTTATGGGAAAACTGCGGGCGATACTGGTGTCCCGTTCATGCTGAGAATCGTCACTGCCAAAAGTCCTGAAAAAATCGATGAGGTCCTGAAGCTACGCCATCAGGTCTTAGCTGTCGAGGAAGGTTTCCTACCGAGAACAGCAAGCCATCGAATTATCGACCGTTTCGATGCGTTCCCCAGCACAACACATTTGATGGCCATTCAAGATGACCAGCTGATCGGTGCCATGCGCCTAACCATGGATTCAGAAGTAGGCATTCCAGCTGATGAGGAGCATGAGTTTAACATTGCGCTGCCAGCTGGCAGCCACCTCCTGTGCTGTAGTCTTTACTGCGTTAAGCGTGACTATCGCAGTACCCAGGTGATGCTGGGCCTGCTGCTGATGGCGAGCTACTTGGGCGTTGCCAATGGGGTCACGCACCTAATTGCGCCGACCGATCCGAAGATTTTGACCCTAATTAGGAGAAAAGGGTTTGTTACACCGACTGACCATGTAGAAGCGCCCTTTGCCAGCTTGAACATAAAGCCTCTGCTGCTCGATATTGAGCAAGACCTCAAAGACTTCTTTGCAAGCTTTGTTGAACACAATGACATTGAAGGATTCATCCAATCCTATGAATGCGCTTTTTATGAACCGGGTGAGTACATCATCCGAGCGGGAGAAATTGGAGACTGCGCGTTTGTTCTGGTCGATGGTGAAGTCGCTGTTAAGTATTCTGGCAGCGAGCAAACGGCAGACACGATGGTTGCAGGTGCCGTTTTTGGAGAGATGTCTCTCCTCACCGATCAGCGTCGCTCGGCCAACATTGTGGCAAAGACAAGAGTACGGGTGATGACGCTCAGTCGCGCTATTTTTCTAGAGCATCTGCACAACAATCCAGCCATGGCAATGAGCATGCTGAAAAGCATGAGCAGTCGCATGCAGCATCTAATCGATCAGCGAGTTAAAACAGTTGCTTAAAGGAACAAGAAAATGCGTGAGTTTGGGCAGGCGTTGGACCACGAGCTAAGCTTATTCCTCAACCGATGTGTCTCGGCTCGACGCGGCTTTTGGGCAGTCCTCTTTCTCTCAGTATTTGGCGCGGCAGATGGCGCGAGAGCAAGCTCCATCGTACCTGCGACAGATGGCACAGGAACCACAGTGAATCAAACCGATCAGCGGTTTGAGGTTGACGGCGGTACCCACTCTGCCGGTGGACAGAATCTGTTTCATAGCTTTGAAAGCTTCTCGCTAGAAGCGGGAGAAGAAGCTCATTTCATCACTCAGCCCGCTGTGCAAAACGTATTGGCACGGGTGACTGGCGGACTACCTTCTGTTCTAAATGGTTTGCTGCAGCTCTCAGGCGACTCTGGGCCAAATCTGTTTCTGCTGAATCCAGCAGGCGTGCTGTTTGGTGCTGAGGCCCGGCTGAACTTGCCTGGAAACTTTACGGTGACGACAGCTGATGCTGTTGGATTTTCTCAGGGTTGGTTTAACGCGGTTGGGGAAAATGACTACTCGGCTTTATTGGGAGAGCCGACGGGTGAGTTTGTCTTCCTGAGCAATCACCCCGGCAGCATCGTCAATGAAGGTACGCTGTCGCTGAATGCTGACACTGCGCTGACCCTGATAGGTGGCAGTGTGGTCAATACCGGCAGCCTGACCGCGCCAAGTGGTCTGCTGACACTGGCGGCGCTGCCGGATGGCCAAGGCGTACGTCTTAGCCAGGCAGGTAGTCTGCTGAGTTTGGAGCTGAGTGTGCTTTCACCAGACGAAGCAGCTGGGATAAACGTGCCTTCGTGGACGCCGCTAGATTTACCTGCTTTGCTGACGATGAGTACGGCGCAATCGGCCTCAGCACTGATGGTAGAGGCTGACGGCAGCGTGCAGCTGACTACGCAGACAGGCCAGACAACTCAGATAGACAGGCAGCCTGGGAGTACCGTCATCTCGGGAGCAGTATCTGTTGAAGCAGTGGGAGAAGATGCCGTTGGCGGCGAGATTGCAGTGGTGGGCGATCGCATTACTCTCTTGGGCGCATCACTGTCTGCATCAGGGACAGCAGGCGGGGGGACCATTCGTATAGGCGGCGACTATCGAGGTGCAAACACTCTACCTCACGCTCGCCACACCTGGGTAAATGCCAATTCTGTTCTATCTGCTGATGCACACCACCGAGGAGATGGCGGCCAAGTCATTATCTGGGCAGAGGATACAACTCAGTTTTTGGGAGACATCACGGCAGCAGGAGGCTTGCTTGATGGAGATGGCGGATCTGTTGAGGTTTCGGGAAAGTCTCGCTTGCGCTTTCAGGGCACGGTCGATACGCGCTCTGAGAACGGAAATGTTGGCTCTCTCTTGCTAGATCCTGAAAACATTACTATCACATCAACTTTTAGTGCCCCGCACGACAGTGAAGTTTTAGACGGTAGCATTTTTGCATCCGATGGAGGTAGCGATAGTTTTATTATTTCAGAATATACGCTGGAATTCTTATCAGGAAATACGGACGTTACCCTAGAAGCAAGCAATGACATCACCATTCAAGACTTGGATGACAATGTGCTGGACTTTCTTGGCGGAAGTAGTGCGCTGACAATCAAGGCTGATGCCGACGGCGATGGTGCTGGCGGCGTCTTCATGAATGATCTGAGCGATACGCTGGTAGCGCCCGGGCGAACGCTGACAATTTCTGGCAGTCAGCTACAGCTAGGTAACATAGATACCTCTGGCGCTGAACTCGGCGGCAGTATTACGCTGACCTCTGGAAGTTCGGTTCGCACTGGAAACATTGATAGCTTCGGTTTTCAGCAAGGTGGCAACGTGGTAATCAATGCGCCAGAGAATGTTTTGGTGGAGAACGTTGATACCAGTAGTCATCATCTCTCCGGCAATATCGACATCGTCAGCCAAGCTGGCAATATCACCACTGGCGAGCTTTTTGCCGGGGATACCAATGGTGACATTGGCAGTATCAATCTATCGGCACCTGGGGAGATTATTGTCGATGGGGAACTTCAAGCTGGCTCACCCGGCGGTCAGACCAACGATCCCCCCCTCGATGATGACGACTACTTCTACGACTTCGATGATGGATGGTTTGGCGATGATTGGTTCGTTGGGGATGATTACTTTGGCTGGGACGATGGAGTGCCAGTAGATGATTTGCTAGCGCTGGAAGAAGACGGATTTGACAGCGGATTTGGCGACGACTTTGGCGACGACTTTGGCGACGACTTTGGCGACGACTTTGGCGACGACTTTGGCGACGACTCTGACGGTGAGCTAGCAGACGATTTTGGAGAGGGTGAGGATTTTGATGAGGGTACTGAAGATGGCGCGTACGATGACTACAACTATGACTATGCTGACGGGTTTGTAGATTTAGACTTTGCGGTGCTAGATAGCCTGGATGCGAGTGCGGCGATCGCAGATTTTGACGAGACAACCCATCAGGACTTTTTCGACTACTTTGGCCGCGACTTTGACACAGCAGACCTTTCCATTGAGGACGTTCAGCAGCTACTCAATGACGTAGAGGCCCGTGGCCATAGCCGGTCAGCGATAGTCTACATTAAAACACCCATAGAAGCTGCATCCACAGGAGACAAGCAAAACACACAGTTAGCGTCTCCTGAGAGCACCGCACTAACGCTGCTGGTGATGACGGCTGAAGGAAACCCTGTACAGGTCAGCATACCGGTCGGACGGCGAGAACTGCTGAAGGCCGTGGCGAAGTTTCGCAGCGATCTGCTGACATCGGTAAGGCGAGGCGGAGACTACTATTTAGAACCGGCTCAGCAGCTCTACCGATGGTTGATTGCACCGATTAAAGCTGAGCTGGAAGAAGCCGCCGTTGAAACGCTCGCATTTTCTATGGGAGAGGGGCTGCGAACGTTGCCCATTGCTGCGCTCCACGATGGGGAACAGTTTCTGATAGAAAAATACAGCTTGGGAATGGTGCCTTCGCTGAGTCTGCTCAACACCGAGTTTGAACCGCTCGATTCTGCGCAGGTACTGGCCATGGGTGCCAGCAATTTTGACCAGTTAGCACCGCTACCCGGCGTTCCTGTCGAGATTGATTTAATCAATGAGCTATGGCCAGGAGCAGGCTTTCTCAACGAGAATTTTACGCGCCACAATTTGGTCACGCAGCGCCAAGCTTCTCCCTATCAGGTGATTCATCTGGCAACCCACGCTGAATTTAACGAAGGCTCCATCGATAACTCTTATATTCAGCTCTGGGATGAAAAGCTCTTGCTCAGCCAGCTAGATCAGCTGGGATGGGCCTATCCAGCAGTAGATTTGCTGGTACTCTCAGCCTGCAGCACCGCGCTGGGCAGCCCGGAAGCAGAGATGGGATTTGCGGGTCTGGCAGTTGCCTCGGGTGTCCGTACGGCGATGGCTAGCCTATGGTCTGTCAACGACCTGGGTACGCTGGCACTGATGGGCGAATTTTACAATCAGCTAAAGGGGGCACCCGCAAAGTCGGCTGCTTTACGGGCTGCTCAGCTAGCGATGCTGCGAAAAGAAGTCCATACCGAAGATGGTCAGCTGGTGAGCGCCGCTTCCCGCAGTTTGTTCTCACTGCCGCCTGAACTGCAGCGAAGCCAAGCCAGCGACTTTTCCCATCCTTACTATTGGTCTGGATTTACGATGATTGGAAGTCCTTGGTAGGCATTCAGTTGCTTCAACCCATCTCAAAACAGAGAAAAACAAAGAAGAAAAGAGACCGACTCCCATGGCAAGGGAGAAACCACCAAACCTCTGAAATTTGCAGGCTGTGCACTGGCGTAACATGCGGGTACCTTGAGCCTAGTGGAATAGGTTATGGATTGGACATCTCTTTTTGGATGGCAAGGTAGTTCCTGTTATGATGCGCCTTAATCAAATTAATCAACAAATTAATCAAACTTTTTTGAATCGGTCTGCTTTTGGAAACTCTCTTGAGCGCCTTAGAAAATGGATGGCGCTGATTTCTCCGATGGCGGTGCTCACTGCAAATGTAATGGTTGCGCTACCGGTGAATGCGGTTGAGTTTCCATCGACGGGCGATCGCGGTGCGCCGGGTCGTACGGCGGGTGGGGGTACCCGAGGTGGCTGGTGCGAGCATGGTATGTGGACACCCGAAGCGGCGATGGCTCTCGTCCCCGGTAACAACGTCAGTACATTTGCGGGCGATCAGGCATCACTGTCGATATACATTTCAGACATGTTTGACCACAAGCGAGCTGAAGTGTATGTGCAACATGCTCAAACTCGCGAAACGGTATATCACCAACAGCTGACGCTCACGGGACTAGAAGAAGGAGGCATCGTCAAGATGTTGCTCCCTTCTACAGATGGAGCGGGAGGCCCGCTGCTGGCAGTTGAAGAAGACTATTTCTGGGAGGTGGCGATTATTTGCGATGTGAGCGATCGCACCCGAGACTACACCGTTCAAGGGTTCTTACGTCGTCAGGCTGTTGGCGCAGACTTCCTTGAAGAGATGGCTACAGCCGCGCCGACCGATCAGGTCGAACGCTACGCTGAAGCTGCACTATGGCAAGAGACACTGCAGACCGCTGAAACGCTGCAGGGAAGTGAACCAGAGACCTGGCATGAGCTGCTGCTTTCTGTTGGGTTAGGAAACTTACCGGCAGATAACTGGGTAGAGTGTTGCCAGCTTGTTCAGACAGAAGAGCAAGAAACGGCTAACGCAACAACTCGATGAAACGCTGGCAGCGCATATTTTGGCAGTGGCGTGGTGTGCTGGTGACAGCGCCGAGCGTTGCTGCCATTGTGCTGCTGCTAAGGCTAACTGGCCTCCTACAGGCATGGGAATGGGCTGCCTATGATCAATACATGCGGCTGCGTGGGAATGAGCCCACAGATGAACGAGTAGTCATTGTTGGTCTCGACGAGAACGATATCAGCGCCCTCAGTCAGTCAACGGTATCCGATGAGGTGATGGCCAGACTGATAGAGCAGCTAAAGGCGCAGTCACCTCGGGCGATTGGATTAGATTTTTATCGTGACTTACCGGTGGAGCCAGGACATGATGCGCTGGTTGACATCTATGAAACAACACCGTATCTCGTCGGGATTCGGAAAGCGATTGGGGAGGCCGGGCGCGATACGGTAGCGCCACCACCCATGCTTGCGGCGCTGGGTCAAGTGGGTGCAAACGATCTGGTGGTGGATGCTGACAACACGGTTCGTCGGGGGCTGCTCTCATTTCAAGATAGCGACGGCCATGCAGTTTACAGCCTGAGCCTATACCTGGCGCTGCTGTATTTAGAACCGGAGGGCATTGGCCCAGAAATGGTGACTGAGAACAGCTGGTGGCTGGGGCGATCGCTGTTTTCTCCTTTCTCGGCTAGCAGCGGTGGCTACGTTCGCGCAGCAGACGAGGGGTATCAGAAAATCATCAACTATCGGGGGGCGTCCCGGTCATTTGAAACTGTCTCTTTTATGGATGTGCTGGACCAAAAGGTGCCTAGCGACTGGGCCACTGACCGGGTCGTTTTGATTGGTGCGGTCGGTGAGAGCTCGAATGATTATTTCTACACGCCCTACAGCAGCACGTTGCTATCTTTACCAGAGACCATGGCCGGGGTAGAAGTCCATGCCAACTTGACCAGTCAGATCATCAGCGCGGCGATAGAGGGAAGGCCGCTGACCAGAAGCTGGTCTGAGCCGGTTGAATGGCTTTGGGTGCTGCTGTGGTCCGGCGCAGGGGCGCTGATGATGTGGCAGTTCGGTCAGAGTAATCGTCAGACGCGGCGAGGATGGCAGCGGGAACTGGTAATTGGCAGTGCGATCGCGCTCTTAGGCGGCAGCACCTACGTGCCTTTTTTGTACGGCTGGTGGCTACCGGTCGTCCCGGCCTTTTTGGCAGCTACGGGGTCAGCCGTTAGCGTCATGGCGTACTTAGCCCGTAGCGCTGGCGATATTCGGCGAACCTTTGGCCGCTACCTGAGTGATGAAATCGTCACCACGTTGCTAGAGAGCCCAGAAGGGCAAAAGCTCGGCGGAGAACGACGAGAAATTACAATCTTGACCTCTGATCTGAGAGGCTTTACGGCGACCTCTGAGCGGCTGCCGCCAGAAACAGTCATTAAGGTGCTGAACTTTTATCTTGGCCGTATGGCAGATGTCATCGCCCGCCATAATGGCACGATTGATGAATTTATGGGAGACGGGATTCTCATTCTCTTTGGCGCGCCGATTCAGCGAGTAGATGATGCCAAGCGGGCGGTTGCCTGCGCGGTAGATATGCAGCTGGCGATGGGCGATGTGAATAAAACGGTGAGAGAGTGGGGGCTAGCGCCGCTAGAAATGGGCATTGGCATTCACACCGGTGAAGTGGTAGTCGGCAATATCGGCTCTGAAAAAAGAACAAAGTACGGGGTTGTGGGTGGACCGGTGAATCTGACCTATCGGATTGAATCTTTTACAACCGGAGGGCAGATTTTTATCTCGAAAGAGACTCGACAGGCGGCTGCTCCTGTGGTTCTAGTAAGAGGAGAGCAGACCGTGAAGCCCAAAGGTGTGGCCGAACCGATCACTATTTACGACATATCGGGAGTAGATGCGCCTTACCACCTGAGCCTCACTGAGGAAAAAGATACGTTCTATCCCTTGTTGCAGCCCATCCCTGTGCAGTTCAGTCTGTTGCAGGGCAAGCATATAGATAGTTCAATGGCACAAGGTTGCATCACTCAGCTTTCGGAGAAAGGAGCCATACTGACCATGGCGATGCAAGGCAAAACAGTTGACGCTCCACCTGTGTTAGAGACACTGACAAACATTAAGCTAAATCTGTTGTCTGATGAAGGTGGCACAAAAAGTGAAGATGCCTACGCCAAAGTGTTGGAAAAGAAAACAACATCAGAAAGCTCAGCTTTCTCTATCCGATTTACAGCTAAGCCACCTGCTGTAGCCGCTCTGCTTGAAGATTGCCTGCGACAGCTAATGGCTTTAGATGAATGACAGTGATAAAGGTATAGAACTATGCGCAGCCACCAAGAGTAACGCGTACACATCACACAATCAGCCGCCACAGGAGGGCAGTAAACGCGAGGGTGAGACTGTGCTGGGGTAAGAGCTTTAGCCAAGATTGACGGGCGATCTTTTGGGTGAGGATAACGCTGAAAAATGCGCCTGCAATTAGGGAAACGCCTTGCAAAAAGGCGATGACAGCTGGATGGGCGCTGATGGTGTATCCGGTGGCGGGTTGCCGCCAGGTCGCCAGAAAGACAGGAATCAGCTGTCCCGCTTCGGATAAGCCTAGAAGGAGATAGTGGGCTAGGCTAGCGAAAAGCACAAGGGGTAGGTAGCCGTAGGCAAGTTCTAAAAAGGTGCGGGTGGCTCCGGTGCCCTGACGAGCGGCGCGAACTCTGTCTATGATGAGAGCGATCACGCTGGGAAAAAAGAGAACAATAATGGCAGCGATCGCATGCCCCCAAAACGTTTCTAACATGCGGGTATCTCCCGTAACTAATACCGATAGCTGCGGCAGCCGATGCAAGAAAACAGCACCTAGAAGCAACAACAGCAGCGCGACTTCATAGCTAGTGCCACTGTGAGTTGTCCATAGCTCTATGCCCGGCGGCCTCAGATTCAGCTCAACAGACTTGTGAGGACAAGCCTTAAGGCAGGTCATGCACAGTACACAGTTGCGATTGTCAACCAGCTGGGCCGGGTGGGAGTAGATGGGGCAGCCACCGGTTTCCTGGCCTTCACCCTCAGCAGGTCCACCCTTGTAGCAGTGGTAAGTGTGGCAAGTAGCAGAACAAATTCCCTGCTGGGCGCGCAGCTCTATCATAGAGAGCTTGGCAAAAAGACCGTTCATACCACCGATCGGGCACAGGTAGCGGCACCAAAAGCGACGCTCAAACAGCAAAGAACAGACGACAGCACCTGCTGTGATAATTAGTAGCAGCCAGCCAGAGAGGTAAGCCGTATTCTCTAAATTCCACAGCTCCTCCCAAAACAGAATGAGCGCAAATCCGCCGTAAAGTATCCAGCCGCCCCAGCGTTCGGCCCACTCTCTTGGCCAGCCCTGAAGCCGACGCGGCCAGACCTTGAGTGAGAGCCTTTGGGCCACTTCCCCATAGATCATGAAGGGACAAACAGCGCACCACAGCCTGCCCAAAAAGGGAAATCCGATGAGAATCAGCGGCCACCACCAGGCCCAGAAGAAATTTAGCGCAAAGTTATGATCGCGAGTTTGCGGTCCCCAAAAGAGAATAGCGACCACAATTGGATAAAACCATAGGGTAAAGCCATAGTTGATTCGATCTGGCCACCATGGACTAAGTAAGAAGGCTCTCAGCGCCGGGTATCCCTTAAGCAGATTAAAACGGAAACGCCGCTTGGGACTTTCTGCTGCCCAGAAGACCTCTTCTGTAAGAACGGCGCGATCGCCCGACTGGTTAATCGCACGTCCGACCATATTCTCTAATTCACGGAGGTTGCCAGGGAAATCATAGCTCTGCAATCTGCGCAGCGCAGCAGGGTCTAGCTTGCGTTTGCCAATGCCGCGCTGACGGCAGAGCAGCTGGGCAAAGTAGGTAATTTGAGCTTCAATGTCGGCTTTGCGCACCCGCAAGGGAGGGACTTTTATCTGTTTATCGGTACGCTTAACAAACTCAGGCAGTGCTTTTTCAGCGACCATCAAAATCCAGGCAGCGCTTTCTCTCAGGCCTTCTCCCGAAGTAAGCGGGGCCCCGCCTTCTCGGGTCACTGGTCGATAGAGACCTGTCTCAAGCAGCTGCAGAATAGGTGCTTTGAGGCTATCGTCAAGGTCTTGCACATTGTTGAGCAGCA
Organism: Cyanobacteria bacterium J06626_6; assembly: GCA_038523095.1. GTDB lineage: Bacteria > Cyanobacteriota > Cyanobacteriia > Phormidesmidales > Phormidesmidaceae > Phormidesmis. The sequence continues at coordinate 98,520 of JBCBJS010000003.1, forward strand.
GGGTGCCTTCACCAAGCCAGGCAAGCAGGCCAGGCTGACTTTCACCGCGACCGAAGAGATCTTGCGATCGCAGCGTTTCACAGTTCACCTGGATCATGGGCTCACTTTTGTTGGAAGAACCGTAGTGAATAAGGGCAGCAAGGTTGTCTTTATTAAGACCGGGTTCGCCAAAAATAAGCACAGAGGGCCTGCGCTTCGAAGAGGGAACAGCTGCTGCGTCAGCAATAGAATCAGCGATCGGTTCGGCATGGGTCACATCGCGAATATTCTGCCGAAGCCGCTTAGCATAGCGACTGCTACCAACGACGCCTCGTTTAACGCGGGTGATGAGGTAGGGCCGGAGTGCCTGTTGACGTTCTTGTTCGTAGACGAGCTTTTCAGAAAGGTCTTGGAGGGCCTCTGACAGCAGCCGAGAAAGTTCCTGATTGAGTTCTGGGAAGGTCTCTGCGAGCTGCTGAAAGCGAGATTTCTCCAAGCGCCACAGAACAGTGTCAGTAAGAGAAATAACAGTGTGTGTGGCGGGCATATCTAGCAGCAGGGGCTGCAGATGGAGCACTTCCCCTGGCTGCAGCGTGGCTATTTGCGCAGGGTTATTGCGACGGGTGCGGTAGCTTTCTAGCTGACCGGATCTCAGGATGTAGAGAGCGTCTGGCTCTGTATCTTCGAGGATAAGCCTGCGGTTGGCAGCGAAGGGCATCTCCGTAAGGCAGCAGGCAATTTCGCCGACGAGCGCTTCGGGCAAATCGCGAAAAATCGTGTGTGCCTGTAGCCAGCGCGCTCGGGAACGGACGGCCTCATCGAATTGCGCTGCGTCCATGGGGTTGATCGCCTCGTTGAAGATGCTTTCAACCTAGCTTATTATTCGACCGGCTGTTAGGTGAGATCAGCTGTTAGGCAGTGATAGGGGTCGATGCCTCCCCTAGCCTATCAGTCGAAGATGTCGACGAAGCAGCTTTTGTTGTTTGCCTGTAGGGCAGCTGAATGGTGAAAGTTGTGCCTATATTTTGTTTGGATGTGTAGCTTAGCTCTCCGCCGTGGCGATCCACCACAATCTTGAGGCTAACAGAGAGTCCCATACCCGTCCCAGAGCCAATGGATTTGGTCGTAAAGAAGGGATCAAAAACATGTTGCCTTGCATCGGCTGCAATGCCGTTACCGTTATCGCTAATATTGATGACAACCCCTTCTTCCTGACGATGGGTTGAGAGGATAATTTGAGGATGCCAGTCAGCGCTGTCCTTCTGGCTACTGGCCGCGTCAACCGCGTCAAGTGCGTTGGCCAGTATATTGAGAAATACTTGGTTTAGCTGACCGGGGTAGCATTCTATTTTGGGGACATTGCCATATCGTTTTACAACCTCAATCGCTGGGCGGAATGATTGAATATTCAAGCGATTTTGTAGAATGAGCAGGGTGCTCTCAAGACCTTCCTCTACCGTAGTCTCTTTCATGTCGGATTCATCGAGTCTGGAGAAATTGCGCAGAGAAAGCACGATGTCACGAATGCGCTGAGTGCCGTTCTCCATAGATTTGAACGTCTGCGGAATATCTGCTTCTAGAAATGCTAGGTCGATGTCTTCTATTTTTTCCTCAATTTCCAGGTTAGGCTGCGGATAGTGGTGTTGATAGAGCTTGATGAGTTCGAGTAAATCTCCTGTGTAGTCCATCATGCAGGGAATGTTGCCATGGATAAAGCTAACGGGATTGTTGATTTCGTGGGCTATACCGGCCACCATTTGGCCAAGGCTAGACATCTTTTCTGTCTGAATAAGCTGGGCTTGAGTGGCCTGCAGCGCATCTAAAGCCTGTCCAATTTGAATATTTTTGGATTCTAGCTGCGTTTTCTGTTTTTTGAGCGTTTCGTTGTACGTCTCCAAGTGTTCATGGGAGGACTTGAGATAGCCTGTCATCCGGTTAAAGGTTTTGGATAGGGTACCAATTTCATCTTTCGATTCTACGGCGGTTTTGACATCTAGGTTGCCTTCTGTAACTTGGGCAGTGGCCCGGGTAAGGCGAACAATGGGGTCAGCAATTTTTCGGCGGAGAAGTAGCACCATGGCGAGCGCTACACCTAGGGCAAAAAAGCTACCGCATAGGGTCTGCCATTGAGCGCTTACCAGGCTTGCCCGGCTTAGCTCTAGTTCATCTTCTAGGCGCTGCTGCTGGCTAATAACGATCTCATCTAGGAGAGCAAGCATCTCTGCTGCAAGGGGTTCAGCCATCGTATTAAAAAGGAACAGATCTTGCCGGTACTGATTGCTTTCTACGATGGCCAGCAGTTCGGGGGTGAGCTCTGAGAGCCGCTGAAGATGGGACTGGATTGTCTCAGCGGCCTTTTGCTGCTCTGAAGTTAGCTGCTCAGTATTGGCTATGATTGCGTCCCAGTACTGTTCGGCAGCTTGGGCCTTACCGGTGTATTCAAACCGAAAGTCAGGATTGCGACCGATAAGATAGGCTCGCAGTGAAGCGCCCATGAGCGCAGAGGCATTTTGAAATGCGGAAAGCTGAGTGAGAATTTGGACATTTTCCAGGGTGGGCGATCGCTTTGATTGGAGGTCTATTAGCTGCTGAGTTTCTGCCTGAATATTGAGCAGAGCCAGCTCTCCATGTTCCTGAAAAAGCTTGAGTGCAGGCTGATTTTCTACAAACTGGTCGCTCAGAACAAACAGCTCCTCAGGAATTTTCCGCCACTCCTCGTAGCGGGTTTGCAGTTCGGAGAGATGGATCTTGTTTTCCGTAGAGAGTACAGCGTTTGCATCTAGCAGCGTCAGCATTGACAACAGCTCATGCTCAAAAGACTGCCTGGATAGGTAGTAGCTATTGCGATATTCTGAACTGCCTGTGACTAGGTAGCCCCGTATGTGAGAAGACATTTTGAGCAGCTCTTGCTGCGCTTGCGTCGAAGCAAGTGCGGCAGGAACTCTCACTTGCTGCGTTTGATTGATATTGCGAGTGGCTAGCAGGCCGCCCCAATAGTTACCACCAAAAACGACAAAGGTTAACAGAACCAGGACACCGAAGCCCACGTTGAGCTTGCGGCTGATGCTAAGGTCCGTGAAAATATTTAGAACCGGTTTCAATAAATCATAGGCCTGGTTTAACTGTTTGCCTCCAGTAGAACGAATTCTTCTTTTGGGGTTGAGCTTGTTGTCATCAGCGTTATGGCTGTCAACCTTACGGACTCTCTTAACAAGAGCTTTATCTATAGAAGTTTGCTGCGCATCTTTGCGCAGCACTGCGTGAATACCGCCAACAATTCCACTGGTAATTTTGCAGGGAATCTTTCTGGGGATCCTTTGAGGAATCTTTTTTGCAACGCGTCTAAAAAGCCGCCTTCGGATCTCCTTTAGAGAGTCATCAGGATATGACATAGATCTTGAAACACTGAGATGGCTTGCAGAGCTGTATTGATAAAAGGTCTACTTCAGGCGGCAAATAGGAACGCGCACTTTAGGATTACGTCTGGCCTCAGGATTGGCCCTGATTCATCACAAAATCGGCGAAGCTAAGTTCATTCACTCGGTTCCACTGATAAATGTCGGCGCGGAAAGTTTTCCAAGACTGATAAATTTCATTGAACTGGCTATTTTCACTGGCAAGCTCATCGTAGAGTTCGAAAGCAGCCTGATAGCTGGCAGACAGAATCTCCTGTGAGAACGGTAATAGCTTAGTTCCGCTCAGTATAAGACGATTGAGCACATCTCCATTGACAGCGTTGAACTTGGCAAGCATTTTGTTATTAACATCGGCGGCGGCGGCTTTGAAGATTTCCTGATAGTGACTGGGCAGGGTATTCCAGGCCTCCAGGTTTATTTGAAATTCGTAGCTAGTGCCAGGTTCCCACCAGCCGGGATAGTAGTAGTAAGGTGCGACCCGATTGAGCCCGAGGGTTTCATCGGCGTGGGGGTTTTTCCACTCGGCAGCTTCGATAGTGCCTTTTTCTAGGGCTTCGAAAATATCACCGCCCGAAAGGTTATGAATTTTGACGCCGAGGCGCTCTAAGATTTTGCCGCCAAGACCAGGCACGCGCATATTGAGTCCGCTGAAGTCTTGAACACTGTTGACCTCTTGCTTGAACCAACCGCCCATTTGTCCGCCGGTATTGCCACCGGGGAAGTTGATAAGGCCCAGGTCTGCGTAGAGGGCTTGCATAGCCTCTAAACCCCCTCCGTAGTAGAGCCAAGCATTTTGCTGGGTCGCATTGAGGCCAAAGGGCAGCGTCGTTCCGAATGCGAGGGCGTTGTTTTTGCTGAGATAGTAGTAGCTGGCAGTGTGGCCACAGGCGACCTCGCCAGACTGCACTGCGGATAAAACTTCTAAGCCACCTGCAAGCTCTCCTGCCGGATAGGGCGTAATCACAAAGTTCCCATTGGTCATTTTACTGATCTGCTTGCAGAAGAGATCGGCACTATCAAACAAAATTTGTAGGGACTTTGGCCAGCTGGTGGCCATCTGCCACTGAATGACGGGCTCACTGCTAGTGGCCGCCGTAGGGCCTTGCGGGGTTTCTTGGGCTTGAGATCGGCAGGCTCCAAGCGTAACTGCGCTCGCTAGACCAAGGGTTCCGTGGGTTAAAAGATGTCTTCTTTGCATAATGTGATGCGGGTTTAAGTCTATTAAGAGAAAAACTACTTAAGAGAAAAGAATCTGATGGCGATCAGTAACCGAAGGCGAGCTACTAGGGAGTGTTCTTTCAGGGGATGGTTTGCATGGTGAAGCGATCAAAGCTGAGCTCATTGATTTGATTCCAGCTATATACCTGAGTTCTAAAGGTTTTCCATTGACTGTAGAGCGCGCTGAAAGACTGATGGCTGTTGGCGTACTCTTCGTAGAGCTTTTGGGTTTCTTGGTAGGCCGATTCCAAAATCACGCGGTCAAAAGGGAGAACCTGGGTGCCGTTTTGCTTTATCCGCTGGAGTTCTTTGCCGTTTTTGGCGTTGTATTCAGCGGGCATTGTGGTGTTCACTTCAGCGGCGGCAACGCGGAGAGCTTCTTGATACACCGTTGGCAGTGCGTCCCATTGCTGGCGGTTTACTTGGAGTTCGTAGGTAGCTCCCGGCTCCCACCAGCCCGGATAATAGTAGTAAGGAGCGGCTTTGGTAATGCCAATTTTGTTGTCGTCGTAAGGGTTGTTCCATTCGGCGGCATCGATGGTGTCAGCTAGCAACGCCGGGGCGATTTCATCTGCAGAGAGGACTTGCACACTAACGCCCAGACGCTTCATGACTTCACCGCCCAAACCCGGAATTCTCATTTTGAGGTTGTTGAGGTCGGCGGGCTGGTTGATTTGTTTTCGGAACCAGCCGCCCATTTGGACGCCTGTGTTACCGGCGGGGAAGTTGATAATGCCATAGGGTTCGTAGAGCTTGCGCATAGCATCCAAACCACCGCCATAGTAAAGCCAGGCATTTTGCTGAGCGGTGTTAAGACCAAAGGGAAGGGTCGTCCCAAAAGCGAGGGCAGGTTCTTTTTCGACATAGTAGTAGCTAGCGGTGTGGCCGCACTCAACGGTGCCCTCTGAGACCACATCTAGAACCTTGAGGCCGGGAGCGAGTTCGCCGGAGGCATAGGGCGTGATCGAAAATCGCCCGTTGGTCATGCCTCGGACGCGACGACACAGCCGCTCTGCGCCGCCAAAAAGAATGTCGAGTTTTTTGGGCCAGCTGGTAGCCATCTTCCACTGAATAGTGGGAAGGGCAGGGGAGCCTGACGGGGAAGTTTCTATGGCAGATGTCTCGCGACAGCTGGTCGCCAAGGTTGCGCTGGCTGTGCCTGCGGCGATGCCGAGGGCCGATTTCTTGAACGCATCTGTCAGGAATATGCGTCGTTTCATGACTCCGCCATTAATGATTGAACTGGGTCTATAGTGCCCAATTTAGAAACGGGCGCTTTAGGCGACTTGCAATTAGGCGTATTTCTGTATGGCAACGTGTTCATTTTTGTTACATCCTGAAACCCAAGAGATAAAAGGATTTCCTCCATTTTTTAAAAGTCGAGCGATGTCTGGATGGTGAGTACAGCATCAGATCTTATGGTTTGTTTATGTTTTTCTAATGCTTGGTGAGTGATGCATCAGAGGAGGGCAAACGCAATTGAGAGTATGCTATCGGTACTCTCAGTTGCGTTTGAATTACCAATGACTACCGATCTCTTTTGTTTGTTGATGTTGGCACTCTGGTCGATTCCGTTGAATCATATTCCGGCACTTGCTCGGGTGGGAGAAGCTGGTATTGAATGGGCCGCAAGTAACCGGGAGAAATCGGTGCAGGGGTCACCTTGGGTTGGCCGAGCAGACCGGGCTCAGCGCAACCACCACGACAATTTAGCGATGATTGCAGTGGTGATTTTGACCGCTCAGCTAGCGGGGCAGGCGGATGGATTTACGGCAAATGCCGCGATCGCAATCCTAGCTTGCCGTATCGCCCACGGACTGGCTTACATGGCAGGAATTGCTGCGGTGCGATCGCTAGCTTATTTTGGGTCAATTGTGGGTGTTGGCATCATTGTGTGGCGCATTTTGGTCTAGCGCTTGAGGTTGTGAGCGGTCGCTGTTTGCGGATGCCTGTTGTTCAGATGCGATCGCCGCTCTTCAGGAGGGTCTTCGCACCGTTCTTCGCACCGTTCTTTGGGCTGTTCTTTGGACTGCTATTCGGGCTGTACTTGAATCTGTTCTTGTCTGTTTCAATTAAAAGCGATAATCCATACTGAAGTAGATAAAGGCATCTTGAGCGCTGTCGCCCGGTTCGTTTAGCTCGACGAGAGGAATGCCGATATCGAGGCGGGCCTGCACCTCTTCAAAGGGGTTGAGAATGAGGCCAACACCGGTCCCTAGCAAGAAGTTCTGGTCGCTGGTGTTGTCGCCTTGGTTCCACACGGCGGCTGTGTCAATAAAAGGTGCAATCTGCGTGAAGGGAGAGCCATCTTCATTGCGCAGGACCGTGGTGCGATTTTCAATGGAAGCGCGGAAGCCGTTGTCGCCAAAGCGAGCATTTTGACTGTAGCCGCGCACGGAGCTAGGGCCCCCTACGATGAACTGATCGGCACCGAGCAAGCTGTCGGCAGAAAGCTGCAGGCTCCCCTGCATCAAGAGCAAGTTATCGCGGTTGATGACTTGCGCTCTCTGAAGCTGGCCGAGCCAGCTGAAAAACTGACCGTCTGCCTCGCCATCGCGATCGGTTGCTTCAAATAAGTCTGTGCCCAGGTTGAACTGCGATCGCAGTCCCCAAGCACCCGTGCGATCGCGCTTCAGGTAGTCTTGGCCAAACTGAAAAACGCTGGTCCGCGTAGAGTCGATGACAACATCGCTAATTAGGGTTTCGCCGGTTCGTCTACGGAAACCTAAAGACAGCGCAAACTCCTCATTTGGCTTACGAATGAGAGGTTGACGGAAGGTAAATTCGTAGGTACTCGAAGAACCTTCTACGTCCAAGGCCGCTAGCTCTGGATCAATCAGTTCAAAAGAGCTGGGCAAATAGCGCGCCTGTAGCGTGCCATTTAGGGCATTTACCGGCACTCGGTAGGTGACACCGAAGGTGTTAGAGCCGCCGGTGGTGCTGCGGTAGGCCGAGAGCGAGAGCTGGTCGCCCAGGCCCAAGGCGTTGTTGTAATTGGCCTCTAGGCCCGTGCGGGCAACGCCAACGCTAGGGGGTGAGTTGGTATCGAAAACAGCACGTCCCGAAAAAGCAGGGGCTTCGAGAACTCTGACAATTAGCAGGCTCTGGCCTTCACCCGTGCCCGCTCGCAGGCTGGCTTCGATGCGCTCAACTAGAGGATCGGCGCGCAGGAGCTGGAGCTGAGATTCGAGATCGATCTGGTTGAGGGGGCGGCGATTGGCCAGGTTAACGCGATCGCGCACATAGTTTGCCAGTCGCCGAGTGCCTTCTATCTGAATGTCTTCGAGGGTGCCTTCTACGACGCGGATTTCTACGACGCCATCGACAATAGTCTGCTCGCTGAGAATGGCGCGGGAAGTGATGTAGCCAGCTTCGAGGTAGCGCTGGGTAATCTCATCAGCGACCTGGCGAAGGTCTGAGAGGCCCAGGCTACGGCCCTCATACTCAGACAAAATAGGGTCAAAGTCAGCATCGCTGAACACGCTGCTGCCAGCGATGCGAATTTCGCTGATCTCGACTCGAGCACCGTTACTAGGAAGCGGCTGAGCAGGTTCTGGCGGCGTCTGCTCCGGTAGCACTGGGCGCGATTCTGGCAGCGGCGTCGGCTCATCGTCTGGTTCGCTAAGTTCACCGGCAGGCGCATTCTGGCTGAGCCGCGGTGCCCGCGGTTCAGAGACGTGCAGCCCTGAGAAAGCAGGAAAAGCTGGCGAAGGCGAAGGCGACCGATACAGCGGGGTGAATTGGGGCGATCGCTCCGCAAAAAATAGCCCTTCTAGATCATTCGCATCCGCAAGGTCAGGAGATTGAAGAGTCAAGGCCTTAGAGGAGAGCAAGTCTGCAGCGATTCCGGGTTGGATCGTTGCGGCGAGGCTGCCACTCAAAATACCGAGTACTGCCAGACTCCGCGCAAGCTGCTCAAATCCTAAGTGCATTGCTGTATAGCTCTATGAATGTAGACATCAGACGCCCAAGATGCGATTACAAGGTACCCACTTCTCGCAAAAGACCAACAGAAGTTGAAATAGCGCCACAAAGCCCCGAGCAGGCAAAACCTCAAGCCGATCTCTCTCGGAAGAGACAGGCCACTCTTCCCAGCAAAGCGGTATCGTTTAGCGAACACAATTTAGATATTCATTTCAAGATTAAAAATGGCTGCGACTCAACCGCTCAAAGGTATTGCCCTAATTGACTGCGCGAAGGCAAATGCACCACAGGGGGCTGCTGTTGCTGTTCGTCTCTGTGGCTACGGGGAGAATACTTCGGGGTTTCAGCAGGCGCTGAGAAAGGCCGGAGAAGACATGGGAGTTGAGCTTGCCGAAGTAGAAGATTTGATTACGGATCAATTCGTCGCCAAGCGGAACGATATTTTGGAAGTCGCTCCCGACTCACCGCAAAATCTCTAGCAGCTATTTCCAGCAGGTGCGGGCTGCCCTAGTCCCCCATCCCGGGAATAAAGCTCGTGCTGATGCGCTTGATTACCCGATTGGCAATATCGGCGTAGCTGACTTCTCCAGCCAAAATTTGCCCCAGACGCTTGGTTGCAGTTGGCCGCTTAATGCCCACTCGATAGCCAATCTTGGGCACTCGGAAAAATACGTTGGCGATTCGCTGCGCCCACTGCATGTCTGCCCCCCAAGTTTCATGCATGGTTTGGGTATAGTCAGCCAGCGCCTCGGACTCACCACTGAGGGCACGATCTATGGCTTTGGCGGCCATCATGCCGCTGTACATTGCCGGACGAATCCCCTCTGCTGTTAGCGGATCGACAATGGCAGCCGCTTCTCCCACTAGCAGCGCGCGCTCAGTGTGCAGTAAGTGGTTACCGTCCCACAGCTTGAGCGGATGGGTGTAGAAAGTCTCTTTGACAGCGGAGTTGCCAGCTGCATTTTTGCGAATAGCAGCGATTGAACTTGCATATTTTTTTAGCAGGGCATCGGGCTTTTTGACCGAACTGCCAACAAAGCTACTGACCCCTAGGGAGTAGCCCTGATGCTTTGGGAAGCTCCACACACAGCCATTTTTGGCCATGCCAAATTCAAAACAAAAAGCGCCCGCTTCTACCGGCGCGGCAACTTCAAGCTCCAGCACGCCAGCGTCGCGTAGCCTGTGAGTTCGAAACCCCAGCCAGTTTGCCATGGGTCCGTTTGCCCCATCTGCAGCGATCACATATCGGCATTTTAGAAGGTCTGTTGCCGTGCGAATTTCCCAGTGGTCACCCTTGAACAAGACACCTGTGACGGCGGTATTGTCGCGCACTTCAGCGCCCGCCGCCTTGGCTTGCTCGATCAAAAACTGATCGAAGACGTCGCGCCTAACGCTCCAAATAGGCTCTGTTTCGAGCTGCGCCTCAATGGTGTCACCCAGTTTCCAGCTGTAGCGTACTTGCTTGCTTTGGCAGTCTATAGCGGGTGCAAAGTCAAAGTCGAACCAGTCTGCAACGCTGGGAGAAACAGCGCCAGTGCAAGGTTTGTATCTGGGCAAGGAGGCCTTTTCCAGGAGCAGTACTTGGCTAGGCCCAGCACTTAATTTGGCAAGATGGTAGGCCGCCGAGCTGCCAGCGGGCCCACCGCCGATGATAATACAGTCAAGCATGCAAAAGGGTGACTAAACGGTCTGAATGGCTTTTTCCTTTTCGGCTAGAGCCTGGTCGATTTGCTTGATGTACTTGTCGGTCAGTTTTTGGACTTCATCTTGCATATCTCTCGATTCGTCTTCGGAAATGTCGCCGTCCTTTTCTTGTTTGCGGGCAAGATCGATGCCATCTCGACGGACATTGCGAACCGAGACACGGCCCTCTTCGGCGTATTTTCCCGCTACCTTGACAAATTCTTGGCGACGCTCGGTGGTCAGCGGCGGAATATTTAACCGGATGAGCGTGCCATCACTGTTGGGCACAAGACCCACATCCGACATTGAAATCGCCTTCTCAATTAGGGAAACAGAGCTGGGGTCAAAGGCCTGAATCATCAATGTGCTGGCATCGGGAGTGGTGATGTTGGCCAGAGATTTTAGGCTGGTGGGGCTGCCGTAGTAGTCCACCATGATTCGGTCGAGCAGGGAGGCACTGGCCCTGCCGGTGCGAATGGTGTTGAAAGCCCGTTTGGTCGATTCAACGGCTTTCTGCATAGCAGATTCGACTTCACTGAGATCAGCTAACTTCACAAGACTCTCCTACAATGGTTCCAATCGGTTCACCCATCATGGCGCGGTTGATATTCCCTCTAACTGAGAGGTTGAACACCATGATTGGAATGTTGTTATCTTTGCACAGTGCGATCGCTGTACCATCCATCACCTTAAGGTCTTTTGCTAGGACGTGGCTATAGGTGAGTGACTTGTAGCGCTTAGCGTCTGGATTTGTTGCTGGGTCACTGTCATAAACGCCGTCAACTTTGGTCGCTTTGAAGAGCACTTCAGCGCTAATTTCGGCTGCTCTGAGGGCGGCGGTAGTATCGGTGGTAAAGAAGGGGTTACCGGAGCCGCCTCCAAAAATCACCACCCGATTCTTTTCGAGATGGCGAATGGCGCGGCGGCGAATGTAGGGTTCGGCAAGCTCCTGCATGGAGATGGCCGTCTGGACGCGGGTAGGAACGTTGATGCGCTCTAGGGCATCTTGCAAGGTCATGGCGTTCATGACTGTGGCGATCATGCCGATGTAGTCTGCGGTCGCTCTGTCCATGCCCGCTGAGGCCCCTTTAACCCCTCGGAAAATATTACCGCCGCCAACCACAATCGCTAGCTGGATGCCTTGCTCAACGACACCGGCGATCTCCTGGGCGATCGCATCGACAATCGCTGGGTCAATACCATAAGCTAAGCTGCCCATTAGGGCTTCGCCACTGAGTTTTAACAGTACTCGCTGATAGGGTTTACCCATGCGTGCTCTATAGTTGAGTCAGTAATTTCTACATCAAGATAGCAGCGAAAGCGTTTGGGCGATACCCTAATCCGCTATCGATAGTGTTTCCTTTTGACTTCCCTACTCCTTCAGTGCACAGCTGTAATGGTCTGGCTCGCTATAGTGGGCGGGCTTTCTGAGGCAGCTCGTCGGCTGGACTACGGACCAGAAATCCCTCGGAAAATTGTTCATATCGGGGCCGGACAGGTGATTTTGATTGCCTGGTGGCTATCTGTCCCGGCCTGGCTAGGCATTACCGCTTCTGTGGTGTTCAGTGGGGTGGCTTTGCTGTCCTATCGGCTGCCAATTTTGCCGGGTATCAACGGGGTGGGAAGAAAGAGCCTTGGGACGTTTTTCTACGCGGTTAGCATCGGCGTCTTGGTTGCCTGGTTTTGGCCGCTGGCCAAGCCCCAGTATGCGGCGATTGGCATCCTAACAATGACCTGGGGCGACGGGCTGGCCGCACTGGTCGGCCAGCGCTACGGCGCCCATCCTTACCAGATTTGGGGCGAGAAAAAAAGCTGGGAGGGCAGTGCGGCGATGCTGATAGTCAGCTATGCCGTCTGCGCAGTGATCCTATGGAAAATGCAGGGACCGCTAGCGGCAACTTGGCTGGCGGCTGGCGGGGTTGCCATAGTCGCAACCGCGCTAGAATCTGCCTCAAAATACGGCGTCGATAATCTCAGCGTGCCGCTGGGGTCAGCGGCTGTTTGCTTTTGGCTGGTGCAGTGGCTAGGGCGCTGAGCTTTGAAGGTTATGAAGGGTTGAGGATGAAGGGCTAAGGACGCAGCACAGTTTGGCGGCACAGTTTGGCTGCACAGTAAAGTTGCGGCAGCACTAGAGCACAGCAGGGCCAGTCTCACCTGTCCGGACACGGATGGCTTGCTCTACGGGGGAAACAAATATTTTGCCGTCACCAATGGTGCCAGTGGCCGCAGTCTTGGCGATCGCATCTAAAACTCGCTCAAGCCATTCATCGCTGACGACAAGAACCAGCCGCTTTTTCGTCAGAAATTCCACCGTATACGAAATGCCTCGGTAGGTACTGGTCTGCCCTTTTTGTCGGCCAAATCCGCGAACATCTTCCAGCGTCATCCCCGTTGCACCTAGCTCCACTAGGGCATTTTTGACATCCTGCAGCTTCTCAGGGCGGACAATGGCTTCTACTCTTTTCATACTGACATTCCTCTACCGATCCTCTGACAATTCCCTTGGCGTGGCTCGTGGCTCACCGCTTGCGGGTTTGCCACGGGTCTGCGCAGCGACCCAAATCAGGTAAATGCCTAAATTTGGCCGCCTAGAACAGACCGCTGTAATTGTTGCAGCTTGATGTCAGCCAAGACAACTGCTTAACGGGTATGGAAGTGAAAATTGTTATTAAGAACCTAAAGCATGTGCGCTGTGTCACAGGCACAGACGCAGCGCTCGCTAGCCCAGCTGACGAGATTGAAAATAGGCTTGGATGCGGTGGTAGTGATGTTTGAGCTGCTGTAGGAGACTGCGGGCACCTTGGAGGCTGCCCCGGCGAGCGATTTGCTCAAGCTGCAAGGCAGAGGCAGATAGGGCGATCGCACCGACATTCGCACTGGCTCCCCGCAGGGCGTGGGCAACAGCTTCCACGGTGGTCACGCAGCGGACCGTCAGCGCCTGGTCCAGCTCTTGCAACATGGTTTCTGTATCCTGCAAAAACAGACCTAGCAGCTCATACTCAAAGTCCGCATCCTCACCGGCCAGCTGTCTTAGCTGCTGCCAATCGAAATCTATAGGGGAGGTCGTTGAACTTCTGAGCATGGTAGATCCTTTTGACAACGTTATCGAAGTTAAAGAGATGTAGCGTTTGAATCTTGGAGGCAACTGGTTAATTTTCTGAAGAAACTAGCTGATACCTGCTATCACTCACAGTAACGAGTCCGCCAGAGGAGGGGGAGGAGGGACTCAATCTTCACCCCAACTTTACAAACGCTTAAATAGCGTATGGGTTTTACAAAATAAAGACGGTGAAAGCGTCAATATGTGGATGTCCGCAAAGCAGAATAGAATCGCTGCAGCCTTTATGAATACTGCTCTTTATGAATCGTTACCGAATGGATTCAGGCCTTCCGTAAGACATGTAATTTTTAATACACAAGATTCACAAACTGATCAGTAGTTGAGGTTAGCCTCTGCCTTTAATTTGCATTTACGGGTCAGCAGGTGGTGACCCTATTCCCCATGCCAGCACGGCAAGGGCAACCCCCCAAATCAGCCATCGAGGGTAAACAATCCAGTCCCATAGCAGCCCCGGAAAAACATCTACCAAGTTTGACAGAGCAAATGCCACCACGACAGTAATCAAAAGAACAAGTAGGCTCATAGGCTTATATTTAGGGCGTTTGCTTAAGGTTTTACGTCACACTTGGGGCTTCATGCTCCAGGGCTTGAAGTCTTCGTGGTCGGGGAAAGGATACACCCTTATCTTTTGGTCGTATCTCACGCTGAGCTTACGGTAAAACATGGGATGGATTGCACAGGTATTGTCGGTCAGTAGCGGTAAGCGGCTCTCAGTACTGTATTCAAAGTCAGCTTCAGCGTAGCCCGCCTGAAGATTCATATGCCTTACCCGGCCGATAATGCCCAGTTCGGCGGTGAGCTGCCGGAAGCTGTGGGGTGAGTAATCACTTTGGAGCCATTCGGAGGCCGTCAGCGGGGCTCGCTTATCGAGGAGGTTGCCCTGAAAGACCATGGGTAAGCCAGAGAGCGCTTCTAGAATGCGACCAACCCTGGGATAGACGGAGCTGTAAGAGTTGATCACCTCTTCGGCGAGGGATATTTGGCGGCCGTGTACGGCGGCGACGATGCTCTGGGGATGGAAGCGGGGAAAGCTGCCCTTTTCAGTAGCCTTGCGGGCGATCGCATTGCACAGCACAATCAGCTGCCGAGGCCTCATCTGCGTATGTCGTAGCACATAGGGAAAGGTGCGCTCGGGTAGGCCGTGTTCGTTGCGCAGGGAACGGCCAAAGTAGGGATACCACATTTTCTCGAGAACATCGGTAGAGTTGTCCCAATCTACGCCGTGGGAGATGGGATCTAGCATATCCAGCGCTTGCAGATAGTTATAAAAGCGCCAGCTAATTAGCCGCATGAGGTCTTTTGGCCGCCAGTGCATGTGCACTTCGTCGCGCACAGACTTTAGCGGATTGAGGATGACTTCTTCCTTGAGGTGGGGGAAGACTTCGGCCATGGCGAAGATTTTGATATGGACCCCCTGGTGGGCAAAGTCGCGATTGAATTCGGAGCCGCATTTGATTAGAGCAGCGATCGCCTGCATCATGATCGGATCGTGAATGGCGTAGTTTTCCAGCGTATCGAAAGCCACGATGACAGGGCGATGGCGAGCCACATCAATCACCGCAGCCATGCCGTTACGAATACGAACATCGGCAAAAATTGCCTCGAGCTCGTCGAGCAGATCATCTTTGCTCTGCACGAGTCGGTCGAGCAGGGCCTTGAGACAGTGACGGACAAAGGTGGATAGCTTGCCCTCGCGATTGCCAAAAATGCAGGCAGACCGGATGCGTGGGTCAAAGTCTTTGAGTTCGCTGAAGATAACTGACCAGACAACGAGGTGCCAGAGCTTGGCAATGCGCGGAATGGCGACTTCTCGGCTGTGGGAAGTTTGGAGCGTGATGTCTTCCAGGACCTGTTCGAAGGCGGCGGGCTCATCGACATCGATAGCGATCGCACCGTTCATGTTTTTTTGAAAGGAGAAAAACTGGGAGAGTGCGGTCTTGCCAGAACCCCGTCTGCCGATGATCAAGAACACTTTGGGATCAAGGGAGAGCTGGTTAAACCGGGTGTGATAGAAGAAATAGCGGCTGTAGTCTTGCTTGAGCAGCTTGACTTCTGATTCACAGTCAGCCTCGCCGAAGGGATTGAATCTCTCTGCAGTGTCTCGCTTCATCACTTGCGAATTCTCCTCCCGCTTACCTGTCTTGATGATCACGCTAATGCCCAATGTTCAGACTATCAGTCATTATTTCAACTGTATTTGATACTTTTCTGCATTACTTTGGACTCCGTAGACCAGCTTCACAGTTTATTTACGCCAAGGTCTGTTGATTCATTGTCTTTTAATTTAATGTCTTTCGGTTCAGACCTTTCGGTTCAGACCTTTCGGTTCACAGCCTGTAGATGTAAGTAGATGTAAGTAGCTGGCCTGTTCAAGCGACCCATTCAGTCACTAATTCAATAATTAGTGTGTTTTTCTGTAAATTGTTCTATCGATGGGATCCGGATTTTATTGTGGTGACTAAAAATGACACCAGAGCGTTTGCGCCTGCTGTGTCTAAAGCCACAGGTCCTGAAGCTACAGGTCCTGAAGCTACAGGTCCTAGAGCCCCAGCTCCTAAAGTCATAGGTCTGAAGCCACAGGACCCATTCAGCCTCTTGCCCATCACCACTTACAGGCCCTAGCCAATGCAGCTTTACAAGCGAAAGACCGTTTCCAAAGAAGAAGAAACTCAGGCAAAAATTTTAAAAGCAGCGCAGAAGCTATTTGCCCGGCGCGGATATGGAGGGACTACCACCCGCGACCTAGCTCAGGCTGCAGGCGTCGCGGAAGGCACACTGTTTCGCCATTTTGAAAACAAGAAGGCGATTTTGGTGGAGGTGGCTACCCAGGGCTGGATGGAAATCCTGACAGACCTGCTCACGGAGCTGAGTGAGATGGCCAGCTACAAGGCGGTGGCTCAGGTAATGCGCAAGCGGATGCTCAGCCTCAATGCCAATACCGATATGCTGCGGGTGTGCTTTATGGAAGCGCAGTTTCATCCGGAGTTGCGCGATCGCATTCAGGCAGAAGTCATCGACAAGATGACCGACGTAGCAGAAGCCTTTTTCCAAACGGCCATGGACCGTGGCGTTTACCGTCCGATGAATCCACGGGTAGTGGCGCGTATTTTTCTAGGCATGTTTACCGTTTCAGGCTTTAGCCAAACGACAATGTCTGAAGATGGCAGCTCCCCTGACGACATGAAAGAGATGGCTGAAACGCTAGCCGATATCTTTCTAAACGGCGTACTGAGCGAACCTGGGAAAACGGCGTGATTGAGCGAGCTCAATTGAACCCGCCTACTAAGCCAGCGCTTGCTGATTCATTGCGCACTGATTCACTGCGTACTGAGCCAGCAATAAACGCTAGTTTACGATGACTTCTCTACTGGCCTGACCACACCTGCTTAAATTTTGCAGCCGTTTGTTCGGGATTGCCTGCAGAGGGAAATAGCAGCACACTTTTCACCTTGGGATTATCCGCTAGTGCCGCTAGCCGATCAAACTGAGTATCCGAAATCGCAATGCCAGAATGTTGTTGCACATAATCCATTTCTGCCGCAAAGTTGTTGTCGTTGTACACCTGGATAAACGCCCGGTCCACCTGCCAGCTGGCCCAGTCCGCATCGAAGTAGCGCTTGCCCCAGTAGGGGTTGTGATGGCACAGATCAAAGCTCACCTGAGGGTTGGCCTGCTTCACCGCCTGCCGAATGGCTAGCATGAACTCGGTGAGCTGCGCGGTACGATCTTTCTCACCGGGCAGCGCCTCGTGATAGCCCACATAGTCATCCCACTGCACCGCATCTATGGTTGGGTAGCGCCGCACAAATTCAGCTGAAATCTCTGTAAAGTATTTAGCGACCTCCGGATTCTCCACATTCAAAATGTAGTGATCGATCCCTGGATAGGTCTGGTCTATCCCAGGGACAAACCATCCCTTGCTTGTTGCAATATCAAAAATGGGACTGTTCTCATCCAGCTTGATGCCCTTCTCAAAGTAGGCATGGACCTGCATACCCTGATTGTGAGCTTCGTCGATCAGCCAGTCCAGCCAAGGGTCTTGAAACAGATTTGGGCAGCTAGAGTAGCCCAGAGTCTTGCGCATCACCTCACTTTTGTACATGGCGCAGCCATTGCCCCACACGCCGTGGATGATGGTGTTTATGCCCTGATCTTTGTAGTAGCGAACGCGATCGCGAATCGTTTTCTCACTTGCCCGGTTTGTAATCTGATAGCGGCTAATATAAATGCCCCGAACCGCCTTATTGCGCCAGTTTTCTGGCATACCTGGCACAGTTTGGACAGAGACTGCCGTAGCAGATCGCGTAGCCTCTACCGGCAATTCAGCCGGTAATTCAGCCTGAATAATCGGCGGCAGTCCCGACGCTGATGGTGATGTTGTCGATAATTCCCCAGACTGCCCTTTGGACGGGTCCATCAGCTGCCCAAACGCCGTCTTAAAATCACCATCCCTAAGCACTTCAACATCGATCCGGTGGCCTATCCGAGGGACTAGCCACAGCCAAAACCAGGCAAACGAACCTACGATCAGCAGCAGCGGTAAACAACCGCAGCCCGATTTCTTCTTCTGAGATCCCATGGCTATTGAAGTAAGCTAGCGTGGCCTTCAACCCTGATATCGCAGATTCCGTAGGCGAAACCTGCCATCAGCCCAACCACTTACTCCAATATTTCCCAATCTTCCTAGCTTCTCAATTCGCTTAACTTCCCAATCTACTTACCGTGCAGCTACCTTGTCTGCCAATACATAGTCCATCGCCGACAAAAACAGATCTGCCGCCATCTGCTCTGGCAAATCGCCGTGCCCTGCTTGGCTAACCTCTTCGTAGTGGTAGTCAATCGCATGGTCATCTAGCGTATCCAGCGCGCTGTACATCGAGCTGCGGTTACTGTCGTATCCGCCCATCACCATAAAGTAGCGAAAGTCTCTATCGGCGAGCAGCCTAGCATTCTGTTCATCTCGGTAGGTGGACATGCTACCCAGCACAATCGCGCCGCTAAAAAGCCCTGGATTGCGCAGGCTGAGCGCCCAGCTCAAGTCTCCCCCCAGTGAAAACCCACCTATGACCATTTGATTGGGATCGACATTGTACTTTGCCGCAATCGGGTCAAGATCTTGCTGCACATAGGCCTCGTACTCATCGACAAATGCTTGCCAGCCAGGTCCCGACCAGTTGGCAGAACTTCCCTGCCCCGGCGGCAGAATCATCACAAACCCATCATCTACCCGGCGATGGTAAGCGTCATAAATCCCCCAGTTGAACATGTGCAGCGCGCTACGGTCGGTGTAGGGCATGAGCACAAGGGCCGGATATTGACGATCCGATTCGTATCCCGGCGGCAAGATCACAGTCGTGCCATCCGCTTCTGTAATTTCTGTAATGTCCGCGGAGGATGCCGCAGGCAGGTTCGCGTCCACGGCAGCATCGACAAAGTCACCCGTCTCATCTGGGCTGAGTTCTACCGCTGTTTTTAGCTTGCCTAGCTGCGGGGTTTTCGCCAGTACTGTACTATCGAATCCCGCCCACAATAGTAAACCTGTCAGAAAGCACAAAAGCATGCCAGTAAAGGAACTAGCATGCTCAGAAGCGATTGGTTTTCGTGGATTTTTCATGATGGCACCTCCCCGACGGGTTAATCCGTTGCATTGTGACCGGGCTCACAGTAGCACCAAAGCTGCACTGTAGGGAGCACGGCTAGACGGTACTGTATCAGTCAACGAATCTGTCACAGTGGGGATAGTAACGAATCTGTCACAGTGGGGATAGTGAAGAAGTTTTTGGATGACCTTCGCCCAGCGTCTCAGCTAAGAACGGCTCAACAAAATGGAGCGCCAGCTGATTGCTCACGCCATTAAAAAGGGCATCGAACGCGTGCTCTGCCCAGGGAATCTTCACCCAGACAGCCTTATTTTCAGACTTGAGAAGCTGCCTGTAGAGATCCTCTCCGAATCGCGCTTCGACGATATGATCGCGGCCTCCGTAGATCAGTAAAACGGGCGGTAGCGATCGCACAGGCGCAGCCTTCACGTAGGTGATTGGAGAAGCCGCTGCGTAGGCCTCAGGGTACTGACTGGGTGGCCCGCCCAAAAAAGCCAGCAACACCTGACGCACATCCAGCGGATCGGGCGTCGGGGGCTCCTCGTACCCCCGCTTCAAGTCCACTGGGCCGTAGTAGTTCACAATGCTACGGATAGGCGCATCAGACTGAAAGCCCGCCAGCATAGCCAGGTGAGCCCCTGCCGACCAGCCCATTAGCGAGATGCGATGGCGATCTATTTCATACGCTTCTGCATGGCTACGAACAAAAGATAGCGCCGTCTTTACATCCTCTAGCTGGGCCGGAAAGCGATACGTCGGCGTGTGGCGATAGTCAATCGAAACCGCCACATAGCCCCGCCTCGCCAAAAAACGACCAAACGCTGCATTTTCTGACGAGCTGCCCGTGCGCCACCCCCCGCCGTAGATCATCACAACTGCCGGATAGCGATCGCCCGAACTCGCTTCAGACGGTGCAGAGGTCTCAGGCTGATAGATATCGAGAAATAGCGGCACCCCATCCGGACTTGCAAAGCGAAGCTTTGGCCGATGACGCACCACCTGCCGAGGCTCACCCACAAAAAACGTGCGCCAGCTAAACGCCGACCGATCAAACGTTGAACTATTAATAACAGGCTTAATAGAAAGCGCACTAGACGGCATCGGTGATTCGAAAGCCGCTGCCAGCGACTGCCTCGCCTGGGAAACGGCCTGTGGCTGCTGGAGCAGCGGCAAGCTGCTAAGGCCCAAAGCAGCCAACAGCAACAGCAACAGGTACGGGTTTGGGGAAGGATACAGGCCCAAGCGGTAAAGTGCGAGAAAGAGAAGGAGTGCGATCGCGCTGAGCAAAAACAACAGTGGACTGACCTCCGGCGCACCCACCGCCAGCTGCAGCCAGAAAAAATTGGGTGCAGGCAGCACAATCCATAAACTCAAAAAAAACAGGAGCCCCACCGCCAGCCAACCCAAAACCCTACCCATACCTACCCATAGAATTTATTCACCCGTGATTCACCCATGTGATTCACCCATGAAGAACAGACTGGAGCCACTACCGAGCACGTTCTAAGGGGAAAATGTCAAACAAAGCTTAAAGATTTGATGAATTTACGATTTTTCTCACACTTTTCCCTCACCTTTCTGTCTAGTTTGTGTGGGTGCAACATCAGTAATTTCAATATATAGGCCGATATGTCCCAGTGACCGCATCAAAATCTTTAAAGCTACAGAAGGTCGTCGCCAGTTTGGATGCTGGGACGCGCGCACCCCTATGCCTCAAAGCCTAGTTCTCAACTTCATTACCCAGTCAGCAGTTCCCCCTAAGCATCTCCAGGGATACTCGCTTCAGCAGCTTTTTTTCAATTTAGTAGATGTCGTCGATCCAGCCTTGGGTCACGTGCTGCGACGCGACAAAAAGAATCGTGCCTACAGCCTGAGCGCGCTACAGCTCAGCCAGGTTCCGACGCTCCGGACGTCCATTCGCCCACCTGGCAAGGGCAACCTACATCCGCTCAGACCTCGGAACCAAACCCAGTCTGCGCAGCTCCAGTACACCCACAACCACACCGTAGCTCCTCAAACCGAATGCTGGTGGCGCATTTCCTTTCTCGATGATGAGCTGTTCGACCATCTTATTTTTCTTTGGAACCAGCTGCGAGATGAGGTGTTTCAGCTTGGGACAGCCACCATCAAAGTGATGCAAATTGCTGCCGAACTACCAGGCATGGACTGGGCCTCTAGCTGTAGCTACCGAGATCTGTATGAGGAGGCCTCCGTCCACGAGCGCGAAATCCATCTTCAGTTTGTGACCCCGACCGCGTTTGAAGCCGGTGGCTGCGTTACCCCCTTACCCACTGCAGAGGCCATCTTTCAACCACTCAGAAAGCATTGGAATCGCTACAGCGACCTGGTATTTTCTCCTAATCTCCTCAGCGACATCATACCGATTGACTTCGACATCGAAACCCAACCCGTCCAGAGCGCTCTCCGCAACACCTTCCAAACAATCGTTGGCTGTACTGGCCAGATTAGCTTCCGCATTGGCGGTGAGGGCGATCCGCTCATCACCAAACGGATCAACGCCCTTGCCGACTTCACTCGTTACTGCGGCATCGGGTTCAATACCCGGTTTGGGATGGGCGTTGTCAAACGAATGAATGCCCTAGAGCTATCTACCCAAAAACCTCTGATTAAAAAACCTCTGATAAAGTAGTACATTGTCAGAAAAGCACTCAGTAATCTTCTTCACGCCATGCCTTCCCGATCTGCGATCGCCCAGCTCATCGTACCGGAAAAGCACGACCTCGGTGGCTTCAGCGTTAGGCGTAGCCTGCCCAATGAAAGTCGCACCATGGTCGGTCCGTTCATCTTTTTTGACCATTTGGGACCGGCTGTTTTCCCGCCGGGCAAAGGGGTCGATGTGCGCCCCCACCCCCACATCAACCTGGCAACGGTGACCTACCTGTTCGAGGGCAGTTTGCTGCATCGCGATAGCCTAGGGGTGGTCCAAGAAATACTGCCCGGCGCAGTCAACTGGATGACCGCTGGAAAAGGCGTGGTTCATTCGGAGCGATCGCCCCAGTCCTTTCGAGAAACCGATGCTACACTGCACGCCATCCAGATCTGGATTGCGCTGCCCGAAAGCGAGGAAGAAATTGAGCCAAACTTTTCCCACCATGCCGCCACAGAGCTACCCACCTGGGAAGAATCCTACGGCGATGCCCGCACCAGCGCAACGCTAATCGCTGGCACCTTTGGGCCCTACACCTCTCCAGTAGAAACGTTTTCACCGACGCTGTATCTGGCACTGAGGGTTACGGCCGGTAGCCGCTTCTCCCTGCCAGCTAGCCCGCTAGAGCGCGGAATTTACAGCGTTACCGCTGGTCTGCAGGTGGATGGCGAGCCGCTAGAGCAATATCGCCTAGCGCTCCTAGCACCAGATGCCGATGTAGAAATCAGTGCAGGCAGCGATGCCCTTTGCATGGTCGTTGGCGGTGAATCTCTCGGCACCAGACACAAGTATTGGAACTTTGTATCGAGTCGACCTAAGCGCATTGAGCAGGCCAAACAAGACTGGCGAGAACAGCGCTTTCCCCAAGTACCCGGAGAAACAGAATTCATTCCCTTGCCGGACTGATCTGATAGGCGAAAAGACATCATGAAATCTGTTTCTAAGCTGTTGGTCGCCACCGATCTAGACGCGACCCTCCTCGACCATCAAACCTACGATTTCAGCCCTGCCATCCCGGTCATTGAACAGCTTAAGTCTCTCAAATGCCCCATCATTTTCAACTCTAGTAAAACCCAGTCGGAACAGCAAAGTCTCCGAAACAATCTGAACATTTGCGACCCTTTCATCATCGAAAATGGCTCAGCTGTAGTCATTCCTCCCGGTCAGCTCGACCAGCCAGCTGCAGCCTCTACTGGCTACACCCACGTATTTGGGCTGGCCTACACAGCGCTTATCGCCAGCCTACATCGGCTCCGTGAGCAACACGGCTACAAGTTTCGCGGGTTTGCTGACCTCACCGCTGCCGCCCTTGCTGAAATCACCGGGCTCTCTTTGGCAGGTGCGGCCGCAGCAAAAGATAGGCAGGGCTCCGAACCCCTGCTCTGGGAAGACAGCGAAGCGGACTATAACAGCTTCGTCGCCGCCCTCACTGCGCAGGGCTTAGCCACCACCCAGGGCGGGCGCTTTAGGCATGTCATGGGAAAAACCAACAAAGGCAAAGCCCTCACCTGGCTAGTGGATCGCTACAGAACCGCTTTTCCCCAGACCCACTGGACCATTGTCGCCCTCGGGGACAGTCCCAACGATGTTCCTATGCTGCAAGCTGCTGATATCGGCGTGCTCATTCCCAATCCCCACAGAAATCCTTTCGAGATACCAGGAGTCCCCCATCTTATACGCGCCGAGCGACCTGGGCCCATCGGCTGGGCCGAAACTGTCTCTTCACTACTCAATACGACCCAATACGACGCAATACGACCGAGATAACCCCTTAAAATAACAAACTATAA
Organism: Cyanobacteria bacterium J06626_6; assembly: GCA_038523095.1. Classification (GTDB taxonomy): domain Bacteria; phylum Cyanobacteriota; class Cyanobacteriia; order Phormidesmidales; family Phormidesmidaceae; genus Phormidesmis. The sequence continues at coordinate 121,919 of JBCBJS010000003.1, forward strand.
AAGAAAATCACAAACAGGCGCTGGTGTCTGTGCCAAAGGCATCACTTTGTAAGGCGCTAAACGGGCTATCCTCTAAGCTATACGTTTGATGTAGCCATGGCTGATCTTTTTCAACATGGAGCGATCGCAACCCTCCACAACCTCACGAACCGTTCCACCGAAGTCCTTGAAGCCGAGCTTGTTGAGTTCTCAAAAACTCGCCAGTTTGGTCTGTTGCTTCCGGCACTGTTTTCTGAGCTTGAGACCGACGCACTGAAGCAGATTGTTGAAGAACTTCAGCATGTCCCCTACCTATCAGAAATCGTCATCGGGCTAGACTGCGCGGACCATGAACAGTGGCAGTATGCTTGCCATTACTTTTCAAAACTGCCTCAGCATCACAGAATTCTTTGGCACGATGGACCTAGGCTCCAAGCTCTCGACCAGCAGCTTGCCGCCCACGAGCTAGCGCCCCAAGCCAGGGGAAAAGGCCGCAATGTGTGGTATTGCCTGGGGTATATGATGCATTCTCGGCGCAGCGGTGCGATCGCACTTCACGACTGCGATATCACCACCTACGACCGCAGCCTACTGGCCCGGCTCCTATACCCCGTTGCCCATCCCCGCTTCGACTATCGCTTTTGCAAAGGCTACTACGCCCGCGTCAGTAAAAATCAGCTCAAAGGCCGGGTCACTCGGCTGCTGGTCACCCCCCTTCTGCGCGCACTCAAGCTCACGATTGGCCCCAGCAACTACCTCAACTTTCTCGACAGCTTCCGCTATCCCCTCTCAGGGGAATTTTCACTGCTCGCCCACATCATTCCAGGGCTGCGCATTCCCAGCGATTGGGGCCTAGAAATTGGCATTCTCTCCGAGATTCAGCGCAACCACGCCCACCACCACGTCTGCCAAACAGAAATCTTAGACATTTACGACCACAAACATAAAACCATCTCCCGAAAAGACCATCAGGCAGGCCTAGCCAAAATGAGCGTAGAAATCACCAAAGCGCTCTTCCGTAAGCTAGCCGTACAGGGTCACGTGCTCAACGAAGAGACCTTTAGAACCGTCAAAGCTACCTACTACCGCACCGCCCTAGACCTGATTGCTGTCTACCAAAACGACGCCATTATCAACGGTCTAGAATTTGACCGGCATGCAGAAGAGACTACCGTAGAAGTCTTTACCGACTGCATCATGGAAGCCGGTAAGCGGTACATGTCGAACCCCAAAGAGACCCCCTTCATCCACTCCTGGGAACGTGTACAAAGCGCCCTACCCAACTTTTTAGATGAATTTAGTAAAGCTGTAGAAATGGACTGCCTGGAGGCAGTTTAGTTAGGCCGCATCAGAAACAGCTTCTGAAGTAGGCGCTGACCAGTTGGTGATCCATACCGACTGATACGGCGACAGGGTAATTTTTCCTTTACGCTCGACGAGCGAACGGTTGCCAATCAGGTCAAACCAAGACTCCGTTTCAATCAGGTTAATGTCTTGTAGCTTCAGCGTCTGCTCACGGGGCGTCAGATTGTGAATCGAAAAAATGCTCTGCTCCCTGTCTATACTCTGTCGCCAGAATCCGAAAAGAGCAGGCTTTAGTCGCAGCGTGTACTGAGTCGCATTGGGGTGAAAAGCCGGTTGCTGGCGGCGCAGCTTGATCAGTCGAGAGAGTTCTTTGAGAACAGCTGACTGATTAGAACCGGGATCATTTAGGGCATCAGTGAGCGCCTCAAGCCCCCACTGATAGCGATTGATAGAGCGATTGCGGCCCGATCTCTCCATACCCTCTCGGTCATTGGGCGTCGCCAGTAAGCTGTGAATGTAGAAAGCAGGAATTCCCTCCAGAGACATCATCACCGTTTGAGAACAAATAAATCGAGGAATTTGCCATTCGTCCTCACCATTGGCTGTGCCCTTCATAGCATCGAACCAAGAGATATTCACTTCGTAGGGGCTAGAAGTGCCATCGGACTTAGCCCGCATGCTGATCTCCCCGCCAAACTGCCGCATACAAGATAAGAAGGTGTCGTATTCCCCTTCGCCTAGCAGCCCCTCCGTTGGTCGCATTCCAATGCCATCGTGGGAAGCTGTAAAGTTGAAATAAGCGCAGCCTTTCGGTGCAGGCGGCATGCTCATCATCCAGGTTTTAAGATGGTCAGAGCGCTCCTGCAGCATGGCATTTACCAGAAGGGGCGGCAGACTAAAATTGTAAATTAGGTGCGCTTCGTTGTGCTGGCCAAAGTAGCTTAGGTTCTCCACATTGGGCACGTTGGTTTCGCTAATGATGATGGCATCGGGCCGAGCGAGGGCGATCGCTTCTCGAATCAGCCGAATCAGCAAATGGGTCTGTCGCAAATGAATGCAAGGCGTGCCCAATGTCTTCCACAGATAGCCGACAGCATCTAGCCGAAGAATCTTCGCACCGGCTTCGAGGTAGGACAAAATAATTTTTAGAAATTCAACCAGCACATCGGGATTGGCAAAGTTGAGATCGATCTGGTCGTGGCTGAAGGTCGCCCACACGTGTTTGGTCCCTTCTGTCGTCTCAACCGGGCACAGCAGCGAAGAATTCCTGGGCCTGACAACACCAGAAACATCCTTCTCCGGATCGACCATAAGAAAGTAGTCGCAGCCTGGCTTTTCGCCCCGCTTGAACTGTTGAAACCAGTCGCTCTGGCTAGAGACATGGTTGAGAACGACATCGGTCATCAGATCGAACTTTTGGGCAATCAGTGCAATGTCATCCCAGGTACCAAGCTCTGGGTTGATTTGGAGATAGTCGATGATGGAGAAACCATCGTCTGAGCTGTACGGAAAAAAGGGCAAAATGTGAACGCCGCTCAGCACGTCTTCGAGGTACTCGCTGAGAAATGAGTGCAGCGTTTGCAGCGGTGCTTGGTCAGCGCTGTTTGACTGGATGCTGTCACCGTAGGTAATCAGCAAGATATCTTCCTGGCTCCAGCGCTCCAGCGGAGATAGGTCTGAGACAGTGTCATCCAGATAGGGTTCGAGCAGTGCGTAAAGGCGATCGCCCAGCGCATCGACATCGATTCCCAATGGCTTGTATATATTGTCAATTAGGGGCTGAACTTTTTGCTGGAAGCGGTCTTGGGCGGTGTCGGCTGAAAGGGTAGGCAAAGTCACGAAGCTGAAAAGGTGTAAGTGGACAAACGTGGCCGAAGGACGCAACGACCGAGGCATCTGGGCCAGTCCATTTAGGTTAGTTCATCTGGGCTAATTGCGGGAGAGGAAGCGATATGCCCCGAACCCCAACGCAATCATTGTTACAGAAAAAATCGTAGTCAGCGTACCCAATGCGTAGAGTGCAGGAGACGTTACGTTTGTCGTCATCCCGAAGATCTCTAGCGGCAGCGTATTTTTTTGCCCAGAGACCAGAGAGGTGCGAATAAATTCATCGTAGGAAAGCGTGAAGCTCAAGAGCGCAACACCAATCAGGCTAGGGAGTATCAGTGGCAGCACGACTTCTTGAAAAGTTTTCCCATCGTTGGCGCCTAGGTCGCGGGCCGCTTCCTCATAAAAGGGATTGAACCGGTTGAACACACCCAGCATGATCAAGAATGCGAATGGTACCGTCCAGGTAAGGTGGGCACCTAGGCCTGAGGAGAACCAATTTGTCTGAATGTTCAACACCTGAAAGACAATGCCAATTCCCAGAGAAATTAAAACGCCCGGAACAACAAGACTAGAAATCGTCAGATAAAACAAAGAGACCGATCCCCTAAACCGCTGCCGAAACGCCATACTCGCCATCACGCTCACAACAATGACAATACTCACCACCAGTAGGCCCAACCCAAAGCTGCGCTGAAAAGACTCCGTAAAGCTTCCCACGCGCTGCTCCTGAAACACCTGACCTAGCCAATAAAATCCAAAGCTTCGGATAGGAAACGTAAGCGCGCCATCAGGCCCCTGAAGCGACAGTGTGAAAATAGCCAGCATTGGCCCGTACAAAAAAAGCACAAACAGGCTAAAGAATGCCGCCAGCACATAGAAAGAAAAAGAACGCTTAGCCATCGCTGATTACAGCTCCTTTCTGATGTCAACAACTCGCAGAATGCCGGTCACTAGCACCAGCGTAATCAAAAGCAGAATCACCGCGTTTGCCGCTGCTAACGGATACTGCAAACTGCCAATTTGAGTGCTGATGAGCTTGCCAATAGAAGCTGACTGCCCGCCGCCCATCAGCCGTACCGTCACGTACTCGCCCATCACCAGCGTAACGATAAAGATAGAGCCAATCGCGATTCCCGGGGCAGTGAGCGGAATGATAATTTCTCTCAAAACGGCGCTGCTAGACGCACCCATGTCGCGAGCGGCCGTGATTAAGCTGCGATCAATTCTCATCATGCTGTTGAAAATCGGTGCAATCATGAAGAAGTTGTACAGATGCACCATGCCCAGCACAATCGCAAAGTCCGAGTAGAGCATCCATTCGATAGGCTGCTGGATCAGGCTGGTACTCTGCAAAAATTGATTGATCAACCCTTCTCTGCCCAGTAGGGGAATCCAAGAGATCATGCGGATAATATTGGAAGTCCAGAACGGGATGGTACACAGAAGGAACAGTAGGATTCGCAGGCTTTCTTTTTCGATGCAGAAGGCGAGGAAGTAGGCGACGGGGAATGCGATCGCCAAACAAGCCGCCCACACCAACGCAACATACTTAAAAGTGTTGACATAGGTCGAAAGAGAGACACTAGAGGTAAACACATTAACGTAGTTATCCAGCGAAAATGCCGGTGTCATCGCAAAGCCATTGAATTCCCAAAAGCTCACGATGAAGATCATCACGATGGGAAACACCAAGAACATCAGTAAGATGAGCGCTTGGGGCGTTGCGAGTAGGTAAGGCTGAAAAGCTTTCCAAGATTTATACATCAAGAGAAGGACACTCCAAACTGACGTGTACGTTTACCTACCGACTTCCTCACCTACCGACTTACCTACCTACGCCGCGATAAACTCATTCCACTTTTGAACCAAATAAACCTGTTCATCCATCGTAGAGTTCCAGACCACCACATTACCCATGCGCTCTTCAAACGAGCCGCCATCGCGTACCGCACCCGCTTTCTCTAGGGTTTTGCCAAATGGATCAACCATATCGGTAGCAGCAGGCTTACCCTCGTACCAAAAGTCCCATTCCTCTGGTGACATAAAGGCCTTAGCCGTCTCAGGCACCGCGCTGTAATAGCCTTGACGACCTAAGAAGGCACCCACCCAACCATCTAGCAGCCAGTCCATATAGGCATAGGCCGCATCCAACGTGGGGCCTTCCATATTTCTCGAAAAGCCAATGCCGCCGCCCCAGGCTCGGTAACCTTCTTTCAAAGGCGCATACACACATTCAATGCCTTGCGCTTTTACAGCTGTCACAGCTGGAGACCACATCGATTGCAGCACAACTTCACCAGAAGACATTAGGTTCACAGACTCATCAAACGTCTTCCAAAAGGCTCGGAATTGACCGTTCTTTTTCTGCTCAATCAAAATAGCTGTAATCTGATCGATCTCTTCTTTAGTCATATTGCCTTTGTCACCAAAGGTCATCAGCCCAGCCGCTTCAACCACTAAGGCCGCGTCCATAATCCCAATTGAAGGAATATCCAGAATAGACGTTTTCCCCTTAAACGCAGGGTCAAACAAATCGGCCCAAGAGGCAATCTCCTTACTGACCAAATCGGGACGGTAGCCTAAGGTATCTGCGTTGTACTGGAATGGAATCATCGTCGCCCAGTCAGTAGGCGCTGACGCGAATTCTGTAGAATCTTGCCCATTGACATACATCACCTTGATCGGTGCGGTGCCCTGAGCACTTTCTACCGGTAGACCGTTGAACTCTCCTGTTGTAAAAAAGGGAACAATCTTGTCAAAGTTCTTGATCCGTGTAGTATCAATTGGCTGTAGATTACCGGCTGGCATCACCAGAGGCAGGCTGAAGTACTCTCCATCAAACATGTCGTACTGACCGGGCTGCGTGATGGCAATTTGGTTATTTTCTTCTGTGCTCAGCGCTTTCAGCTCAATATTGAAACCTAGATCTTCTTGAGCCTTGTCGCGAATATCATTTATCTGCGCCACGCCAGTGCCGATAAACCGCAGCGTCACATCTTTGATACTGTTGGTATTTACCTGAGGGCCAGGGGCGGGATTGTTAGGGGTTCCACAGCGAGCTGTCGCGATCGCAGCACCTGTGGCTAATCCAGTTTGCAATAAGCGACGACGAGTAAATCTTGACATTTAGAGAACCTTTAGTAATCAATTCAACAAATCTAACCAGAGAATAAGCGAGCGTTTACCCAGGCAATGCACCAGGGACTCATCTCTTAATGAAACTTTTAGTAGGGCAGAAAAACACAGTCTGACGCCGACCAGCTAACTGTCACAAGCTGACCCTCTTGCAGACCCGCAAGTGCCCAATCAGTTGTTCGAGCTTTGTACAACAGTGCCTGCCCTGTCGCTTCTAGCATGAGTGAAATGCGAGTCACGTAGCCTGTCAGCTCCACCCCCGTAATCCTGGCCGTGACGCGGTTAGAGACAGGCACAGGAGAGGTCGCAACATCCGCAGCAGGCGCCAAGGTAATCAAATCGGGGCGTACAGAACAAGCCGAGGCCGACCCGATTGGGGTCGAGGTCCCCTTGGCAAAAATCGACCCCACACCCTCTACATCCAGCTCAATCAAGTCCTTCCCTTCTTCATCCGGCACCGTGTTGATCACTTTGCCTGCAAAAATATTGTTGTCACCAATAAATTTAGCGACAAACTGAGAAGCGGGCGTTGTGAACAGTTCAGTCGGGCTAGCGACCTGTTCAATGTGGCCGTGATCCATAACAACAATCTGATCCGACAGCGAAAAGGCCTCTTCTACATGGTGCGTAACCTGAATGAAGGTCAGGCCAAACTGTTGCTGAATTTTTCTGAGCTCACTGCGCATTTTGACTCTGAGATTTTCATCCAGTGCGCTCAGAGGTTCATCCAGCATCAGCACTTGGGGCCGGTTCACCAGTGCTCTAGCCAGCGCAATTCGCTGCTGTTGACCACCACTGAGCTGATTGGGCTTGCGCCCTGCGGTATGACTCAGACCGACTAGCTCCAAAATTTCATCCACTCGCTGCCGACGCTGCGCTTTCTCAACGCCCTTCATCTTGAGGCCAAACTCTACGTTCTGCCAGATGGTCTTGTGAGGAAACAGCGCATAGTTTTGAAACATCATCGCAGTGTTTCGTTTGGAAGGTGGAAGTTTTGTCACTGCGCGATCGCCAATTAAAACCTCTCCCGCACTGACATCTTCATGGCCGGCAATCATTCGCAGCGCGGTTGTTTTACCACAGCCGCTCGGCCCTAGCAAACAGCAGTAAGCACCTGCTGGAATATCAAGGCTAATGTTCTCAATCGCAGTGAAACTACCGTATTTTTTAGTCACCGAGCGTAGAGAAACACCTGCTGCAACACCTGCTATCTTGGAGCTGGCTTTAGGAGACACCGACTTTGGATGAGTAATAAGTGACTGTGGACTACTGTTCATAGAAAGAAGCCAGCTATTGGAAAAATGATGATGGTAAGCAAGCAAAATGTTACTAACTCACTTACAATTTGTACACTGTATACAGTCAATGCGTACAAAACTGTATAAAATGTAGCAAAGCTCTGGAAGCCTGCTAACTAAGGTGTTTTAGTCCCTTTAAATAGCTGATGCAAAACCAAAAGAGGACAATTAATTGGCTATTTCTTCGGCTCCCCTGCCTCGTCGGATTGCACTATACGAGCAAACGTATCAGGTGCTGCGAACCAGCATTTTTTCAGGTGAGCTAGCGCCTGGAGAACGCTTGGTTGAAACCCGTCTGGCTCAGCAGCTTCAGGTCAGTCGGACACCCATAAGAGATGCCCTCCGCCAGCTACAGCAAGATGGCCTAGCCACTGTTGATGCCCAGGGTAATATGAGAGTGACAGTGCTTTCTAGTGCAGATGCCGCGCAGCTTTACGATTGCCGGATAGCATTGGAACAGCTATCGGTTGCCGAAGCCTGCCGCCGACTCAGTACTGATGAACTTCAGCATTTGAAACATTTATTTGAGCAAGCCGAAAAAGCCGATCAAAGACAATCTTCTAATCTCAGCTTATTCCAGCGGCTAGACGCGGACTATCAGTTTCATCGCTACATTGCTAAAGTCTCTGGCAATGTTTGGCTAGTCACGTTGCTCGATCAAATCTTCGACAAGATGATGTTGTTGAGAATTCAAACAACCCGGCATGATCCAGACGTTTTAGAAATTCGGATGGAACATCATCAAATATTTGATGCGATCGCGCAACGCCAGCCAGAGATGGCCGTCACCGCTATTCACGCCCATCTAAGCGCAAGTAAAAATCGCGTGGTCGAGGCCGTGATAGATCTACAGAAGAAAAAAGTGAACGATATACTTAACAAAGCTGAGACGACAAGCGATTGATATATTGATTGGTTCTCCCTGATGATGTGAAACCACATCAATAGGTATCTTCGCTGTCGGTTGGGCAGCGGTAGTGTTGATCAAGCTGTAGGAGTGTGTGCAACAGAACGTCGGTGCCTTGAATGCAGTGGGCAGGGTGGGTGTATTCTGTTTCTGCGTGGCTAATGCCTGACTGACTGGGCACAAAAATCATGCCCATATCGGCGATGTCGGCGATAATTTGGGCATCGTGACTGGCACGGCTAGGAAGCTCGTGGCTTTTGAGATCGAGCACTTTGCAAGACCGGGCGATCGCATTGAAAATATGAGAGTTCACAGGCACCGGCTCATTCCTCAGCTGACGCTTGAGCCGAATGCGCGTGTGGCTTCCTACAGCAATCTTTTCAATCTCTGCTTCTAGCGAGCTCATCATTTCATCGAGACAGTCGTTCGAGAGATCGCGAATATCAAGCGTCAGCTCAACCTGGCCCGGAATTGTGTTGGCAACATTGGGAGAGAGCTTCATGGCACCAACCGTGGCCACCTGGTCGCCGCTGATATGGTCACCGGTTTGCAAGTCGCCGATACGATTGACCGCAAGGACAACTTGCGATGCGGCAACCAGTGCGTCCTGCCGCATAGACATTGGGGTTGTGCCTGCGTGGCTCGCCTGCCCTTCTATAGTAATGATGTAGCGCCGCTGCCCCACAATACCAGTTACCAAACCAATAGGATTGCCCGCAGCTTCTAGCACGGGTCCTTGCTCTACGTGCAGTTCTACAAAAGCCGCGATACTGCCGGGTGGCCGAACCGCCTTTGGTAGATTGTTCCAGTCGCCGCCAATCTTTTCTAGGCTCGGCTCAATGGGTGCATAGTGAGGATGCGCGTAGTACAGCGGGTCTAGACTCGCTCTACCGGTCATCGCTTTACTGCCAATCATCGTCCGCTCCTCGTCCGCAAAGACAATAATCTCCAGCGGATGATCTAGCTGAAGATCGTTTTCATGGAGCGTGCGAACGACTTCTAGCCCCGCTAAAACGCCGTAGGTCCCGTCGTAGATGCCCGCGTTGGGGACCGTGTCGAGGTGAGAACCCGTAGCCAGCGCCGCCGCGTGAGCAAAGCGCCCTGGGTAGTGAGCAATCAAATTGCCCGCCGTATCTATCCGAACGGTCATGCCCGCCGCTTCCATCCACTGCCGAAGGCGATCGCGTGCCTGAGCGTCTTCCGGGCTAAAGGCCAATCTTCTCACACCGCCATTATCCAATCTCCCAATTGCCCCAACCTCAGCTAAGGACGCCATCAAACGCTCACCGTTGATCCGCAGGTCCGTCAGCGGCTGCTCAGAATCCCGCGATGGCAATTTATCAGGCTCTGTTGAGCTGGGCGTGATATAAGGGTTGGATTGAACAGGAGAAGCCATGGCGGGTGCAGACGCAAAGTAAATTATGTATAAAGTTTACAGGTACTCTGTTTCTGTAACGAAGAGTACAGCCCGCAGAGTACCCCTACGGAAGTAAGGTAAAAGAAATACTGTGCTAACTGCGAGGAGAACAAACTGCCATGACAGTTTCAGCGGACGGATCTAAGCTTGTGTTCATCTGTGGCTCGGCGCTGCGAGGTCAGCCGGATCATGGCAACTTGCAGTCGGCAACGTTTAAAGGAGAAGCTAAGACAGCGGCAAACTATCGGCTGCATGCAGTCAAAGACGGTTGGCATCCGGGCATCTATGCGGTGGACTCGGGAGGGATCTCAATTCCTGGTGAGCTGTACGAACTGAGCGCAGAGCAGTACGACTATTTGGTGTCTACAGAACCACCGGATATGTATCCAGAGACGGTGACGCTGGAAGCAGGGGGAAGTGCGATCGCTATGCTGTATCCGCGAAAGCTCATCGAAGACAATGGCTACCCCGACATTTCAGATATTGGCAGTTGGGCAGCCTACAAAAAACAGCAGGCCAAAGAACAGCAGGCCAAAGAACAGCAGGCTCAAAAATAACAAAGTGACCTTTAAATACAGCAGTTAAAAATACAACAGATCCTGCGGTTAAAAAGGAGAATGTCATGACAAAGGTGCTCATCAAAGGCGGTCGGGTCGTGACGGCTGTAGATGACTATGTTGCAGATGTTTTGATCGAAAATGGAAGAGTGGAGGCCATTGGCCGCAGCCTGACGGTAGAAGATGCAGACGTTTATGACGCGAGTGGGTTACTCGTACTTCCTGGTGGCATCGATGTCCATGTCCATATGGAAACGCCGATGGGCAAAGATGTCTACACCTGTGATTCGTTTGAAAGTGGAACAAAGTCAGCGGCATTTGGCGGTACGACGACAATCGTTGACTTTGCTCAGCAGTTTCAAGGGGAAAGTCCTAAAGCAGCGCTAGATAGACGGCTGGCCGCAGCGGAGCCGCAGTGCTCTGTGGACTATGGCTTTCATGTGATTTTGACCGACGCCAATGCAGATGCGATCGCAGAACTCCCAGACCTGATAAACCACGAGGGCATCTCTAGCTTCAAGCTCTACATGGCCTACCCAGGCGTCTTGATGGTAGATGATGCCGCCATCTACAAAATCATGAGAAAAGTGGGCGGACACGGTGGTATGGTCAACGTCCATGCAGAAAATGGCATTGTCATCCAGGCGCTGATCGACGAAGCCCTCGAAGCTGGCAACACCTCACCCAAGTTTCACCAGCTGACCCGGCCCCAGCTCATGGAAGGAGAAGCCACGCACCGGGCAATCCGGATAGCAGAGCTCGCAGAGGTGCCTGTGTATATCGTGCACCTCTCTGCCAAGGAAGCCCTAGATGCAGTTGTGGAGGCGCGCGATCGCGGCATTCACGCCTTTGCAGAAACCTGCCCCCACTATCTCTTCCTAGACCAGTCAGAATACGACCATCCCGGGTTTGAAAGTGCCAAATACGTCATGACTCCGCCCCTGCGCGACCACACTTGCCAGCACGCGCTGTGGCGCGGCCTCAAATTCGACGACTTGCAAATTGTCAGCACCGACCACTGCCCGTTCTGCTTCAACGAAAACCCAATGGGTCTCCTAAAATCCAAGCGCTTCGGAGCAGACAATTTCAACAAAATCCCCAACGGTGCACCCGGCGTAGAACTGCGGCTAGAGTTACTCTACGACGGCGGTGTCACCGCAGAAAAACTCAATCTAAATCGATTTGTACAGCTCACGGCCACCGCACCCGCCAAAATGTTTGGCCTCTTTCCCCGCAAGGGCACCATTGCCGTAGGCAGCGATGGCGACATCGTGCTATTCGACCCCAAAAAGCAGCACACCCTCAGCGCCAGCACCCACCACTCAAACGTAGACTATTCACTTTTTGAAGGACGCAGCATTCGAGGCAAAGTAGAAAAAGTATTTCTGCGCGGAAAACTCATCGTCGATGGAGAGCAGTGGCTCGGCAGAGCTGGAATGGGTGAATACCTGCCCCGAAAGGCTTCTGGACGGGTACTGTGAAATTGTCCTAACTCACCTGGCAGATACCATATGTCTGAGGCATGCAGAGTGCCCCATCAAGTCCAAAAATCCTCTAGGTTGATGGCAGAAATCTCTTTCTGAACCTCCTGAAAATAGTTGCTGCTAGTCAGGCTAACCACTTCTTCTTGCCGCTGCTCTTGATCAATTTCAATTCGCAATTCCTTGAGCTGACGCCGCAGCTGCTCTTCACGGTAAATGCGATCGCTGATATCCTGCACAATGCCTTCAAAGTAAAGAATCTGCCCCTGAATGTCGCGCACAGCTCGGGTGTTTTCTTCTACCCAGGTAATGCTGCCATCCTGGCGGTAAATCTGGTACTCCCAGTTTTTAAGCTGATCGCAGGTCTGCATCTGCTGTAGGAAGTCGACCCTGGCCTGAGGATCCACATAAACCTGACCAGAAATATCGGTGATTGCCCGCAGCATATCCGCTGGGGTGTCATAGCCATAAATTTTTGCCAGCGCCGGATTCACATTTAAAAAATGTCCCTCCTGGTTAGACTGAAAGATGCCTTCCAGGGCATTTTCAAAGATGCTACGATATTGCGCTTCGGCAATTCGCAGTTCTCGTTCTCGGAGGCCCATCGCTTGAACGGTATGGGTAAAGACCCTCGCCAAGCGGCCCAGTTCATCTGTGCGAGCGGCTACCGTCTTTAAACTACCTGGGTCAAAGGTGTTGGCTTCTACCGCCGCTGCCGCCGCTGTAATGCGATCAACTTCTTGCAAATAATAAGACATTTGGGCATTGGCGGCTCCCAGTTTCTTTAGGTGCACCATTTCTAGATCGTGGAGGCGCTTTTTCTCCAGGCAAGAGCTAATGCGAGCGTTGAGAATAACAGGATTAAAAGGTTTGGTCAGATAGTCAGCTGCTCCTCGTTCGATGCAGCGCACCACACTGTCGAGTTCATCTAGGGCCGAAATCATAATGACCGGAATCCGTCGCCAGTCTCTATGCTGCATTAATTTCTCCAGCACATCGTAACCGTTTAACCCCGGCATCAAAATATCCAACAGAACTAAGTCATAGTGTTGGTTAGCAACTTTGGCTAGGGCTTGCTCACCATCAATGGCCACCTCAACTCGATGGCCCTGGCGAATCAGCTGACGGCAGAGCAACTCTCGATTGGTTTCGTTATCGTCTACCAGTAACAGCTGCCCAGAACGATCTCGAACGGAGACTGTTGGAGAGATTTCTGCCGATTCAGTTTGCGGGGCAATCTGTGAAGACGTTGTTGTTATTGTTGAATGAGATAAATTGTCTGCAGCAGTGCCCTGAATGAGGGTGATATCGTTGACTAGGTTCTGGAGCTGGCTAGTGGCATCGCGAATTTTTTCGATGTCTGGTTTTAGGCTGACTGCAGCGTTGAGGCCCAGCCAATTGCAACAGCTGATGATGTTCTCCAATGGGCTTTTCAATTCTGTCTGGAGCGTTTCAGTGAGGACCGCTCTACTCGAATCGCTCAGATTGTTTTGAAATCGCTCTTCGGTTAAGGTAGCGTTGATCTTGGAGAGAAGCTGCTGGCCGCAGCTATGAATCTTGCTTAGCGGGTCTATCAGGTCGCCATTGCCCTCTTCTTGACAATCTTCCAACAGCATTTCACTGTAGCCCAAAATGGCATTGATAGGTGTGCGTAACTCATGGCGCACATGGGCTAAGGTCACCTGTTGGGATGTCAAATCAGCAGACATATCGATACATGTGTGGGCTTGTGTAGGTGGATTGGTGTAGGTGGATTGGTGTAGGTGGATTGGTGTAGATGGATCAGGTCTGCATAATAAGGACAGACCGAATGGCATTGAATGGTGCGAGCTAGCTAGCTGCCGCCAAGCAGGCCTCAATTTTGCCCAGTAGGCGCTTGAATTCTACGGGCTTGGTGTCGTAGTCGTCGCACCCGGCATCAAAGGCCCTAGTGCGATCGCTAGTCATGGCGTGGGCAGTTAGGGCAATCACCGGTATGTTTTGTGTTTTGGGATTGCCCTTTAGCGTTTGGGTTGCACTCCAACCATCCATCACCGGCAAGCTCATATCCATAAGAATAACATCTGGTTGTTCTGAGATTGTCATGGCGATTCCTGTAGCCCCATCCCCCGCCATCACGACCTCATATCCTTTGCGCAGTAACCGGCGAGACAGCATATCTCGATTCATTTCGTTGTCTTCCACTAGCAAAATCTTGACCATGGTCTTCCTCTCTGGTTCGTTCAGCTGTCTCTACCGGGATATGTTCACTGGGATATGTTCACCGGGATATGTTCACCGGGATATGTTCAACCCTGACAATTTCAAGGCGCTGGCTTCCCAGGCATCAGCACTTTCTCTATCAGGGTATGAACTTCCGTCAACATATTCTGCCGGTCGTAGGCCCCCTTTTGATAAATAGTTGCAATGTGATGGTCAATCAGTTTCTGATGCTCATCAGAGGTGAGATCTTTAGCCGTGATGACAATGACCGGAATGGCCTCCCAATCTGGGTTTTGACGAAACTTATCGAGAAACTCGAACCCATCCATCTCGGGCATCATCAAATCCAGCAGGACCAAGTTGGGCCGATATTGGGGAAGCTGCTCTAGGGCCATACGGCCATTGGCCAACTCAACGACCTGCCAACCTTCTTTCTCCAACTGTCGCCCCAGCATTTCGCGATTGGTCACATCATCTTCCACAATCATGACTCGCGGTGTCTCTACGCTTGCCCGGTACTTTTTTACCACTTGCAACAACCGACTGCGCTCAACCGGTTTGGTTAAATAGTCCGCCGCTCCCAGTGCGAAGCCCAGGGACTTGTTTGCCAGTAGGGTCACCATCACCACAGGAATGTCGGCGAGCTGAGGATCGGCCTTTAGAGCGCTCAGCACGCTCCAGCCGTCCATTTCAGGCATCATCACATCTAGGGTAATGACGGCGGGATTAAGCTCACGGGCCAAGGCCAAGCCCTCAGCACCACTCTGGGCTGTGCGCACCTGCAGGCCTTCCCCGGTTAAAAATCGCTCAAGTAGCTCCGTCGCAGCCGGGTCGTCATCGATTGCGAGAACCAAACTAGCTGGCGCGCGCGGAGCCTCTTCAGGCTGAATACTCTCTGAGGAATCCGCCACGACCGACGGCGAGGGAATCTCGACTTGGGCGGGTAGCCAAAACGTAAAGGTTGACCCTACACCAGGCTGGCTTTTGAGCTGAATATCGCCGCCCATCATTTCACAAAAATTGCGGGTGATGGCGAGACCCAGACCCGTGCCGCCATATTTGCGAGTGGTGGAGCTATCGGCTTGGGTAAAGGATTGAAACAGCTTGGATTGCTGCTCTGGCGTCATGCCGATGCCAGTATCTTCTACCTCAAAGATCAATCGGTCTGAAGGAGATAACGCTCTCTTATCTCCTAAATCTTTCAAATTTTCAAAATCCTGTTGGGTAGGACTAGAGGGTGTGGCATTTGCCCCAGCGAGCCGTCGCACCCTGAGGGTAATCGTCCCTTGATCTGTAAACTTGCTGGCATTGCTCAATAAGTTAAACAGGTTTTGGCGCAGCTTGGTGACATCAGTGTGGATGTTGCCTAGGTTTTCTGAATAGTCTTTAACGAGTTGGAGGGGGCCTCCCCTTAAGGTCGGCTTGGGTAGTTGAAGCAGCGGAGAATCCTTGATAATCCTGCTTCGCTGAGCAGTTTTTTCTTCTAGAAGCGGCTGGACTAGGGCGACCACATCAGCCAATAGCGTACTGACTGGAATCGTTTCCAAGTAAAGATCCATACGACCCGCTTCAATCTTCGAAAGATCGAGAATATCGTTGATTAGGCCCAGCAAATGCTTGCCTGCCCCCCTAATCTTTTGCAGGTCGGCAATCATGTCTGTTTCGCCCTGGTCTTCTGCCTCCTCTTCCAACATTTCGCTGTAGCCAATGATGGCATTTAGCGGCGTGCGTAGCTCATGGCTCATATTTGCCAGGAACAGACTTTTTGCGGTGTTAGCATCTTCAGCCCTGGCGCGGGCTGCTTCGGCTTCTTTCATGCTGCTGGCTAATTGTAGGGTGCGTTCCTTGACCTCTTTTACCCGCAGTTCCAACTCATGGTTGAGATTCTGTAGCTCGTGCTCGGCCTGCTTGCGATCGCCCATGGCATGGTAAGTCTGATTCACCATGTTCTGAAAGGCCTGAACCACCTCTCCTAGCTCATCTCTATTAGCGTGTAAACCCGGCTGAAAGGTCGGTTTGGGTTGGTTGGCATCAATCGCTTTCCCAACGGCTTGCAGCCCTTTTCTCAAATTCAAAATTGGCTGTAGCACCAATGGGCCCAGTGCAAACATGGTACCGGCAGTCACAAAGAGGCCGATGAGCAGCACCAATCCAACGATTCGCCAAAAAAAGGCCGTCACCGCTGGCTGTACGGACGATGCGTCTAGCTGGGCGATCGCAACATACTCGTCCGGCATTCCCAACGTGCTCGGACCCCAGACGACTTCATAGGTTTGCGCAGCCTTATCTAGGCGGCGACTATCGCCAAAGGATGGCAGGTCAGCAAACGCCAATCCAGGCGATTCACCAAGTGATGCCACGAGCTCACCGCTGGTGGTGTAAACCCTAACGCCTATCAAATGCGTGTCAAATACTAATTGGCTCTCAATGAGACTTTGAGTACGGCTGTCAGCGGCACTGGGCGCCTGACCAGAGCGCTCTAAATGACGCAGACTAATCCAGGGTTTAACAGTTGCTAGGCCAACTTGCTCAAGATCATCGAGCAATTCTTGCTCTCGCCGCTGATAGGACGGCACCAAAATAATCGCTTCAATAACGACCAGGGAGAGAAAAACCCAAAACGCTATCTTACGAGACAGGCGAGCCTTGAGCGGGCTAACCAAAGAGCTAATCTGAGTTTTCATCATTGAAGCCATTTGTTCAGAGAGAGTTTGGACATCTTGTTTCAGAGCTCCGAAGACGATACCGCTGGCGAAATGAATACTTTATCGAAATCGGGGACAGGGGCTTTAGGCGTTGTGATCATCTGCAATTTAATTTGACTACTCCACTTAAGTCCAAAAATCTTCAAGATTAATAGTAGCGACCTCTTTCTTCACCTCTTGAAAATAGTTACTGCTCGTCAGGCTGACCACTTCTTCTTGACGCTGCTCTTGATTAATTTCAATTTGCAATTCTTTGAGCTGGCGTCGCAGCTGATCTTCGCGGTACACACGCTCAGTGATGTCTTGTACAATGCCTTCGTAGTATAAAATCTCGTTATTTTTATCTCTTACTGCTCGCGCATCTACCTGAGTCCAAATAATGCTGCCATCTTTGCAGTAAGAGCGATACTCAAACGCCTCGACAGTGCCTCGCCGACTAATGGCTTCTATAAAGTCATGTCGCCTTTCTGGATCGACATATATTTGCTTGGCAATATTCTTGACAGCGTCCATCATTTCATCCGCAGATGTGTAGCGATGGATCTTTGCCATAGCAGGGTTCACGCTGATAAAGCGGCCATCCGAAGAAGATTGAAAGATGCCTTCGAGGGCATTTTCAAAAATGCTGCGATACTTTTCCTCTGCAATTTTTAGCGCGTCTTCGGCCTGCTGACATTCAGTGATGTCAAGGCCAAAAGAAACTGCCGCTTTCCCCTGCTGGTATTTTTGAACCCCGACCAGATAGCACCGGGGCTCCCCTCTGATTTCAATTTCAATACGACGATCTTCTACTTGGTTGGGGCTGAGGAGAAACTCTTCTAAAAATTCGGCTAGCTGCGCATTTCCGTCAAGGGCATTGGCCGTTTTGCCGATGATCGCCCCAGGCGCTAGGCCCAGGCTGTTAGCCAAACAGTGGTTGACGCCCATGAATACACCGTCTGAATTTACCCATGAGATGTTTGCAGGGACTGTATTTAAGACCGTTTCCAACTGATCGTTGGCCACTTGCAGGGCATGCTGTGAGTTCATTTCGACTTTCACGTGTCGCTGTAGCGCTTGCAAAATGACCCACCAAATGGGCAGCAGCATCAATAAACTCACAATCGAAATAATGCTGGCAAGCATGAGCTGCTGCCCGACATCAGTCAGATTGTTTTGAGCTTGCACCTGAGATACCGGTTGGAGTGAGGTGTAGGCATTCCAGGCAGTCCAGCCGAGGGGAAGACAAAGCAACAGTGTTAGCAAGACGCCCACACTGACCATTGCGAGAGAACGATTGATGATGAGCTGAAAGAGATGTGCTAAATATCGTTTCATGGTCTGCTTTAAGGATTAGATGAGCGTCGGGTAAAGGGTGATGAATAAAAGAGAGAGAAATTTTCTTGAGTGTTGCCAATCACCAGTGATCGATTTGGGCGTCGCCACTAATCCAATCGGCTAAAACTCTGTCGGGCTCGGCTACATTGAACAGATGCAGACCAAAGTCTCTAGAGAGGTCTTCGCAGACCTTGATGCCTCGCAGGCTGTTACCTTTGGCATCCAGTAAAGGAGAGAAGGTGCCAATCCCCAGCTGCCCCGGCACGACAGCTGTAATCCCACCACCGACGCCGCTTTTGGCCGGGATGCCGACGCGGTAAGCCCATTCGCCCGAGCCATCGTACATGCCGCAGCTCAGCATCACGCTGATGACATCTTGTACGTAGCGTTTATCGAGGGCTTGCTCTCCGGTGACCGGATTTTTGCCGCCGTTGGCGAGGGTGGCAGAGAGCATGGCCAAATCTCTCGCATTCACCATCATGGAGCACTGCTGAAAGTAAAGGTCCAACGTTTGGTCGATGCTGTCACTCACCATGCCAAAGTTGCGCATGAGGTAGGCCATGGCCTGGTTGCGAAAGCCCGTGGCCTTTTCGGAGATAAAGATGGGGACGTTGATATCGTGGTCGCGCCCGGTGTAGCGCTTGAACATGTCAAGCAATTTTTTGAGCCGGTCGGTGCAGGTATGGCTTTTGATCAGGTCTGTTGTGGCGATCGCACCCGCATTTACCATTGGGTTGTAGGGCCGATTCGTCTCCTCATCTAGCACAATCGAGTTAAAGGCCTCGCCTGTGGGCTCCACGCTGACCTTGCTATTCACATACTCCCGGCCATGCTCTTCTAGCGCGAGGCCAAAGACAAAGGCTTTGGAAACAGATTGAATCGTAAAAAGCTGGTCGCAGTCGCCGACTTCAAATACTTGCCCGTCGGCGGTGACAACGCAGATACCAAACCAGTCAGGATTTGCCAGGGTGAGTTCCGGAATGTAGTCTGCGATCGCACCGTCATTCACCGCCTGATACTTCTCGTGCAGCTCAGTCAAATAAGTACGAAACGGCGACGTGACTGCTGTGATTGAGTTCGCAAGCGACTGTAAATCTCCTCCTGTATTAGGATTGGCAGCTCCAATATCTGACATTAACGTCTATGCCTCCGCAATCTGCTTTGCCACATTCCGAAACTCCTGACTCACAGGATGTTCTGGATACTTAACGCAAAACACCCCTTCACTGGCGAGCTGCACCACCTCTTCTGAAAGCGGAAAAGCGCCAGCAACTGTCTCATGAAACGTTTCTTCTACTTTTTGCTTGAGCGCATCTACATTGAGCGTGCTGTATACCTTGTTGATGGCAAGCAGCATTTTGCGCACCTTGAGCTGCCGGGCCACATCTGCAGTCACAGCAGTCCCCTGATAGTCCTGCTTGTCTGGACGCAGAATCAGCAGCAGCACATGAGAAATCGCAATCGATAGAAAAGTCTCTTTTGACAAACCTGGATGCGTATCGATAAAGAGATAATCTAGCTTTAGGGCTTTAACCAACTGCCGAAAGCCGTCATTCATGAGTTTGACGTCATAGCCATTCTTCAAGATACGGGCAATATCGTCAGCCTTGACGCTAGCAGGCACTAAAAAGAGCTGTCCGCCCCCGTGAGTACTACTGTCGATGCCAACATTGGCGCTAACGTCATAAGCCACCGATTCGATTGGGCTCTCACCCCACAGATAATGATTCAAGGCGCTATCTACCTGCTCGGGCTCCAGACAAAACAGATTGTGAATACCCGGGGAGGGCAAATCGGTGTCAACAACGCCCACACGGTAGCCCTGTAGCGCAACCGTTGTGGCCAGATTCGCGGTGAAGTTAGATTTACCGGTTCCACCGCGATAGGAGTGAATAGAAACGACCTTTGGCATGGATATGATGAAGTATGGGGTGCATCAACAGTGAATCTTTCAACTTAGGGCTTGCACAACTGTGTTGCAAACAAGCATACACAATTGTGCAAATGCCTAGTGATGAAAACGGGACTCTAAGCTACACCCGCGCGCCCTTCCTTGAAGCCGTATTCCAAGTAGTGTGCGATCGCACCTTGGTAATCCGAAGCGCCATAGACTTTAGCCACATCAGGGTTCGCAGAGAGATAGTATTTAGAATCAAAGGCAGCAGAGCCCTGGCGACCTTCTCCCACACCATGGATGAGCCAGTGATTGACAGCAGCGGCATAGTCAGCGCCGAAGGCCTGTTGTAAATCGGCATACTTGCTCAAGTAGTACTGCACATCGAAAACATGCGCGCTCTTACGACCTTCCTTGATGCCATGGGTGAGCCAGTGATTGATGACGGCGGTATAGTCAGCGCCAAACGCCTGCTGCAGGTCAGGGTGATTGTTTAGGTAGTACTGCACATCAAAGGCTGGCGAACTTCTGCGGCCCTCTTTGATACCGTGCGATTGCCAGTGGCTGGCAGCAGCAGCGTCGTTAGGATAGCCAAAGGCCTTAACCAGATCGTCGTAGTTGCGGATGTAGAAATTGGGATCAAAAACAGGAGAGCCTGAAATGCTACCTGCCGGATTTGCGGCTGGAGCAGGCGTCGCAGCAGCTGCACCAGCACGTCCCTCTTTAATGCTACCTGCCGGATTTGCGGCTGGAGCAGGCGTCGCAGCAGCTGCACCAGCACGTCCCTCTTTTAGCCCGTAGGTCAAGTAGTGAGCCATGGCGCCTTTATAACTTGTGGACTCATAGGCTTTTGCGACATCCGGATTGGCAGAGAGGTAATATTTGGGGTCAAAGGCTGCTGAGCCTTGGCGACCTTCAGTGACACCATAAGAGAGCCAGTGATTGACGGCAGCAGGGTAATTGGTCGCCCCAAAGGCAGCTTGCAAGTCGGCATATTTCCCGAGATAGTACTTCACATCAAAAATGAGAGAGCTGGCGCGCCCTTCACCAATGCCGTAAGTCAGCCAGTGATTAATCACTGCCGAGTAGTCTTTGCCAAACGCCTGTTGTAAATCAGCATGCTGACTCAGGTAGTACTGCACGTCAAAAGCCGGAGAACTTCTGCGCCCTTCGCTGATGCCATAGCTTTGCCAATGCTTCCGGGCAGCCTCAGGGTTGGGATAGCCAAAAGCTTCGGTCAAATCACTATAGGTGTTGATATAGAAATCAGGATCGAAGACAGGGGCTTGTCCTGAGGGCACTGTCGTCACTGCCCCAACATTGATAGAAACCTTGTTAGAGGATGATATTGGTTCAAAGCCAAACAAGGGCTCGTCAAACTCGGATGGATTTCTTCTCACTTTAACGGTGACTTTAATCGTGCCTCTTTCTGCAGCAGTGGTATACGCTTTGCAGTCAAAGGTGATTTCTTGCTCTTTCCCGATGGGTAAATCAGGGTTAATAGATGCCTGGGCTTGGCCGGTATGTCGCTCTGCGCCGCCAAGATGATCGCGCTCTTCTATGTCGCCATGTATTGTGATGGTTAAGGGTGCAAAGGAACCTTCTGCTGTAGGGCGCTGAACGAATTCTTTGGCGTCATTAAGCGTGACAAAGCGGCCTGTTTTATAGCTGAGATTCTTTTCATCGAAGTTGGGCGCATGCCACAATGTGCCACTGAACCCCTCTACATCGGGCGTCACACTGGCTGTGACCTTTCCTCTAGTGCGCTTGTCCAAATCATCTACTTCATGGGTGACTTCTAAACGAGAGAGCGTCACCGAATAGATCCTGGGCGCGGGTACGACCTTGCCCAGGGTTTTGAGTGCTTTCAGACGGTTCTCTACGGCTGTTTTGATGTAGCTCTTTTTTTGCGCCAACACATCACTACTAGTGCCATCTTTAAAGACGCTAGGTTCTATCAGGTTATACAGCGCATCCATTTCTACTGCGATCGCAACCGCATTGCCTTCATCAACGTCCCAGCTATCGAACCCGCCGCTACCGCCAATTGAACGATAGCCCGTTTTCATCTGAGAAAGAATCTCTTTTTCCTGTTGATTTTCTGAATAGCCAAAGCCTGCATTTCCAGACCCTATCTCTGATGAACCGGTTGAGCCTTTGCTTGTTTCTGTAGAAGGGCCGTCTTCTGCTGCGGCAGGTTGAGTAACCTTTTGCAATACATTTGGCTTACTGGCAGAGAGTTTAGCCTTGACATCTATGCCAAATCCTTTGGCTTTTGCATAGGTGCTTCTGCTCATACTGGCATATAGCGATCGCTCACCGCCGTAGTAAACCTTAGTGGGATAGTGGGTACCGTAGACGCTAACAATTTGCCTCTCAGCATCCTGAACACTGTTCACCCTACTCACATCCACAAT
The DNA here is from genome assembly GCA_038523095.1 of Cyanobacteria bacterium J06626_6. Taxonomy (GTDB): domain Bacteria; phylum Cyanobacteriota; class Cyanobacteriia; order Phormidesmidales; family Phormidesmidaceae; genus Phormidesmis. Next base: position 144,363 of record JBCBJS010000003.1, read on the forward strand.
AAAGGTGGTGTCCAGATAAGCTTCAGTCGGATCTATGCTGACTTCATACTCCGATTTCTGCTCTCGGGTATAGGCATAGACGTTGCTAGAGCCTCGCTCTTCTTTTTCAAATTGATTGGCCCCAAAATCCAATGCGCCGGTAACATCAACACCCTTTACAGGAACAGTCGCAGAGGCACCCATGCTAATATTCCATTCTTGAGAAAAGGCTGAATAGTTGGAGGTCATTTTGACCTCTTTGCTGCCTTTAGACAGGTTTGTCGCAGAAAAGGTCATGCCCGTTTTCACTAACTTACCAGCCTGGTAATCATAGTCAATAGAGCTAGGATTCAATCCATCAAAAATGGGCTTGCCAACAAAGCTATTTACGACCTGACGAGGATTGAACTTGACCAGATCAATGCCCAACAAGTTTGACTCAAAATCGATGTTCTTGACATCAGAAAAGCTGAGGCGCTGGTCTTTAAAAGGGACGTTGCCTTTGAGTTCGATGGTTGTCACACCATCACCAATAAACACCGGGCGGTAGAGGATCTTAGGATCTGTTTTATTTTCTACATCAAAGACATCTCCCACCGAGATGTTGTCGATTGCTGTCGCGACACCAGAGCCTTTATTGATCGCGTACTTCTCTTGGGTCTTTTTGTTGGTGAGTTCTAATTCGTACGCACCGTGGTTGAAAAAATTAATGGTCGGCATAATTGAATTTCCCGTAAGTCAAAAATAAACAACAAAAAGCAGCTCAGTTGGCAGAATTTCTCAAGGAAGGCTCTTTGGCGTTTTTTCAGAAGATACGACCGGCTCTACGCGCCTTCTTCTTGCTGAATCCGAGCCTCTACCAAAAGCCAAATGCGGCGATCGCATTTTCCAAACCCTGCCTAAAAAAACGCAAAAAACATCTGTTTCTAAAACGCCAATGGTCCGAGTAGGGGGTCTGTCTTCTGATGCTTGGGATACTAAAGTCATAAAAAATCGACGCATAGACGATGGCCGTAGACGATATAGCCTGCTGAACTGCTAGCAGCCTATAGAAACGGGACCTTACGAGTCCTGCCAAAGTCTTGGGAAAGTTTTGGGAAACCCCATTGAGAAACTGGAAAACTGCCAGGAGAGTCACAGGACAGGCCTAAGTCAGTGTCGTAGCGGACTTCCTAAAAGCCTGTGCAGCTTGGAGCTTATGCACTCAGCACGGCTTCGGCAAGTTTTACCAACCGTCATAAATGGCTCAATTCGTTAAATCATTCTTTATGTATGTAGATTTATGGCCTGTCTGGGCTGATTCCGTATTGAGTCATAGACAGCCTGTCAAGTACTATCAGATAGAAATCCGCGAGATTACTTATGGTGGAGGTATTACAACTTGACCGTGCCAATGCTTGCCTGTGGCAAGACTCCGTAGCCATTCCACTGACACCCAAGGCAATGGCCGTCGTTGATTACCTCGTGGCCCATACCGGTTCTATCGCTACCAAGTCAGCGCTGCTTGACACAGTATGGGCCCATGAAGACGTCAGCGAATATGCCCTTACCTCCATTATTCGAGACCTGCGGCGCGCCCTAGGCGACAGCACCAAAAACCCCCGCTACATTCAGACCGTACACCGACGGGGCTATCGCTGGATTGGCACAGTTTCCGATGTGCCAGGAGCGACCTCCCCCGAGGTTCCTCAAGTAAAAACCGCCAGCCTGCCCAGTGCTTTGCCAAGTGAGCAGGTCAATGAGGTTTTTACAGGTCGCACCCAAGAGCTAGAAAAATTACGTCACCATTTACAGCTAGCTGCCACCGGTAAGCGACAGCTCGTCTTTCTCACTGGGGAAGCAGGCATTGGCAAAACGACCCTGCTAGAAAAATTTTCAAATCAAGTAGATAGCCAAAGCGGTTGCTCTGTTGCCCTAGGACAGTGCATTGAAAAGTACGGTGCGGGCGAAGCTTACCGGCCTGTACTAGAAGCGCTCAATCGCTTTTGCCACACCACCAAAGGTGAACGATATATCAGCACCTTAGAGCAGTATGCGCCCAGTTGGCTAATGCAAATGCCTCCCTTGCTCACGCCTGAGCAATTGCTGAGACTGCAGGCCCAAGGCGCAGCCCCCAAAGAACGATGGCTCAGAGAACTCGCCGAAGCCCTAGAAGTGATTACCCGAGATCATCTATTGGTGCTCATTTTAGAAGATTTGCACTGGGGCGATCGCTCTACAGTAGAGCTACTCGATATGCTCGCTAGGCGTAAAGAGTTTGCCAAACTGTGCATCCTCGCCAGCTATCGCCCCGCAGAGGTTTATGGACTCAAAGATGACGGCTCAAAAAATGGAGAAAATCATCCGCTTCGGCACACTAAGCAAGAGCTACAGCTGCATGGACTATGCCATGAAATTGCGCTGAACTACCTGACGCAGCAAGAGGTTGAATCGTATTTAATACAGCGATTTCCCGGTCAGTTTTCACCGCAAGAGCAAGCGCAACCTACCCGCGAAACCTCAACAATCAGCACAGTTGTTTCCCAAATCTACCAGCGAACCGAAGGTAGTCCACTATTTGTGGTCAATGTGGTCGAAAGCCTAGTGGAAAAGAAACCAGATGGCTCAGAGGCAGAGTATCTCAATCCGCCCAAGCTGCTGCTAAACCTCATCCCAGACAATCTTAAGCAGCTTATCCATCTGCAGTTTGATGCCCTCGATATAGGGCAACAGAGGGTTCTGGAAGCTGCCAGCGTAGAAGGCGTAGAATTTTTATCGGTCACCGTTGCTGCCAGCTTGAATTTGGAAAGTGAGCAGGTCGAGCAGTGTATCGATGACTTGGTTAAGCTGAATCATCTCATCACCATTGACGATGTTGAAATTTTGCCAGATGGCAGTCTCTCCACGCGTTACCGCTTTATCCATGCGCTGTATCAGGAAGGGCTGTATCGGCGAATTACGCAAAGCCGCCGGGTGCGGCTACACCGAGCAGTCGCCAAGCAGCTTGAGACTATCTACGGCCACCAAACTCTCAAAATAGCTGCTCAATTGGCGCTGCACTTCGAGCAGGGCATGGACTACGCCAGGGCAATCGCCTATCTGCAAAAAGCAGGCACCAACGCGCTCAAGCGCAGTGCCCATGCTGCTGCCGTTGAGCATTTTCACCGGGGTCTCGCACTCCTGCCCAAGGTGCGAAGTTCAACAGCCCAAAATGCCCTGGAGCTAACGACCCAAACTCTACTGGGCACTACATTGATGACCCTAAAGGGGCAGGGCGCACCAGAAGTAGGCACGGCCTACAGGCGCGCCCAGCAGATTTGCCTGGCCCATAGCCCCGAACAGTTTGAGGTGGCCTTGGGGCTGTGGCGCCACACCTTTATTACCGGCGATCTGAGCACGTCGCTAGATCTGGGTCAGCAGTGTTTTACCCTGGCTAAGCAAAACAACGACCTCGCACAGCTGGGCCATGCTCGCTATGCCCTAGCAGGTACGCTGATGTACCAGGGCGAGCTGGCACAGGCACTGACCCATGCAGAAGCTGGGCTAGAAGACTACCGCAAGCTCAGTCTTCAGCTGGCTAAAGGCCAGCAGGCTAAAGGCTATCTTGCTAATGGGGGTGAAGCCGCCGTGCGTCATTCGCAAGATCCTAGTGCAACGCTGATGGCTTACCGCGCTTGGATTTTGTTCTTCCTGGGGTATTGGGAACAGGCTGTAGCTGCGATGAATGAGCTGTTTGAGCTGGATATTGTGCGATCGCATCCCCAAACAACCGTCACCAGCCTTACCTACTCTGGCATCCTCTATCTATACCTACGAGAATTTGAGCTGGCCCAACAGCAGCTCCAAAAAGCCATTGACCTCGCTCAAACGTGGCAAATCGCTCAGTTTGCCACCATTGCCACATTCTTTTTAGACTGCACACTTCAGTCAGCCTCGGCCAAACACGCGCCCGAGATCTTAAAAGCTTCGAAGCACCAAAGACTCTCTAATATGCAAACGACCCTCACGCGAAGACGAGCTGCGGGCGCAGAACTCCACACAACCGGCTACCTAAACCGCATTGCGGAAGGTTATCTCACCACTCACCAAGCAAAGACTAGCCTCACCCTACTGTCCCAATCCCAAGCAATAGCAGAACAGAGCAGCGAGCGCATCTTTGAAGCAGATACTACCCGGCTAATGGGCGACCTTTTGCTGCTCCCTGGAGACCACCACCACCCTAGGAAAGCAGAGAGCCTGCTGAAAGAGTCGCTTGCGATCGCCAAACAACAACAATCAGCCACCTTTGAACTTAGAGCGGCCACTCGCCTTGCCAAACTGTGGCAAACACAAGGAAAAACCATGGAAGCCAACAATTTACTCAGACCTGTCTACAGCAAATTTACCGAAGGATTTAACTATTGTGATCTAAGAAAAGCGCATCACATTCTGGAATGCCTTCAACCTGCCTGATGGCCACCCACTTCGACATTTTATGGCCTATCCACTTAGCGTTCCACGCCTACTGCTGTTGAGCTAGCGATATTAGGCAAGCATGCCTCTCTTCCGCAGCAACAACTAATCGTAAAACCATTCATGAACTCAAGCTTTCTAACAACTTCTCTACTGCCCTTTTCTCTCTTTGTTATTCTTCTAGGAATGGGGTTGGGGCTTACCACAGATGACTTCAGAAAAATTTTAATCCAGCCTAAAGCTGTTGTTTTGGGCCTGCTTGCACAGTTAGTCATGGTCCCAGCTGTTGGGTTTCTACTGGCCGCTATATTTCCACTGTCACCCGAGCTGGCTGTCGGCATTGTGCTACTTTCTGCCTGCCCAGGTGGAGCAACCTCAAACCTTCTCACCTACTTAGCCAAAGGCAACGTTGCCCTTTCTGTAACGCTCACCGCCTTTAGTAGCCTGATCACGGTATTCAGCATCCCAATCGTTGTAAATTTAGCGCTCAACCTCTTTCTGGGCGAAGCTTCCGATCTACAGCTGCCATTTATTAAAACGGTTATACGCCTAGCGACCATCGTTATTTTACCGCTGATTATTGGCATGGTGGTTCGCTCTGTCGCACCTCGGCTAGCCGCCACCGTCGAGAAAAGCGTCAAATGGTTTTCTATCGCGTTTATCTCACTGCTGGTAGTGCTGCTCATTGCACAGGAGTGGAGCACCTTGCAGCAGCATGCACTGTCTCTAAGCGGGGTAACGTTGACCTTGAGCATCGTCACGATGGGATTAGGATTTGCGATTTCAACCATCGGAAAGCTCGATAGTCCAAGCACACGCTCCATTACCATCGAAGTAGGGATACAAAGCACCAGCCTCGCTTGGACGGTTGCCAGCTTACCGACACTGTTAAACAGACCGACCATGGCGGTACCCGCATTGGTGTACGGCCTACTCATGTTCGTAACGAGTGCAGGATTCATCGTGCTAGCTCGGCGGCAAAAACAGATGTGGCCGCGCACTTGAAGTAACAGTTTCGCCCATCTCAGAACTAAACAACACCTCTATCTGTTTCATATGCCTATAATAGGCTGTGCATATCGCTGCGATAGGGAATGTCTACCAACGTAGTCGTTCCTCTTGCTGAGAAAATTATGAGAGAACTATGAGAAATAGACTTCATAAAGAACAGCCCTTGTTGACACAGTCCTTGCTAACAAAGAAACCGTCATCTTCTCTTGCGGGAAAGACTTCCCCAGAAGAAACTTCCACAGAAGAAACTTCCACAGAAAAACTCACCCTCGGTATCCGGGCCGCACAGCAGCATTTACTCTCCCTTCAGACTTCAGAAGGCTACTGGCGGGCAGACCTCGAATCCAATGTTTCGATCACAGCTGAAGCAGTCCTACTCCATACCCTATGGAAAACCGCTGACAATCTCCCCCTGAGAAAAGCAGAAAAGTATTTGCGATCGCACCAACGTGAACACGGCGGATGGGAACTTTTCTACAACGACGGCGGCGACCTCAGCACTTCCGTAGAAGCCTACATGGCCCTACGATTGCTTGGCGTACCGGCTAGCGACCCAGCCCTGACAAGAGCAAAGTCTTTCATTCTGAGCCAAGGCGGTATTAGCAAAGCGCGCATCTTCACCAAGTTTCACCTCGCGCTCATCGGCTGTTATAGCTGGCAGGGGCTCCCATCCCTTCCCCCTTGGATCATGCTCCTAGAGCACCCCTTCCCCATCAGCATTTACGAACTCTCTAGCTGGGCGAGGGGCAGCACCGTCCCCCTACTTATCGTCTTCGACAAAAAGCCAGTCTATTCCATCAGCGCTACCTTCAATCTCGATGAGCTCTACGCAGAAGGACGAGCCAATGTTCGCTGGGACCTCCCCGAAAATGGCGACTGGAGCGATGCCTTTCTCTGGCTAGACAAGGGGTTTAAGCTAGCGGAAGCCTTGAACCTAGTGCCCTTCAGAGAAGAAGGGCTGCGCCAGGCAGAAAAGTGGGTGCTAGAAAGACAAGAAGCCTCCGGCGACTGGGGCGGGATCATCCCAGCGATGCTCAACTCACTGCTGGCGCTAAAGGCCCTGAACTATGACCTGAACGATCCCGTTGTACAGCGAGGGTTCCAAGCGATCAACAACTTTGCCGTAGAAACCCAAGAAACTTACTGGGTGCAACCCTGCGTCTCTCCGGTGTGGGACACTGCCCTTGCCCTCAGAGCCCTGACCGACTCAGAAATAACAGACAGTGCATCTAGTGCGTCCCTCATAAAAGCAGGTGAGTGGCTGCTGAAAAAACAAATCCTCGACTACGGGGACTGGGCAGTAAAAAACTCTGAGGGAATGCCGGGAGGCTGGGCCTTTGAATTTGAAAATCGCTTTTACCCAGATGTGGACGATACAGCCGTTGTGGTAATGGCGCTGCAGGAAGTTGCCCTACCCGATGAAGCCCTAAAAGAGAACGCGATCGCGCGCGCTGTCAGCTGGATTGCCACCATGCAGTGCAAGACAGGCGGCTGGGCAGCCTTCGATAGGGACAACGACCAAGACTGGCTGAACGCAATTCCCTACGGCGACCTCAAAGCCATGATCGACCCGAGCACGGCAGATATTACGGCCCGGGTGTTGGAAATGAACGCCCGGCTACTCTCAAAGAACAAATCTTCTATCGCTTCCAAAAGAATACAGCCCGGATTCCGCTATCTGTTAGCACAGCAAGAATCAGACGGCAGCTGGTTTGGGCGTTGGGGGGTTAACTACATCTACGGGACCAGCGGCGCACTCTCCGCCCTAGCGCTTTCCGAACCAGAGCGATATCGTTCGCCCATAGAACGGGGCGTGGCCTGGTTGATCAGCTGTCAAAATAGGGATGGCGGCTGGGGAGAAACCTGCCAGAGCTACAAGACACCTGCCCTCAAAGGAAAAGGACCTAGTACGGCATCTCAAACGGCCTGGGCTTTGCTAGGACTGTTGGATGCCGCCGACTCTCTCTGCTTTGAGCGATCGCTGAAGTCAGCTATCACCGATACGATCAAAAGAGGAATTCAATACTTGCTGAAAACCCAAGGAGACAATGGCGCCTGGCAAGAGCTTGAGTACACAGGAACAGGATTTCCAGGGCACTTTTACCTGCGCTATCACCTGTATCCTCAGGTTTTTCCACTGATGGCCCTGGGCCGCTACCGGACACAACATCAGTAAACAGCATCGAAACCTTAAGTGCTCTTCTACATGCTCCTATAAGTGCTCCACGCTATGACAACAGAAAGCATCTTACTTGGGCTATCCAGCCTTTCAGCAGCCATTTGGTTAGGATTACTCCTCTTTTGGGGGCAGTTTTGGAGGGCGGACCAGCGGCTTAGGGCCAAAGAAGATTTCGAACCTGCACAGTGGCCGACAGTAGCCGTGGTGATTCCCGCGCGAAATGAAGCTGAGCTGATTGGGAAGGCCGTGCGATCGCACCTCAGCCAAACCTACATAGGCAACCTATCCCTTGTGCTGGTAGATGACCAGAGTACGGATGAGACAAGTGCGATCGCAGCTCAAGCTGCCAGCGATCTCGGTAAAAAAGAAGCGCTAACTATTCTCCCCGGCAGTTCGCTTCCCCCCGGATGGACCGGTAAGCTCTGGGCCATGGAACAGGGATACCGTTTCCTACAGCAAAATTCGCCCGACTACATTCTCTTCACCGATGCCGACATTGAGCACAGCACCGAAAATATCCAACAGCTCATTACCAAAGCAGAAGCCCAAGGCCTAAACCTTGTCTCCCTGATGGTGCGGCTACGCTGCCACAGCTTCTGGGAAAAGCAGCTCATCCCAGCATTTGTCTTCTTCTTTCAGCTGCTCTACCCCTTCCCCTGGGTAAACAACCCAATCAAAAAGACAGCCGCCGCTGCAGGTGGCTGCACCCTGATCCGCTTCAGCGCATTAGAACAAATTCAAGGCCTTCAGTCTATCCGCCATGCCCTCATCGACGACTGCGCGCTAGGCGCTGCCATTAAAGCGACTGGGCCCATTTGGCTAGGCTTGAGTACCACAACGCGAAGCCTGCGAAAGTACCCTACCCTAGAGAGTATTTGGGCAATGGTAACCCGCAGCGCCTACACCCAGCTAAACTATTCGCCTGCCCTGCTAGTCGGAACCGTGTTGGGAATGCTGCTGGTTTATTTGCTATCCCCCACAAGTGTTGTACTGGGATTGTTCTTGGGCTCTTGGATGCTCAGCCTTGTAGGACTTACCGGCTGGCTACTCATGGCCCTCTCCTACAGACCCACTCTTCAGCTCTACGGCGGCAGGTCATGGCAGGCCTTCACCTTGCCTATCATTGCGCTGCTCTACACCGCCATGACTCTAGACTCAGCCCGTCAGCACTGGGTGGGCCAGGGAGGCGCGTGGAAAGGACGCATCTACACAACAAAATAGTCTCTAAACGACCTACCTCTAGAAATGATAAAAGCCGATCTGCCTGTACACGCACTGGCCGCAATTGGGCTTCAAACAGGTGACCAAATGAAAGTAGCTGTGCTTGATGCTCTGGAGACAGGAGCAGTCTTTAGCTTGGCTTACGAAGCGATCGCCACAATCGTCTGCAGTATCGCAAGGCCATTCAAACCCTTCTAGAATGGTGGCGATTTGTGCAGCTAAGCCATTAACTTATGTAAACGCCTTCACACCTATTCTAGAAGCGTTTATCCTTTACTGAGCACTCGTTTAACCAAATATGGAAAACGCAAAACCTAAGTTCGGCATTTCAGATCATTCGCCCCTCGACGTTGCCACCGCGCTGCACAGCTACTCCCGCGATATGCGTGCCTACTATGAAATGGAGCACGGTCGCCTAGTCGGCAAGCTAGACGAGTCAACAGACGATGCAGAAATGGCTCAAATCAAGAAGGAACTCGAAGCCGTCAATCAAAAAATGTCCTACTTCCACGTCATCAACAACGCCGCCTCAACCGTGGACATCGTCATGCATACTGCCGCTATGGTCAAAGAGTGCAAAAAATGATGCCGAAGCATAAAATCTCAGAAGGATCCAATGTAGCAATCCCCAATGTAGCAGTCTCCAATGTAGCAATCTCAAACGCAAAACAGCCTTGAAATAGCTGAGCTCAAGCCCATCAAGCCTTTCAGGGAGCTTCGAATCAACCGCACTGCTGCAAACGGATGGCTGAGAAAACTCATCGCTATGTCCCTTGGCCGCAGCTCACCCTTTTCACCAATCGCAACTGAAAGATTGGGCAGAGTGCTCTTCGCATCGTCACTAATTACGCGCACGACAGCGACTCTGCTGCTATTGGAGCGGGCCAATGCGTCCACAAGCCCTACGCTCTCCATATCTACTACGTCTGCGCTGAAGCGATCGCCCAGCGCTTCTTTTTCCGCCGCCGTCGTTATCACCCGGTCACAGGTCACCCCAGCGCCCACTAGCGCCCCTAGCTGCTCAGCAATCTGACGGGTCAGCGCCGGATCACAGTCACTCGCTCGACCTTCACTAGCATCAAGTGCATTCCAAATTCGATTCAGCACGAGCACATCACCAGCCCCACACCTAGCCGAAAGGCCACCGCCAAGCCCCACCAGTAAAATGCCGTCCTTTTGCAATAAGTTATCCAGTGCGCCCGTTTCCAAAAACGCTTTAACACCGCTTGGGCCAGCGGGGATGGCCACCACGTGGGGCAGGGAGCTAACAGAATTTTTTACTCGATTTAGCCCTAGCCGGACCGCCCAGTATTCCGCGCCAGCAGGCACTAAAATCAGCTGAATCTTCAACGCCTTATCGCCCATAGCCTGCCGCCGCCGAAGGATGGTCGTATTCCACATGGCCGTACTCAAGCTTGATGAGGCGGTCGGCAAGGTGAAAATAGCGGTCGTCGTGGCTGATCACAAAGACGGCTTTACCCTGGGCCTGCAAGTCAGGTAAAAACTGGGTATAGAAGATATTTTTGAACGTAGGATCTTGGTCAGCTGCCCATTCATCAAACAGATAGATGGGTCGATCCTCCAGATAGGCACTCACTAGCGTAAGCCGTTTGCGCTGCCCCTGCGAGAGCGCCGTCGTCGAAAATGTGCCATCTCGAATGCTGACCTTTTGGTCGAGCTGTAGCTTCTCAAGATAAGCCTTCGCCTGCTCATCCCGGCCATCCGCTGCAAAGCCAAGCAGCCGCTCAAACAGGTAAAAATCTGAAAAAACAACAGAAAACTGCTGGCGATACCAGACTCGATTCTCCGCGCCGATGGGTTCTCCATCTAGCCAGATCGTTCCCGCTTGTGGCTGATACAGCCCTGCAATTAGCTTAGCCAGGGTAGATTTACCGCTGCCATTGCCCCCAATAATAAAAATCAGCTCTCCTGGCTTCGCCGTCAGCGTCACAGGGCCCAAGGTAAAGTCGCCCTCCCCTTGGTCGCTGCGATAGGTGTGGCTCACGCCCTCTAGCTTGAGCGATCGCCAGCTGGCTAACGTCACCGGCGCAGTGGCCAAATCCGGCCTCACAGAATCATTCAAGCTCAGTCCCAGCGTCTCAATTTTATTCAGCGCGATACCTGCCTTGCTGAGCAGGGGCAGCTTATTCACCAGGCTTTCCATTGGCCCCAGCAAGTAAGTAAACGTGAGCACGTAGCCAATGCGCGTCTCAGGGTCAATACTCATCCAGCGTGGCAGCGCAAATAGCACCAGCCCCATCGCAAAAAAGTAAATAAACTTACCCCAGCTATCTAACACGGCAAAAAGGCTCATTCCCCGCTGGTTTGCCCGCCTTAGCTGTAGGGCGCTCTGTTCTAAATCTGCCTGCAAAAAATCTCTTTGTCCCCAAAAGTGAAGCTTCAGCTCCTTCACCCCTTCGATCAGCGTTCGAAAATGTTGAAATAGCCTATCTTGCCGGTCGCGGGCGATCGCCAGCCAAGACCGCCCAGCCACCAAAAACCACCGGCAGCTCACCGACGCCACCAGCGTCAGCGACAGCACCAAAGCCAACACCTGCCAAGACAGCCAGGAAATATACACCATACAGCCCGCCGCACTAGCAATGTTAATCACCAGTACAGGAACGGCGCTAGCAGCCACTGCGATCGCCTGAACATCTTCTGTAAGCAGCACCAGCAAACGCGGCAAACCAAGCATTTCTAAAGGCTTCAGCTCCGTCGCCAAAATTTGCTGGCTAAGGCGCATTTGCAAATCGAACACGGCGGACTGAGAAAAGCGTACAAGCAAAATTCGAGAGACCATGGCCGTCGCCAGAGCAACCCCGCCCATTGCCACAAATGCGCCGGTTGCAGCCCCCGAGGGCAGCGCGCTCTGACCCACCGTCCGGCTGATCAGCGCAATCAGGCCAGCGCTACAGCCGCCGCTCACGAAGCCCGTAAAAAGTGCGATCGCCAGCCCCTGCCAAGCCGTTTTGAACAAAAAGGTCACGAGTTCCACAGCACCTGCCCCCTTCAAAAGGCCTTCCCAGTCAGCCTGACCCAGCCATCTTCCAGCAGACTGTAGAGCACAGGCACCACCACCAAGCTCAATAGCGTAGAGGTTAGCAATCCTCCAATGATGGCCACCGCCATCGGCTGCCGCAGCTCCGCCCCAGCGCCCAGCCCCAAGGCAATCGGCAACATTCCTAGCACCGTCGAGGCCGTCGTCATCAAAATGGGCCGCAGGCGCACAAGCCCTGTTTTGATAATCGCCTCAGTGCGCTTCATGCCCTCTCGGCGCAGCTGATTGGCATAGTCCATTAGCAGCAGCGCATTTTTATCGAGCAGCCCCAGCAAAAACAACAGTCCCAACAAAGAGACCATACCAAAGTCACTTTGGGTAATCAGCAGGGCCAGCAGCGCGCCTACTACAGATAGGGGCAGACAGAGCCCGACCACCGCCGGCTCTAGCAACCGGCCAAAGGGAATAAACAACACTGCCAGCATGCAAACAATCGCCAGCACCAGGGTTCTGCCAAAGCTGCCCAGCACTTCTCCAATTCTCGCAGAGTCGCTACCCAGGTCTACGCTCACCTCGGGTGGAATGATAGATTGAGCGATCGCAACCACCTGATCTGTCGCATCTCCCAGCGCAACATCCGGAGCAAGATTCGCACTCAGGTAAGCCACTCGCCGCCCATTCTCGCGGGTGATTTCAACAATCTGCTCTGGGGTATTTTCAGCGCCAGAAATTTGCACATCTGCCAGGCTTGGCAGCGCTTCAATCGCTGTTTTCACCTCAGAGATAGCCTGAGAAAGGACGTCTACATCTTCTCCTAGCAGCGCAATTTGCAGGGGTTTTTCACCCCCCGTTTCAATGAATTGAACATTTTCAACGCTGGTAGCAATATCGGAACTGTCAGAGAGTGCCTGTCGAAGCTGGGCCTGCACAGCAGCTGTATCGCGATCGCGCTCACGCTTTAACTGAATATGCAAGCGACCTTCATTCGGCTTGCCCTGTCTGCCGACAGTCGTAAAAACAGAATCGACCTCAGGCAACAGAAAGACATCTTCCTCAAGCGATTCAGCATAGCTAAATGTCTGCTGCAGGATCTGCATCCTAGGATTTATTGGCGGACTTGTCGGCGAATCTGTTGGCGAATCTGTCGGCGCTTCAGCAGATAGCCCAACCGGCACTTGCGAAGCCAAATCGCTCGGCAGCTCGTTCGGAATCGGGACGCTGTAGTTCAGATAAAATTCACCCCGATCTAGCTGGGGAATAAACCCTTTGGGAATATAGGGAATTAACATCAGCCCGGCAATACAGCTGACAACAGCCACACCGATCACCGTCCATCGATGGCGCAAAGACCAAGATAGCAGGCGACTATAGCTCCGTTCTACCCAGGTAATTGGTTTAGGTGCAGGCTCAGATACAGGCAAAGAAAATTTGCCGTTATTTGAGAACGTCTGATTCTGCTGATTCATCTGCTGAGACATCTGCTGAGACGCCTTCTGACCTGGGGCGGGTCGCCGCACGGTCTTTGGCTTCAGCCAGGAAGCGGCCAGCACCGGCGAAAGCGTCCGCGCCACCAGCAGCGAAATCAAAACAGCCGCCGACACCGTCAGACCAAAGGGTTTAAAGAACTGTCCAACGGTTCCCCCCATCAGAGCCACCGGCAAAAAGACCGCCACAATCGTCAGCGTCGATGCCGACACCGTCAGGCCAATTTCCTGTGTCGCCTTTAGCGCTGCCTGGCGGGGAGCGGCTCCCAGCTCGATGTGACGAGTAATATTTTCCACCTCTACAATGGCATCGTCCACAATGATGCCAATGACCAATGCTAGCGCCAAGAGAGTAATCGTCTCCAGGTTAAACCCAAAGATTGTCATCACAATGCAGGTCCCGAGCAGGGACAATGGAATTGCCAAAGCCGTAATCAGCGTGGCCCGCCAGCTACGCAAAAAGCCAAAAATAACCAGCACCGCAATGACTACAGCGCCTAATAGAGAATCAATCGTAGCTCGCGTAGCCGCTCTAATGTAGTTTGCTTGAGTTGTTGCAAGGGTAAAGCTCACCTCGGGAAAATTCTCTTGTAGCTGTGCGATCGCCCGCTCCACAGTACGCGCAACATCGAGGGTATTAACATCGCCTTCCTTCACAATTTGCACGGCTAGTGCCGACTGGAGATCAAACCGGACCAATGTAGGAGACGCCTGCAAATCGCCAAGCAAAAGGGGATCAGCGTCGCTAGCGTTGGCTCCGCCTGCATCGTTGGCACTGCTATTGACAGTGTCAGGAGGAATTGCACCCGCACCCAAGAGATCGACCCTCAACACACCAGAGAGACCGGTCAGCTCAGGCAAAATCTCTGTCTCAGCTAGCTCCGTCAGGTCAGGTAGCGAAAGTCGCTCGCTGGTGAGCGCATAGCTAGCGACCGTCGCCTCGTTGAGATTTAGCGGAAGCACCTCAAAATTGACTGCTGAAAGATCAGTTTCTGACGCCGAAGAGAGTTTAAGCTGTTCAATTTTGGCTTCAACAGCTTCTGTTGCTTCTGGCAGCGAAGTCCCTACCCTAAATCTGAGATTGAAAACGCTACGCCCTGCAAAAGTAGATGAAACAACCTTCTTCAGCCCTTCTATCGACTGAAGCTGTGTCTCTAGCGGAAGCGTAATTTGGCTTTCAGTCTCAAGGGCAGTGTTGGTCCCACTAGGAGAGACGGCCTCCCCAGAAGAGACTGTGGTAGGTGCAGCCGCGCTCACCACCACAACCGGAAAGGTAATGTCTGGAAAGAGCGCATACTTGAGCGTGCTAAAGGCAAACACACCGATTAGTGCGATCGCAATCCAGCAGCACAGCGTCACACCTGCGTGTCGAATCGCTAGCCTAGAGATATTCAGCCGCTCTCGAACCGCAGTGAGCACAGAACGAGAGCGTTGAGAGAAGGGAGATCGCATAGTGACCGCACAAAAGTGACCGCGCAGATTGGCAGATATGCTTAAGCTTAGCGACTTGAGCCTAACCTGCAATCTGACTGAGCGGCGTCACAATCTCAATTACATCGCTGCGGGTAAGCTTCTCTTTCCCCTCAGACAGCGCGTCTAGCGTGGCATGGGCCAGCGCCAGCGGAATCCGACAAAAGATCAGCGCAGGACCTTCGGGGAGCTTAGCCGTATAGGCATCAGCCAGCTTCAGGTTCCGACGGGCAAAATGCTGCAGATCGCTGTCTGTCCAGCCATCGGGATAAAAATCAACGCCCCGTAAGAGGTCCTCATTGTGATTTCGCAAAATGTTAACCGCCTGCAGCCCCCTTCCAAACCCAATCGCATCGGTACGGCTCGTTTCAGTCCCGTCATACCAAGCCCAAATGTCAGAAAGCATCAGCCCGACCGCGCCAGCCACACTAAACGTGTAGCCGTTTAGGTCCGCTTCACTGCGAATGCGCCAGCCCCGCTCTGCCCAGGCAGCCATTCGGTCAGCCATTGCTGCCGTAGCATCCCATATGCGAGGCGCGATAGTTTCCGGAGCCAGCAAAGCCCATTCGCCTATTCGCATCGTCACAGGTTCTAACTGGGCCTGAAACGGCGCTAGGCCCGTAGCAAAATCACCTGCGGTAGATAGCTCAGTCCCTGCCTGCAAATTCAAACTAATTTGCCTCAACAACGTAGCCTTAATATCAGCCGCCAGCTCAGGATGATCCTCGATTTGATCGATTGCTCTCATACAGAGGTAAGCAGCAGCAACCGCCTCTTGCAGCTTCGGTGGGAGAAGGCTAATAGGAATAAAAAAAGTACGGCTAGTTTCTTTCAACAGGTCGAGCGCCGAACTTGTTGATGACAGCATTCAAAAGATCTCCTACACACGATAAATTGAGCTTAGCTAATACCTTGGACGAATTCTTGAGGTATAAATTAATGGAGGATTAATTTATACCTCAAATTGATTAGGTAAATTATACTTGCCCAATGAATTTTGGACATAGTTTCAAACATAGCTACCGTTTTCAACCGATTTTTAGCCGATTTTTACAAGCTTTACGGTGATTCAGCCAGCCTTCCAATGCGTTATGGCCAACACGTCAGGAGTGCGTTAGGACACAGGTTATCTGAGTCGCATCTTGCGGCAAATTCTGTAACTTTGAAATATACGAACATACATACTGAAAGACTAACGCCAGCTATCAGTAATTTGTTTCCTAAATCATCATTCAACCCTACTCGCCAACGGCCATCAACGGCCATCAACAGGAAAAAACACATGGGTATTCATGTTCAGCAAGCCCTGTCTGTCGGACAGTATCTAGTATCTCAACGGCTAAAAGGTCGAAAGTACTTTCCCCTAGTGCTCATGTTAGAGCCACTGTTTCGCTGCAACCTAGCTTGCTCAGGCTGTGGAAAGATTCAGCATCCCAAAGAAATCCTTAAGCAAAATCTGTCCCCAGAAGAATGCTTCGCAGCTGTCGAGGAATGCGGTGCCCCCGTCGTGTCCATTCCTGGAGGAGAGCCCCTACTACATCCTCAAATCGAAGAGATTGTACAGGGCCTTGTTGCTCGGAAAAAGTTTGTTTATCTATGTACAAACGGCTTGCTGCTCGAGAAAAGTTTAGATAAGTTCACACCTTCTCCCTACCTCAGCTTCAGCGTTCACCTAGATGGCATGAAAGAGCTGCACGATCGCTGCGTAGACCGCAAGGGCGTCTTCGATATTGCGACCAGCGCAATCCGAGCGGCTAAAGCTAGGGGGTTTCGCGTCACCACAAACACCACCATCTTTCAAGGCACCGATCCCGAAGCCATTCAGGCACTGTTTGACTATCTCACCGAGCTAGAAGTAGACGGCATGATGGTATCTCCGGGATACAGCTACGAATGGGCACCCGATCAAGAGCATTTTCTTCACAGAGAGCAGACCAAGGCCCTCTTCCGAGAGATATTAGGCCCCTTCAATGCTGGCAACAAAAAGTGGCAGTTCAACCATAATCCGCTGTTTTTGGACTTTTTGACCGGTCAAAAAGACTACGACTGTACGCCCTGGGGTAGCCCAAGCTACAGCGTACTCGGCTGGCAAAAGCCTTGCTACCTACTCAACGAAGGCCACTACAAAACCTTCGCCGAACTCATAGAAAATACGCGCTGGGAAGACTACGGCACAAAGAGTGGCAATCCCAAATGCGCTGACTGTATGGTGCACTGCGGCTACGAGCCGACTGCCGCAATGGATGCGATGCAGCCCAAAAACATGGCGCGATCGCTCAGCAGTCTCTTCTAATTATTTCCAATAATATTTCTAACGTCACCGGGTCAAAAGTCCCCTCTCTCGATACCAATCGACAGCCTGCCGTAGCGACAGCTCTACTGGGCGACCGACAAACCCTAGCTCCCGATGGGCCTTTTGGCTGCTAAAGCTCATCGGGCTGCCCGCTAGCCGCACCCCTGTTAGGGGTGCCTGCGGCGGCTTGTGAGTCACATAATCTGCCATCAATTCTTGAACCACACTTACCGCATACGCTAGCCAGTAAGGCACCTGTCGCCTAGGCATCGGCAACCCAGTAATCCGGTTCAAAATTTGTAGCAGTTCCTTCAGCTGCAGGTTGGCATTACCCAATAAATATCGCTCTCCTACCCGGCCCCGCTCAGCTGCAAGAATATGGCCGATAGCCACATCTCTTGCATCGACCATATTGAGTGAACTGTTCAAAAAAGCCGGATAGTCTCCATTGAGAAAACCCAATATCATCCGCGAAGGAGGCGTCAGCCGGCGGTCTCCAGGCCCAATCGGAATTGTCGGATTCACAATCACAACAGGTAGCCCGCGCTCAGCCGCCGTAAACGCCTCCTGCTCTGCCAGATACTTTCCCTGACAGTAGGCGCCCACCATATCTTCAAAAGCCAACTGTACCGATTCATCAATGAGCGTCTCTTCTTTTATTATTCCATCTACAGCCTGCCGTTGTGGATTCTGCGCCAGACCCTCCTGCGCTGTTCTATTCTGTACTGTTCTAAGCTGAAGATTGCGGGTTTCTCTTTTCCTATCTGTCTTTAGAATAGACTCAGTAGAGGTATGTACCACTCGCTGTACACCGCAGAGATGGGCCGACAGCATGACGTTGCGCGTTCCGACCTGATTGATCGTTAAGAAGTCTTGTTTTCGAGGAGACCACAGCCCAGCATTGGCCGCCAGATGAAATACCCAGTCCACGCCTCTCATCGCGTCCTTCACCAGCGCACTGTCTGTAATAGAGCCTTGAATGTAGTCTACGCCCGGTATCGGCTGCGCAGGCTGGGCCAAGTCCAAAATTCGCACAGTCTCCCCGCGCTGCAACAGCTCACGCACCACGTACTGCCCAATGAATCCTAGCCCACCCGTCACCAAACAAACTTTCGACATGTTTCTTACTTACCTCCCCATGACATCTTGGCCACAACATTGCCGTCAAAAGACCAGTCAACCAGCTGGCTAGAACAAGCAAAACATCCCAATGGATAAACAACCGCGCAGAACGTCCCAGCCCAGACTGTTGCATCCTCTCATGGGTAGCAATCCTCGTACGCTACTTAGGTTAATTGTTCAAAACGGCCCTGGCAATTATCCCCTCCATTTATTCATTATCTTGTCGGCAGCCTTTCTCCGCTGGCCATTTTCCACCTATGAACGCTGGCAGGTCTCACGCACTGACCCAGCGTCCATAGGCAAACTTTCAACCGACAGTCCGCTAGCGGGAAGCCCGTCAACCGGCAGATTATCAACCCTGCAAAAACCGCCCATTTTCATCGTCGGGCACTGGCGTAGCGGAACCACTTTTTTGTACAACGTGCTCAGCCGCTCTCCCCAGTTTGCCTATGTATCTCCCTTGTCGACCGGCTTACCCTGGGATTTTCTCACGCTTGGGAACCTGCTCCGACCGATTTTAGAGAAAGCCCTGCCAGAAGGACGCTTCATCGACAAAGTACCGGTCGAACCCGATTCCCCTCAGGAAGATGAAATTGCGCTAGCCAGTATGCAAACCCTTTCTTTCTACCACGGGCTTTATTTTCCGAAGCGCTTTGTTCAGCACTTCAATGCGGGCATTTTCTTTGAGGGATGCCATCCATCTGAGATTGCGCGCTGGGAGCAGGCGATCGCACACTTCTACAAAAAGCTACAGCTTCAAAGCCCTCAGCAACAGCTCCTAATCAAAAATCCAGTCTACACCGCCCGAATCCGT
Source organism: Cyanobacteria bacterium J06626_6 (assembly GCA_038523095.1). Lineage (GTDB taxonomy): Bacteria > Cyanobacteriota > Cyanobacteriia > Phormidesmidales > Phormidesmidaceae > Phormidesmis. Next base: position 163,368 of record JBCBJS010000003.1, read on the forward strand.
CAGCTGCGCAAGCTGTGGCCCACCGCAAAGTTCATCCACATCTATCGCAACCCATACATCGTCTTTCAGTCCACGCTCAACTTTTACCGCAAGCTATTTCCCGAAATCGCCCTGCAGCCATTCGACCAGGTACCCATTCGAGAAATAGTGCTAAAGAGCTACCCAAAAATGATGACAGCGCTTCTGCAAGACAGCCAACAACTTCCCCTACAAGATTTTGTCACGCTACAGTTTGAAACATTCGAAGCTAACCCGATTGAACAACTACAGCGAATTTACCGCCAGCTCGAACTAGAGGGCTGGAAGAGCGCAGAACCTGCCTTCCAACAGTATCTAAACGCTCAAAAAACATACCAAAAGAACAGATATTCCTTCTCTGAAGAAAGTATCTATCAGGTCACCACCCACTGGCGTCCCTTCATTGAGCGATGGGGTTACAAGCCACCGGCAGAGGCCACAAATGAGGCGAATAGGAAGAGATAAATCCTACGTTCCTACTGTGATTCTGTATCATTAGGGCGCTGCACTGGGGGTGCGAAGTACAGGCTCACCCATCCGATAATGCAGCCTATGCCAGCTGCGATCGCTATCCCAATCAACAGCGTCCTAAAGCTGTAGAGCACCCTGGGCGCTTTCACTTTCGTCCAGTTCCAGGCTGGGCTGTAGGTGCGAATAAGCATGGCTTCCACGTCGCTGAGCTGAGACTTATCTACAGATATCCAGGCAAGTTTGGGATTCTTGAGGCGAGTCGCTTGCGCATAGCGGTGATGACCACTGCGCCACCGTTTGTTCAAGTTGTTCGACCGGCCTATGTACATCACTTTGTTTTTGCTCAGCACCGCGTAGATTCCGCTAGATTTTGGCAAGAGTGCTTTACGATCTTCTAACCGGCAGCTGCGCCATTGAGAGAGGTCTCGAACGTTCATAATGTCTGGATGCTCGGTGATGCACAGTTTCCAGGCAGTCATTTGCAAATGCACAGCCTCCCTACGACTGATGCCGCCTTTAGGTAGGCAGCTGTAGGATAAAAGCTGCCATGCCTATCGAGCGCCGACCCATCATCATCTAATTTTGCATCTCTAGTTTTGATTGAGACGGATTCGGCACCTTTTTCAGTAGTACTTTAATACTAGAGACAGACTGTTAGCAAGCAAAACGGAGTGCACACATCATGCAAACCCTTAAACTTTTTTCTGGGCAAGCCATCCCCGTGCTCGGGATGGGCACGTGGAAAATGGGTGAGAAATCTGAGAATTTTCAAGCAGAGGTCGCCGCGCTACAGCACGGCCTGTCTCTGGGGATAACGCTAATAGATACCGCTGAAATGTACGGAGAGGGCGGCGCAGAAAGAGTCGTTGCTCAGGCGATCGCCAACCGACGGGACCAGAGCTTCGTAGTCAGCAAAGTCTACCCTCACAACGCCTCTAAAAAAGGTGCGATCGCTGCCTGCGAGCGTAGCCTACAGCGACTCAACACCGACTATATCGATCTCTACCTCCTCCATTGGCGCGGTTCTGAACTCCTATCAGAAACCCTAGAAGCCTTTCAGCAGCTACAGCAGGCCGGAAAAATTCGCGACTACGGCGTCAGCAACTTCGATGCAGACGATATGGAAGAAGCCATAGCACTAGAAGGCGGACAGGCGATCGCCACAAACCAAGTCCTCTACAACCTCACCAGACGGGGCATAGAGCAGGACCTTCTACCCTGGTGCCAGCAGCAAAGCATCCCCATCATGGCCTACTCACCCATCGAACAGGGGCGGATGCTGAGCAACCCCGCACTCACTTCGATGGCTCAAGAGAGAAATGTCACAGCCGCTCAGATTGCGATCGCTTGGCTGCTGCACCAAAGCAACGTGATAGTCATTCCAAAAGCAAGCCGCACCGAACACATAGAGCAAAACTACGCCGCACTGACTCTCAAGCTCAGCAATGAAGAGCTAATCGCCCTAGACAGAGCCTTTCCGCCGCCGAAAAGGCCAATCCCACTTCAAATGCTCTAGGTGCAAACCAACATACGCTATCAATACGCCAAAAGGCCCAAACACAACACGCCGGGCAAAGAACACTGCAGCTTACTCAGTCCATCATTACCGGCAAAAAGCACACCCTTTCACAGAAGCCACTATCCGGAGATTAGTGATACCCTTATTCCCATTAAAAAAGACTGCATCTCACTTTTATGCACAGATAAATTATGAGTGATTCTGAATGAGCGATTCTGACACCGACGGTTTACCTGTCATCGGCTGGCGGGAGAGAGTCTCACTTCCCGATCTCAACGTCAAAAGCGTCAAAGCAAAAGTCGACACAGGTGCCCGATCCTCCGCACTGCATGCTGTCGACGTCGAAGTCTTTGAGCGAGAGGGTCAGCCCTTTGTGCGGTTCCGAGTTCATGCCTCCCAGCGTAACCGTAAGAAAATTGTCTCGGTCGAAGCCAAGCTTCTAGAAATGCGAGAGGTCCGCAATTCTGGCGGTAAGTCAGAGCGCCGTCCCGTTATCGAAACCATAGTTTCCATTGGCGGCAGGCAATGGCCTATCGAACTGACATTGACCAACCGAGGCGTCATGGGGTTTCCTATGCTACTCGGCAGACAAGCTGTACGTCAGCGTTTTCTCGTCGATTCTGGCAGGTCATACCTGCAAAGCTCACTGCCCACCCGCAAGCTCAAAACTCGCAAAAAAGCAAAACATGAAAATAGCAATCTTGTCGAGGAACTCCTCTCTCTATTCGACACATCGGCTTAAAGAAGCCGGTGAAGCTCGCGGCCACGAAATGCTGGTGATTGACTATCTTCGCTGCTACATGAACATCACGCCGCACAACCCTCAAGTGCTCTACCAAGGTGACCCGCTCAAAGGCGTAGATGCCGTCATTCCTCGCATCGGTGCATCCAACACGTTCTATGGAACCGCTGTGGTTCGCCAGTTTGAGATGATGGACGTTTTTTCTGCGAACGAATCCCAAGCCATATCCCGCTCGCGCGATAAGCTGCGCTGCCTCCAGCTGCTTTCCAAGCAAGGCATAGGCCTCCCGGTTACCGGGTTTGCCCACTCTACAAAAGACATTTCGGGCGTGGTCAATATTGTGGGCGGTGCACCCCTTGTGATTAAGCTGTTAGAAGGCACCCAGGGCATCGGCGTCGTACTAGCTGAGACCTACCAAGCCGCCACATCCGTCATAGAAGCCTTCCGGGGGCTAGATGCCAACATCCTAGTGCAAGAATTTATCGCTGAGGCAAAGGGCGCTGACCTGCGCTGTTTTGTCGTGGGTGACAGAGTAATTGCATCGATGAAGCGACAGGGGGCCCCCGGCGAGTTTCGCTCCAACCTTCATCGGGGCGGCAATGCGCAAAAAATTCGGCTAACGCCTGAAGAGCGCAGTACCGCCGTCAGAGCTGCCAAAATCATGGGACTAAAAATGGCCGGTGTTGACCTGCTACAGTCGGAGCACGGCCCGGTGGTGATGGAAGTCAATTCATCACCCGGTATCGAAGGCATCGAAAAGGCAACCGATATAGATGTGGCCGGTAAAATGATCGAATTTATAGAAAAAAACGTGGGGAAGAAAAACAACAGTCGCATTAAGCACTAGCAGCAGAGGTGGGACTAAATTGCTTTGTGCAGTATAAAATAAGGCACTAAATAAGGCACCGAGCAAGGCATCAATTCTATGAAGCGCCTAAAAAGAGCGGTCACCATCTTATTGAGCAGCTGCCTACTGATAGCTGACAGCTGGCAGACACGTGACAAGTGGGCCTCAGCAAATAACAACACCCTAGATTCCGAGCAGCCTTTCGAGCGCAGTGATGTTGTAAAAGCCGATGTAGAAGCCGATGCAGGAACCGATGCTACCGTTGAGGCGGTGGTAGCCCATCTCGAAGGCGTGATGGACACAGTCGAACAGGCGAATCGCAACAGCAACTTCGTCGGCGTACAGATGACAACCTGCCGTATCGAAGTGGTAGAGACTGAAACGACAGCATCTGTCACCAACGGAGTCTATCTCTATCAGGAGCAGGCACTCGTTGAGTCTTTGAGCTCGCCCTACCGACAGCGCTTTTTACAGATTGCTCCTGGCAACAACCGCCGAGTAGATTCGCACAGCTTCAAACCCGATTCACCAGAAGCACTCATTGGGCTTTGCCAGCAGCCCAGTCCACGATCTATCTCCGCTGCTGACCTGGGCGAGCAGGTTTGCACCGTATCACTACGCACTTCTGCCATAGGCGGATTTGTCGGCAGCACACCTGCAGGTGGCTGCATAGCCAGCGTACGCGGCGCGGTTAGCATTACCAACGTGGTCGTACTACACGACGCCGGAATGGATACCTGGGATCGTGGATTTGACGCGGCGGGAATTCAGGTGTGGGGCGCTGACACTATCCCCTACCAGTACCGCTGGCGATCTGCCCGATGAAGCAATAGAGCGAGAAAGTAATGGCTCATCAGGCAAGCAAAAGATCAGATAGTCGTTAGTTTGTCAGCTGCGCTGGGAACTCTATCAACCAATATTGATGCTTCAGTGCTCTGAATGCTTCTTACGGTTTGAGAACGGCCCTTCCGCCAGGCGATAACTCATGACAACCTACAGAACAGACAAAACAAGTCGGGTTCTTCTATCGCTCTTTGTTGCCTATACAGCAGCGTATGGGTTTGTGCGCAATCGGACCTTGCGTGCTGTCGGCTCCTACGAGAGCGGTCAGCAAAGGCTCTACATTACCAAAGACAAGCACACGCCAGGTGAAGGTTGGGAATACAAGATATTCTGGCCTGCCATCAAGCTGGAAGAAACCGTCAGAAATCTCAAGCATGATCTTTAGTTTCGTATGTTGTTCTTGAGTTTCGTTTTTTATGACGGTGCCTACCTTCTACCTGGCCAATGCCGGCGTGCCCCTCTTTTCCCAGAGTGTTTTTTACCAAACCCTATTGCTCATCCCCATCATTGCCATCGAAGCCTATGTCCATCGTCAGGTCATGGGCATTAAGCTGGGCAAGGCAGTCTGGGTGTCTTTTAGCGCTAACGTGATTTCGACACTGGGCGGGATTGTGGTGATCTTGCCCCTAGGTGCGCTCGTAGGTCACTTGCTCCTAGGAACTACAGTCCCCGTCTCACCAGGTGCTTTTCCGCTGGTGCCGCTAGAGATTGCAGTCTCACTCATACCCATGTTTGTTTTCACCGTTTTGCTAGAGCGCTTTATTGGTGTATTTAGCCTACATAAAGTGAAACAGAAGCGAGTGCGGCGTTCATTCTTACTTTCGAACGGGCTAACTTATCTCATGCTAGAAGGGTTTGCGATCGCACTACTTCTCAAAGGCTTTGCCCAAAGACTGGTCTAGGTCACCGCCCTTTTCTCTCTTTTGCGCGCGCTATTTTGCGCATGCACACTCTCTTTTTCGCAGCTGTCGAAAGGCAAAATAGCTCTGAACAACTACGATAAATGCCGTCGCGCACAGCGTGGCAATGCCAGCGCCAACAGCACCCGCTGCATCAATAAACAGAACAAGACAGGGCAGGTAAATCAGAAAAATCGCAACTAAGTTGACCCGAAAGCTCAAGCCAGGCCTGCCCGCAGCATAGAGCACCGGCTCCAGCGCGCAGCTACCCATCGTTAGCGTGCCAGCCAAAATCAATAGCAGGTATGTTGAATAGGCAGGAACAAACGCCGGGCCGAAGGCGTAGCGCAACATCACCTGGCCGAAGGTAATACCAATCGCCGTCATCCCTAGTCCCACACAGAGGCCAATGCCTTGTGTTCTTAGCGTTAGGGATTTGAACACTTGCCAGTTCTGCGCGCTTCCTAGTCGGCTGAGTTCTGGATAGAGCGATTCGGCTAGTAGCGCTGCCAAGTCTTTGTAGGGCGTGTAGAGTTCGTAGGCAATGCGAAAGAGTCCAGCAGCAGCAGGCGTTGCGATCGCACCTACAAGCAAAGGACTTGCCTGCCGCATAGCCAAAGGCAGCGAAGCATCAAAATTAGCAATCAAACAGAACTTCAGCAGTCCCTGGTGCACGGGCGCCAGCTGAATAGAAAACGGCTGAATAGAGAGTGGCTGAACCAAGAACGACCCACCAGAAAAAAGAGCACCTTGGGGAAAGAGCCCTCTGCGCTGCGCCTCTCTCCAGCCCGCCAATATCAAAAAGAGATGGCCTACGCTGTAGCTCACCCCCCAAGCCAACAAGTAGCTCCAAAAGGGCCCTTCAAGCCACACCACCACAGCCGTCCCCACAAGCCACAGCAGTGGAATCAGCGCCATCTTGTAAGCAACCAGATCAAACCGGTCGAACAAACGCAGCAAACCCATCGGCGTTGCCACAACCGAAAAAACAATCAAACTGCTAGAGAGCTGAACCAACCTCACCATATCTGCATCCCACCCCACATATGGCGCAAGATACGGCGCCAGAAAAATAGCCAGCCCCACCCCGACAATACTGCCCACCACATCCAATAGTGTCGTCACCTTCAGCAACTGCTGAAACCCGTCAAGGTCTTCTGCTTCCAGGCAAATCGCCCCATAGCGAATCACCGCCTGCCAAGACTGAAAAGTCGTCAGGCCATCAACAATCTCAACATAGGTTTGAATTAAAATTAGGGTGCCAAACCCATCCACGCCGAGACTGTGCGTCGCAAGGCTCAAGTACCCTAGGCCAGCTAGCCCCGTCACCAAGCGAGCCAGCAACAGCCAGCTTGTGTTCCTCAGCATCCGCCTGAAAAGGCGACCTGCAGACAGACGCAGCAAGCATTTACAGACAAAAGAAATAAATTTGCTCAGCAGCAAACCCCACAAATAGACCGCACATTAAACGGTTTCCGTTGGACGACTTCGGCTAACCGGTTTTAGAATTGTCCTCCCTTAGGCGTCACATAGCGTAGCGGTTGATAGGGTGGCTCTGCAAGATACTGCATCGACCTCATCAAATACCGTGAACGTTCGTAGCGCTCAGCATATCTATGCCTTAGTAGATCCATGCAGATCACGAAAATGGCCTATCCTAACTTTTCCAAGCAGCTCATCTATCTAGGACTCTCTGTCGCCTTGCTGACAGCGGCTGCTGTTGCTAACGATCCTGCGCCACGAACATCGGCATCTAGGCCAGACCTGTGGTCCCCCATGGGCATCGCTCAGGCACAAGCAACTGAACTGACCGACTGGGCAGCCATTGAAGAAAACCTGCTCATAGAGCACAACCGGGTAAGGCAAAATCCTCAAAGCTACATTCCCATCTTGGCAGCCTACCGCGCAAGCATGGACGCAGAGGGTAACATTCCCAATGGCTGCGGACAAAACTGTACGATGATTACCAGGGAGGGAAAAGCTGCCGTCGAAGAAGCAATCGCATTCCTTCAGAACCAACCGCCCGTCGGACCACTGGCCTCCTCAAGCGCCATGGCTCAGGCCGCCAAGTCCCACGCCCAAGACCAAAGCAGCGGCGCAGTCGGACATCGAAGCACAGATGGCAGTAGCTTTGCTCAGCGGCTCAGTCGGTTTGGGGTGGAAAATGTTGCGATCGCTGAAAACATCACCTATGGGCCTTCAACCGCGCAAGAAGTCGTCATGAGCCTCATCGTAGATGATGGGGTCGCAGGCCGCGGCCACCGAACAACAATTTTCTCACCGGAATGGGCCATAGCAGGCATCGGCTGCAACGAGCACGCCACCTTCGGTACGGTATGCGTTATCGACTATGCTGCCCGCTAGCGCGTCACCAAGGCCTCCAACGCATGGACAATATTCGAAAACAAGGGTCTCTCCGCCGGGTCTTCGTTCAGACACTGGTCCTGAAGCTGACGCAGTCCCTGCAGAGTATCGACGTCAGCAGATTCATTTGATGAGGTGTGATTTAGCAGATCTTCCAACAAGCACCCAAATGCCCTAGACTCCAGCCGTTCTAAAGCTTGACCGGTTGCCTGGTCAGCCGGATCATAAAAAGAGGCTGCGCCAAAGTCTCCCAAAATGCTGTGCCCCCTCTGATCGCTATGCCCCGCCTGATTAACAAGAATATTGTGTGCGTAGAGATCGCCATGCAGGATGCCCCTACGGTGGAGATGCGCAGCGGCTGACGCAATGCCCCGTGCGATGGTCAGCACCACTCCAAGGGTAAATTTGGTTTCCTCACTGTAGGTATCGCGGGTGCAGCTGTCCAAGTCGGGCGGATCGCCCAAACTCGTGTAGTCCGGTGAGATAAATTCGAAGACCAGTCCAGCCTGATGTTCTGCAGCGTACTTTCCCAGCACAGTCACCAGATTGGGATGTTGCCCTGCGGCCATACAGGCTCTCATTTCATCCAGCGGAGACCCATCGCTGGTGATATCACCCTTGAACAGCTTAATCGCCACCGTTTTTGGGCTATCGGATGTTGGCGTATCGGATGTTGGGCTATCGGGCAAACCGATGATATCTTCTGTTGTTATCGAAGCCGGTGTCCAGGTGCCCTGATAGATCGTCCCGGAGGCGCCCTCTCCCAAAAGTTGCCCTCTCTGGATCTCACTAGCAGAAATATCTGATAAGTCGTTGGGTAAGTGGAACGGCGAGATAGGAATCGCATCTTCACAAAAGGGATTGCCCGCGTAGGCCAGCCAAGACAGGCGAGGAAGTGTCATCAGCCAGCCGGGCAGGGCTTTCAGCCGATTTGCCGACAGCCGAATCAGCTCCAAGTTTTTGCAGTTTGCCAGTTCTGGAGGCACCGCAGAAAGGCGATTGCCCGCCAGCATTAGCTTTTGTAACCTGCTAAGGTTACCGATGGATGACGGCAGCGATTCAATTTGATTATTGGTGAGGATTAGCCAGCGCAGCTGCGGAGAGAGAGACTCAGCGCTGACGGTTGTCAGCCGGTTGTTCTTAAAGCTCACCATGGAAAGCTGCGGGCACTGGGCGAGCACCGTTGGAAAAGTTGCAAACGCGTTGCGATTAAAAAAGAGTATCTTCAGCTGCTTAAACAGCTCAAACTCTTCGGGTAAACGACTGAGGTGGTTACCCGAAAGATTGAGAAAAGCAAGCGAATCAGCAAGCTCAAAAAGTACCTGAGGAAAGTCTGACAAACTGCCTGACAAACTGAGGTGAGTACATCCGGTAAGCCGACCGGAGGCAATGCCTGACCTGAGTGTGTCGAGAGTTTCCATCCTACTGAATAGAGAGTTTCCATCCTACTGAATAGACTGAATGAGTCCGTCGGTCATGATGCCACAGGAGCGATCTTGCTCTTGGGTAAAGGTATCCCGAGCAATCTCAATATCATCATGATAGAGTTCAACCCACTTTTCTATCTGCTTCTGTGCGGGCATGTAGTAGGTAGAGCTTTTAGGAAGCCTGCAGAACTCCCGCGCCATCGGTAGCCAGCGCCCGTTAGTAGCATGCTCGACGCCCTTATCAAACAGCGATCGCTCTGCCGCTTCATCACTGACAATTAGTGGAGAAGCGCTGCTAGGAGAAGCGCTGCTAGGAGAAGCGCTGCTAGGAGAAGCAGCGGGCGCGGAGTCAACGGGTTCACTGATGGCAATCTCATCTTGGGTCGCCAGTGCAGCTTGGGTATTGGCCGCCCGAAGGTGGGCCGTCAGCGCCGCACCTGCAACAGCCAAAAAGCAAGCAGCAACCGCAATCTTCGGGTACAGCGCAGACGCAAAAGATAGCTTGCGATCGCCCGTTGGCTGAGACTTCACAATCGTCACTGGGCGCGTAATACCCGGCAGTTGCTTTTCGACCCACGCCAAGTCAAATACTTTGGCATAGAGTCGGTTGGTAATTTTGAGCTTTCCACCGTCTTCAGTCACCAACCCAGAGCTTAGGAGCACTTCCTGCTCCGGGTTTTTCTCGGCAGACACCGAACCGCGCTGCAAAATCTGCATATACAAAAGCAGCAGAACATCCCGCTTCTCATAGTCCCTCAGAGCCATTTCTATTTTGTTCAGGTGGGAAGCAGCCATGCTGTTTCTCCAGTCCTTAAGAATATCTCTAAATACAATTCTGTCGACGATACCCGCCGCATCAGCTTCATCTATCTGGGAAGCATATCTACAAACGTAATTACAGAGAATTTCAGTAACGGTAGGCTGGTCAGCCGACCAAGCTTTAACACGTTCAATAATTTTGGGAATCGCGTAAGAATCTTGAACCTTTGGAAAGAGTTCTTCCCAGAAACTTGACAGGACTACGGAAAGTCGATCAGGGGACTTTTCTTCAAGCATTTTTCTACTGTTTTCAAATATATGTGAGTGCAATCTGATGTCATAGGTAGAAGCCCAACTGATGCCATAACATTAGACAATGCCACAACCGGTGCAGCACTAAAGCCTTTGCCCGGAAAAACTTTGCCCAAAAACTCTGCCCAAAAAAACTCTGCCCAAAAAACTCTGCCTGAAAGTGGAATTAATAGCCGTACCTCTCAGGCAGGCATTAATAAATCAGTGCCAAACAAAGCCTTCAATAAATTGGACAGATCGCTCATAGTCTCGCAAGCACCTAGCCTATCAACGATTTACTCGCTAATAACCAAGCAGCTTACGTACGTATTTCTACGCCCGTATTATCCCTTACTGCCCAACCTTTTTCGTGAAGTAATAACAAGTATTGTGCTGCATTTTTCGCTAGGCTGCCAGCAAAAAACATCCGTGATATCTCGGTCTCAAAAGTATTGTTTTTAACACGACAACCGGTCAAAAATGAGTCTAGAAGCAGAATGTATCCTCATCTAAAAGAAGGTTCAGATTATCAGGAAGGGTGAGAGAGCCCGGTAGCCAACAGCAGAGACATCTTCCGTAGCCGTAGAACAAATCGAACACGACGGTCAACTCGGTCCGCAGTGTGGCAGCGGTCAAAGAATGTAAAGTTAACACTAATTTTGAGTGCTTCTCTCAAAACCATCCGGATTACAGAGACAAGGGGGTCATCAGTTTGGCTACCTGCATAAGCCTGTCCCTATCCAAGGAAAGGGATTCAGCATCGTGCCACGATGCCCAACTGACACTACATTCAGGAACACTTGAGGAAAGCTCAGCATGAGCAAACCCTGGTTATTTATACGTGCACCGATGAAATAATCCGCGTTAAATTACACCGATCAGATCGGTCATTTCAGACTTCCACAGCTACCGTCCTGTGCATTAGAACGGTTGTCGGAGCGAGTCGCTCTATAAAATAGCGCTGAGCGCTACGTATCCTAAGCAAATCGACGAAAGCCTGATGAAAAAGAGCACTAGATATTGGTAGGCATCCCACAGGTCTCATTCTCTTCATCGGACAGCGCCTGTCTCGCGTTCTGCACCTGCGCTGGATAAAGCTCATACCAGCGCATAAGCTGGTTTTCTGCAGGCGCATAGTAATGAGAGCCTTTAGAAATCTGACAAAAGTCTTGAAGCATAGACAGCCATCGACCATTGGTTGCATGAGCTATGCCGCTATCGAAAAGACGTCTGTCTTGCACATCGCTCAATTCGTTGTCGGCCTTCTCGCTCACAGCGATCGCACTCGGCCGAAGGTCTGCAAAGAAGCTATCTCTTATCACCTGCTGCCGTACCAGGAGGGTAACCACCAATGCAGATAGGGCGCAGCCAAGCACAACAACATAGTTGTAACGTCTAAATAAGCCATAGCTTGGGTCAGCGTGGGACCTAGCGCTCGAAGACAGACTGTCAGAGACCGCCAAGGAAAGTGCGGCAGAAGCCCCCTTACCAGAAGCCGATGGCTCAGGAGTAACAACCGTTACTGAACGAGTCAAGCCTGGGATCTGCTGCTCAATCCACGCCAGACTAAAAATCTCAGCAAAAATAGCATTACTCACCACAAGATGATTGTTTTTCTGTTTTATTAGCCCAGATGCTAGCAAGTGCGCTTGCATTCTCTGAGTATGTGGATGATGACTGAAAGAAAGCGCTCCCCTCGACAAAATCTGCATATACAAAATAAGCAAAATATCCCTATCCTGAAATGCTAATAGCCTCTCTTTAATGCGATTTAGACAGGGAATGTTGACATTGTTCTCCCAGTTTCTAACAATCTTCTGGCGGACGATTTCATCGACGATGCCAGCACCTTCTGACTGCACTATCTGAAACGAATACTGAGAGACATAATCGTAAATAAAGCGCCTAAAAAACGGATCGCCATCGGTCCACTCGGCGGTTCTTTCAACGATGGCAGCAACCAGAGAAGGATCTTTTATGCGGGGGAAAGCGACGTCGGCAAGTCGGGTAGAAATAGTCAATGGCTGAGTGATTGAATGACTATCAATATTCATACATGACGATGTTGACGTTCATCATGACGTTCATACGTGACGTTCATACGTGACGTTCATACATAGCGACGTTGATCAGTCGGTCAAACCGTTTGAAGCATGCATACTGCGATGGAACACCGTCAATATCAATTGCAAGCATTTTACTACCCTTTTGCTACTCCAATTCATTCATTCGGCGTCGTTCTGCTAGCTTGAGCATAATTTCTGCATGCATTTCTCGCGTCAGTGGATAAAAGTACACAAGCACCACGCCGCAGATCAATAGCACCAACGGCACCGGTCCAGCAAAAAAGCGAATCGCGCTCAGGGCAGAATCTGACTGCACAGGCAAATCTTTATCAAAGCCGGATACCTCTAGGGCCAAGCCAACCAGATAGATTCCCAGTGCCAGCCCGACTTTTTGCAGCAGCGTCATAAAAGCATAGAACGTGCCTTCTCGTCGCCGCCCTGTATTTAGCTCGTCCAATTCTATGACATCGGGCAAAATTGACCAGGGAACTACGTAGGCCGTAGCAACGCCAAACCCTGCTAGAGCACATAGGCCAAAGAGAATATTGTTCTGACCGGGCTGCAAAAAGAAGAGCGCAACCTGCACCAAAATCCAGATGCCCGATCCCAAAAAATAGATGTTTTTCTTACCGATTCGCTTACTCAAAGCCGCACAGACAAACATCATGACAATCGCGACGCCCTGCACAATCAAAGCCAGCAGGCTACCATCTACATCCATCCAATACTTGCCGTAGAACGGGATCACAGCTGCGGTAATTTGCAAGGCCAGCCATGAAAATAAATAGATGCCGACGACAAAGAGAAAGGGCCGATTGCCAAAGACAATTTTGAGCTGCTGGGCAAAAGGTTCTGTCGGCTCATCACTATCAGCGGAGAGAGAATGACCCGTGGCTTTGGCCTTGCTTGCCATGTATCCGTAGGTGCCAAAAATGCACCAGTAGAGTGTCAATATAGAGACAATTCCACCAATGATGCCAAGTACGATGTATCGCTGGCCCTCGTCTGCGATCGCAGACGCTAGCACCCCAGCCGCTACCAGTATCGACAGCCCACCAATAATCGAAAAGGCCAGGCGAAAAGACGTCAGAGATGTCCGCTCGTCGTAGTCTTGAGTGATTTCGGCGGTCAGGGTGCTGTAGGGCAAGTTGGTGGTTGTAAAGAACATTTGAAATACCGAGGTAATCCCCACGTAGTACCAAAAGCTCATCCACTCTTTTTCAAAGCCCGGCACAATCCAAATGAAGCAGTAGGACAGACCAAACGGAATCGCGGTGAGAAACATCCAGGGGTAGCGCCTACCCCAGCGCGTATTGGTGCGATCGCTCATCATCCCCACCAGCGGGTCGTTCACCGCATCCCAAATTTTTCCAACCGCCAAAACAGATCCGGCGACGACCGGACGCATACCCGCAACATCCGTTAAGAAAATCAGTAGGAAAAACGCTAAAAATTGAGACGTTAGACCCGCACCAAAATCGCCTGCGCCATAGGCCAGCTTTACCGGCAGTGAGAGCTTGGGCGTAGGATAGTTCACCTTGGCATGCGGCTGAGGGTCTAAATTAGCCATGGAAAAAACCTGTATAAATAGATAACCGTAGTCATTAAGCGAGTGGCAGCTGAACCAAGCAATGGCAGACCTCTATGTATCCTGGTCAGAGTACCACCGAACTATCGAACAATTGGCCTTGATGGTACACCGCTCCGGCTGGCAGTTTAACCAAATTGTGTGTTTGGCAAAAGGAGGCCTGCGAATCGGTGACATTATTTGCCGCATTTCTGACCAGCCCCTGGCGATCTTGTCGACCGCATCCTACGGCGGAGAAGGCAACCGTACCCGTGGCTCCATCACTTTTTCCAAAGATTTGAGCATGACAACCGCCAACCTGGGTTCCCACATCCTGCTAGTGGATGACCTGGTGGATTCTGGTCAGAGCTTGGAGCGCAGCATCTCGTGGCTAAAGCACAAATACGGCTTTTATATCGACGAAGTTCGAACGGCAGTGCTGTGGCACAAGGCCTGCTCGTCGATCACACCGGACTACGCAGTGCACTATCTAGAAGACAATCCATGGATTCATCAACCTTTCGAGAACTACGAAGAAATGGGCTGGGAGTCCCTGACAGCAAAGTTCGCTGAGTAATCGCTAAGCAATCACTGAGCAATTGCTAAGTTAATTTATCGGCAGCCAGATAAATTAACGCTCAATCGGTGTATCCGCTTAGCTGATTTGCTCAGATTTGCTATACACTAAACCCCGTCACTTTATCTGGTCGTCTTTGACTGCTAAGTAGCTGTCAAAATTTGGCCATCACGCTCTGGTAGTCGAATCCTGTCGTTCAAGAATTCATTACGTCTGTGAGCCCTTCTCCCTCCAAAGATATTCCGCCTGCGCGTCGCGAACCGACTGAGGTTTCGCTCGCTGAGATAGAAAACATCAAGCTGCAATCAGAACCTCGGCGGCACCGCTTGGGACTGGTTGTAACGGCGCTACTCGTTGTTGGCATGGGTGGGATTGGGGCCTGGCAGTGGGACAAGATAAGCCCCCATCTGCGAGGAATGAAAGCCGCGATCGCAGCTAGCGGCTTCCTCTCAAAAGAGACCCTGTCCACCCCGGCTGCTCCAAAAACCGACTCAGATGCGGCTAAAGTCTCCCAACCAAACGACCAGAACACCGCCCAACAGAACACCGCCCAACAGAGCACCGCTCAACAGAAAAACCCCACCATACCCGCCACATCAAACACCGCCTCATCAGATACCCTCAATAGCTCAGCCACCCCAGCCGACGCAGAAGGGCAAGGTGAAGGCGAACAAGCCGCCCGCGAAGGCACTGAACGCGAACCCGACGTTCTGCTCAACCATCGTCGCTACGAAGTCGCCTCAGAAGAGGACCTTGTGCAGCTCAACCCCAATAGCCAGATCAAGCTGCAGCCAGATGTCCAAGCAGCGATCGCACAAATGATTGTCAAAGCTAAAGCTGAAGGCGTTCGGCTAGGCATCATCTCCGGATTCCGCACCCTAGAAGATCAGAACTACCTGTACTTCGACGTCAAAGCCGAGCGGGGCCAGAGCGCCCAAACCCGAGCCGAAGTCAGCGCCCCGCCCGGCTACAGCGAACATCACACCGGCTACGCAGTTGACTTCATCGATGAGGGCCGCTCAGAAACCCACCTGCAAGAATCTTTTGAGACAACAGCAGCGTTCAAGTGGCTTCAAGAAAACGCCCCCTACTACAATTTTGAACTCTCCTTTCCCAAAGACAATGCATCAGGCGTTGCCTATGAACCCTGGCACTGGCGCTACGTAGGCAACCAAGAGAGTTTAGAATTATTCTATAAATGATTGGTGCTAGGCTCACATTCACAAGTAGGCCAAGCCGTACAACAAGCCATTCAAAAAGCCATACAAACAACAGCACGCATGAATCCCATCACGCTGAATCTTCTGGCCGTTTCCGTCTTTGCCTTCACGATCTTGAGCCTGGTTGGACCTCTGCTCAATATTTCACCTGGGGCGGTTGCGATCGCACTAACCGGCTGCGCGGGTGTGATTGCGGCTGATCGCTTCGGCGCTCAGGGCAGAGGCGGCACGCTACTGCTCGATCTGGTCTCTCGCCAGTCCTCTGAGTATCGGCAGCGGGTTTTGCACCACGAGGCAGGGCACTTCCTAGTTGCTCACCTGCTAGATATTCCAGTACAGAGCTATACGCTGAGCGCTTGGGAAGCCATCAAGGCGGGGTTTCCCGGACTAGGCGGCGTCATCTGTGAAGCCCCAGAGCTAGACGCGCAAGCGGGAACAGCAGATCTTTCTGAGCAGCAGGTCAATCGCTACTGCACGGTTTGGATGGCCGGGATTGCCGCTGAAAATCAGCAGTACGGCACTGCTCAGGGCGGTGAAGATGACCAGCGCAAGCTCAGGCAGCTCTGGATACAAACCCAGCATTCAGAAAATACAGCTGATACCCAGCTCCGCTGGGCCTTGCTACAGGCTCAAACGCTGATAGAAAAACAATCTGCAGCCTACGATGCACTCGTATCAGAAATGTCAGAGCGTGCCCCTGTCGCCACTTGCTGCGCAGCGATTGAGCGTTACCGGGTGGCAGACACAACCTTCGCTGAGTCTGCTGCACCGGCAAACTAAGCTGTTTTCTTATCTCAAGCGGCCCGTTTGAAGCGGCCTGTCTGAAGTGGTCTGTTTGAAGCGGCCCGTCTAAAATGGCTTGACACCTAAGCCTGGCCATCTACCCCTGAGCCAATCACCCGGTTGCGGCCTAGGTCCTTAGCTCTGAGGAGATTTTGGTCGGCACGGTCTAGCAGGCTTCTGCCTTGCTCATCGTCGTCTGGCAGCAGCTCGGCAATCCCAATGCTCACCGTCACTTCTAAGGTTGTAAGACCGTTTGCCGACGGCGCAATCGTGAAGGAGTCGCGGGCAATCGATTCGCGCAGTCGATTGGCGATCGCAACTCCCTCGACTAGGTCCGTATTTGTCAGCGTCACCACAAACTCTTCGCCACCGTAGCGAAATGGCATGTCGTAAAAACGCATATTCGCCAAAAGCCTTTGGGCTAGCTGCTTGAGAATTTCATCTCCAACCAAATGGCCGAATCGGTCATTGACCCCCTTAAAAAAGTCAATATCCAACACCATCAAAGAAAGTGGTGTGCCCTTGCTACGCGTCATCTTAATTTGGTTGGGTAGCTCAAGGTCGAAGGCCCGGCGATTACTGATTTGGGTGAGGGCATCAACTAAGGCAACCGCCGACAGCCAGTCGTTAATACGGGAGAGGTCTCGGTAGCGCTGGGCGCGGCTTAGGCCAATTTGAATGTGGGCCTGAATCAACCGGCATTGATTCTGCCGAAAGACTAGACGATTCGACGGGTGGGCAGGTCGCCGCTGAGTCTCAGCTATTGTGTTTCGCTCTGGGCTCCTATCTGAAGCGGTTACAGCCGTTAGCTCCAGGGCAACAGCAGCCTTAGGCGCAGGATAGCACTCACCCTGATCTCGCTGACCCACAGACGGTAGCCAAAGGTAGGCGTCTGTGCCCGATTCCAGCGCCAGGGCTGTCTTTTCTATCTGCAAGGCATCTAGCTCATCGGCTTCGCATATCGGATGCTCAACAGTCTCGATGGCAATAAAGTAAGTATTATGAGGGCGTCCAAACGTCTTAACCACGGAGTCTTGCTTGAGAATGCCAGCCTGAAAAATCACCACGTCGGGCGAACTCGACTCCAGCTGCGACACCCCCTCTAAAGCGTCGAATGCGGTGGTCACTGTCAGCGAATCTAATCCTCGTACCTGCGATCGCACACTGGTCGTAAAACCGCTGTGCCCAATTAGCAACACACTGTTCATATAAGCTCAATCCAATGCACCTAGGGGCCTATCAAGAACGATACAAAGCGATACTGTTTTGGCTAGTTAGTTTTGACGATTAGTCGATAGAATTTGTAAAAAACTATACATAGCACATGTCTGTGCACCTCGCTGTGACCGTCCCATACGCTCACGCAAAACGTACGTCACAAATCCGCCCCATCTATCCCAGAAGCTGCCCAGTGAGCGATTGCGCCGAATTAACGACCATTTACCATAAAACTTTCTACCCATTCAGTGACCTAAAGCAGGTCTGTACCCTCGAAATTTCAACGCAAACCTGCGAGAGTATGGCACCATTGATCCAATTCTGGAGAGCCTTCCCGTCCCTATTGTTATCGTCCTATGTCCGCTCAAAAACCAAGCTCTAGCTCAGTCCCATCAGTTTCGCCTCAGCTTCAGGCGCTCAGCGGCGCGGACATTCGTCAGCGGTTTCTAGACTTTTACGCCGCAAAAGGACATGAAATTCTAGGTAGCGCATCTTTGGTCCCTGAAGATCCCACTGTTTTACTGACAATTGCTGGGATGCTGCCGTTTAAGCCGATCTTCTTGGGTCAGCGAGTAGCTGATTTTCCCCGGGCGACCACCTCTCAAAAATGCATTCGCACCAACGACATTGAAAATGTGGGCCGCACCGCCCGGCACCACACCTTCTTTGAGATGCTGGGCAACTTCAGCTTTGGGGACTACTTCAAGAAAAAGGCGATCGCCTGGGCGTGGGAGCTGTCTACAGAAGTTTTTAAGCTGCCAGCAGACCGGCTAGTTCCCAGCGTATTCCAAGATGACGACGAAGCCTTTGCCATCTGGCGCGACGATATTGGCATTCCTGAGCAGCGCATCATTCGCATGGGCGAAGCCGATAATTTCTGGAAATCTGGGCCTACCGGGCCCTGCGGACCCTGCTCAGAGCTATACTACGACTTCCATCCAGAGCGCGGTGACGAAGCTATCGACCTAGAAGATGACAGCCGCTTCATCGAGTATTACAACCTGGTGTTCATGCAGTACAACCGCGACACTAGCGGTGAGCTGACGCCGCTACAGGCACAAAATATTGATACGGGCTTGGGGCTAGAGCGAATGGCTCAAATTCTGCAGGGGGTCCCCAACAACTACGAGACAGATTTAATTTTTCCCATCATCAAAACTGCTGCTGATGTCGCTGGCCTAGACTACGCCCAGGCCAGCGAAGAGCAAAAAGTGTCACTAAAGGTAATTGGCGATCACGTGCGCGCGGTGATGCACATGGTCACCGATGGCATTACCGCCTCGAATGTGGGCCGGGGGTATGTGCTGCGCCGCCTGATTCGCCGGGTCGTGCGCCACGGCAGATTGCTCGGCATTGAGCAGCCTTTCACCACCCAGGTAGCCGAGTGCTCCATCGCCCTTTCGGAAGCAGCCTACCCGGCGGTACGAAAGCGGGAGGCCGCAATTAAGAACGAACTCGACCGAGAAGAAACGCAGTTTCTAAAAACCCTGACCCAAGGCGAAAAGCGACTGGCCGACATTCTGACAGGCAAGCCCAAGCATATCTCGGGACATGAGGCCTTTGAACTGTACGACACCTATGGATTTCCGCTTGAGCTCACCCAGGAAATCGCCGAAGAGGGTGGAATCATCGTCGATGTTGAAGGCTTTGAGGTGGAGATGGCCCGGCAGCGAGAGCGCTCTAAGGCGGCCCACGAGACGATTGATCTCACGGTTCAAGGCAGCTTGGACACACTGGCTGAGAAAATCGACTCCACAGAATTTGTGGGCTACCACCAGTCCGATAGTCAAAGCCAGGTAGAGGCAATATTGGCCAACGGTGAACCGGTCGCAGAAGCACCCACGGGCAGCGATGTACAGGTGGTGCTAAATCAAACGCCTTTCTATGCGGAGTCGGGCGGGCAAATCGGCGATCGCGGCTATCTATCTGGTGAGGACCTTGTCCTTCGCATCGAAGATGTGAAAAAGGAAGGCAGTTTCTTTGTTCACTTCGGCAAAGTAGAGCGCGGCACCCTCAAGGTAGGCGTACAGGTCAGCGCCAAAATCGACCGTGCCTGTCGCCGCCGCGCCCAGGCCAACCACACGGCCACACACCTACTGCAAGCCGCGCTCAAGTCCCTAGTAGACGACTCCATTTCCCAGGCAGGCTCCCTGGTAGATTTTGACCGCCTCAGATTCGACTTTCACGCGCCCGAAGCGCTTACCTCAGAACAGATTCAGCAGGTAGAGACCCAGGTCAATACCTGGATTTCGGAAGCACACTCTGCGGCGGTGGAGACCCTGCCAATCGCAGAAGCCAAAGCGAGGGGCGCCGTGGCCATGTTTGGTGAAAAGTACGGCGACGAGGTTCGCGTGGTTGACTATCCAGGCGTGTCTATGGAGCTGTGCGGTGGCACCCATGTGGGCAACACCGCTGAAATTGGCGTCTTCAAAATTATTTCTGAAACGGGTGTGGCAGCCGGCATTCGCCGGATAGAGGCCGTTGCTGGTCCGGCGGTATTGGACTATTTGGAAGTGCGCGATCGCATCGTGCGAGACCTTAGCGCCCGGTTCAAAACCAGGCCAGAAGAAATTAGCGATCGCGTCACCAGCCTCCAATCCGACCTAAAAACGGCTCAGAAAGAACTCAGCGCCCTCAAGTCTGAGCTAGCGCTTGTCAAGTCAGACCAGCTCATAGACCAGGCCGAAACGCTGGGCAATATTCCAGTCATCGTCGCCAATCTAGACGCCGTCGAACCAGACGCCCTAAAAACCGCCGCCGAAAGACTTTTGCAGAAGCTAGGTGAAGGCGCAGTCGTCCTAGGCTCAGTCCCCGCAGAAGGCAAAGTCAGCCTAGTTGCGGCCTTCAGCCAGCCTGTGATTGCCAAAGGGCTCCAAGCAGGCAAATTCATTGGCGGCATCGCCAAGCTGTGCGGCGGCGGCGGCGGCGGTCGCCCAAACTTTGCCCAAGCAGGCGGACGCGACGCAAGCAAGCTACCAGAAGCGCTAGAGACCGCGAAAGCGCAGCTCAAAGAAGCCCTGAAATCTTAGGTGGTATAGCCAACCAAAAAAAGATCCCTCATAAGCAATCCCACAGGTGCCAACCGCTCAAAACCGCCGAATATCGAACGTCTCTTCCAGGACATCTTCCCATCCCGCTAGAAAATCTCTTTCAGCAGCGCTCAAGACCTTTTCCCGCCTGAGCTTCCACGCCAACAGGCAAACTTTAGAAAATTCACTATTATCAGTCATCCAGTAATTCCATCGCCTGTCTGTCGCATACTGGCTCAGCAGCACGTCTCCATTCGAAAACGCCTCTTCCACCACTATCACCATCCCCTCCGCGACTAAGCTGCCATCGTCCTGGGAGAGAAGCCTGCGAGCAAGCCGATACTT
This sequence comes from Cyanobacteria bacterium J06626_6, assembly GCA_038523095.1. Lineage (GTDB taxonomy): Bacteria > Cyanobacteriota > Cyanobacteriia > Phormidesmidales > Phormidesmidaceae > Phormidesmis. The sequence goes on from JBCBJS010000003.1 coordinate 184,353, forward strand.
ATCCGGCTCGCTGTCCTTAAGATTGCGCACAAGTAGGGCGACCCCGTCGTCCCAGCCCATATTGCCATCGTTAATCATCACTTGCGATCGCCAGAAGGTAACGTCGTGAATCCGAAGCATTTAGTATCGTCGTGCATAGTATGCCCATCCAGCACCGTGTAAACTGGCGACGTGCAAACCAGCAAACTGTAAACCGGCACGCTGTAAACTAACCCTTAGCTAAAGCGTTCAAACGTTCCAGCAAAAATTTCAGCCAGAAATATGACTCATCCCGCCCAAACGATCATCTACACCTTCACAGATGAAGCGCCTGCTTTGGCAACCCAGTCTTTTCTGCCCATTGTCCAGGCCTTCACCCAGGCGGCCGATGTCGCCGTCGAGACCAAAGACATCTCCCTCGCCGGCCGTATACTCGCCAACTTTCCAGAACACCTCACCGCTGAACAGCAGCAGCCAGACGCCCTTGCCCAGCTAGGTCAGCTCGCCCAAACCCCCGAAGCAAACATCATCAAGCTGCCAAATATCAGCGCCTCCGTTCCGCAGCTTACCGCCGCCATTGCCGAACTCCAGGCAAAAGGATACAGCGTCCCAAACTATCCTGCCGAGCCAAAGAGTGATGCAGAAATCGCCATCAAAAAGCGCTATGCCAAAGTACTGGGCAGCGCAGTGAACCCTGTACTGAGAGAAGGCAACTCCGACCGGCGTGTCGCCACCGCCGTCAAAGAATACGCCCAAAAGCATCCCCACAGCGTTGGCGCCTGGAAGAACACATCTACCTCCCACGTCGCCCATATGGAATCTGGAGACTTCTACGGGAGCGAACAGTCCGTTGTTGTTGAATCTGCCGGGGAGATCAGCATTCAACAGGTTTCAACAGATGGAACCATCATAATTCTCAAAGAGACTGTTTCTGTCCTTGAGGGAGAAGTGATAGATGCAGCGGTCATGAGTATTAAGGCCCTACGCGACTTTTATAAAAAAGAGATTTCAGCAGCAAAAGTAGAAAATAGCTTGCTCTCGCTGCACGTCAAAGCAACCATGATGAAAGTCTCTGACCCCATTCTCTTTGGCCATGCGGTAACAGTGTACTTCCAAGATGTTTTTACCAAGTACGCCGATACTTTCTCGCAGCTAGGCATCAACCCAAATAATGGATTAGGCGACCTATATGCCAAGATTCAAACCCTCCCCGCAGAGCAACAGGCCGCCATCGAAGCCGACCTACAAGCGGCTTACGAGGCAGGCCCTAGGCTAGCCATGGTCAATTCTGACAGGGGCATCACCAATCTCCACGTGCCCAGCGATGTAATCATTGACGCCTCCATGGCAGCAGCGATTCGCAATTCTGGAAAAATGTGGGGTGCCGATGGCGAAGCGTACGATACCAAGGCAATGATTCCCGACCGTTGCTACGCCACCATGTATCAGGCCTGCATCGACTTTTGCAAAAAGCATGGCGCTTTCAACGTTTCTAGGATGGGCAGCGTGGCAAACGTAGGACTCATGGCCCAAAAGGCTGAGGAGTATGGCTCCCATGATAAAACCTTCGAAATTGCAACCGATGGAGCTGTGCGCGTGGTAGATGGTGCTGGTAAAACGCTGATGGAGCACCCGGTAGAAGCAGGGGATATTTGGCGGATGTGCCAAACAAAAGACATCGCCATTCAGGACTGGGTAAAGCTAGCCGTAAAAAGAGCGGGCGCAACCGGCTATCCGGCAGTCTTCTGGCTAGATGCTAACCGGGCGCACGATGCCAACCTCATAGAAAAAGTGACTCGCTATCTGGCCAATCACAACACCATTGGTGTAGATATTAAAATTCTCCCACCGGTGGAAGCCATGCAGTTTACCTGCGAACAAATTAGATCCGGGAAAAATGTTATTTCAGTCACCGGTAATGTCCTCAGAGACTATCTGACCGATTTGTTCCCAATTCTAGAGCTGGGAACCAGCGCAAAAATGCTCTCAATTGTGCCGCTGCTGGCAGGCGGCGGGCTGTTTGAAACCGGAGCAGGCGGCTCCGCACCCAAACACGTGCAACAGTTTTTACAAGAAGGCCATCTCCGGTGGGACTCTCTAGGAGAATTCTTAGCCCTGGCTGTCACCTTAGAAGAGCTAGGCCAAAAGACTAATAATCAGGCCGCACTTATCCTCGCAGACGCACTAAACCAAGCCACCGGGCAACTGCTCAACAACGACAAATCGCCCTCTCGCAAGGTCAATGAACTCGACAATCGAGGCAGTCACTTTTACCTAGCGCTCTACTGGGCAAAGGCCATGGCAGCCCAAGACAAAGACAGCGACCTCAAAGCCTTGTTTTCAGCGCTGGTAGCCCAGCTCAGCGATCAAGAATCGACTATCCTTAGCGAGCTGAACGCCGCCCAGGGGCAGGCTGCTGACATCGGCGGCTATTACCTGACCGATAGGGAAAAGACTCGCGACGCCATGCGTCCTAGCACCACTTTCAACAACATCATTCGTGAATGGGTCGGTAGCCTCAACGGCCTCGCAGCCTAGCACCTGCCTTTCTGAAAGGAATCACCGCTGATAGAGTCATGCACCAGAGTCATGCACCAGAGTCATGTAAACGTTAGGGCTCCACGACAACCCGCGTACCCACATCCACCATTTCGTACAGCTCACGAACATCTTCGTTGTACATTCGAATACAGCCGTGGGAGGCGGCTTTTCCAACTGAGTCGCGGTTGGGCGTGCCGTGAAAGCCAATGGAGTTACTCCCATCTGTCCAGAAAGCAATCCAGCGATCGCCCAATGGATTATTAGGGCCGGGGGGCATAACTTCATCGGTTATGGGATTTGTCCAACCTGGGTCAGCAAGCTGGTGAAATACTTCAAATTCCCCGGTGGGCGTTTCCCAACCTGCGCGCCCAACGGCGACTGGGTAGCTCTTCTGTACGGTTCCTTCTCTGAGCACATACACTCTGCGATCGCTCAGCCGTAGCAACAGGCTAACAGATGGTCGCTCCTCCACTACAGTCTCCACATCGCCACTTGCAGGAGATGAGACAGGAGCAATCGGCCGCTCCGGCACCGTCTCAATCAGGTCTCTCAACCTTGAAAAATTCGTCAGCTCAGTCGCAGCACTGCTCCCCTGTGATTCTGACGCAAAGGCAGTATCTGGGATGAGCGCAGAAATCATTCCGGCTGTCAAAACCGTGCCACAAAGCGCAGCGAACGTTTTTTTGACCGCATCCCTGCAACAGCGAGCGCGGCGAGCTTGAAGGGATATCTTGTTTTTGGCAGATTCGCTTTCAGTGAAGCAGCCAGGTGGAAAGTTCATACCAAGTAAACTTCTCTATCTGTTATTCAAATATTAAAACAGTAGTAGAAATCTTCTATTCATCGATCTATCTTTCGGTAAGTATCTCTTGCTCATACCTTGCTAAAGCATCAAAAGACGGAGAAAGCGTCCGTACTCGCGGTCATCGGACAATTTTCTCTTCGCACATATGGCGCTTTCGGTAGAGAAACGACACAAGCAACTATGAGACCATAAGTACAGCGAGACCATAAGTACAGCAACTTGCGCAGATTACAGATGATTCATGCACTTATCTGTTCACAAGCGCAAGTATATTAATAACTGAAACTCAAGGAGATAATTAGTACCATGCGTACGCTACTTAACAAAACCTTTCTGGCCAGTGCATCGGCGTTGTCTGTACTTTCCCTTCTTCTCGTAGCGCCTGCAGCTGTAAATGCGCAAGAAACTATCGAGGAAAGAACTGGAGAAACTGGATTTACTGAAACTGTAGAGGTAGAAGATAGCAGCCTCGATAGAGATGGGATGAACAGCTCTGACATGGACGTCGATAGCGAGATGGATATGGATGGCGAGATGGATATGGATGGCGAGATGGATATGGATGGCGACTTCGATGAAATGGACGCTGAGAACGCCGACATCGAAAGCGACATTGACTACAGCGATGATGACGACTCCGATATCGAAGCTGAATCTTATTCCAACAGCCCTCGCGCACTTTGGTAAGTCGTCTCTAAAACAAGGGACATTAGCAGATAACAAAAAGTAAAACACCGTCCGATCTTTTTGAGTGATCGGACGGTGTTTTGCATTGTCTATGTGGATGAAAGTTAGCTCACAACGGCTGCGCGCGATCGCTGCTTAATCAGCACAAAGCCAACTGCCATCCAAAACAGCAACAGTCCGCCTGTAATCAACAGCGTAGGAATCAGTCCTAAGCTAACAATCAGCGCTGGCGCTGCTGCGGTAAAGAGCCCACCGCCGACAATCGGTTCAAAAAAGAGCTGCTTGTAGGCAAAGCTCTCGAACGCGCCGGAGCGATTTTCGGGGTCGACCATGCGCAGCAGCAAAATGCCCGTAGCGGTAACGCCCATCGATTGACCCAAATCTCCAATTCCTTTCTCAAACCAATAGTCTGGGAACAAACGTGGCGCAAACCACAAGAAAAAGGCAACGTTCCAGGCAATACCGGCCACGCTCAAAATCAGAAAGATACCTAGATTTCCGCCAATCACCTGTAAAGAGATAGAGGCTAGCGCGCCGACCACAACAACATCTAGCGCCATCCCGGCAATGTTCTTGGTCAATCGCGGAATGATGAGCGCGTCTAGGTTTAGCCGCACCATAATTATTTGAACAATAATGCCACCGACGAGCGCCATCGGAAACAGCGGCACATACTCCATAATCGTAAAGCCGGTAGCGCCCCACGTCAGCGACTCTATTAATACCAGCCCCTGCTGAATGAGCCAACCAATGACAACGGCAATGCCGACAAACCCGAAGTTAAGCGAGAGGGGATCAATCAACAATCCCTGGGTAAGCTGGCGACGCCGCGCTCTTTGTTCTTCGGTATCGGTATGCGAGAGTTCGGGAATATCTGGGCCTTGCTCTACCTCTTCGGGGATAGCGACAGAAATATGCTGCTTCTTGCGTGCCCAATCTGCCAAAAAAGTGCCGGTAATAATGCCGGAAACGATGCCCACGGTTGCCAGACCCAGTGCCAGATCAGCGCCTTCTTCAAACCCTAATTGTCCAAAGGTTTCCGCCATACCACCGGCCGTTCCGTGGCCGCCTTCAAAGCCAATTTCAATCAGCGCGCCAGAAATCGGATTGGCGTCAAACAGAGGAACTAGAATGAGCAGTGTGACCAAAATGCCCACCACATATTGTCCCCAGGCCAAAGACTGACCGAAGACAACCTGAGGGGCTGCTTTTCTCCAGATTTGCTTCGGACTGGGAATAACTTCCCCTAAAAACAGCGCGGCGAAAACGATATTAATGAAAATGCCCGGTGACTGAGACCAGGTCGCGCGAATGGGTTCAGAAAAGAGTCCTCCAGACAGGAGGGTGCCTTCTCCGGCGATCGCAGTGGTGATTGCGCCTAATACTTGAGGCCCTAGTATCAGAGCTAGCGCGCCTGCAACAATTGATTCGGGTAAGTAAAGTCTTCGAATCCAGCCCACTTTTTGTTTGATAATGCGACCTGCTAAGATCAGCAGCGCAATCCAAACAAAGGCAAAGAAAACGTCCTTGAGTGTAAGCATAGCGGTAGTGCCGTAGCGATGGTTATTGTGTAGAGGACCAAACGATTGATGCTAGCGTTGATCCTGCATGCAAGTATTTATGCAGAGAAGGGGGTCACTCAAAAGTAATGATTTTGACGATAGTCTACATTTCTGTCTTTTGAGGGAGGTCACTGCATTCTCTTCACGGCCGGGACATCTCTTTCGAAAGAGCCGCCTCTCTGTCTACAGCCATAATCTCTATGAGGTGAATCAAGAGGATATGTGTATCGAGACTAGCCGGGTAGTACGCTTTTTGCGATCGCCCCATGCACGCCCCAGTTACCATCCACCACCTGTGTCACGCCAAAATCCACCGCCACCGACATCAGAGAGATCGCTTCATCTTCTGACAGGTCTTGAGTCGTCATCAAAAAATGGCGCATCTTGCGAAAGGCATCGCGCATTGCCCCATCCACAGAAGACTGTTCAAAAATATCCGACTGAGCCGTCTCTCCTAACGCTTCCAAATAGTTTGCATAGCTAAAGCCATGAACAACATATTCATCTTTGGTCTCTAACAGAGGATAATCCAGCTCTTCTAGAACAGTTCCTGGCAAGTCTGATTGCTTATGAACAATCACCTTGACAATGCCCGTCAAAGACGTTTCAATCGCCGTCCCTGCCAGCTCAGAATCGCCCTGCGCTGCATGCGGATCGCCCAATGACAGCAGTCCTCCTTCTACTGCCACCGGATAGTACATGGTCGCTCCCTTACCAATGCGCCAATCGTCAATATTTCCACCAAAGTAGCTCGGTGGAATCGAATTCACCAAATCAGCTTCCATCGGCGCTAAGCCAAGCGTACCAAAGTGAGCCCGGACGGGCACTCGCACCCCTTCAAGCACCTCCAGATTTTTATCAATTGTGCTGTGGTCTACCGGCACACCTGGATAGTCAATTGTTTCATGAACAACGCCGTACGGGTCAGTTTGGGGTACCCACTGATAGTTGTATATGGCCTTTGCCCAGTTTTCTTCTCCGGTGGCATCCATCTCATAAATGGTAATCACCTCACGCGGCTTAGGCTCTTCTATTAGGTCATTGTAGTGATAGCCCCACCACGCAGCCGCGTTGCTGCCAAACGTTTTTCCTTGATACTCAGGATTACCGCTCGGTCGAGGAGCCGTATCTAATATCTGCACCTCAATCACGTCCCCTGGCTCGGCTCCATTCACATAAATCGGCCCGGTCAAAATATGCACGCCGTAGCCTGCGCCTGCACCTACTTCAGCATCCATCGGCCCTGCACCGCGTCGGTCTACCCCTTTGGCCTCTGCGCTCCAAGCAAATACACTTTCTGCACCCGGATCATCTTTCACCATTCGCTCGGCGTCATCATTGGCATGATGGGTCAAGGTTTCAACCGTCACAATATCGCCCGAATCAATCGTGAGTGTGGGCGCTAACTGCTGACTAAAATATCCCCAATGCACCGTTTCAGCACTTGCCGCCAAATAGTGTTCTTCATGCGAGGCGGCCAGCACGCGTCCGTAGTCGAAGAATAAGCTGCTGATCGCCAGCAAGACAGCAATACACAGTCCCAACAGTCCATACACCCAGCCCCGCACGCCCATTCGTACCATCTGCCTACGTCCTCAAGTGCTATTGTTGGGGCTATCGTACGAGGCGGCTTTCAGTTAGGTTGTGTTCTTTTATACGTTTATTAAATAGGACTTACGCAGGAGAAAACTGAAGCGACGGTTTTCTTAGCTGTTCAATTAGGTAGTTGTCAAGCAATCCCTCCTTCAACTGGTACATCGTTTTACCCGTCTGCATAGCAATGGCGTTGAGTCTTACCCAAACCAGCAGCGCACAACCGATATGGTTGCGCTGTATGCGAGCGAGCCGACACTGACACTTCTCCCAACCGGTCAGTTGCTTGCCCTCGCGGTGTAACTGCTCAATCCGCCAACGGTGGCTACAGGCTTCTGCTGTCGCCTCAGTTGACTCTTGAGTCTTGTCATTAGTGATGATGTAGTCCGTGCGGCGGGTAGACGCCACAACCCGGAACAGTTTCACTTTGTGGTCTTTGGGAAAGCCTCTGAGCTTGACGAGTTTGCCAGTCTCTTCTTCTGCTGCCTGCCAGGTGAGGCTATCAACTCGCTGATAGGGATGCT
>JBCBJS010000004.1:0-178979 GCA_038523095.1 Cyanobacteria bacterium J06626_6
TCCCACAAGGAAGCGCTTTCGCGCTGCTGTAGAGTAGTAGTCATTATGAATCCTTGGATCTGTGTTGCTTACTCTGCGCCTGTCGCAGCTGCAACTGCAGAAAATTACCAGCTGGTAAGGGCCGCCGTTGTACAACCACTCATCCAAGGAAGCTGCTTCCCAGATGGGGTAGAAGTGTAGACCAATGGCGTTGGAAGAGGGTACAACCGCACCGGAGATGATGTTGTTACCGTACATCAATGAACCTGCAACCGGCTCACGGATGCCGTCGATGTCGACGGGGGGGGCTGCGATGAATGCAATCACGAAACATGCAGTTGCGGCTAGCAGTGTCGGAATCATCAACACGCCGAACCAACCTACGTAGAGGCGGTTCTCGGTGCTGGTAACCCACTGACAAAACTGCTCCCACAAGGAAGCGCTTTCGCGCTGCTGTAGAGTAGTAGTCATTATTATTCCGTTAGTTAGGTACATATGTGTTTGGGGCCTTGAAAAAAATTTGCCTCAAACAATACACTAATATTAACACATGTAACGAAATGTTGCAAGTGTTAACCTTTTTATTCGTAGCCTATCTTGCAACATTTACCAGCACTACCAGTGCACTACTGCATTGCAGCCATGGTGCTTTTCCAAGAAAGTTCCTTGCGTAAGACCTGTAATGCTCTCTCTTCGGGCCCTGAGAAAAGTTCTGTCGCAATCAACTCACTGAGGACTTGCCGTGTCAGCTGGGAGGCAAAACCGCCACCTGAGCGCAACAGATGACTGTAGTAAGCAAACTGTGGCCTGCCGTCCGCTGTCCGATGGAAGCTGTGAACCTCAGACATATCCATGCAAGAGACGGGTGTATTCACAGGTATTACAATTCGAGGAATACCTTGTAGACCGTAGGAAACTACTCCTGCGGAACCAAGCTGTAAGCTACCCACTAAAACAACACTTAAAAGAACGCAAGTATCTTGAATCAGATCAGGCGTAAATATAGGGTCGGGCGTACTCGTCAGGCGAGGACCACTATTGAGGAATGATGAATTGAACAGTTGGGAGTCGTATACGAGGCCAACAGCCCAATGACGAGAGTCTTCAAACTTTACAAACTGACCGAAACCATAGTCTTCCGCCTGGGGTGGATTATTGACATCGTTGACGGTATCTAGCTGAACGATGTAGTCACAATGCGAGTTAGATTTTACGACTCTACCCAGCTGACAGGCTTTGAAGTCATCACGGGATGCTTTTCTAGCAGAAGAAACCATTGCCAAAAGAGTAAGTTGAGCAAGTTGTGACTCCAGGATATCTCAAACAGTCGAACAAATGTATTAATTCCAAGTAAAAAGGTAGAAACGCTTTAAATAAGCTGTCTCTACCTTTTCATTGTCATCTTTTGTGAAGGGTTAGACCATCTGAGTATTTACTGCCGATGACCTATCGTCACAGCCAGCAGCAGCTAGGCTGACATCCCCTGAATAATGTAGTCAAAGTAGGGGGCGGCTTCGCTGGCATCTTCCTCACTCATCAGACCCAGGGATGCAGTCTTCAGGCACCGAATAGCCTCTACCATGCCAGGAACAGGCACATTTAGAGCGTTGTACATTTCGCGGACACCAATCAGACCGATACTCTCGATGGGGTCCTTATCACCGGCTAGCACGCTGTAAGTCACGAGGCGTAGGTACCAGCCATAATCTCGCAAGCAGAGGGCTCTTTGCTTCTGTCCGTAGGCATTACCACCCTTGGCAATAAAGTCCGGGCGAATTTTCCAAAGCGCACTGCTAGCTTGCTCCACGATTTTCTTTTCGTTATCCGCTAAGGTCTGAGCAATCCGCATCCGCTGATCGCCGGTTTTCAAAAAGTCTTCAATACCTTTGAGCTCGCCGCTAGTGGGGTAGCGCAACTCATCATCTGCACTAAGAATTACTTGGCTGACAACAGACATAGTTTTTAAGATTGCGATAACTCGATTTGTCTATCAGTTTAGCGACTCTAGGGACGCCAAGGAAGGCGATCGCACAGATTCATCCCATATTCCGTCCACCAGAGACAAAGCAAAACACTGCCGAGCCTCTGCTGAGAAAGGCCTAAAGAAATATTACGAAAGAAAGATTAAAAAAAGAAACACACAGGGCGAAACGTCTTAGCCAAACCCGCTTTTCACATTTCAAGGTGTAGATAATTACGCCGATACACAACACCAACTCACCAAGACCTGATGCAGTATTACTCTGCAAAGCTTTAGAAATAAGCGATACTTGTAGGCCGACTGACATCCATCCGGCCAGTTCTAATTAAGCAAGCCATCCAAATTAAGCAAGCCATCCAAAATTGCCATGCTGCCGTCACCCTCCCCGTCCAATTCTGCAAATACTGAGCAGCCGGTCAATACCGAAACCTCAGCAACGAGGAGCACTTCTTCAGCTTCAGCACGTACAAACCCTTGGGAAACAACACAGACCAAGCCCAAATGGCAACAGGGAGAAACCATCAAAGTGACCATTACAGACTTGAGTAATGGCGGCGATGGGGTAGGGCGTTGGGATGAACGAGTTGTGTTTGTCCCAAATACAGTACCCGGCGACGAAATACGGGTGCAGCTCACCAAGGTAAAAGACACCCATGGCTTCGGGAAACCTGCTGGCATCGTTAAGGCGTCACCGCAGCGGGTACGGCCAGCCTGCATCGTGGCAGATAAGTGCGGCGGCTGTCAGTGGCAGCAAGTCAGCTACGAAACGCAGCTATCCGCTAAGCATCAGCTAGTAGTAAATGCACTGACGCGCATCGGCAAACTGGACAAGGTACAGGTCGATCCAGTCATCGCAGCGGAAGAAACCCTCGGCTACCGCAACAAAGCAACTTACCCCGTGGTGCTTTCACAAACCCAAAAAGTAAAGGCGGGCTACTACCAAAAAGGCTCCCACCGCTTGGTTAACCTCAACCAGTGCCCCGTGCAAGACAGCCGCCTCGATCCCATCCTGGCAGCTATCAAACAGGACATCCAAACCAGAGAATGGAAGATCTACGACGAACGCACGCACAAAGGTCACATTCGGCACTTGTCTCTTCGAATTGGCAGGCGAACCGGTCAGATTTTACTCACGCTTGTCAGTCGTTCAGTCAAGCTAAAAGGTATTCATGAGCAGGCCCAGCAGTGGCTGGAAAGATACCCTGATATTACGGGCGTCTTGGTGAATCTTAACTGGAAGAAAACGAACGCCATTTTCGGGCCTGAAACGTTCTCTATCGCTGGAGAGCCATACTTAGAAGAGACATTTGCTGGCCTGACATTTCACATTCAACCCACGACCTTTTTCCAAGTTAACACCGACCAGGCAGAACGCCTTTTGCAGCAGATCGAGGCGGAACTGGCCCTAACCGGGCAAGAAGTGCTGGTCGATGCCTACTGTGGTGTCGGCACCTTTACCCTACCTCTTGCTCGGCAGGCCAAGTACTGCATTGGGCTCGAAAGCTTTACAGAATCAGTTGTTCAGGCACAGGCTAACGCAGCCCTTAACCAAATTGAAAATGTAGGATTTCGCATTGGTGATGTGGCTACCCTTATACCTAGTCTCGAAACGAAAGCAGATATCGTCCTACTCGACCCCCCCCGGAAAGGCTGCGAGCCAGCAGTATTAGAGGCCCTTATAAACTTACATCCGAGGCGGATTGTCTATGTCAGCTGCAACCCAGCTACTCTAGCGAGAGACTTGCGAATACTCTGCGAAAACGGCGGATATCATGTGAACCGAGTACAGCCAGCAGACTTTTTTCCTCAAACGGCTCACGTTGAATGCGCTGTATTTCTAGAAATTAACGCCTGAAAAAGACGCCAAGAAAAGACCCCATCGAAAGCTCAATGAGGTCTGGCAGTTATTCGTTTTAGCGAATAGGAGGTTACACGTAATGGCCCGTGTATTTTTAGGTTTCCCCAGGGTCTAGTGGGCCTATCTATTCGTTCTTCTTTTTCTGATATAGTCCCCGTGCACAGTGGGCCGTCTTTCTGGTAGCGTATCTGCCAAACGCAGACGCAAGCCAGTGGCAAGGAAGCCGTATGAGATTCAGTGAAATCATCCAAGCCTTGGGAGATGAAGTCACAGCATCTAGCCTGACAGGTGAGAATGGAGCCGCAGCCTCTCAGATAAGTGATCCTAGGAGCAATCCTAATATCGACGGGCTAGCTGCCATTCAAGAGGCCAACAGTCAGGACTTGAGCTACGTGGAAGGCGCGAAGTTCGCAGCTTATGTGGCCACGACATCAGCTGGAGCCCTGGTGCTTCCCAATGATGAGGTCCTTCAATCCCAAGCGAGCGATCGCAATATCGCCTGGGTCAGCGTCAAGAATCCCAGACTTGTTTTTGCAAAGGCTATCAACGTCTTCTATCAACCCTACCGCCGCAAGCCAGGCATCCACCCCACTGCTGTGGTGGAACCCGGCGCGCAAATCGGGAAAGATGTCGCACTGGGGCCCCACAGCGTTATTCATGCAGGTGCCAAGGTTGGTGATCGCGTCTGCGTCCATGCCAATGCGGTCGTGTATCCCGGCGCGCAAATTGGCGAAAACACGGTTCTCCATGCAAACTGCGTGATTCATGAGCGATCGCAAATTGGTGCAAACTGTGTGATCCACAGCAGCGCAGTCATTGGCTCAGAAGGCTTCGGATTTGTCCCGACTGCTGACGGATGGGAAAAGATGCACCAGTCTGGCATCACGGTCCTTGAAGAGGGCGTAGAAATTGGCTGCAGCTCAGCGGTGGACAGACCTGCGGTAGGCGAAACCAGAATTGGCCGCAACACAAAAATAGACAACATGGTGCACATTGCCCACGGCTGCCAGATAGGCGAGGCCGTTGCCATGGCAGCCCAAGTGGGCATGGCAGGCGGTGTCCAAGTGGGCAATCGTGTCATTTTGGCAGGGCAGGTAGGTATCTCGAACCAGGCAAAGATTGGCGACAATGCGATCGCTTCTGCCAAAGCAGGAATTCATACCAACGTTCCACCGGGAGAAATCGTGTCGGGTTCTCCCGCTTTACCTCATAAAATTTTTCTCAAGGTATCTGCACTACTCAAACGGCTGCCAGAAATGTCGAAAACGCTGAAGCAACTGCAAAAACAGCAAGGTTCATAAACGCTACGGGGATGTAAGCGATCGCGACTGTTGCTAAACTCATTCGCTATCCTCTCGACCTTTCACAGATAAAACCTTTAGTCAAGCGTAGAAACCAGCGAATTTTCCATGGTGCTTTCAACAATTAATCAACGCATGATAACTTCTGTAGCGCTCTATTAACTTCAGAGCTAAACCTCAGGATTCATAAGCAATTGTGCTAACTTAAGAAGTATGAAAGACAACTAAATATTCCAGCGTTCGGATTCCTTTCAAAGGTCGTTGAGGAAAAGCCTTCCCAAAAGGAAATAGAGGCTTTTATTAACACTAGAGAAAGTAATTCAACGAGGTCAAAGCAACAACCCATAGCTTCGCGCTGAATCTCTTAATACTGGGCATAACGTCTTATTTTAGTAGGCTGAGCCAAATCAAAGGTGAATACCATCCTTAGAGACCGTGCGAATCCTGTCCACTCCTCTGTAAGAACATCTTCATTTTTCTTTAGCTGCTATTCGAGTCGGAGGTAACATTCTCAACGGTTTATTCAAGTTGGAAACCCATTTAGAGCTGGCCACCTCTGGTCAGCTCTTGTTTTTTAAATTATTTGACCTGAGTACACAGCCAAAAGCCCCTTCTAGTATTTTCTGATAGCTACTTTATAAAGCCCTTCTAGAGTTTATTGCAGGCTGTTTTAATAGCAAACATTGCCTGAAAAGCATAGCTCAATAGTCCTTGAATTACCGACTTCACAATTACTATTGTTATAGAAACATTCTCGTAGAAACAACAGCTGTCATAAGTTGTTTCAAATTATGGAGCAATCTTGGCTCGCGCTTGTCATTGGCAATACCCGTTTACATTGGGGGTATTTCTATCAGGAAAGGTTTGTTGGCGCTTGGCATACGCCCCACATTAATGAGCCTTGCGCGACACAGCTAGCAGCAGGTGGATTTCAATCAGATGTATGGTCGCAGCAGCTACCTATCTGGTACGCGCAGCTATCCCCTACGCAAAAGCGTTTACTCCCTGCAGACTCACTGCCGCCAAAACTCTGGATAGCGTCTGTGGTTCCTCAGCAGACGGCGCTGTGGATAGCAGTAGCACCCCAATCCCACAGCATATCGCGCGGACATATCCCGATCAGCCACCTCTACGAGAGCATTGGCATCGATAGAGCAATTAATTTGCTGGGTGCAGGCACGGTCATAGGCTGGCCCGTTCTCGTCATTGACGGCGGCACGGCACTAACGCTGACAGCAGGCGTCTCCCAAGAGAACATGCAACAGCCAGCAGCGCAAGGCAGTCCAGGCAGGTTTTACGGAGGGGCGATTTTACCGGGGCTACGACTTCAGAGAGAAACCCTGACAGATAATACAGCAGCCCTAGCAGCGCTCATACAAGACACTGGCCTAGCAGGGGAGATATCTCTGCCACCGAGATGGGCCAATGAAACGAATGGCGCGATCGCAAGCGGCTTATTCTACGCTCTGGCAGCAACCCTGACAGATTACATCTATGCCTGGTGGCAGCAATTTCCAACCGGTGATGTCATCTTGACCGGAGGAGATGCCCCTCAGATTCACAGCATTTTACGGCAAAGAACCCCAGAGATAGCCTCTAGGGTTCAAATCAAGCCAACACTTATGTTTTATGGTGTGGCAGCTTATCGAAGCACGCGCCTAGCGTAAGGAACTCACTGTGACATCGTACTCAGATTCACTTGTGCCGTAAACAGCGTCTGGAATTGCGTCAGCATTGTCTAGCTGCTGTAGGGAGTTCACCCGGTTCCTGGCATCGGGGTGGGTACTCAAAAATTCCGGCGGTGAACCCTGACGCACTAGCTTTTGCATGAAAGTTACCATCCCAGTTTGATCGTAACCGGCTCGGCCCATGCTGTAGAAGCCATGGCGATCGGCCTCGTACTCATCACTGCGGCTAGCAGGCAGCTGTAGTGCGATCTGAGTGCCAATATTTACAAGGCGATCGCGGTTCACACCCAGCGCACCCGTAATCCCCTGAGTAATTGCCGCCTGACGCATTTGCTGCTTAGCATGTTCACCCGCAATATGACCAATCTCATGACCGATGACGCCTGCTAGCTCAGCCTCATTATCAGCGGCGGCCATTAGACCAGTCGTCACGTACACGTAGCCGCCCATCGTCGCAAACGCATTCACAGCGTCGTCTTCTACAATTTGAAACGTGTATGGAATATCAGGGCGATCGCTCACATCGGCAAGCGTCTGGCCAATATCGTCTACATAGGCATTGAGCGTAGGCTCTTCAAAAATTTTAATCTGCCCGCTTTCTATGAGCTGCCGGTTGATACCTGCCCCTAAATCAACTTCCTGACTGTCAGACATATTGGAGAGCTGATAGACCCGCACACCATTGAGTAGGAGATCTAGCCAGCCAGCCTGAGAAGGCTGAGCCATCGCCGCATTAATCCCCAAAACCATTGTTAGAGTGACTAAGCCATAAGCAAGACGACGGTAAAGCTTGTTCTCAGGATTCAGCAGATTAAACATAAGACCAGACACTACCAATTTCTTGTGAGATATACCTAATTAAACCCTAGCGACTGGGTCTTGTAATGCGTCTTAAGTTGTGACACTTCGAAAATTGCAGACATTACATTGCAGATGCCATCTCCCATAACAACGCGGTTCACGACAAGTAGGATTCAACCAGGCTGACCAATAAACAAACAGGCCACAGCACTCAATGAAACCGAAAACCTCAAGCCTTTAAAAATGTGGTTAAATACGGTGGTCTCAAATGCTGGATTTAACTGCAGCATTGAGCAGGATAAATTCTACGGGGTAGAGCAATGGCACTCTTAGATTCGAAAGGTCGCCTTTTTGGCAAGCTGAGCATACTGGATGTGGGAGCAGCGCTAGCAATTCTGATGGTCGTCTTTGGGATCTTCTTTTATCCAGGTTCAGGTGGTTCCGTTGCGCAAGTAGGCGCTAATACCCAAGAGATAGAAGTAGACGTTATCGCTCGGGGCTTAACCGTCTTAAATCCCCAAGACTTTCTGGCCAACCTCGCAGAAACTGAATCTACTAAAATCATCGTACGCAATCAGCCCTACGGCAGGATTGGCGTCAAAAACGTGCTGGCCCTTCCCCGCAGCGTTGCCGTTCCCCAACCCGATGGCACCGTTAAGTCCTATCCCGATCCGCGCCCCGAACTCGGCTACACAGCAGACATGCTCATCACCCTAGGCGGCAGAGCACAAATCACAGCAGATGGCCCCGTCTTGGGCGTCCCCGTCAAAATTGGCACCCCAATCGAAATTGACGGAGAAAAATACAACTTTCGGGTGTCGACAGTAGCTGTTCGCATACTCGACGATGAGCCTGCAGGTACCACGCCAGAAGCGCCCACTCCCGAACCGGTACCCGCAGAATAGCTCACTCACAAAGTTCAAATATCTTAGGTTCAAATACCTTAAGTTCACATATCTCAAGTTCGAGCACCTCAGTCTACGGCTCTTATCGTCTGAGCACATTAGGCGACATCTGCTGCCGCCAGCTGACTAGCCAGGGTATCAGCGATCTTATCGGCAACTCCAGCGATCCACACTTCATCTTGCTGCGTGTAGCTACGGGGCGCATTGGCACCCAAAATCAAAACCCCCTTTGCACCCAGCGGCTGACAGATTAAGCCCTGGGTGTTTTGCGGTAAGTAATCAAACTCTACTCGCCCCGGATATAGCGGTAAGTTTACTAAGTACACAGGGGTTTGCTTTGTCAACACACGCTGTACAATTGCGCCGGGTTTCACCTTCCGCTGAGGTCCTAGAACACCTCTGCGTAGCAATACCTGACCGTCGTGGTAAACCACCACGCTCCGTGTTGCAGTATTCGTCAGCATCAAATGGGAAGCCCAGGCAAGCTCCGTCTTAACGGCTGGTGGCAAATTTTCGGACCACTCCAACCCTTCAGTGCCGTCTAAGACGACAGACTCCGGTAGCTTAGGTTGAATTCGCTGCCAGAGCAAACCCGTCAAAATCAGCACTGCACTCAAAATTACACCCAAAGCATCCGCACGAGACTGCGCAGCGCTAACAGCAGGCGTCAACAATCGATTGAGAAATAGTAGGGTCCCACCCAAGGCACCCACTACTGTAGGCAGGTGGCACAGTACTTCATTCTGGTCTGCTTTAGCCATAAGGTATTGCCTGCAACAGGCTGCGTCGGGCGCATGCACAAAGCCGTTAGCTATAGTGTATCTTTGGCAGGGATCGATTGCAGCACAAACCGCCAAACAGCGGGACTTCTCAAATATCGGATAACTGTTGGGCGAATACTCTTGACGAATACATGACGAATGCATCGGGAGCGGATACACCGAGATGGGTAGCGGTCGGCATAGGGCTGGCTGTCGGCTGGTTGGGGTTTCCCTTAAATGCTGGTGCCTTTAATATCAGCAAAATTGGGTGGAACTTTGGTGAAAGGCAGGTTGCTCAAGCGTTGAAGCTGAGCGCAGTTGACATTCGACCACAGTGGGAATCGGCCTGGGTTCGAGAGGTCATTGCCAACGATCCAGCAGTAAAACAGATTGTTTCTGGATATCTATCGGGGCTGTCTTCAGCGGGATATGCCTTGGGAGAGCAGGGCGTTTGGGTCTCGACTGGGCAATACACCGTCGCGCAGAACCAGGGAAATATTCCCATGCCTGCAGCTTCTTTGACCAAGGTGGCAACGACGCTGTCTGCGCTTTCGACCTGGGAAGCCGCCCATCGATTTGAAACCTGGATAGGTTGGGAAGGCCAATTTGAGAATGGCGTGGTCATTGGTGACCTAGTGGTTGAAGGAGGAGGCGATCCGCTTTTCGTCTGGGAAGAGGCGATCGCACTAGGCAACGCGCTCTCGCAGCTAGGTGTCCGCAGAGTGACGGGCAATTTGATCATTGCTGGCGACTTTACGATGAACTTTGAAATCAGCACGAGCCAATCTGGAGAGCTACTGAAGCAAGCCCTGAACGCGTCACAGTGGGACTATGCCATTGAGTCGGCCCATTCGCGGCTAGCCCCAGGAACGCCAACGCCAGCAATTCAAATCGAAGGCAGCATTGAGGTATCCCCCACCAGCCGGCGCGGACGGGCCAGCGGCTGGCTACTCAGACATGACTCCCTGCCGCTGGTGGCCATCCTCAAGGCTATGAACATCTACAGCAACAACCCAATGGCTGAGCACATGGCCAGTATCGTGGGAGGCCCAGCCAGCATCGTGCAGAAAGCTGAAGAGGTAGCCGGTGTCGTTCCTGGCGAGCTGACGCTGATCAACGGTTCTGGGCTTGGTGAAGAAAACCAGATGTCGCCAAGGGCTGCCGTCGCGATGCTGCAAAAAATTCACGACATTTTACGGCAGCAAAACCTGACGATTTCAGATATTTTTCCCATTGCCGGTAGAGATGGCGGCACCTTAGTAGATCGCGGGCTCCCTAATAACGCCGTGGTCAAAACAGGCAGTCTGGCTGTGGTCAGCGCCTTAGCAGGCGCACTACCCACTCAGAAAAAGGGCCTTGTTTGGTTTTCCTTGATCAACTACGGATTAGGACTAGATGCGCTGCGCGATCGCCAAGATCAAATCCTGCTGGCAATTGAACATCAGTGGGGCAAAGCCACAGAAATTCCGCCTGAGCTACAGTCGAGCATTGTTATTGGTCAGCCGCCCTACCAGTTTGGAGATCCGCAGCGCAATAGAGCAGCGCAGCAACCTGCACCATAGCAGACTCACAGCTTAGCTAACTCACCATGCACTTTGACCACACGCAATATAGAAGCGTCTGGCAGGCACGTCAAAAATCATCTGGCACAATCTCAGTAAAGACATCTCCCGACTCTCCCCCGGTCACTACTAGCGTACCGGTTTCTATGTTTCCGACGGCTCTAGTTCCCGCCATAGAAATCTCTGGATCGGCAGCTTGCTGGTAGCGGACATCGCCTGTCGCCTCCACGTCTTGGGTCGTCGTTTTCCAGGTCACTTCATCTGCCGCTAGGCGAGAATCATTTTCCTCTCCGACAGCGCGTACATCGCCCGTGAGATAAATTACTTCCTGCGCTAAGTCGAGGCTTGCCCGGTTCGAGGTCGCCGTTACCCTGCGCGCTGGCTGTGCAATATTTACCGGCTGGTCCATTGTCACCAGCTGAGAATCCACATCCCACACGGCTTGCTCACCTTGAACGATCAGCGGCTGGTCGAGTACATCAAAGCGGACGGCGTTCTCCAGAGTCACCATGTTTTCTGCTAAGTCGACAAACCCAGACTGGCCAGAGAGACGTTCAGTCACCTGTTCAAAGGCATTAGTTTCAAAGTTTTCAACCACGACAGGCTGGTTAGCTTCGATTTCTTCCCGCTTCGTAAACCAGCTAAGGGCATCCGACTCAAACGTTAGCCAGGGGGTTTCTTTGCTCTTGGCCACAACGCCGCCGGTGAAGTCTACGCGGTTTTCTTTATTTTTCACAGTGACGACCTGGGCGATCGCATCCAGCTGAGGATTAGCCCCCCTCACAGCAGCATCAGGCGTTTCACCACTATCAGAAGGCGTTTCGAAGGGCCTCGCCTCTACAGCCGATAAACGTTCGGAGGCCTCATCAGCCACCTCCCCAGACGCTTCCTCAAAGTCACCCATCACCAGCAAGTCTTCTTTAGGCACCCACTTGAGCCGTTCACCCTCAAGCGTCAGCTCATCCTCTATGCCCGTCGCAAGCAGGTTACCTCGGAGGAAAAGTATCTCGCCATTCTGCTGCACCTCACCTTCATCAGCAGTCACAGTGTAAATCACCTCTCCCGCCTGAAAGAATTCTCCCTCAAGGTTCAGTAGCTCAGCGCGCTCTGTATCGGGCAGGTAGTTCACCGTCTCAGCCTTGAGCCGCCACAGCAAAACACCTTCTTCATCTGGCTGCTCCAGGGTGACCGTTTGCAGCGTCAGCTCAGCGGCCACCTCTTCCTCAGGTTCGCTGTCCACCACCCGACTACTCGACAGCCAAACCCGCATAGCAAAAGCCACAGCCACAAGCACTGCAACTAGGACAATCCCTCGATACCACCGACGATTCAAAATCTCTGAAGCCCTCTGAGCTAAGTAACCCTACACTAGGCTTTTTGCAGTTTGAAGTTGCAGACTTTTGCAATTTTTTGCACGGTTTTGCACAGTTAGGCTCAGCGGTTTTAACGCCAAGGGAGAGACTATGGACGGGCCGTCTGAGCTTCATCTAGTACAGAGATGCTAGAGAGGGGACGGTATGTGTAGTTATGCTGAACGACGCCGCTATTGCTTCCTCGTGAGGTCTTGCAGATGTCGCCCTTGATCCCGTCCAAGTCAATATAGCGGTCCGAGACGTTGATCAAGCTATCACTCGTCATTGCTCGCAGGCTAACCACCTCCACACGAACACCTTTGTAGCTAGCAGCATCTACTGCGTACGCCAAGTCTCCATCACCACTGACCAAAACTGCCGTATCGTAGCAATCGACAAGGGCCATCATATCAACAGCAATTTCTACATCTAGATTGGCTTTTTTGGAGCCGTCAGGCAGCTGCACAAGGTCTTTGGCAATGACTCGATAGCCATTCCGGCGCATCCACAGCAAAAAACCTTGCTGCTTCTCGTTTGTACGATCTACACCGGTGTAAAAAAATGAACGGAATAACCTTGATCCGGATGTCAAACGGCACAGGAGCTTGGTGTAATCGATTTCAATCCCTAGCTGAAGCGCAGCGTAAAACAGATTGGAGCCGTCTATAAAAATTGCAACGCGACCGCGATTTTCTAACACCTGTTCGGGCGTAAAAACAGAGTCGTGGCCTAATATCTGGTGGTTGTTTAACATATTTTTCCGGATTGAAAGGGGTCTATTTTTCTATGGATGTTGAGGCTTATTAAGTCAGCTGGTTTCTAATTCTTCTTTTTAGATAATTGGCGATGGAGCGATCGAGATTAATGAATGTATCAGTATGGCCTGATAGGGAGACGGATAAGACTTGAGTTGAGTAAGCCTCGTGTGACTCTCCCATTCGCACGACTCGCACCACAAAGTATGGTCTTGGCTACCTGCTACCGTGAAAACTAACGACAAAGCATCGACCACAGATAGCGCAACAAGCGGGGTAACGAAGCTGAACAGACTTCAGCGGAAAAACACTCAACTTAGCCCGCCTTCCAACTAACTCTCAAACGTTTTCCTGGGCAATTTCGGTAAGACTACAGCGTTTCCTGCTCACTAAACTAACAGGTTCAATTAGGAGTTGACCCTGGATAAAAATCTGAACTAACTATTCTTAACGGAATGGAACATTCGTACACTTGATGAGGTACTCCGTTAAAACAATTACCTTCGAATCAGTCAGCAGCAGAAAAGGCTTAAAGGTCCCTCTTTAAAGCTGTAGAAACCTCGATATAGACACACGCAATGACTGACTCCGGAAAATTTCGCGCTTGGGCAACAACGACTAAAAGATTAAGCCTAAAACTCGGTAAAGCGTCGTTAGCCAGCCGCGGTACTGTCCGCTAGGCGTAAGCCTCAGAACTTGGCTTTGCGCACAAGCCAATGTGTATGCACTAATGATACAGTTAAAAATTTTGCCTGCGGAGTAAATAGCCTGATTTTAATCTCTTCTCAAGGAATGAAGCACATTGTGATAGGAGCCAACCCACGTACCACAGAGTAGATAGGACAACAGACAGAGCAACCTGAAGCCCAGGAAATATTAGAGACTGACCTGAGACTGCTTTGCCCTTCAGCAAACTACTCCTAAACTCTCCTAGCCAGACTGCTAAGCTATGTGAGTAACAAGCGGGCTTCATGTGAATCAGAATCACATGTGAATCAGAATCACACTGTGAAAGTGTGAATCAGAACGACACAAAGTTGGCTTCTCTGTAGGCCATCATTGCAGATGGCTATCACCTCTGGTGATAGTCCGAGTGATTAGCAGTGCCGCCCGACGGCCAACCGTAGCAAGCCTCCTTAGCAAAATCGGTGATCATCTATGTGGACCAGTGCTGTAACCCCATGGCAGGCGCGTTCATATTTTGTTACAAATAAAAGTGAACTTTCTCCGCAGGTACTCACCTCAAGCATGTTAGGCGGACTGCTAGGCTCTCAAAATTCCTCTACGGATTTCGGCGAAAATATGCTGAGTTCCGTTGCTCGTCAGGCTATTCAGCAGCTGTTTACCCGCAGTGAATCCGTTGACGTTTCGATTCGGTGCTCTCCTTCGAGCAAGATCCTGCAGGGTGCGGTTGATAGCTTTCAGATGAAAGGTAAGGGCCTAGTCATTAAAAAGATGTTCGAAGCTGAAGCGATGGAATTTGAAACGGATGCCGTTTCATTGGATATGTCAGGCCTAATCAGCGGCAAGATTCGGCTGAAGCAGGCGACCCACGCGATCGCAACTGTCACGATGACCGAGGAAGGCATTAACAAAGCCTTCACAGCAGACTTAGTTGAAAAGCATTTACAAAACGTCGATTCTGAAGCAGCTACCAGCCTATCTGGCGGCGACCCGATTTCGTTCAGAGATGTCCGGCTATTGCTATTGCCCGAACAAACTGTGCATATCAGTGCAAAGACAGACCTACCGAACCGTGAAGATTTACCTGTTAGCCTAACCGCGAAAGTGACGGTGGAGCGTCGCAGAAGGGTCGTTTTCACAGAGCCGACTTTCGCCCCGGAGGATATTCCCGAAGATATCCAATGGCTCTCTGAGGCCATGATCCCAGCATTCATCGGCGTCTTAAACAAAATGGTGGACCTAGAAAGGTTCGATTTGGATGGGGTTTCTCTCAGAGTCAATCAGCTAAACGTCAAGGGTAAGGAACTGCTTTTTAACGGCTACGCAGAGATTGAGCACTTTCCTGGGATGTAGTTACTGGAAATAGTGTCCGGATACAACGCATAGCGCATCCCGGGAGGCTGTATTTTCTAAGCTGAATCCTGGGCAGTGCCGCTTTTCACAGAAACCGTGATGGCTTACGCTACTGACTCGTAGGGATGCTGCAGCGAGGTCAACAGGTTGTGGGGCTATTAGAGCTATTTCAATCAGGCGGCGTGGTTATGTGGCCGCTGCTAGGGTTTTCGATTGTGGCGACGACCCTCGTTTTTGAGCGATCGCTTTTTTGGCTGCAGCTCTACCGGCAGCAAGACCGCTTCATTTTGCAGGTGCTCTCAACATACGCTAAGCAGCCTCAGGATGCGATCGCCCGACTGAAAGAGCAGACGCAGTTTCCCATGGCCCGCATTTTTTTAGCTGCGCTCACCCTGGAGCAGGGAACACCGGATGACTTTCGCCTCGCTCTAGAGAGTGCCGCGCAGGGAGAAATGCCTGTGCTCAAGCGGTTTAGCACAGTATTTGAAACGATTATTGCGGTGGCGCCCCTGCTCGGTCTGCTAGGAACTATCTTAGGGCTCATGAAGTCTTTCTCCTCACTGCGCATCGGGGAAGGACCTGGAGAATCTGCAGGCAACGTAACCGCAGGCATTGGGACAGCGCTGGTGTCCACGGCGACAGGGTTATTTTTAGCGATCGCAACCCTGCTATTTGCCAATCTATTCCTGGGTCTCTACCGCCGCCAAAGATCGGCCATAGAAACCTACAGCGGGAGGTTAGAGCTGCTATACCGGCAATATTACCGGCAGTATCTCGCCCGTCAGCGCGGGAATCGGTAGTAACTCCGGTATTACCTTGGTAGTGAAACCGCTTTTATTGTGCTGCGTTTAACTTTAATAGGCTTAGCTCTGCTATGTTCAACTGGGCTTCAACTCGACTGCATCATATGCATGCATTCGGCAGCGCCATACCCATTTAGCTTTGGAAGATATCGAAGTAGTATTTAGCTTTTAATTAGGAAAAGTTGCTGAAAATCACCGCATCAGTCTCCGGCTGGAGGCTAGGATGGGAGTAATATTACTTAACTATTAAATGTAGTCTGCCCCTGTGACTCTGCTATGCGTCGTTCCTGGTTAGTTTGGGCCACAAGCATCGTTGCCTTTTTTCTGACAGTCACCCTAATTGTTATCTCCGGGCCCGCAATAAATACTCGCGGGCAAGCAACGCCCGCACCCAACAGCCATACTGTAGAGAAAAGCAGCCTGGCCCAAAAGCGCAGCCCAGCCCAGAGCAGACTGCGTAGCTTCCGGCCCGCACCAACGGACACAGCCAAGGCCACAGGCCACAATACTAGCTTTCAGCAGCCACCAGCCAGTCCGCCCGCCACGCCTTCAGGGGTACCTGCGCCTTTTTCCAAGTCAGTCCTCGACTACCAGCCAGCAGAGGTCATTTACCTAGCTGACCCCACGAACTATGGCGAACGGCTAAACGCAGATGCCAATGGGAATCCACTGGATAACGAGTACATCGTGGTTCTCCACGAAACGGTGGGCTCTGCCTCTAGCGCTATAAATACCTTTCAAACGCCTCACCCCAACGACGCAGATCAAGTCAGCTACCACACGCTTATCGCCCTAGATGGCACAGTGGTGTACGTGGTTTCTCCTGAGCAGCGGGCCTTTGGTGCTGGGAACTCCGCCTTTCAGACACCGACCGGTGAGGAAAGTGTCTCTACAAACCCAGCATTTCCGAGCTCGGTGAATAATTTTGCTTACCATATTTCCCTAGAGACTCCGCCAGACGGGCAAAACAACGGTGCCATCACCCACAGCGGATACTCAGACGCACAGTATCGCTCCCTCGCCTGGCTGCTGGCCCGTACCACAGTGCCCGATAGCCGAATTACAACCCATAGGGATGTTGATCGCTCTGGCTCACGAATTGACCCACGATCTTTTGAACCCAGTCGCCTTTTCAGCCTTCTGCAGCAGTATCCTAACCGGGCAAATCTGAACTGAGTGGCTAGCATGGCCTTCCGCGCCTTGCTGCACAAAGAGGATATGGAAATGTGGCAGCGGTCAAGCAAATTTTCTACACGCCACAGTCAATACCCATCCCTATGCTTTTTTGTGAAGCAGGGATTTCAGCCGGTTCTTGAGCTGCTGAATCTGCGAACGCTTGGCCTTCGGGGTCGCCTCATACAGCGCTTTCCCTTCGGGGTCGTTGAGATATCGGTAGTGCTCCCATAGGCTGCGGTAGGGGCCGCCAGGGCGCATGGGCGTGCCTGCCCAATGCAAGTAGCGCAAGGGGCGATCGCCATCAAATAAAATATGCTCACGCTCTACAAAATGTGTAGACCCGCCCCAGCTGCCAGGCTCTGCCCCATTGGCTTTGGCAATATTGAGGCGCTTTGGGATAGAGCTGAGCACCAGATAGTTCATAATCGGCTGATCGGTCGTGCCGTTAGAAAAATCAAAGTATTCGCGATGCGCCGCGCAGTCTTTTAGAACCTCGTAGAGGCGATCTAGGGAAAGGGCGGACTTTCGAGAACCCCACAGGCCGCTATTGAAAACATCCTTGAGCGCTTCATGAGTGAAAATCTGCTGCTGTGGCACAACCTCAGAAAAGACATCTTCCAAACCGCGCTTATAGTGATAGTCGCACCAGATAAAGTCAGCGCTATTAAGGTAGTTCAGCGTGTCGGTCACCGGCGTAAAGAAAAGGATATCCGTATCGATATAGAGAAACTCATCTAGCGGGCCGAACCAGGCTGCAAGCTTGCGCATTTTGTTGGGCAAAGCCAAAAAGTCACGGGGGAATATTTCGCCAATTTTTTGGGTCAGCGATTCTAGAAAATCCAAATCTGGAAATAGCTGGACGCTGTACAGCTCGGCTAGGCGCTCTGACACGGCATGGTGGTCCTCGTTAAAAGGGATGAGATAGACCGGAATATTTGGAGTGTGCAGACGCAGGCTACTCATCAGCGCGATCGCATTTTCCTTCACCTTGTCGTTCGCAACGATATAGACACCCCGCATCACCTCTTCTCCCACTGACCTGCAGTACCAATGCTGGTACTCATAACGTTTAACTAACTGCTGAACTTTTTGCCTTGAACTTCTTGCCTTGTTATGAAGCAACACCCTCTAACTACTTAAATCGTCCACGGTTGGACTTCTCTAAATCTTCGACTGCTTTGAGTAGCGTCAGCGTAGATTCGTAGGCCGAAACGGTCAATTCATCTCGCTCGTTGAGGTCTTGGACAGTATTACCGTCTGTCAGCAGCCCCAGAATACCAATGACGCCGCTCAACTGGGAGCGAATTTCATAGGAGGCGTGGGAGATGCTTTGCTCAATCTCTGAGATATCTTGACTACACAAGTCGTCTTTCGCTTTCTCTGAAAACTGGATGGCACAGAGTTTGGCATAGTAGCCGTCCTTATTCAAAAGCTCAAAGTGGGTACCAGTTTCTACTACACGGCCCTGATCGAGCACGGCAATCTGGTCGGCATTTTGGACAGTAGAAAGACGGTGGGCAATGACTAGCGTGGTGCGATCGCGGCTTAGCTCATCAATCGCCTTCTGCACCAGTCGCTCTGAAATGGTGTCGAGGGCGCTGGTGGCCTCATCCAAAATCAAAATATCAGGATCTTGCAGGAGGGCGCGTGCGATCGCTAGGCGCTGACGCTGACCGCCCGAAAGCAAGACACCGCGATCGCCAATCATGGTCTCTAGCCCATTCGGCAAATTCATTACAAACTCGTAGGCATTGGCCCGGTGGATGGCATCTTTAATTTCATCATCAGTCGCATCGGGGCGACCATAGATGAGGTTGTCCCTCACAGAAGCATTGAATAAAAACGTATCTTGGCTGACGATACCTAAACGTTGCCGGAAGCTGCTGATATCGAGCGCTCTCAGGTCCACACTATCAATCTCAATCCGACCGCCATCGGGATCGTAGAACCGGGGCAGCAGGTCTGCCAGCGTTGACTTACCCGCACCAGAAGCCCCCACCAGCGCCAGCGTCGTTCCCTTTTTCAGGTAGAGATCCACACCCGAAAGAACGTCTCTATCGCCGCCAGGATAGCAAAACGTCAGCTGATTGAAGTGAATGCCATCTTTGAGCTGGGTATATGGCTGGTCACCAGAGACCATGAAAGGCTTATCGCTGCGGTTGAGAAACTCGCTGACCACAGCCACGCTCGGCGTCATATTGGCCAGCTGACTCCGCGCAGAGTTGAGCTGACCAATCGAGGGCAGCATCCGAAACAAGACCAGAAGATAGGTCAGCAAGATGGACGAAAATGTCTCTAGCCGATCACCCACCACGATCCGGCCCAGTGCTGCCACGCTAATGAGCGCAATAATGCTGCACACTTCATTAATCGGCGCGATGCCTGCGAACAATAGTTGAGACTTGTACTCAGCAACTTCCCGATCTGAAATCAATTTGCTAATCGTGTTGTATTCCAAGTTCTCGTTGGCAGTGGCCTTCACCAGACGGATGCCCGACAAGATCTCAACGATACGAGCCGAGTAGCTGCGCGATAGCTTGGAGAGCTGAGCGCCAAAAACCTTGGCTTGCCGTACAGCAGACTGGTTGATGAGCGCTACGAGCCCAAGCGCAATCGTGGCGATTAGGGTTAGTTCCCATGAGGTCCAAACCAGTAAGCACACGAAAACAAAAATAGTGATCGTTGCGATCGCAATCTTGGCCAAGGTACGGATCGCAACCGTTGTGCGGCTCACCTCAATATTGAGATGGTTAATCAGATCGCCAACCTTCGTTTTGGAATAGTAGGAAAGGTCTACATCTAGCAAAATGCGTAAACCTTCCAAACGCAGCTTGGCCGCCAGCCGCCTGTTCAAGGTATTTGAAGTCAAAGAACCGGCGTAGGTGGCCAAATTCTTGAGCACGATTAGCCCCACTACGGCGCTAGCGAGTGCCAACAGGCGATAGCCATCGGGAACGTTGTCAAATAAGCCCAGGAACTGCTGCAAGATACCTGGCAGCTGATCGGTAAAGGTGGTGGACTGACCCAACAGCTCTAGCAGAATGGGTACCAGCAAAACCGTACTGACCCCGTTGAACAGCGCACCAGAGAACCCCAAAATGATGGTAAGAACAACCAGCACCGGATATTGAAGCAGCGACCTTATCAGCAGTTGTCTAGAACGCATAACCCTTGAAGAAGCAACAGGCAGGCAGTTGAGGAACTTGGATTGAGAGATCTACACCGGCAATTAATAGAGGCGTAACGCCGTTCTCTCTAGGATTTCTTGTCCGCCTAAATTATCTATTCAAACCAAAGTACACAGAACAGAGACTAAAGAGAACAAACGCGAGCAAACTCCGTAGCTCAACCAGCAGCCACTATCCTGTTAGCAATATAAGCTTATGACACAGATGAACATAGCAGCCGCTAGAGACACTAATCGTCCGATATCATCCATACAGCGCTTTCTTTCATGAAGGATTGATGACTTTGCTGAGGAAACTCGCATTAAATGATTCAATGCCTGCTATCTACATTTATCGAGACTATCTAGCGTCAAAATATTCAGCAAACATCACAAGGCCTAACAATGGAGGCTAAGGGTTTGAGCTCAGCCTTGTAAGAATTTGCGACAAACATGCCGACATCGCCTCAATGCTATATTTCTCAGCGCAGCGCGCTCTGGCCTGCGCGCCCCGTCGATTGGCAGCCTCCAAGTTTTGAAAGATAAGCGAAAGCTGCTGAGCAATCTGCCCAGGTGATTCGGGATCGACCAGGTAGCCGGTATCGCCCAGTATCTTTGGAATATCACCAACCCGCGTTGCGAGTATGGGCTTAGCCATCGCCATGCCGTCAGTCAGCTTGAGCGGAAACTGCGCCTTGGCAGCTGGCGTATCGCGCTGAGGCACCATCAAGACGTGGGCAGCGGCCACAATGCCCGGCATCTCAGGGTAGGGTGCTTTTGGTAGCTTAATGATCCATCTACCCCAGTGCTGCATCAAGTCGTCGTCATACTGGTCGTAGGGGCTGCCGCCCACAATGACTAGGCGAAAATCCGGCTGGTTTAGCTGATCGAGCGCTTGGAGGACATCTTCTACCCCTTTGTAGGGGCGAGGCGCACCGGGAAACATCAGAACCTTGTATTTGGAAAGGTTGTAGCGGTCGCGGCTCTTCTGAGCATCGTAACGAATCGGGTCAAACAAAGACATATCCTTGCCATTGGGCACATAGGTCCCCCCAAAGCGAGCCTGCATAAACTGGGTATGCAGCGTAATCGCATCTGCCCGCTGAGTCAATCGTTCTATCCACTGCAGATACATCGGATAGTCGGGCTCGCGCAGCGCACCATCTGGCTTGATCACATCTTTGCACAGCTGCCAGAAGGACCCTGGATAGCGCCAGCTATCGCCGCCGTGCCAGCTCAGCTCCCAGTCGTCAATATCTAAAATAACCGGGCACTTTTTACGCAGCTTGTAGAGCAGGGCCAGGCCGAAGCTACTGGGTTTGAGCTTGTAGGCCAGCACGATATCCCCTTCAATGGCGGCCATGAGCTGACGCGCAGGCCCAGCAAACCGAGGATAGGTTTCTCGCTTGAACACTTTGATGGGCAAATCAGGTTCTGTAGGAAGGCCATCGCCATCATCAGCGAACCCCAAAATCTCTACCTGATGGCCAAGCTGCTGCAGCGCCTGCGACAGCAAAAAAGGCCTCACCGCCCCTTTCCAACGTCCGGCCCCGCTGTTAGAAAGATCGCTTGCAATAATCGAAATTTTTAAGGGGCGACTTTTCACGGAACCGGCAGTCATAAACGCTTCTCAAAAGTCCTACTCAAATGTCGGCCTACTTCCCGGATATAGAAGCATCTTTGGGCGGCAGTTCTAAGCTCATACTGCCCAGCATGCCCTTTCGAAATTCTGTCAGCAGTTTCCGGGCGGCGCGCTCTCTATCACCCTGATACAGACGATCAGCAAGCTCTACCAGGTACGTTTCACCGGTGTTATCGGCTGGGTCTACGCCGTAGCGATCGCACAAAATCGACAACCGACTAGGCGCGCCCGCTATATCTTCACTAACTGTATCTTCACGATCTAACTGCCTAATCAGGTCCACAAAAGCGGCTGCAACCCGCTGAGTGTCGTATGCAGCTTGGCCAATGTCATCACAAATAGCGAGCTTCAGCGCTGCCGTTTGGTCAGTTAGGTGAGCAGGAATAATGCCTGGCGCATCTAGCAGCTCTAGCTCATCAGAAATACGCACCCAGCGCAGCTGACGGGTGACACCTGCTTTGCGAGCACTTTCTACGATACGACGGCGCAGCAGACGATTGATCAGGGCTGACTTGCCGACATTGGGAAACCCGACGACAACAGCGCGAACAGGACGCGATCGCATTCCCCTATCGAGTCGTCGCTGATTCATCGCGGCGCCCGCTGCCTGCGCCGCCTTAGCCACCTGGCCGACTCCCTTCCCCTGATTGGCATTGGTGTAGTAGGCCGTTTTGCCCTGACGTTTGAACCACTGCTGCCAGCGATCGCGCATCTCAGGCAAAATCATATCCACCCGGTTAATCACGAGAACCCGCTTTTTGTCCCCTAGCCACCTATCCAGATCGGGATGCAGTGTAGAAAGTGGAATCCGCGCATCCCGCACCTCCAACACCACATCGACACGCTTAAGCTGTTCTTGCAGAGCCTTCTCTGCTTTAGCAATATGTCCTGGGTACCACTGAATCGAGGGAGAGGCCATAGGCTAGGGCACAACCAAAACAGGACAAGGCGATAGATTAATCACCCGATTACTGACACTTTCTTCACAGCCCTCTTCAATCAGGCCTGTGCCCCGGCAGCCCATCACAATTAGGTCTGCAGACACCTCATCAGCCACATCACAAATAATAAAAGCCGGATTGCCTTCCCGTTCAATCGTTTCAGCCATGAAGCCGCGCTGCTCAAATACCGTCTTGGCCTGGGAGAGCAAAGAGGCCACTGCTTCAGACGAAGTCTGCTCAGGATGGGCTGGATCGCTATGCTCAGCAGTCTCGACAACGGAGAGTAAAATCACCTTCGATCCACATAGCTGAGCCATGTCTAGAACGGTCTGCAGCACTTTCTTAGCACCCGGACTAGAGTCAATCGAAAATAGAAGCGTCTTGTACATAGTCGTTAGAGCAGTCGCTAGAGCGGTTCAGTCGTCAAGCAGGCGAACGAAAAAACGAAAAAATGCGTCAGCGTTCCTTCAGGTCATTGGGCAGGTTTGTTTCAGAAGAGATCACAGACTTCTGTAAACTAATAGACACATAGGCACTATTGCTTACCGCAGGTAATGGCATAAAACAGTCTTGACAGACGTTTATCACAGCCTTGATGCATCAGCTGCGGGACCCGTCGCTGTCTGATTTGTTAAGAGGACTTGAAGTATCTAGGTTAGACAAGCTTCGTCCCCCTTTCGAGTCTGGTGCACATAAACGTTACATATTTTTTAGGAGAGTATTTCCGTGGCCAAGAAAGCGCTAGCCGATCTATCCATGTCTGATGTCTCTGGCAAACGGGTGTTGGTCAGAGCCGACTTCAACGTACCGCTAGACGACGCTGGTAATATCACTGACGACACCCGCATTCGAGCAGCCCTCCCCACCATTCAGGACCTTACTCAGAAAGGGGCAAAAGTCATCCTGGCCAGCCACTTTGGCCGACCAAAGGGCAAGGTCGTAGACAGCATGCGTCTGACACCGGTTGCCAAGCGCCTCTCAGAAAAATTGGGTCAGGAAGTGATTAAGTGTGACGACTGTATTGGTGATGAGGTCGCCGCCAAGATTTCAGGAATGGGGAATGGCGAAGTCGCCCTGCTAGAGAATGTCCGATTTTATGACGGCGAAACCAACAACGATCCTGAATTTGCCAAGCAGCTAGCCGCCAACGCAGACCTATACGTCAATGATGCCTTCGGAACTGCCCACCGTGCCCATGCTTCTACAGCGGGTGTCACTGAATTCTTGAGCCCAGCGGTCGCCGGTTCCCTCATCGAAAAGGAGCTGAAGTACCTACAGTCGACCGTAGACAATCCTCAGCGTCCGCTAGCTGCGATCGTTGGCGGCTCCAAAGTTTCTTCAAAAATTGGCGTTATCGAAACTCTCCTCGACAAGGTTGATAAGCTCTTCATCGGTGGCGGCATGATCTTCACCTTTTACAAGGCGCGGGGCATGAGCGTCGGCAACTCCCTAGTAGAAGAAGACAAGCTCGATCTGGCAACCAAGCTAGAAGCAAAAGCTAAGGAAAAAGGCGTCGAATTCTTGCTGCCGACCGATGTGGTTCTTGCAGACCAGTTTGCAGCCGATGCCAATACGCAAATTGCCAGCGTAGAGAGCATTCCTGATGGCTGGATGGGTCTCGATATTGGCCCTGATTCTGTCAAGACGTTCCAAGCGGCTTTAGCTGACTGTAAGAGCGTCATTTGGAACGGGCCGATGGGCGTATTTGAGATGGAGGCATTTGCCAAAGGAACTGAAGCGATCGCAACCACCCTGGCAGGCCTTACCGACACAGGCTGCATCACCATTATCGGTGGCGGCGACTCCGTAGCAGCGGTTGAGAAAGTGGGCCTTGCTAGCAAGATGAGCCACATTTCCACCGGTGGCGGCGCTAGCCTAGAGCTGCTCGAAGGCAAAACACTGCCCGGCATCGCAGCTTTGGATGACGCGTAGAGATAAAGCCTAAAACTAAGTTGACAATCAATAGCGCCTGCCCACTTTTTGAATTGCCCGAACTAAGCTAGGTCGCTCTGAAAAAGCGATTTATACAGCGGCCCACCGTATGTGATAAGTCGCTTTTTCAGCAGAGTCGCTATGGACCAAGTCCTAGGGTAAAGCTCTATCCTAGTAAAGGCCTAGTGAGGGAGGGCTAGCCGTGGTGGAGCGATTGAATATTTCAAAAACTGCAGAACAGGGAATTATTCAGCACATTCTCTCTAGTGACCAGCAGCGCATCACCTTTGCTGAATACATGGAGATGGCGCTGTATCACCCTCAGTTTGGCTATTACTCCACGCGCGATCGCACCCTCGGTGCCCAAGGCGACTTTGTCACGTCACCGCACATGGGCCGCGACTTTGGCGAGCTAATTGCAGCGCAGTTTGTAGATATGTGGAAGGCATTAGGCCGCCCCCAGCCCTTCAATATCGTTGAGATAGGCGCAGGGCAGGGCCTGATCGCAGCAGATGTGATCGCCTACCTGCACACCCATCATCCAGACTGCTTCACCGGGCTCAGCTACACCATCATCGAAAAGTCCGCTCAGCTCAGAGCTGAGCAGCAGGCCCGGCTTAGCACTTGGGCAGACCAGGGCGTATCCCTCAGCTGGACAACAATAGCAGCCCTACCAAACCACGCGCTCACAGGCTGCATCTTTTCAAATGAGCTGGTAGACGCCTTGCCGGTCCACTGGGTAGAGCAACACGATCAGCAGCTACAGGAAATGTGGGTTGTCGCCGCAGAACAGCGCATAGCACCACAGCTTGGCGCACTATCGACCCCTGAGCTAGCGACCTACTTTGACAAAGTCCACATAGACTTACGGACCGGCTATCCAGAAGGCTATCGCACGGAAGTGAACCTAGCGGCCCTCGACTGGCTCGAGCAAGTTGCCCAAAAGATCGAGCGCGGCTACTTACTCACCATCGACTACGGCTACACCGCACAGCGATACTACAGCCCAGCTCGCAAAGCAGGCACGCTGCAGTGCTACTACCGACACAGCCACCACAACGATCCGTTTATCCATATTGGAGAGCAGGACATTACTGCCCATGTAGATTTCACAGCCCTAGAAAACCAAGGACATGCCGTCGGATTAGAAACTATTGGCTTTACACAGCAGGCGCTGTTTTTGATGGCGCTGGGATTGGGCGATCGCCTATCCGCGCTCTCACAACCCGCCTTTCAGCATGCTGCTGAGCAGCCAGCTACCACCCAAACCATCCGAGCCATTATGCAACGCCGTGAAATTTTGCAGCAGCTCATTAGCCCCATGGGACTTGGGGGCTTCGGCGTACTGATCCAGGCCAAAGGGCTCAGCCAAAAAGAAATCGCCAGACCGCTAAAAGGTCTGACGATTCCAGCCATGTTTTAGAGCTGTAGACAGTCTTACAGTTAGACGCCCTTACAACGGACGGAAGATAATTAGACGCCTTACAACGGACGGAAGATAAACGGATAGCGATAGGCGATATCCGGTGCGGTCACGCTGCTAAGAATCGCAAAAATTGGCATGACGATCTGCACCAATCCCAATAGTGCAACTAGGGGCAGGCCGATAATCAAAGCAGCTGGAATAATCAGCAAAATGCTGTAGAGCCACATATTAAAGTGAAAATTCAATGCCTCTTTGGCATTTTCTTTGACGACCGGGTCATCTGAGAGAAACAAAATCGCAAACGGAATACCCGCAGACAGTACCAACTGGCTCAAGAAAATAGAACCGTGGGAAACAATAGACAGCAGTTTCCGTTTGTCAGGGTCAAAAGCAGTTTCCATGGATGTTCAGTATTCGGAGGTCGAGGTTTTGGAATATCATCAGGCTCAGCCAACAAGCGGCCTAAATCTTACATATTCCCTATGTATTCAATGGTAGCTGCAGAATTTGTTTTAGCAAATAGCATCGTCAGGCTTCGATTGAAGCTGCCTGGGGACATATCAATCCTGACTGCTTTAAAATGAAGGCGGCGGAAGAACAGCCTTTGCCGCAGCAAACCTATCGACATCAGAGGAACCTCCACCTATGAAAATGAAGCGCCTAGGCCATGTGGCCGTCTGTGTAGAAGATGTCGCTCAAGCCGCCGAATTCTATCAGGGTCTGGGCATGAAGCTCGTTTGGAAAGACAGTGACTGGGCCTATCTCAAAGCCGGCAACGATGGCCTTGCCCTGATGAGCCCCGACTACGATCAGGCCGGGCCGCACTTTGGATTTGTGTTTAGCGATCGCGCAGATATCGACACCGCCTACGAAAAGCTCAAGGCCGACGGTGTAAAAGTAGGCAAAATCCACGACCACCGAGACGGCACCGCCTCATTCTATGGCCGAGACCCCTTTGGCAATTGGTTCGAATACCTCTACGAACCCGACGACCTTTTTGACTAGGCCGGTGACCAAGCTAGCCGTTAACCAAGTGAGTAGTAGCAAAGCTAGCACCCATTCCAGCACCAACAGCAAGCAGCCCGCCTAATCCATCATCGATAGCCGGTCAGTCTCCAGCACATCTCGCAGACGGTGGACAACAGCGGACCGGGAAGACAGGGCACTTTCGGACCGACACCAGTGCCGAAACTCCGCCAGCAGCACAAAAAATGTCTTAAACCCGGCCTGCTCATCCTTGCAGGAAAGCATCACCAGCTTAGGCCAAGAGGTCGCGACATTGACACCGAGCTTCTCTTGCAGCCACGGCTGGAACCGCGAGTAAAACATCGCCTCCTGCTCCGTCAGCTCTACCCCCATATCCTGCCGGGCAAACCGATAGCCGTTCAAAAATATAAATAGGCTGTGGACAGAAGGATAGCCCAAATATCGGCTGGGATTGTGCTGTATGCGTTTCAATAAATCAAATACGGTACTTATCTTCTTCATTCTCTAGAAACGCTACCTCTAGCGCCTCAAAAGCAGTAGATGGCAAAGACAGTACATTAGCACAGCGGTTTGCTATGCCCGACGACCCATCAACAAATCTCACTCGCTGTGGCCAGTTTCTAGTCTGGGCGGTCAAGCGTTGTCGTACGCGGGTCGATAATTTTCTTACCGATACCAGGAAAGTGGATCGCCAAGCAAATTTTGTTGCCTGCACCAAAAATATGTGTCACTTTACCAGAACCAAAGGCCTTGTGCGATACCGGATCCCCAACTGACCAATCATTTTCGTGGGTATTGGGCTTATTGAGGTTGGGCTGGGGGTTTTTGAGCTTGGCTTCGCGGTTCGTCGTTGCCCAGCGTTCAGGCAGCGCACTGGGCACCGTCGTCAAAATATAGTCTCTGGGCAGTTCGCTCAAGAAAATAGAAGGAGTAGAGATTTCTCGCATGTGGCCATAGGTGCGGCGCTCCCGGGCATGGGACAAAAACAGCCGGTCTTGGGCCCGGGTAATCCCCACATAGCACAGTCGGCGCTCTTCTTCGATGGCAGCGGCATCTTCCAGAGAACGGAAGCTAGGAAACAGCCCCTGCTCTAGCCCAACCAAAAAGACCACAGGGAACTCTAGCCCCTTGGAGGCATGGAGCGTCATGAGCGTCACCTCATTGCCTTCTGTGCTGTCGTCCTTATCGGTATTCAGCGAAGCATTCGCCAAAAATGTCAGCAGCGTCGCATCTTCATTTTCTTCTTCGAACTGGACGACCGCGTTGTAAAGCTCCTGAATGTTCTCAATGCGAGCTTCGTCTTCATCGGTACCCTTCGCCTTCAGCGACTCGATGTAGCCCGTTTGCTCCAAAACATCTTGCACCAGCTCAGTGGGTGACACCGTCTCGGCCCGTGCCTGCCAGCCGCTGACCATCTTGGCAAAGCTGCTGACCTTCTTTCCGGCTCTGCCTGCCAAGGTCTTGACTGAGGTTTCATCTTTAACGATATCCCACAGGGGTACCCCCAGCTCATTGGCGGCTTTATCCAGGTTATCGAGGGTTGTTTTGCCAATGCCGCGCCGAGGCGTATTGATAATGCGCCTAAGGCTGACACTATCTGCCGGGTTCACCGCTAGCCGCATGTAGGCCAGCAGGTCTTTAATTTCGCGGCGGTCGTAAAACCTGAGGCCACCCACAACCCGATACGGAATGCTAAAGCGCGTGAGCACTTCTTCCATGGCCCGTGATTGCGCATTCGTCCGGTAGAGGATGGCAAAGTCGCGCCAGTTGAGCTCGGGATTCTTCAGCTCTAGTGCGCGGATTTGGCCGACTATGTACTCAGCTTCCATCGCTTCATTGTCAGCGCGATGGCACATGATGGAATCGCCTTCACCGCGGGTGGCCTTCAGCACTTTATCGATGCGCTCAGTGTTGTTTTCAATCAGATGATTGGCCACATCCAAAATATTGGCGGTAGAGCGGTAGTTTTCCTCCAGCTTGACGAGGGTATCGGTTTCATCATCGGAGAGGCCATCGCCAAACTCCTCTTGAAACCCCATGAGAATAGTGAAGTCAGCAGCCCTGAAGGAATAGATACTCTGATCGGCATCGCCCACTACAAAAACAGAGCGATCGCGCCAGTCCTCGAAAGACTTACCTTTGCCATTTGTAGAGAGCAGCTGAATTAGATCGTATTGGGTGCGATTAGTATCTTGGTATTCATCGACCAAGATATGGCGAAATCGCCGGTGCCAATAGTCCAGAACCTGAGGATTTTGCCGAAAAAGCTGCACAGGCATCCGAATCAAATCGTCGAAGTCGAGCGCGTTGTTGGCAGATAGGCCCTTCTGGTAGTAGCGGTAAACCTCAGCAATCGTCCGCCCTTTGAAGTGAGGATTTTCCTGCTCGTACTCGTCCGGCGTAAACCCTTGGTTCTTGGCATTGCTAATCGCAAAGCGCACAGAGCGCGGGTTGAATTTGCGGTCATCGAGGTTCATCTGACCGACCACAATCCCTTTGACAAGGCTCTGCGCATCCGATTCGTCAAAAATAGAAAAACTACGCGTCCAGCGCTGACCATCCGGGCTCTGATACTTTTCCACATCAAAGCGGAGAATGCGCGCACACAGCGCGTGGAAAGTGCCTACCCAAAGGCCCTTAATAAATGTCTTGTATACGTAGGAGCGAAGCTGTACCTGTTCATACTCAGGCAGCATGTGCAGAGGCTTACTGTGGCGCGCCAGTGACTCTTGCTCAGCGAAAAGTTTTTCAATTCGCTCTTTCATCTCGCTGGCGGCTTTGTTGGTAAACGTCACCGCCAAGATATTCTCAGGATCTACGCCATGGTTGAGAATGAGGTTAGCAATGCGGTAGGTCAACGCGCGTGTTTTCCCGGAGCCAGCACCTGCAACCACCAGCAAGGGACCACAGAAGTGCTCTACAGCCTGACGCTGGGCTGGATTTAATTGACTGAGGAAATTGACGGTAGTGACCATATATCAGGAGGTGGCTATCGAAAGCGGGCAAGATGACCTATTCAAAATGCTCTATTAAGTATGGCACCTGATACAAATACCGACCGACTGAAATCAAATGGATATCTGTAAAGCAATCGCGAGTAAAAAGTCATGACGATTGACGAGACACAGCCACTCGCTTTTCCGCCCCCGCCTATCGACAGTGAGATTTATCTGCGTCACCGGCAGTGGATGATGGAAGCGATCGCACTGGCACAGTCAGCCGGTGACGCAGGAGATGTCCCGGTAGGCGCAATCGTCGTCGGCCCAGACAATCAGCTGATTGCACAGGCGGCAAATCGCAAAGAGCGCGACGGCGACCCCACCGCCCACGCGGAGATACTGGCCCTGCGCGCCGCTGGTAAGCAGCGGGGAAACTGGCACCTAAACGACTGCGTGCTGTACGTCACCTTAGAGCCCTGCATGATGTGCGCTGGCGCTATTGTGCAGTCTCGCTTGGGTCTACTGGTGTACGGTGCTGATGACCTCAAGGCCGGGGCCGTTCGGTCCGTGCTAAACCTGCCAGACAGCCCCTGCTCTAACCATAAGCTATCGGTCATAGGGGGTATCTTGGAGAGTCCCTGCAGGCAGCAGCTACAGACCTGGTTCAAACAGCGCCGGTAAGCCTTTCTCCTCAATCATGTCGGGAATATTCAGATGCATATTTCAAGGGCACACTCACTGCTAGGCGCAGTGAGTATATGTACGCAGTAAAACAAAAAATATTCCGCAATTTCGCTGAGTGCAATTACTTACTTTATGTAGTTGATTTAACATATAGTCAGCTTAGTGCTGGCTCAAATGGGTTTTGCATTCTCACCGCCTCCTTAGCAAACCAGCAGACCAGCCTCAGAACTGTCAGTTTCGCAGCCAAATAAAGGGGTCTAGCCCCTTATGTTTGATCCACTTGACTAACTTAGCTAAGCGGACGGTTCTTAAGCGCAGGATTTTCTGCTTAAAACTTTTCTTTTGGGGCTCCTTTTAGAGCTTATTGCTATCTGCAGCCCGCTGTCGCCGATCTTTACCTGGTGCCTTTACCCTCCATATGCTGATAAATTCTCCTGCCGACATGGCATTTCCTGCCGATCATCGCTGTCCGGCTGTGCGATCGCACCTTTCACCCTGGCTGGCTCCCCTGATGTACGGACTCGGCGAGAAAATGGTCCTCCCTGCCTACTTCGGCAGTATAGAAATCA
The DNA here is from genome assembly GCA_038523095.1 of Cyanobacteria bacterium J06626_6. Taxonomy (GTDB): domain Bacteria; phylum Cyanobacteriota; class Cyanobacteriia; order Phormidesmidales; family Phormidesmidaceae; genus Phormidesmis. The sequence goes on from JBCBJS010000004.1 coordinate 31,246, forward strand.
TTGGAGAAGAAAACATTCCCCAAAATGGCCCAGTTGTACTAGCCCCAACCCATCAATCCAGATGGGATCCCCTACTGGTTGGGCTGCTGGGTAAGCGGGCAGGTCGCTACCTGCGCTTCATGGTCACTGCAGATGAGTGCTTAGGCATACAAGGCTGGTTTATCAGGCGATTGGGCGGATTTCCCGTTCACGTGCGCCGACCCTCAGTTAAGTCACTTCGCCATGGCGTGCAGCTACTCCAGGAAGAAGAAATGCTCGTCATTTACCCAGAAGGCAACATCTATCCCGACGGCATTCATCCCCTTAAGCCCGGCCTAGCCCGTATTGCGATGCGGGCAGAGCGCAGCCGTCCCAATTTAAACGTGAAGATCGTGCCGATTGCGCTGCAATACAGTGAGCTGTGCCCCAAGTGGCGCGGGTCAGTAAAGGTCAACATCGGCCCGCCAATCTCCGTTGCAAAGTACAAATCAGGCACCTGTAAAACCCAGTCGAAACAGCTCACTGCAGACTTACAGACTAGCCTGCTCCAGCTGGCAGCCCGCTAAAGACAGCGCTTCATTAAATACCTAGCGTCAGCTCCCACCGCTTCAGTCGACCTACGCTAGCAGGCACATAATCGATCACCTGGAGCTGCCAGCGACCTTTCACCTCAGTACCTAGCAGGCGACGCAGCGCGGGCGTGCTCACCAGAGAGTAGGTTCTTTGCAGCCGAGTTTGGCGACCTAAGGTGCGCCCCTGCAGCAATATTCTCTGCCCTTGCGGACTGACCAAAGTAAAAGATAAATCGCTCAGAAAGTCGTGCTCGGCCTGGAGGTAAACCTTGATGTCTTGCAAGTTGCCGCGCTGAGCTACTGTGATGGGGCTAAAAATACCCCTGGGGTCATTATCAGGAATGGGAAAGGCGGTACGGTTGTAGACATATAGGGTCTGATGCAGCGTGCGATCACCCCCTGCGACGTCTTTAGCCGCTTTCACCGCGCTGTAAGCATTGACTTTGCCATGGCCAAACCACAGCGAATGACCTTTCTGGCTGTAGGTGCCGTGACTTTTGCCAAGCTGCGGGTCAGGCGTTTTGTCTGTGATTTTGTCGGCGGTGTTCTGCAGAATGCTCTTCACCTCGCGGGCAGTGAGATCCGGGTTGGCAGAAAGCATGAGCCCCGCAATCCCTGCGACCAGCGGACAGGCACTAGAAGTCCCGCCAAAATAGGCATAGTCGGACTGGCTGTAGCCCTGGGCACCAAGGCGATCGCTGGTTAGCACCACCCGCCCAGGTAAGGCCGCTTTGATCGGTGGGCCAGTATCAAAAGTGCCCTCCGAAAGCGCCATGGAAGGGGGCGCATTGTTACTGGGCGCAGCGACTGAAATATGGCGGCCCCAGTTGCTGTAGGCCGCCTTGCGGTTCAGGCTGGTGCAGGCAGATACCGTAATGACATCGGGATGAACTGCAAAACCGCTCAGCCATTGCGTTAGGCCCCGCAGCAAATTGCGAGGCCAGCCAGATTCTTCCACCTTGCCATCGATTGGGCGGTTGGCATTACCCGCTGAAAACACCACCACACAGCCCTTGCCGTTGCGGCCTTTGGTCGCAGCGCGGTTGATAGCGCGGCTAATTCTAATCGATAGGGGAAAGTAAATCGCTGCGGGTGACCAGCTGCAGGAAATGACATCTGCGCCCTGCTCAATCGCCCAGTCGAACAGCTGCTCAATGGAGACATCGTCCAGGTAGCCCGTCGTTTGAATGGGCATCAGGCTACAGCCTGGCGCAATGCCAACAACGCCCTCACCGGTTTCTTCGGCGAGGGCCACCCCCGCCACAGCAGTCCCGTGATTTTCTTGGCGGTCAGGCGTCGGCAAACTGTCTTTGTTCTTTAGGTCCCGGGGCGCCACGATTTTCCCGGGGCCCTGCAAATCGGGATGGGCAAGATCGAAGCCATCATCTGTCACAGCGATGGTCACAGAGCGGCTGCCCCGGGTGATGTCCCAAGCTTTTTCCGCTGAAACGTGGGAATTGGGCGCTAGGCTATTGCCGCCACGGTGGTAGAGGTGCCACTGCTCGGGGTAGCGCGTGTCGGTCGGTCGGTACAGCGGTGCGATCGCCATAATAATGTTGGGCTCAGCCATCAGCACATGGGGATTGCGCACTAGCTGGTTAGCGATTTTGAGCGGATTTTGGCGAGCCGCTGGGCCCACCCGAAAGCAGTAGGTCTGGCCGTAGCTGTCCTCACCGCCACCGAGCATGCGGGTACGAATCAGACCGAGATCGTAGGCGATCGCTTCAACCTCAGCTGGCGCGAGCTCTCCAGAAAACTGTGCCGTCACCTGATCCGCCAGATACACATAGGTACCAGGGCTCACATCCAGGGCATATACGTGGCTGGCATAAACCACCGCAGGGGTTGTTCGCAGCGCTGCTAGAGCGGGCTCTAGCTGACGTGCATTCAGCTGCCAGGACACTATCAGATTGCCGGAGGGCCCGGACTGTGGCGTAATTTCTTTTGTGGATTGGGGCTGCCACTGCGCGGCGAGCGTCTGCAAGACCGAAAGATCGCCAATGCAAATCGTCAGACGATCTCTGACCTTGTGCAGGCGCAGCTCCTCGCCGCCTCGCTGCAGGATGATCCCCTCTTTTCCGGGTAAGACGCCCTTGTTGGTACCTTCGTTGGGTGGGTTTTGGTCTGCCTGCACGGCACCTCCTGACAGGGAATCGTTTTGCGCGTTTATTTCAACTGCTTTTGACCCAATTTTGCCCTAAAGACCACTATTGCTGTCAGATTGGCTCGCAGATGTCCGCCTTTCTTTGGTGAACGTTTAATGCACTTTTTCCGAAGGGGCAAAGGCAGCAGAAACAGCGGCCTCTCTGCCTAGCGCCGCCGTGCTTTCCAGGTTCCACCATAGCGGTAGTGGGGATTGTCGGGCCGCACTTGGTGCCAGCACGTAGGACAAATCAGCGCCCAGGTTTGAGAAGCGTCGTACTGGACTCGGTAGCGAATTTTGACGGGCTGTTGACAGCGATCGCAGGGTTTAGGTTTCAACTTAGACATTTCAAACCAGACATTTCAAACCAGACATTTCAAACCAGACATTTCAAACCAGACATTTGAGATGCTCCTGTCTAGACCGATATGTGAGCACTAGATTGGCCGAAGGCAGACGCAGATTGGCCTATGGGAATAGTCATTCTTCCTTTTCGGGATCATCTCACCCCAAGCAGATATCCACTTGGCCAAGAGTCACATAAAAGGGCGACAATACGGAACACCATGCCCTAATCTAAGTTAAATCACTTACTGTTGGCTGTTTTTCACACAGCTGTTTTTCACACTATGGTTTCCATCGTCAAAGCCTTGATCTCTGGAGTGTCTCCCAAGGCAGCAGCTGTAGCGGTAGCCAGTGCGATCGCAGGCACTACTTCGCTGCCCCTCCTCGCTCAGGCACAAACGGATACGCTCACCGAGTCCCAGGCACCCGCTGCGACCCGCGCTGTTGAACAAGCGACGAGCCCCATCGGAATTGCCGCTGGCCAAGCGCTCATGGGCGAGGCAGAAAGTGCGATCGCATCAGAAGATTACACGCTAGCTGCCTCCAAGCTGGTTGAAGCGCGCAAAGCCCTCAACGATGTTTCTACCTACTACCAAAATCTTTCTGGCGTCTTTGTCGGCGTCGATAGCCGGGTCACCAGCGACCTGCGAGCGCTCGCTTTAGAATCAGCCCAGGTCCGCGACCAGGCCAGCTACCAGCTAGCTGTCGTGTACCGCGCCCAGAGCCGCCCCGACTTGGCAGTGCCCCTTCTAGTAGAAGTCGTCGGCAGTCAACAGCCCACCCGCGCCTTAGGTCAGCAGGCCTACCAACAACTTTACGAGCTCGGCTTTGTCGGCATTCCCTACGACGCGCCTAGCCGGTAGGCCATACCGTAGCAGCTAATGACTGATGACAGCACAGATCATCGCGGCACCGGCAGTCTTGATGTGGCCCCCCTTGTGGCAGAGTCAGTACGGCATAATAGGATGAGCAAAGCCCAAAAAAGTAGGAGGCACGCGTGATCAGTCCTGACCAAGTAAAAGCCATGATTCAAGAAGGCTTACCCGATGCAGAAGTTGCAGTGCAAGACCTCACAGGTGGGGGAGACCACTATCAAGTTGCGATAGTATCCGCTGCGTTTGAAGGGCTCAGCCTAGTAAAGCGTCACCAGCTGGTCTATAAAGCGGTCAACTCTGCCATGTCGTCCGAAGCCATTCATGCCCTCTCGCTCGAAACCAGCACGCCAGGAGAAGTAGCCACCGCTAGCTAGTGGTGCTCACCTGCGGCTAGTGCATCGCGCTTGCCCATAGGCAAGGGGGAAGGTAAGCGGGCAGAGGCAAAGACCGTCGCCAATGGGCAGCCATGAAGGATGGACACAGGCGTAGTCTCACCAATCAGCCTAATTGCAGGTAGACTCTTAACAAAAGGCTTTTTTGTCTGGTCGGTTCAAGAATTTGCTGGGCCGGTCTAGAAAGCCCGTAAAGATTTAATTTTTAGGATAGTGATGTCTCCAGAAACCAAAGCTAAAATCGACAGCCTAATCGAGCAGAATAAGATCATGGTGTTTATGAAGGGCACCAAACTCATGCCACAGTGTGGATTTTCCAATAACGTGGTGCAGATTCTCAACACGCTTGGTGCACCCTACGAAACCCTAGACGTACTAGCCAATCCGGACATTCGTCAGGGCATCAAAGAATACTCCAACTGGCCAACTATTCCGCAGGTGTATATCAACGGTGAATTCATCGGCGGCTCGGACATTATGATCAAGCTATATCAGGAAGGCAATCTGCAGGAGACCGTAGAAGTGGCCCTAGCGTCATAGCGATTTGGCTGAGCGATTTGGATGGGCGATTTGGCCTCTGTGACTACATGAAGCCATGCGCAGGAACTCGCCATTCGCTTCTCAGCGCAAAGCAGAAGGTGCAAAGCAAAAGCGCAAGTCAGAAAGCGCGAATACCCCAGTTTCATGAGGGTATTCGCGCTTTCCAAGTTCAGGCTACTTTTCTGTACTAGCTAGTTTTTCACACTATTCGTTTTCAAGTGAGCGCATCAAAGTCGCGGCTGAAAGTAACGCTGAGGTCACTTCAAAATAACCGGGTTAGTCATCGTTGTCGCTGTTAGTGGTCAGGATTAATAGTAGTCAGGTTCAGCCTGAGGCTGTGCCATAACAAAGTTGGAAGTATCGTAGAGAAATCGCAGGGCTTCCTGCTCTAGCTTGTTAATCAGGTAAGACTCAATCGCGCCGGAATGGCGTAGGGAAGTTAAATAGCCTTCTAGATAGAGCCTTAGCTCATCGGAGCGATATCCCTTATTCCAATAGTCTACGAGGGTGTCAGTAATCCGCTGGTAGAAACGGATAACTCTGGCGTCCTGGAGCATCTGTCTGTTGGCCTCACTCAGTTACACACTTGACTCATTTGAGTTCGTTTAAGAACACTTGTTGCCGCTTCCAGAGCCTGCTGCCTTGGATGCGCTACCTGAAAGTTGTTGGGGCAAACAACAATTTCAATTTTCCTGGCTGAAGATTGGGAAGGCTGTGGTCAACAAGCCACCTATCAGCATGTACTTGTCGGGGACGATCTATCAACACGGTCGCTGTTGAAACACACCTAAAAACAAACGAAAAATAGAGCTGAAAGCACTACCAGAACTGAAACAACAGGTACATACCACAAAAGATTTTTCTAGCGGAACGGCGAGAAAAACTCTGTTTAACTGCTTGGGGCTATAGTTCTATTTTATCAGGTCTAATCAGACAAACTCAGCAAAAGCACTAGACTTCTCACTTTTATAACCTAAGTAAGAATTTGGTTTCACAATTGGTTTCATATGTGGCAATAGGGCGGGCCTGCACAGCGGCTAGGTTCTCGTAACTTCGATTACAGAACTCCCCATAAAGCTCTGTTACGCTGCTGAACATAAGATTTGTAGCAAGTAGCATTTAATGTGCTAAATATTCTGTGAGCGCCAACGCCTCTCGCCAGGTTCAGACTAATCCTCAGACTAATGCCCAGGCCAGTGTTCAGGTCGTAGAGAGCAATTTAAATCTGCGCTCTTTATTGAGTTGGAATTTACAGCAGTCAGGCTACAGAGTCCAGCAGTGCGCCGATATGGTCTCTGCGAGAGATAACTTCCAAGTGCAGCAGCCTAATCTAGTTGTCTTGGAGGCAGAGTTTCATGGCGGGCAGGGTATTCAGCTATGCCACTGGCTACGGAATCAGGGACATCCACTTATTCTTATGCTGTCTGCTAGAACCAATGAGACAGATGTGGTCACTGGATTGAACGCGGGCGCAGATGACTACTTGAAGAAGCCTTTTGGCATGCAGGAATTCTTGGCCAGGATAGAGTCGCTTACCCGGCGTAGCCGCCATGTGACAACGCCGCTGGCGATTGACTATGGCGATTTGCACATCGACTTGGTACAGCGCCGAGTGCGCTACAAAGGTGACTTTATCGACCTGACACCGCAGGAGTTTAGCCTTTTGTATGTGCTGGCTCAGGCAGAAGGAGAGCCGCTTAGCCGAATCGACCTGCTGAGGCGAGCCTGGCCAGATGCTATCGACAATCCCCGCACGGTAGATACCCATGTTCTATCTCTGCGTAAAAAAATTGAGGTGGACCCAAGGCATCCCGCACTGATTCAAACCGTTAGAAATGTGGGGTATCGGATTTGTGACAGTGCGGCAACGGCCTCGTCCCTAGAGCCAGTGGCGATCGCACACAGTAAACCCGCCTAACGCCAGTCAGAAAAATCTCTCTAGCCGCCAGCCCAAAACACTACGTACGCTGAGCCGCCAAACTACTCTGGGCTAATCCGCCCATTCTGCCTGGGCTTGCGACTCAGCCATCACCAGCTGCTGACGCAGGTCTTCCCAATTCACTGCATGGGCCGGGGCTTCGTTGATTAGCCGTCCGTCCTTGAGGTGAAGCAATCGAGTCACATGATGGGAGAGCAGCTCAATTTGATGGTTTGCCATCACGATTGTTAGCTGCTGCTTAGCCGCTAGTTCGGCTAGGCAGCCCAGCAAAAATTCGCTGTAGCCCACATCCTGCGCAGAGGTCGGCTCATCTAAAAGCAAAATATCAGGACTGCCAATCAGCGCGCGGGCGATCGCAACTCGCTGCCGCTGCCCCAAAGAAAGGTGCACCGTCGTACGAGGCATCCACTCGTCGGGTATCTTTAGCCTGTCCGCCCAACGGACGACCTGCTTAGCAATCTCAGCGGTCGGACAATTGCGTAATCGCAGCGGGTAGCCCAGCGTTTCCTCCACTGTCATCCCGAGCAGGCGGCTTTCCTGATTGACCAGCGCCACTTTTCGCCGCAAGTCAACCACTGGAAACTGTCGAATCGCTTGCTCACCGACCCAAATCTGACCGCTACTGTACTCCGCTAGTCGGTTCATCAGGCGCAGCAGACTGGTTTTTCCCGACCCCGAAGGGCCGACCAAAGCAACAAATTCGCCCCGCTCAACTGAAAAAGTAAGATCTTTTAGGAGTTCTACTATGCCGGTAGTGGCCCGCATCGTCACCTGCTCAAACGTTAAAGCTGCCGTTGAAACTGTCACGAGCGATCGCACCTTTGGCTAAGCGTTCAGAAAAAGCATCGATAAACGGAGCTTGTCAACTCTCATCGACAAACCCATTGCAACAGCTATGACAGACTACTCACCGTTGAAATCGTCCAAATATCGACCAGCAGCAGCATGGCAGTCAGCCCCAGCAAAATTATGTACATCCAGGGCTGGGCAAGCGGCTTAACATCGCGCATGTCAATATCTGTTTTCGCTTTCACATAGTCAACCAGCCTGGCAAAGCCAACCACCCTCATAGGCAGCAGATACGCCCGGTCCTGAGACTGATTTAGAAAATAGTACACAATGCCGCCCTGCCCAGTAGAGCGGGGCTTGAGCGCTGTGATATCGACCCATTTTAGGGACCAGCCGCGACGACCAAAGGCCCTAACCCACCCTGGGTAGGTCACCGATATGCCGTCGTTATCCACGAGTACTCGCTCACTCAGAGCACCATAGAGCGCCGCCGCACCGATAAGCGCCCCAACCCAAAGCGCAGTAGGCGGGACAGGGGCATGGGTCATCTCTGCTAAAAACGGCAAAGGAATAATCAGCGCCACATAAAAAGACATCAGCGTCAGCTGGATCAAGGGCGAAATTCTAAAGCTATCAGCGGCAGACACAGCTGGAGTTGGCATAGCAGATAAATTGAAAGAAGAGTGGCTGAAATTAGGTAAAGAGAATCTGTCTCTGTAGATTACCTTGGCTACTGCTATTGTATAGCGACACAAGCGAGCCCTCTAGCCGGGTAGAGCCATAGCCTACAGGTACTTTTGAACGACGCTCCAGCCCGTAGCCGTCACCGCCGCAAAAGCGAAAAACAATATGCCATTGATTGTCAGGTGAACCTTGCGGGCCCAAGGGCGCTGCGGGCTAATGCGAGTGGCGCTCCACGCCGACAGCACCGTCAGCCCCACGACAACGATGCCAGCAGGTAAATGAACAGAATGGCCCAACTGGCCGTATTCACCCAGCGTGCCAATGACGCCGATAGCCAGCAAAAGCAGCACCAGCCCCACCATGATGCCGCCAATAGCAAAGTGCAGCGGTCGCAACCAAGCTGCCCTAGAGCGATCACGCTGCCGCAGGTAAAAGAGCCGACTCCCGCTCAGGGCCAGCAGTCCGTAGGCCGTCAGAGACAGCCCCATAGACCAAGCAGCAATACGCCACAACCAAATAAAGGAAGGAAGATCCATAGGTTCCCTGTGATAGACCTCACTTAAAGGCATATCACTTTTAGGGCGGACTTCCTTCCTTCAAATCGGATGGCTGCGATCGCAAAATCAACAAAACACCAGCACGCCAATCGCCCTACGAAGAGACAGACGAAAGTGCAGACTGGCTATCTTGAGCTGGCCCATCGGCAGGCTTATCGCCATTAGCAGAGCCACCGTATTCACCGGGCTCACCATCTAGACCAATCGTCAGACGCTCGCAGGGAATCGTATCCGACAAGATTGCGCTGGCCATCATGCCAGTGTGAATTTCTAGGTTGGCAGAGGGTACAGACTCAAAAAGCAACCGCTGCCCTGGAAATACCACGCGCTCAAAGTACCAGTCCTTCACATTGGTAATGCGGGCGACCTGGATTTTACTCGTGACATTGACGTAGCAGCAGAGCAGGACAGCAGGGTCGTCAGAGGGTAAGGGATCTAAAATTTGAGCCATGGGTTAGGACGAGGAGAAACTGTCGGCAAGATTTCACACTTAAAACTTCACACTAAGCGAGGCTAACACCTGCAAATTTCAGCGACTGTAAAAACGACTACCAAGCTATTCTTACATGTTGGGATCAAGACAAATCAGGGTTTTTAGCGCAGAACACAGGCACACACCACAGCGCTCCAATACATTCTAAAGCGTTTAAATATGCGCTGCCTATGCAAACAATTCATCGGTGGGGATCGACAGTTCCAGCTTTCTGACAATCTCAATCTAGCTACATAGACGCGTCATTTACATCTGTCAATAGTGGTCAATCAGGTCAAAACAGGTAAAGCATTCGCCACATAACGCCATAATCCTTAACATATCTTCGTTTTAGCGACCCTATCTAGCGATTATCTGTGATGATCTTTGGGTAATCGCTAAAGCGCTTGCCTAGCTCATCTCGGCTGCCCAAGTATTTAGCTCAAGTATTTAGCCACAGAGCTGCCTAAAAGAGTCGCTCAAAGAGTCGCCCTGGGATCTGCCTAAATGCGATCGCGCCGGTGGGCACAGCTCAAAATCTGTTCAATCGATTAAAACTTCTCGGATGGGCCCCTGACTGAGAAGGGAATGCTATCGTAAAGATATGTAAAAAAGCTGAGAGCGCAAACTACCCCCTCAGCTCAGTTCAAGTCTTAACGACTGACCCATCGCGCAGTCACTCCACCTCACCACGCTATGAACGATGCTCAGACAATAAGGATAGACCAGCAGCGTATTCTCTACGTTCGTCTTCCCTGTAATCCTATTTTTCCGATTGGGGTCGTATACCTAGCCGATCACGTACACAAGCTGTTTCCACAGGCCGAGCAGCAAATTTTTGATATGGGTACGGTTCCCCCCTTAGACTTCTTCGCCGCCCTAGATGAACGCATTGACAGTTTTCAGCCAACGCTGCTGGTTTTCTCCTGGCGCGACATTCAGATCTATGCACCAGTAGGCGGTAGGGGCGGCAACCCGCTGCAAAATGCATTTGAATTTGCCTACGCGCCCAATCCTCTGATCCGGTTGCGAGGCGCTTTGGGCGGTGCCAGGATGACGGCCACCTACCTCGCTGAACTGCGCCGCAACGAAAAACTGATCAAAAGAGGGCTCAAGAGAGCGAAGAAGCACACCCCCGACGCTCAGGTGGTCGTAGGCGGCGGCGCGGTGAGCGTGTTCTATGAGCAGATGCCGCAGATGCTACCGGCAGGCGCTATTGTCTCAGTAGGTGAGGGGGAAACCCTGCTAGAAAAGCTGCTGCGGGGGGAGGATTTCTCCCAGGAACGCTGTTACGTCGTTGGTGAGCAGCCTAGGGAACGGCTAATCCACGAGTGGCCCGCCCCAATCGAAAAGTCAGCCTGCGACTACGACTACATTGAAAAAATGTGGCCCGAGTTTCAGTACTACCTACAGGAGCAGGATTTTTACATCGGCGTACAGACGAAGCGAGGATGCCCGCACAACTGCTGCTACTGCGTTTACACCGTCGTAGAAGGTAAACAGGTACGCATTAATCCAGCCGACGAAGTCGTCAAGGAGATGCGGCAGCTATACGACCGGGGCATTCGCAAGTTTTGGTTTACAGATGCCCAGTTTATTCCGGCTAAGCGCTACATCGACGATGCGATAGAGCTGCTAGAGAAAATTCAGGCCTCTGGCATGACAGATATCAACTGGGCTGCCTACATCCGCGCCGATAACCTTACCCCGCGGCTATGTGAGCTGATGGTGGCAACCGGGATGAACTATTTTGAAATTGGCATCACCAGCGGCTCCCAAGAGTTGGTACGCAAGATGCGCATGGGCTACAACCTGAAAACCGTGCTGCAAAACTGCCGCGATCTAAAGGCCGCAGGCTTTAATGACTACGTATCGGTGAACTATTCATTTAATGTGATCGACGAACGCGATGAGACTATTCGGCAGACTATCGCCTACCACCGAGAGCTAGAGAATATCTTTGGGGCAGACAAAGTAGAACCTGCCATTTTCTTTATCGGATTACAGCCTCATACCCATTTAGAAGAGTATGCGTTTGAAAACAACATTCTTGAGCGGGGCTACAACCCGCTGGCGATTTATTTGCCGTGGATTGCGCTCAAGCTTTTGTGGAATCCTGGCAAGCTAGGGAATTTCTTTGGCGATGTTTGCTTGCAGGCAATGCGCGATCGCCCCGACGATTTTGGCCGAGCCGTCATGGCGATTTTAGAAGAGCGCCTGGGCAGATCAGACCTCTCAGAGGCTTTAAGCGCGCCAGTTAAGCCACCAAGCAGGCCCCTCGCTGAGGTATCATCTTAGGAATAGCTACTGACAGGCCGCTAGTCTCAGCGCTAGCGCCGACAGTAAATCAGGCATAAGTAGTGTTGTTTTATGCTTGTTCTGACAAGCTCTTTTCGGCAGAGTTCTCCCCCGTTTATCTTTCGTCCTTTTTTGTAAACCCAAGTCTAAAATCAAGGTCATAAAAACAGCATGTTGCCGGGTTCTATTCTCCAAAAGCTAGTTGACGAGCGCAATGATGCCGCACTATCTACCAGTGAGGCGTCTGGGGATACGGCGTCTAAGGATACGGCGTCTAAAGATACGGAACCTAAAGCAGAAGACCCAGCGGGTAGAACACCGCTCAACTTTGGGGTGTATTACAAAAATACGCTAGTCGCGCTGTGTCACGCTTTGGAAGATGCGGTTTTGGCGACCAAGACATCGCCGCTGATGGTGACAGCTTTTCAGCAGGGGAAGTGGTATTTGCAGGAGGCAGACCGCTACGGAGACCTCGCAGATACCGCCGATAGAATTGTCATTATGGCTGCGCCGGGGGCGGGCTTTCGAGAGCATCCAACCGGGTCTAAAGAAAATGTTTCACTGATAGATCTTAGAGACGATGATCCGGTGGCAGAAGAATGGCACCTGATGATTATGGGGTCTACTTACAGCGCAATGGTGCTCTGCCAGGAGCTAACGCCCGAAGAGTACGGTCCCCAGGGTCAGCCAGAAAATGATCTCGAGCGTAAGTTCTACGGGTTCTGGACATTTGACCCGGCGCTGGTGGGTAGGACAATTGCGATCGCAGCTGAGCACATTGGCCAGTACGATGCTGATATCCGGGCAGACCTAGAAAAGCGGCTGGCCAAAATAGACAGTGAAGCGGCGACTAAAACAGGAGAAGTCGGCAACGTTGTCATGCGGGTCGTGAAGTATCTGAAGGGAGGCGATCGCCCCATCAGTGAAACAGAGACCTTTAAGTTTGCCGATGCCCTCAGCCAAAACCTGGTCTCTAACGAACTACAGGCCTATCTGCGCATGGCCCAGCTAGCCGATCTCGCTGATCCCACCAATCCACTGGCGGCAGCGGAGGTCGCATCCCTAGCCGAAATGATAGGACAGTTCTTAGATCTGCCCGTCTGGCAGATGCAGCGGCTAAGACTCGCTAGCCTGCTACACCGCATTGCACCAGCTGAGCTAGATAGCACCACAAAAGAGAGTGAGGGAGATAGCTGCCCGCTGAATCCTGGCGCGCAGACGCTGCGGGTACTGCCCCGGTTAAGGGCGATCGCAGAAATCATTGCTCACCAGCACGAATGGTGGAATGGAGAAGGCAAACCTGCGGGAATGAAGGGAGACAATATCCCCGTAGAATCGAGAATTTTGGGACTGGTGGCCACATTTCAGCATGAAGTTGCCCGCCGTCGTTATGTAGATACTCAGGGCCCTGCACCCACCCCCGAAAACGAGTGGCAGCACGTCAGCGATGCATTTGCCGACTGCAAAGCCCAGGCAGGCGATCGCTGGGACCCCAAGCTGCTAGAAGTATTAAGCTTTTTGGTAACCGGTTTGCAGCAGGGCCTGAGCCTGCCGACCATTCCCCTCAAGATGACGCTCAGCACAGGCATCATCAATCCAGACGTTGCTGAATCTTGGCCTGCTTTTTCGCTCTCTGAAACCAAATCATAAGCCCGGGCCATAGCTCCAAAGTGATAAGCCCGGGCCAAATCCTAAAGATTTACCTGCCACTTCACTTGCAAACCTAGGCCATTCCCTTTTATTCAGCATGACGACAGAACCCAACTTAGAAGACATCAGGCAAGGCAAGCTGAAGCAGCTATCGGGCGTCCACTTAGATGGCGTAGAGCTTGCTGGCGCCGACCTATCTGGCATACAGTTTGCCGGTGCCATTTTATCCGGGTGTGATTTTAGCCGGGCCAATCTTAACCGGGCTCACCTCGAAGGGAGCAACCTAGTCGGTGCAAACTTAGCGGGAACCGACCTACGCGCCAACCTATGGGGCGCGAATCTCATGCAGTGCAACCTGACAGGCGCTGATCTGCGCGGTGCCAACCTACGCGGTGCCAACCTAATGGGAGCAAATCTCACCGGCGTTAGCCTGACCGGCGCATTTCTGAGCGGTGCGAACCTCATGCAGTGCAACTTAATCGGTGCAGACATCAGAGGGGCCGATCTGCGGGGTGCCAACCTCAGCGGCACCAACTTAAAAGGTGCTGATCTTTCTCGGGCCGATCTGCAAGGTGCAACCCTGACAGAAGCAAACCTAGAAGAAGCTAACTTGCAGGAGGTCAACTTTACCGGGGCCTCTCTTGTACGCGCCAACCTACTCTGCGCAGATCTCAATGGCGCTCTGACCGTGGGCACCGATCTAACCGGCGCTTTCAAGACTGGAACGGTCCTAGCGGTATAATCAAGCGCTCAATCTACCGAGAACTCACGCCCCAGCGAAAAGCTCATTCCCCCCTCAATGTCATAAAAATCGACTGAAAGCGGAAAATTTCGGCCGAAGTCGATATTTCCCTCATCGTCTAAAAGGCCACCGATCAAGGGCACATCATTTAGGTCCCAGCCAACTGAATCTTCCTGGTCAAGGGCCTTCGTCATCCGAGTATTAATGATGCTCTCGACTTGAGTGAAGGCAATGCCCTGACTGGGGTTTTCAACAGTCCGCGCTTCTAACTCACCAATCAGCGCTGCCGGTGACGCCTGCGCAGCCGACGTCCCAAATAAAGCCTGCATCAGGCAGAGTGCACACATCTTAAACGCAAAACTTTCACAGATGCGACTCTTTGAAAGAAAGGCCTGTAAAGCGCAGTCCTTGGAAACGGAACGGAAAAAGCGAAGAAGCATGTAGAGAGACCCAAAGCAACCCGCACAATCCCGGAAGCATGATGATGGCCATTGGGGCTGCGCTCACTGGCCATCATAAGTCAGTTTCTTGCTGTAGCAACAAAGCAACAGAACATTAAGCATAAGACATATCTCTTGATGATTGCCTGCCGTAGTCTCTAACGAACACGCTTATATGTTGGCGTTGTCACTGAAGTTGTTGAAAGCGTGATTGATTTGCTCCATCGTGGATTGACAAACAGTTAAAGTCAAAACAATTGCGATAAAGAAGATGGGAAATTTGTCAGGTTCAGGACACAGAAAGCATCGACCAATACACCTTCGAAGAAAATCGCAAATTTTATGAGGGTTTCAGTTAAATCGGGATGGCGGGATTCGAACCCACGGCCCCTTCGTCCCGAACGAAGTGCGCTACCAAACTGCGCCACATCCCGTAGCGTTGCTGCGCTGACTCAAGTCGGCTGGTGCAGCAATTTGCCTATCAAGGGTATCACAGGGATTGGGAATAGGTCAGCAAACGTTAAGCAGCTGGCTTTACAGTGGCCGTGCATCAATAAATTCTGGGCTTTATCACATCAATATCTAGAGGACTGGCCTTTTGAGGACTTCTCTCGGTAAACTGCTGTGGGTGGGGCAGACTATCGCTCACCGATATATGTACTAGCGCTTCTTTTCACCTTATATCTATTGCGATTTGATCATGGCTTCTGTTTCTCCTTCCACCTTTGTCGGTAAAGCAATCAAATTTGGTACGGACGGATGGCGTGGCATTATTGCTGCTGATTTTACCTTTGAGCGAGTGGGAAAGGTCGCGGCGCTGGCAGCGCAGGTGCTAGAAGAAACCTACGGCAGCAATGGCAGCAAGACGGTTATCGTTGGCTACGATAGGCGGTTCTTATCGGCTGATTTTGCTCGGTATGCAGCAGATGCGATCGCAGCAGCCGGATATCAGGTAAAGCTATCTGAATGCTTCGCACCGACGCCAGCCTTTAGCTGGGCAGCCTTTGACCAAAAGGCACTTGGGGCCATCGTAATCACGGCCAGTCATAACCCGGCGGCCTACAACGGCCTGAAAATAAAAAGCGCTTTTGGGGGCTCCGTACCTCCAGAAGTAACCAAAAAGGTAGAGGCCAAGCTTGGCGAGCAAGCCCCCGTCGCCGATACGGCAGGCAGTATCACAGCGTTCAATCCGTGGCTTAGCTACTGCCAGGCGCTGCAGTCCATGGTGGATATTGATGCCATTCGCAAAGCCGTAGATGATGGCAAGCTAACGGTGTTTGCAGAGGTGATGCACGGGGCTGCTTCTACCGGTCTCGAGCAACTGCTGGAGCGGCCTATCAATGAAATCAATAGCAGCGCGGATCCTCTGTTTGAAGGGGGAGCGCCTGAACCTCTGCCAAAGTATATTCCCAAACTGTTTAAGGCGATTGAAGAGCAGCAAGAAAATGCCCAGCAGGGGCTGACCGTGGGACTGATCTTTGATGGAGACTGCGATCGCATTGCTGGCATGGACGGCAACGCCAATTTTCTCAGCTCTCAGGTACTCATTCCTATCCTGATGGAGCACCTGACGAAGCGTCGGGGAATGACTGGCGAAGTCGTCAAGACGCTCAGCGGTTCGAATCTCTTTCCAGCCCTAGCAAAGCTGTATGGTCTGCCCGTATACGAAACGCCCATTGGCTACAAATACATTGCCGACCGCATGCTAGATGCTGAAGTGCTGATCGGGGGTGAAGAATCAGGCGGCATTGGCTACGGTCACCATATTCCTGAGCGCGATGCCCTGCTATCGGCACTCTATTTATTAGAGGCTGTTGTACAGAGCGGCAAAGACTTTGGTGAATTGAATGCTGCGCTGCGAGAGCAGGCTGGCTTTACCGCGACCTACGACCGCATCGATTTGCCATTGGCCAACATGGACGTACGAGCAAAATTACTAGACGCGCTGCAGTCCGACAGGCCAGAGAGCGTTGCAGGGCAAAAGGTAGACAGCTGCATTACGATAGATGGCTACAAGCTCAACCTAGCCGATAGTAGCTGGCTACTGATCCGCTTTAGCGGTACAGAACCCGTTCTCAGACTTTACTCTGAGGCCGCATCGATAGAGCGAGTTCACGAGATTCTCGATTGGGCCAAAGATTGGGCAAATTCTGTTGGTTAATAGTTGTTGAATCAGGACTCAAACAGAGCCTGAGGAAGATAAAAACTGTTCTACTTTTTCAGTGATGTGAAACAGCTCTTTTATCTAAACTCAACAGATCTATAGCAGCCAAAATTTCAGTTGCGCCTGAGCTAACTGAGCAGTAGTTTCAGAACGAGAGCGCTAGTGACCAGTATAAAGATGGGTCGAATAATTTTGACGCCGCCTTTGGCTGCAAAGCTAGCACCTAGAAATGAACCCAAGATCACGCCCATAGCTCCGAATATACCGGTTGAATAAACAATGCTGCCGCCCATGGCAAAGGTGATTAGCGCAGTGATATTAGCCATGAAGTTCAACAGTTTGGTTGTACCGGTTGCGAGGAGAAAATCTAAGGGCCAAATAGAAAGCAAAGAGAAAACCAGAAAAACGCCTGTACCTGGGCCGAAGAAACCGTCGTGAAAGCCAATGGTGATCGCAGCTAACACGCTCAAGAGAATGCGATCGCGCCCAGAGAATCTTGCTGAGAATGCATCCGCAGAGTTTTGCCGAGCAGCCGAGCCAAAGTCTGGCCGAAACACCACAAACAATGTAATCAGCACCATGAGCACGATGACAGTCGGCTCCGCCCAGGCCGTAGGCAATAGCCCAATACTGCGACTCCCTAGATAGGCCCCTAGCAAAACAGGTAGGCCCATCACCATACAAACCGACCAATCTACTTGCTTGGCCTGGGCAAACTTCAGGGTGCTAGTGAGCGCACCGAAGGTACCGCAGAGCTTGTTTGTGGCGATCGCACTACTCACTGGCAACCCGCTAAACATCAAACCCGGCAGCATAATCAAGCCACCCCCACCAGCGATCGCATCGACAAAGCCAGCCACCACCCCCACCCCAAACACCCCCAGCAATATCATCTGCAAACCAGCAAAAGGAAGTTTTTATTTTACAGGGCGTAATCCGTACTTCTTCTGAATTCTAAAGCGTGATACGGCTCACTGGTAGAGCAGGGCACACTATCAGCGGACAGTTTTCCGGGCCCCATGCTACCAAAAAGCTTAAAAAAACTGGTGCTTCGCAGAGATCTTGCCCTGGTCACAGATGTGATTCGGGCAATAGATGAAAACCTCTGCGTGCAAGATAGCGAGGGGAAAGAGCTCATTGGCCAAGCCAACGCACTAGCCGCCCTATCCGATAGCGTCCAAAAATCGCCCCAAAAATCACCCGTTCTACTCGAAGATCAGGTTATTGGCTGGGTAGTTGGCAGCGCACAGGCAGAGACCGCAGCTAGGCTCCTCTCCCAAATGGCCTACCGCGAAATCGAAAAGCGAACCCTTACCCAAGAACTCCTGAACAAGTATAAAGAAATCACACTGCTCTTCAGACTATCGGAACAAATTGTAGAAACCATAGACATTGAAGCAGTTTCCCATCTACTGCTAGGTGAGGCGCGAGATATCCTGCCATCTAGTGGTGGAATGCTGATGATTCTGCGCGAATCGACCGGCACATTGGAGACAATTGCGACTTTTAGCTCAATAGAAAATGCTGTAGAAAAGAATCAGCCTCAAGGGACTACGCAGAGTCTAGAAAACAAACAAAAAACAGATAAAGCAAGCAAAAACTTGCCGAATGCAAACGTCGCACAGGTACTACAGCTAGGCGAAGGTCTCATCGGGAAGATCGCTGCGTCAGGGCGCGGAGAAATTGTGAGTCAGGTAGCTGCCGACCAAAGGCATTTGGCAACAGACGGGCCACAGTGCAGCGACTTAATTTGCGTACCGCTCAAGCTAAAAGACCGGATTATTGGCGTCATTGCACTTTACCGCATACAGCCAGAACCCTATCGCTCCGAAGACCTTAAGCTTTTAACCACCCTGAGTGCCTACGCGGCCAGCGTTATCAGCGTTCTCATGCACGAACGCCAGCTTAAAGAAAGCCGACAAAATGAGCTTATCCTCCAGCTCTCAAACCAGGTAAGAACGTCTTTGAATCTCAGTGAAACCATTCAGACAGCTGTCAACAAAATTCAAACAGCCCTGCAGTGCGATCGCTGCTTTTTCATTTGGCACCATCCTGCACTCGACACCAACTTGCCCATCAGCTTAACCAAGCAACGACCACCAACAGAACACTTTGAAATTGTCAGCGAATCCAAGAATCCGTCTTTGCTGACGATGAACGGAATCTACGAGCTTGAAGAAGTTGGGCACGACTTTGCAGAAAAGCTCTACAGGCAAGAAGTTGTGCAAATAGATGACGCTAGCCAACTGCACCTTTCTCCCCTTCGCGTATTCTTACAGGGCTACAGCTGCGAAGCATTGCTAGCTTTCCCAATGGTAACGCGCGCAGGTCAGGTCGGCATTCTGTGCTGTAGCAGCAGCCAGCCCCGAAGCTGGGAAAAGGAAGAAATCAAGCTGCTACAGGCTGTCACCAACCACCTGATCATTGCTGTAGACCAAGCAGAACTCTACGAACAAAGTCGACTAGATGCCCAGCTAGCTCAAGATAAAGCCAGGGAGCTTGCCCAAGCCCTAAACCACTTGAAAAACATACAGTTCCAGCTCGTACATACCGAAAAAATGTCCAGCCTTGGGCGCATGGTTGCAGGCATCGCCCACGAAATAAACAACCCCGTCACTTTCATTCACGGCAATCTCAATCATCTCAACAAAGGCATTTCAGACATTTTAGAACTCATTGAAGCCTATGAACAGACCTACCCAAACCCTAGCGGAGAGATTACGGACATCGCAGAAGATATCGATCTGCCCTTCTTACAAGATGACCTACCTAAACTACTGAACAGTATTAATTCAGGCACTGAGCGGATACAAAAGATTGTTCTCTCACTGAGAAATTTTGCTCAACTCGATCAAGCAGCAGTCAAGCAGGTCAATATTCACGACGGGATAGAAAGCACCCTACTGCTGCTACAGCACCGGTTCAGACCTGAAAAAAGAGGTGCCGCTATTGCCCTTATTAAGCGCTTCGGGGAGCTGCCCAAAGTAGAATGCTACGCCAAGCAAATGAACCAGGTATTCATTAGCCTGCTTAGCAATGCGTTAGATGCGTTAGAACAATCTAAAGTCGCAACCCCTACGATTACGCTAAAAACTGAGTATCATGCCCCCTTTGCTTACATTCGCGTAGCAGACAATGGTCCAGGCATTCCAAAGAGTATTCAACCTAAGCTGTTTGATCCATTTTTTACAACCAAAGACGTCGGTGAAGGGAGCGGACTTGGCCTAGCAGTGAGCCATCAGATAGTCGTCGAACAGCACGGGGGTGAGATCTCTTTTTACTCTAGCCCCGAGCAAGGAACAGAATTCATCGTCAAAATTCCGATAGCCCTAAAATCAGCCACGCTCTCTTCACAATCGACACAACCAGCTTCACCGGGGTTATTCCCGTCCTCTATTTACCAGCATTAGATTATCAACCTTAGAACCTGCCCAAGTTCAACAGCGCTTTTAAGTAGCTTCCATATTCAAAAATCGATTCTAGAACTGACAAAACTTTGCGGGCAACTATACATGACTTCAACGACACAACCACAGGCTATAGATTCACAGGTTAACAATCGCCCTATGAAGCAGATAGACAAGACTTCTTTTCGAAATTCGCTGCATATCAGAGCAACCGTACTGGCCATCTTACTCAGTGCGCCACCTGTCATTTTCATTGGAGGTCTGGCCTACTTCTTCGCTAGTCAAGCTATCGTTCGTCAAATTACAGTCGATCAAACGCTGAGAACCAAGCTAGCGGGCGGCCAAATTGATGGTTTTCTGGTGAGTCGCCTGCGCGAGCTGAAGTCGCTTGCCAAAAGCCCAATTTTGATAGATACATCTTTACGGGGCAGCGAGCAGCCACAGCAGAAGCTAGATACCTTTTTTAGGACGCTGCAGTACTTTGACAGCATTATTCTGTTTGATACTGAGGGTAATCCACTCTATCAGGCGCAAACCAGCCAAAAGCCATTCGAGGGAAACTATGGCGATCGCGCTTACTTCCAATCCGCGCTGAATACGGGCAAAGCCACCATGAACGGGCCAGGTGTTTCTAAGAGCTCAGGCAAATTGAGAGTAGAATTTGCCATACCCGTAACAGATAGCCAGACCGACGAAGTGACGGCAATCATACGAGCTAGAATTCCTGGGAGTCATCTCAATCAGCTCTTTCAGAACTTAGAAGGAGAAGGCGATGGCTGGTATCTGGTAGATGATAGCAATACCCTCTTTGCAGGTTCAAATGATACGCATCTAAAAGAGTCAGTCGAAGACCACTTTCCCAGTCTCGCAGCCGCTGCGGCATCCCACACCATCGGCACAGATATTGTAGAAGCTCATAGCAGCTCGGCTGAGCATACAGAAACACATCCAGAAGAACACGCAGAAGGAGAACACGCAGAAGGAGAACACGCAGAAGGAGAACACGCAGAAGAAGAACACCACCCGCTAGAATCAGCTGCTTCTGCAGCCGATATCCACGCAAAGAAGCATTTGGTGACCTACGTGCCGATTAGTTTCAGCTCAGAACTCCCCGAGAGAAAACTGGGCTTCGTCTCTTACTCAGATACTAGCCTTTCCCTAGCACCACAGAGACGGCTAGCCTACATTTTCACCCTAGGAACGGCCATTACGACTCTTCTCTCTGGGGCGATCGCAACCCTCCTCACCAAGCAGCTCACAGACCCTATCAAAAGACTCACCCAAACAGCGCAGACCATCGCCCAAGAAGGCCAGTTTGACCTCAGGGTACCAGTTTCACGCAAAGATGAACTCGGCATGCTAGCCAACAGCTTCAATCAGCTGATTGAGTGGGTAGGGCTGCGCACCCAAGATTTAGAAGAGTCTCAGTTCGACCTAGAGCAGCGCACACAAGAGCTAGGCGCCATCATCAACAGCCTAGGTGATGGCCTCTTAGTGACGGATGCCAGCGGTAAGATTACCCGCTTCAATCCACCCCTGCTAAAAATGTTCTCCTTTCAGAAAGAAGACATCATGCAGCAGCCTGTCAGCCAGGTCTTCAGCGAAAGCGTCAATCAGCTGATCGCTCAGAGCCAGGCCAATCCTAACCTCACCTTCAGCCGAGAAGTTTCCTTGGCACAAGGCGCCATTGGTCAGGCCCTGATTAGCACCATACTTGAGCTAGACACAGGCGAGCCTTTAGGATGCGTCGTTCTCTTCCGAGATATTACTGCCGAAAAAGAAGTTGATCGGATGAAAACCGACTTTATTTCTACAGTCTCTCATGAGCTGAGAACACCACTCACCTCAATATTAGGATTCGCCAAAATTATTCAGAAAAAGCTTGAAAAAGTGGTCCTACCGGCTGTTAAGAGTGAAGAGAAAAAGACAGTCCGCGCCGCACGCCAAGTCAAAGAGAATTTGGCGATCATTATTTCTGAAGGAGAGCGCCTCACGTCTCTCATTAATGACGTTCTAGACATTGCCAAAATTGAAGCTGGGAAGATCGAGTGGCGCATGTCAGAGGTGAATCCGGAGGCCATTATTGAACAGGCGATCGCAGCCACCTCAGCTCTCTTCTCGAACAGCCCCGTCGCCCTAAAATCAGACATTGCCCCTGACTTACCCACCATCGTTGCAGACCAAGACCGACTGGTTCAAGTCGCCATCAACCTCATTTCCAACGCCATAAAGTTCACGGAAGAAGGCAGCGTCACCTGCGAAGTTAAGCAAACTGAAGACGAACTCAGAATCAACATTATCGATACCGGTATCGGCATCTCCGAAGAAGACCAGCCCAAAGTCTTTGAAAAGTTCAAACAGGTCGGTGAAATCATGACCGACAAGCCTCAAGGTACTGGGCTAGGACTGCCTATTTGCAAACAAATCATAGAGCACCATGGCGGACGCATTTGGGTTGAGAGTCAGCTTGGTGTAGGCAGCACTTTTTCTGTTGCACTGCCCTCATCAGAAGAAGCCGAAAAACCTCTCAAGCCCAAAAATCCAACCATGGAAGACATCGTCAGACAGATTAAAGCAGACGTCAGACAAAACACGGAGAATAAAGCAGGCGAACTCAACACTGTTTTAGTCGTAGACGATGACAACAACATTCGTAGGTTGCTTAGGCAGGAGCTAGAAACAGAGGGCTACCTAGTCAGCGAAGCCAAAGACGGTGTCGCCGCTCTAGAGAGCATCAAGCAGGCCTTACCAGATCTCATCATCACCGACGTCATGATGCCTCGATTGGATGGATTTGACCTCACCGCCGTGCTCAAAACAAACCCAGAAACCACCAATATTCCAACCATCATCCTCTCTATCGTAGAAGATATAGAGCGTGGATTTCGCCTTGGGGTTGACCGATATCTGACAAAACCTATCGACGTTGATGAGCTGCTGAGCAGCGTAGAGTCGCTGCTCACCCATAAGACGGCCCGCTGCAAAGTGCTTGTGGTCAACCGGGATGAATCGACGAGCAAAGTTCTAACAGAAGTCCTGCTGTCTAAGGGCTATGTCGTCGCTGAAGCCAACACAGGCAAAGAAGGCCTCGACAAGGCCCGCTCAATTAAGCCCGACATGATGATCGTCGATGCGACGCTGTCTGAAGAGCACAATATCGTTAAGACGCTTCGCTTCGAAAAGGGGCTAGAAAATATCTCCGTCATTCTAATGGAGGGCAACGAACAGGCTGAAGCAGCTATTGCTGAAGTCGAGAGCTAGACCAAGCTATCAACAGTGGTCGGGTATCGATTAGACATCCATCTAGCTCCATATCTCATCAAATATCTCATCACATTCCTATCAACATCATGACCAAATCAATTCTCATCGCTGACGACGAGCTACATATACGTGCCCTGCTAGAACAAACCCTAGAAGACCTAGAAGATGAAGGCGTCGATTTGCTAACGGCCAGCAACGGGCAGGAGGCCCTCGACATTATCCAAGCCGAAAAACCAGATTTAGTTTTCTTAGATGTGATGATGCCCAAGCTCAACGGCTATCAGGTCTGCCATGAGACCAAAAACGTTTTGTCACTGTCTGAAACCTTTATTGTGCTCCTGACGGCGAAAGGGCAGGAAGCCGACCAGAAAAAAGGCTACGAAGCAGGCGCAGATATCTACATGACCAAACCCTTTGACCCAGATGCCATCTTGGAAAAAGCCGAGGAGATTTTGGAGCTGTAGTTAGCACAGTGAGCCTATCTCAGAAGGCTACCCAGGATGCGGATACCTTGCTCAGTCGCTTCAGGCGAAAGTGAAAAATTGAGACGCAGCGCGGGATACCCCTGCTGAGTCGGGAAGAAGGCAGCGCCAGAACCCAACAACACACCCTGGCCAGCGGCCGCTGCGCTAATCTCTGCTACAGAATAGTTATCAGGCAGCTGCAACCACAAGAAAGTTCCCCCTTCTGGGACAGTCCAGGTCACGGAGGGCGGCAGATAGTGGGTGAGTAATTGCAGCAGGGTATCGCGACGCACTTGATGAAGGGCACGAATCTTTTTGAGACGGCGGCGATAGTGGCCCGAGGCCAAATACTCTTTCACAATCGCTTGAGAAGCATTGGAAATATGAAAGTCGTGTAGTAGCTTACGCTTTGTTAGTGCCCCATTATCTTCTCCAGTAACGGCCATATAGCCTACCCTTAGGCCCGGCATGAGCGTCTTGGAAAACGTACCCACATAAATCACCTGATCGGTCGTATCGAAGGCTTTGATAGGTGGCGGCGTCGGGGCGAAGCTCAGCGGCTCGTAGGCATTATCTTCTACAACCAAAGTGTCATACTGCTGTGCAAGCGCGAGCAGCTGTTTGCGATGGGCAGTGGTGGTCGTTATGCCGGTTGGATTGTGCAGGGTGCTAATGGTGTAAATCAGCCTAGGGCGATGACTCTCCAAATACTGTGCTAGCAGCTCTAGGTTCATGCCAT
Organism: Cyanobacteria bacterium J06626_6; assembly: GCA_038523095.1. Taxonomy (GTDB): domain Bacteria; phylum Cyanobacteriota; class Cyanobacteriia; order Phormidesmidales; family Phormidesmidaceae; genus Phormidesmis. The sequence goes on from JBCBJS010000004.1 coordinate 55,701, forward strand.
CAGCAGCCATGGGGATACCGATAACTTGGGCATTTCGCTGCTGCAGGATGGACAAAAATCCGTGGTAGGTTGGCGCTTCGACCACGACCCAGTCTCCCGGCTCAATAAAATGATTGGTCAGCAGCGCCAGCGCCTGCATGGAGCCACTGGTTACAATCAGACTCTCCGGGGAAGCATCTAACCCTTGCTGCATCAGAATCTGAGAGATCTGAAGTCTTAGTTCAAAATCGCCTTTAGGATCGCCCTGCTGAAAAAGTACGTGGGCATCCTTCATGGCTCGCCGAGCAATGCGCTGGAGATTTTCAGTGTCCACAGGTTGGGGAAAGCCCAAGCTAAAATCCACGACATTAGGCTGACCATGGGAGCGCAGCGCCGCGTAGTAAATTTCAGGAAAAGAGTTTGTGCTACCGGTGGGAAGAATGACATCTTGCACAGGGCTAAAGGGCGCGCGATCGCACCCTACCGCAGGCGGTTTCTCCAGTGCCACTGGCACCAGCCCTGGCTCAATAATAAAATAACCAGCCCCCTGCCGGGCCCGGACCAAGCCGTCAGCTTCCAGCACGCTGTAGGCTTCTATTACGGTGAGCTTGTTGACATTCACCGTTTGAGCCAGGGCGCGAATGGAGGGCAGCTGACTGTTGGGCGGGAGGTGACCGGTGTGGATAAGGTGATGAATGCGATCGCGTATTTGCAAATAGATAGGCTGCTTCGCCTGACGGTCTAACGGAATCTTGATCGACATAGTCTTACAAACACAAATCGAAATAAAAACAAGCCCTGTCAACCAGCTGCTCAATTCACTTGCCAGCAACCTCTCCACTGGCTCGAATGGCTTTTCAATTGATCAGCGACCTCTATCAGCGAACTCTATCAGCGAACTCTAGAGTAATTGATAGCCCGAAAAACCAGCTGATACAGTTTCTAAAACATTAGCTAGTACAGTTTACTTTTCAGCACTGTACTAGCTAATTTCCATCAAAGTGTACCTTCTGATACACCTAAGTGAGCAGCCATAGTAAGAGCAGTCTCGCGACAGGAGCTAGCTGCCATGCAGTCAAACTTTACACCTGAGCACTCAGAGCACCACTCGAATAATTGCTCGTCCAAGCGCTCATCCAACAGTTTAGAAGCTGAATTTCGACAAATTATTCAAAGGCGAGAAATCAATAGGCGAAAAACCAATAGGCGAAAAACCATTGCGGCGATCGCATCTCACATAGCCAGAGCACTTGTAGACTACCTGACCGGCAAAGACGCGCTCTCTGTGCGTCAAAAGCTTACCCCCAATGGAGACTGCCAATGGATAGTGTACGATCCTGAAACGCGCCGTCGTCACGTCTTTACATCCCAGCAAGACGTCCGTGTCTGGCTCGACAATCACCACCGCTGAACCGCAGCCAACCGGCGCAGTCAGACAGCCCACAAAAAATCGCTCAAAACAACGCTTACAAATAGATCATGGAACTCACGCTTATCCAGGTAGATGCCTTCAGCAATCGACCCTTCCAGGGAAATCCGGCAGCAGTATGCGTCACAGATACCCCCTTAGAAGAGAATCTGATGCAGGCGATCGCACAGGAAATGAACCTCTCTGAAACTGCCTTCTTAGTCCCTATAGAAGGCGGCTATCATCTGCGCTGGTTTACCCCCGCAGCAGAGGTCGATCTATGCGGCCATGCAACCTTGGCCAGTGCCCACGTCCTCTGGCAAGAAGGCTATCTCAGCGCCGACGCTACAGCCAAGTTCTCCACCAAGAGCGGCTGGCTCAGCGCCAAGCAAGACGGCGACTGGATAGCAATGGACTTTCCCAGTCAGCCAGTCACTGCTAATCAGTACATCATGCCCCAGCTGGTAAAGGCTCTTTGCTGCCACAGCAATATCCGCGCCGTCAGCAAAAATGACACCAACTATCTCGTCGAGCTTCAGTCAGAATCGGCTATAGGCTCGCTGCAGCCAGACTTTTCAGAAATGCAAAAGCTACCGGTACAGGGCGTAATCGCCACTGCTGCTGCCGATAGTGGGGAGTGTGACTTCGTCAGTCGCTATTTTGCCCCGGCTGTCGGCGTTGATGAAGACCCAGTGACCGGTTCGGCCCATGCTTCCCTTGCCCCCTACTGGCAGGAGAAACTCGGGAAGTCTTCCATGGTGGCCAAACAAATTTCAGCCAGGGGGGGCATTCTGCGCATCAGCTGCCAGCCAGAGAATCGCGTTCAAATTAGCGGCCGAGCTGTTACAGTTCTTAAAGGGAAGCTGCGTATTTAGAGAATTTAAACATTTTTACCAACCTTCCCATAACAGCTTTCTCCCAAAACATACCGCCATAAAAGACTGACAAAAGAGATTTTATACAGACAAGCTTGGCTGACCCTTTCTCCATTCTTGACTTGAAGGTCAACGCTCCGAGCATGCTTTACCACATGTTAGAAACTTAGGTAGTTTGGTTGCATACAATTCTGCGGCTCCAAACGCGTTATTCGTAGGAAGTGTTCGGGTGTGACGCCTCTTACGTTAATTCGCGGTGTAGCCATGACCTTTCAAACCTATGACCCTGGTGACTTTTACGATGAGCTATTTACGGCTAAAGGGGTGCCGCGCTCAGCAGCTGCTCTACTCATAGAACGCATAGAATCCCTGTCTATAGACACTCTAGTTCGCCGTCAGCAGGCAGCTCAAAATACCCTCTTCAAACTGGGAGTAACCTTCAACGTCTACGGCGATAACCGAGGCACAGAGCGCGTTTTCCCTTTTGATGTGGTCCCCAGAATAATCTCGGGAAAAGACTGGCAAACCCTAGAGAAAGGACTCAAGCAAAGAACAGCTGCGCTAAATCACTTTTTAGACGATATCTACAATGAGCAAAAGATCATTGCCGATGGCATAATTCCCCAGGCAACCATCGAATCGGCCTCTGGCTTTCTGCCGCCCTGCAGGGGCCTGAAGCCACCAAAAGGCATATGGTGCCACATCACAGGCACAGATTTGGTTCGCGATCGCCAAGGGGCCTGGTACGTGCTCGAAGACAATCTGCGCTGCCCGTCCGGCGTATCCTACGTGCTCGAGAACCGCACCGTCATGAAAAGCTCTTTTCCCAAGCTGTTTGACGAACTAGACATCAAAGCAGTCGATGACTACCCTGGCCAGCTGCTCGAAACCCTTTTGGAGCTGGCGCCCGATCACGTTAGCAGCCCTGTCGTGGTGTTGCTCACACCCGGCGCATTTAATTCAGCCTACTTCGAGCATTCCTTCCTAGCGCAGCAGATGGGCATCACCCTGGTCGAAGGTCGTGACCTCGTGGTAGACGATGGATATGTGAAAATGCGCACCACTCGGGGGCTCTGCCAGGTAGATGTGATTTACCGGCGCATTGACGACGACTTTTTAGACCCGACAGAATTTCGCGCAGATTCCATGCTCGGGGTACCTGGACTTATGGAAGTGTTCCGCCAGGGGCGAGTTGCGATCGCTAATGCACCAGGCACCGGCGTCGCCGACGACAAGCTCATCTACGCCTACGTCCCCAAGATGATTCGCTACTATCTCAATGAAGAACAAATCATCCCAAACGTGCCAACCTACTTTTGTGAAGATCAAAAACAACAGGGACACGTTCTCGCCAACTTAGACTCTCTGGTTGTCAAAGCGACCGACGCCTCCGGCGGCTACGGCATGCTGATAGGCACACAATCAACCAGAAGAGAACAAGAACAGTTTGCCGAAAAAATCAAAACCAATCCTCGGGGCTACATCGCCCAGCCCACCCTCTGTCTATCGCGGGTACCCACGCTGATTGACGATTCTTTTCAAGGTCGCCATGTTGACCTCAGACCGTTTATTCTCTACGGCCAGTCGCGATCACCCTATGTCAATCCGGGCGGACTCACCCGCGTAGCCCTCAGAGAAGGCTCACTAGTGGTCAATTCATCCCAGGGCGGTGGCAGTAAAGACACCTGGGTAGTCAATGGGGCCTAGAGAAACAGGTCCTTAAAGAACAGGTCCTTAAAAACACTGACCCGTACAAACCGCCAGACTCGAAGATTGAGAAGTGAACTATGCTCAGCCGCGTTGCAGATTCTATATACTGGCTCAATCGCTACATCGAACGGGCAGAAAATGTCGCTCGCTTTGTTGAGGTCAACCTCAATCTCCTGATGGACAATCCGGTGGGGGTAGCCCAGCAGTGGGAGCCATTGATTGCGGTCACAGGTGATCGCCAGCTCTTTCAAACCCTTTACGATGAGGCGACTGCCGAGCGCGTCCTCAGCTTTCTTACCTTCGATGAGCGATCGCCCAATTCCATTCTCTCCTGCGTCCGCTCAGCCAGGGAAAATGCGCGCTCGGTCCGAGAGACCATCTCTTCTGAAATGTGGGAACAGGTGAATGCCTTCTACCTCCAGGTAGAAGAAGCCGCCAAGGCAAAAGACACCCAAGACTCCTACGCCTTTTATTCAGAAGTCAAAATGGCCAGCCACCGGTTCGCAGGCGTCATGGACGCCACGCTCTCCTGGAATGAAAGCTGGCACTTTGGTCAGCTGGGCCGACTGCTAGAGCGCGCCGACAAAACGGCCCGCATTCTAGATGTCAAATATTTTCTCCTGCTACCGTCCGTGCAGGAAGTCGGCACGCCGCTAGACAATCTCCAATGGATTGCACTACTCAAGTCAGCCAGTGCCTACGAAATGTATCGCAAAACTGAACACATCATTTCACCTGCCGGTGTCGCAAAATTTTTAGTGCTCGACCCTCACTTTCCACGCTCCATCAAATTTTGCCTCAAGTGGGCAGAAGACTCCCTTAGCCAAATTGCCGGTGCTGCCATCGACACCTCACCGCTCAGCAGTCAGCGCGCCATCGGCCGGCTCAGGGCAGAACTCTCGTACATCACCCTAGATGAAATTTTCCAGCAGGGCCTGCACGAATTCCTAGACAACTTTCAACTGCAGCTCAACCAGGTCGGCGACTGCATCTACAGTGATTTTATTGCCCTACCCGAGGCAGCCACTCTACCTGGCGGGAGCAGCCAATGAACGGCTACCGCATTACACACCTCACCCAATACCAGTACGAACGGGCCGTTCAGCTGCGCCCTCACACGCTACGACTGTGCCCCCGCAGCGACGGGTCGCAGTGGCTGCAGTCCTTTCAGCTCAGCTGTTCACCCACGCCCAAGCAGCAAACCTACTGCCTAGATGCCAACGGCAACACCTGCACAGTTCTCTCATTTACCCAGCCGCTAACCGACCTTTCCCTTCAGTCAGTCAGTGAAGTAAACACCGCCCGCACCAATCCCTTTGACTATCTTAGTGAGTCTTGGGCCGTCGAACTACCCATCGACTACCCCCTTTCGCTAGCCGCGCAGCTCGGCCCCTACCTCAAAGCACCACTGGCAGGTGGTACGGCACCTACAGTTGCCCACTTAGCCCAGGCGCTCTCCACCGAAGTCTCTGGAAATGTGGGATATTTCCTAACGCGCCTTACCCAGTACATACCAACGCTCTGTGACTATCAGCCACGACAGCACGGCGCAGCCTATTCGCCCGGTGTCACCCTCGAGAAAAAAGCGGGCACCTGCCGCGATTTTGCAGTGCTCTTTGTTGCGGTATGTCGCGCCGTCGGGCTAGCTGCCCGGTTTGTCAGCGGCTATCAGGAAGGCGACCTAGAGACCACCGAGCACGAACTGCACGCTTGGGCCGAGGTGTATATACCTGGCGGCGGCTGGCGAGGGTTCGACCCGACCTTGGGATTGGCGGTAGCAGATCGGCATATTGCGATCGCAGCCGCCCCCTCACCTCAGCAAGCCACCCCCGTCTCGGGAACACTGCAAATAGCACCGGGTGAAAACGTTCACACCACGCTCACCACCGACATTACGATTGAAGCGATCGCACTCTAAGGCACATCAATCGTCCTCTAGCTCGATGCGATCCCAGGCAATGTCCGGCAAGTTGCTGGTCGCTTCAGACAGTGCCTCCTCCCAGTAGTCGCGAATCTTCAGCAAATACGGGTCATTTTCCTGCAGCCGCACACGATTGCGAATCTCCAGCGCGTCGGTTTCATAGAGCACCATGTCAATCGGCGGCCCGACTGATATGTTAGAACGCATCGTAGAATCGAGCGAGAGCAGTGCAGTTTTAGCCACGCGTTCCAGCGGAGACTGATAGTTCACTGTTCTATCTAAAATGGGCTTGCCGTATTTGGTTTCACCAATTTGCAAAAACGGGGTTTCTGGCGTCGCCTCGATAAAGTTTCCCTGACTGTAAACGAGATACATTCCAGGCAGCTCGCCCGCAATCTGCCCGCCCACCAAAAACGTACTCTGATAGTCAATCCCGTCTTTTTCCAGCCAGGGCCGCTCCCTATCTTGGAGTTGCCGCATCTTGTCGCCCAGGTAGGAGGCCACTGCATGGAGGGAGGGCAAGGTGTGCAGGCTAACCTGCTCGCCCTGCTCGCCTTTATCCGCTAGCCAAATATCTCTTCTGAGGCTGTGCAGTACGGACTGCGAGGTAGATAGGCTCCCGGCGGTGCAGAGTACGATAACGCGATCGCCTGGCACCGAAAAGTCAAATAGCTTCTGATACGAAGAAATATAGTCAACCCCAGCATTCGTCCGAGAATCTGCAGCAAATACCAGCCCTTTCTCAACGGTTATTCCCATACAGTAGGTCATAGTTTTTGGACGCCAGCAAGTACATATGCTCCCCGAGTGTCCCACAAGGAAACAAAACTTGCGACCCTCGAAAGGTGAGACCCGAAGTCACAAATAGTTATACATCTACCGGTTGCTACGCTAGGAGCAGCTTTTGTGAGCGCTTTTATGTACTTGCCCTTTACCAGGTCATCAGTAAAACCATCGGGCAAAGCAGCCGGACGGCCCAGCATGGGTCTAAAGCCGCTAGCGCTCAAAGACTGGATTGAAATAGGTCCAAACTTTAACAGTCAGCTCGCGCTCAAAGCCCAGCTCCTAAAACAGCGCTACGACGATGTTTTCATAGATATTGGCAATACTCATCTTGCGCAGCAGGAAGTGCGATCGCTGCTCACCACCCATCTGCTAACCCACTACCCACAGATTTACCAACCTTTGGGTATAGAGAAAGGCAGCGATCGCACACCAACAGGTATTTACAACGCCAAAACGCAACAAACCCTGCACTTCTCAGATTTTGAGTCTGCACCGCTTGAGCTAGCAGCACGACTGGTTCAAGAAGACCTGTGCATACTTTTACCCGCACCAGAACCCAGCACAAATCCAGCCAGCGCAACAGAACTACAAACGTACCACCTAGCCGCAGCTTCAGTTTGCTTTCCCCTGCGATGGAGCCTGCGAGAAAAAATGGGCAAATCCGTCGCCAACATTCATCAGCCGGTCCCCGAATACCCCAAAAGGCTGGCCCGCCCGGTCGATACACTCTTCTCTCGATTGCGAGGAGACGCCCCCAGCCTGCGGTTCAACTGGAGCGTCGTAGATTCTCCTGAGCTGCACCTCATACAAAAGAGAAAAATCACCCACATCAATCCTTATATCACAACCGAGAATATTGCAAACAGGCTCTGGCTTAGGGTCGAAAAACAAACGCTACGCCGTTTACCCATCAGCCAAGGCATTTTATTTACCATTCGTACCTTTATCTACCCCATTGCTACGGTCACCGCAGACCCGAACGTCGCCAAGCAGCTGGCCCAGGCCATCCTGCAACTACAGCCAGAAGTGCAAAGCTACAAAAATCTCCTGCCTATAAAGCAAACGCTGTTGTCCTATCTAGACAGCTGTAGCCATCCTGCCAGTAACCACGCATCGACAAATTAGGCCGCCTAAGCGGAAAAAACAAGAACAAGCACCCACGGGATAATGACAACTCATTACGACAAGGGCAAACAACAGGGACAAACAACAGGGGCAAACAACAGGGACAAACAACAGTAACCTTCCAATGTCAGCGGCTTCAATCAACGCATTAAGATTGAAACCCACACAGGTGCAGCAGGAAACAAGGGAACTAGAAACCGCCTAGGAACGAGAGACGATATGTAAACCTTCAGCGAAAATGCATGGGCATGGCCTACAAAACGTCTAGGCAATATGTCATTGTTTATTTTGTGCGTAGCACTTTTCTAAAATCGCACAGCTTACCTAAAAGCGCTCCGCTGCTTCGCCTCGTTCAAGACCTATGGTTGACCCCACACCTCAAGTAAGAAACTTCAAAGGCTCACTCAATCCTCACCAGAGCCTCTATCTCAGCAACCAAGGCTCAATCACGACTGTCACCATTGTCAGCTCCAGCCTGGGAGAGCAGCACAATCGCCTGCTTTTTTCGACCGGTCTATGGACAGCGACCCCCCTGCTGTATCCCGTCTCAGAAACCCTTATCGTCGTCATTGTTATCACTGGCGATGCCCATACCTTCTTCCAAATCAACGGCACCCAAGTGCAAATGAGCCGCAAGCTCCTCGACGAAGTGCTCATTGACCAGCTCAAAACCATGACGCCCATCGCCATGACTCAGGCCCAAACCATACCCCAGCCACCGGCCCCACCCGCCCCACCACCAGCGTCAGCCGAACCCCCTTCCTCATCGGAAAACCCAGCAACGGCCCAACCCTCAGCCACCCGCTCAGAGCCAACTGTAGCAGCCTCCAACCGCAGGCAATTTTGCACCCAGTGTGGTAGCATCACCCACCCCAAAGACAAGTTTTGTGCTTACTGCGGTCATCAGCTGAGCTGAACGGCTTGAACCTAGAAGCGCCCAACCAGGAAGCGCCAAGCAATCTTAGAAAAAGCAATCTTAGAAAAAGCAATCTTAGAAAAAGCTCTATCATAAAAAGCCTACGAAAAGCCGCTCCCTCACGGGTCGCTTTCGCAAATACCGCTTCCTCAGAAGCTACTCGCCTCCCCAAGCAGAACTCGCCACTCGCTATTCATGACTAACCTCAGCGTCAACCTCAATAAGGTCGCTCTCCTGCGCAACGCCCGTCCGCTAACGATTCCCAGCGTTGTCAAAATGGGAGAACTCAGCATTGATGCAGGCGCCCACGGGCTAACAGTACACCCTCGCCCCGATGAGCGACACATCCGCCGCACCGATGTATACAACTTGGCTGAATTGCTCAAGCAGCACCCCACCATCGAGTACAACATTGAGGGCAATCCACTAGAGTCGCCATTCATGGATATTATCCGAGACATCCAGCCCGATCAGTGCACCCTAGTCCCCGATGACCCCACACAAAATACCTCTGACCATGGCTGGAACGTCACAAAAGACGGAGAAAAACTAAAGCCCATTATCAATGAGCTAAATGAGCTTGGCTGCCGGGTGAGCTTGTTTATGGATCCAGATATTGAGCAGATTAAACAGGTGCCGTCTTTGGGGTGCGATCGCATTGAGCTATACACAGAGCCCTACGCCACCGCCTACCGAGAAGGGAACGGCCAAGCCAGCTTCGAGCAGTACAAAGTCGCAGCCGAGTGCGCCCAGTCTTTGGGTCTCGGCGTCAATGGAGGCCACGATCTCAACCTCGACAACCTACCCCTCTTCAAAGAAGTTCCTAACCTGTTAGAAGTCTCCATCGGTCACGCACTAACCGCAGACGCCCTAGAGCTAGGATTCGCCGGGGCCGTCAAAGCATACCTAAAGGCATTAGCTTAAAGACCATGAATTAAAGATGTTTGCGCACACACATCGCACCGTCCATCACACAGTTCACCCCACCATTTCTAGCTATTTCTCTGGCCATTTGCACTCCACCGTCACCTTCAAGCTCCCAGCAGCAGACGCTTCAGTAATGTAAGGAATGCCAGCTTTTCCAGCCACCGTCACACCAAATTCTAACGTCACCTTCTCAACTCTGCCCTGCCCCAGTGGCGTTACCGGCCCACCTTCAAAGGCACTCATAATGTGCCGCGTGTAGCCCTTAATAGTGCTCTGCAGCTGTTCAACAGATGACTGAGGCACAATGCCACCGCCACGTCGGCTAGGTCCCTTCGGCGTCCGCATCACTTCGCCAGGCGCTTCAGTGATTGGCATATCGACAGGTTCAGTCTGCGACTGGATGTAGATTGTGGTGCCATCATCCAAAGTGAGCGGAACGAGCTGAGACATAACTTCTCCTAAGGCTATTGACGTGTTCGACTGTACCGGCAAGTCAGACATATTGCACGTCGATTTTACGTCTCAAAACCACTAACATAGCAATGCACAGATGCATTCGCGCCACTGCTGTGGGCTGCTCTCCGACCAGAACGCTTCCATCATGACGATTCAGCGTCACTTCACTCATACGCCTTGGGAACCCAAGGTAGGCTACTGCCGGGCGCTCCGGGCCGGGTCCATCATTTACCTTTCCGGCACCGCACCCATCGACGACAGTGGCCACACCTTTGCGCCAGGTGATGCCCACGCCCAGGCCCTTCGCTGCTTCGAAATCATCCGTGATACGCTGCGGGCAATGGACGCGGATTTGCACCAGGTGATCCGCACGCGCATGTACGTCACCGATATCAGCCAGTGGGAGGCCTTTGGCAAAGCCCATCAATCATTTTTTGGTGACCATCCCCCCGTCACCACGATGATAGAAGTCAAAGGCCTCATCAATCCAGACATGCTGATTGAAATAGAAGCAGAGGCGTTTGTTGGTAGCTAGCTAGCCTTAGCAGCGCTGTCACATCTCTAAATGTACGAACGTCCAAGCTAGGTAACAGATAACATCAGGCGCTGAGTTTTTTGAGGATGTTGTTGTAGCTCCGCTGTATTTGGCAGCTACAGAATACGATGAGGGGGATTCCCAGCACCAAAATGTACAGAGCCTGAAAGACACTCCGATTACTCCACACTTCAACCATCACTGACCACACGGGACGATGAAAGAGAAAGATACAAAAAGACCCTGAAGAGCCTAACAGTAAGATTGATGTTGTCATACGATTGACCTTCAGACGAGAAGCATTCGTAAAAGCATAGAAGTAAAGTGGAATGGTGGTTAGCAAGATAGCCAAAAACTCAAACAGCCGCAGACTAATCGAATCCATACTGTTAAAACGCTGAATATAAACAGCCATCAGCAGCGTCAATAGGGCGGTGAAGGTTCCAGCATAGGCTATGGCAACGCTTTTTCTACAGAAGAACCGAGTAATTGCTTGCTCATAGATTGCATATGTCATGCCGACTGCGAAAAAAGAAAGATACACTTCAAAAAATCGCATAAACACAATGATGTCTCTTTCAGCAAAAAACGCCCTAATCAAACAAACGCCCAAGCAGACAGAGAGCGTCATCACGCCATAGGCCATAAGATTTGTCACCAGCAGTCTACGCATTGCCAGAAAAAACAAATAGCAAAAGAGGAGAACACTCACAAACCAAATAGTCAAATAGTTGCGACCAAACAATTCCGGCACAACTGTCTGCAAGAGAAATACATGAACAAAAAAAGTCTTCAGCGTCGGTAAAGTATCGTGCTTTTGAACATAAACCGTAAACGTGTAAACCAGTAGCGCAATGAAATAAAGCGGATAGATTCGCAGGAAACGGTTTTTCAAGAAATCGAGACTAGGGGTTGCGAGCTTTGATTTAGTCAGCTTATAGCCCGACAAAAAGAGAAATCCGCCAACCGCCACTTTCTGAAGATATCTGTTGATCGCTAGTGCTCTAAGCGGCTTAATAAAATCATACGTGTACTGGCCATGGTGCAACAACAGAACCAACACGACAAAGACAACATTTAAAAGCAAAACAGCATCAAGATTATGCTTTCTAGTTTGAGCATCCATTTTCTCATCCTGTATTAGCAACTGTTTACAGCAAACAAGCGCAACGGGTAACGACAGGGTGGAGGGGGCAACACGGGTGACTCACCGGCATGATGTCTTTAGTCACCACGGCAATGTGCACAACCCACAACAGTCCGCCGTAGAGAGCAGGGCCTTTACGCAGAAATATCCTTAAAAACTGGACCGAAGCGCGATAATCCACCCAGGAGAACGGCTTCAAAGAGTGTGACGATACGTGACGAATTCCGTACTGGCGCTGACTACCGCGCGTCAGACAACAAAAAAATGTGCCTCACAGCATTAGGCAATGGCTATTCGCATCACAAGCCTTCGAACAAGCGCTAACCTAAACAACACCTATTCGAAAAACCACCATTCGAACATCCACTGTTCAGCAACAAACACGAACTGGATAACAAATGACCCTGCGCTTAACTTGCTTCCTGACGCGATCGCGCCCCTGTCTCGCGAAAGCTCAAGTTTGCTACATTTTATACTTATGCTTTTATTTCCAAGCAGCACCAGTGATGTAAGTTCAAAGTTATTGCAGGCAAAGCCATTGCGCCTGCTTTACGTTCATGCTTTACCGTAATTTTACTGACGCATCAATTCTTTTGATCGCATCATGAAAAATGCAGCACAGTGCTTTCTCAGCAGTCAGCCAGTATAGATACTCAGCGACATAGCGTCTGAATCTAGTCAATCTCTGTGGTGAAGGGCAATCTCATATACACATCGTAAGGGTCGTTCAGGGTCTCTAGTAGCGCAAATTCTTCCCGAATTTTCAATAGTTCATCGGTTAGCGGATCTTTGTTCCAAGGCAGCTGGCTAATTGCCATCATACTCGTCCCAAAGATACTGTTTATCAGCTGCTCCTCAAAAGAAGGCAGGCGGGGATACTCACCTACCTGATACTCCTCTAGCTCAGCCGTTTCTGCCGCAAGCTCAATCGCATCTTCCAATCCACCTAGCTGATCGACTAGGTCAGCTGCGATCGCATCTTCCCCTGTCCAAACCCGGCCCTGGGCAACCTGAGTCACTCGTGCTTTAGTCACATCACGGCCTTCAGCGACCAAGCTCGTAAACCGGTCGTACAGCGCATCCGTATAGTCCTGCTGGATCTTCAGCTCCGTTTCAGTCTGTGGGCGTGAGGTGGTTGCCATACCGGCCAGCTGAGCAGTCTTCACCCCATCCCACGTAATACCATTCTTATTGGCAATTTCTTGAAAGTTCAGTAGCAGGCTGTACACCCCAATAGAGCCGGTAATCGTCGTCGGCGATGCCAGGATTTTCTCACCAGCAGCGGCGATCATGTATCCACCAGAGGCCGCATAGTCACCCATCGAAACAATCAACGGCTTCTCTTCGGCCAGCAGCTTCACTTCATCGGCAATGACCTCTGATGCGATCGCACTGCCTCCCGGACTATTGACCCGGAGCACCACCGCCTTTACATCCTCATCCCGCCGCATCTCCCGTAGCGTTGAGGCCAGCCCTTGAGACGTAATCGCACCTGGCACCGTCTCACTACCCACCACAATATTGCCCTCCGCGTAAACGATAGCGACCGTATCCTCCACCGAGTTAAACCCTTTGTCACTGTCCCTTGCAACCATCTGGGCGTACTGCTCTAGAGAGGTTTGGGGAAAGTCTTCCTCATCTACCAAAAGCGCTGGCTCATCTTCATCCACCTCAACGCCCGCCAGCTCCTTAAGCCCCGTCAGCACCTCATCATAAAAACCCAATCTGTCTACCAGTCCAGCATCTAACGCCTGCTCCGGCTGAATCATGCCCACCTCATCGGCAAGCTGCTGCACCTGCTGCGCGGTAATATCGCGATCGCCCGATACCGTCTGGATGAAGTCATTCCACAGATCGCCAATCAGCGCCTCGGTTTGCTGCTTCTCCTCAGGGCTACTCTCAGAGCGAGTAAAGGGTTCCACCGCCGACTTATATCGGCCAGCTCGCAGCACCTGTACGCCTACCCCATACTTTCTCAGCGCATTGCCCAAAAACTGCGTCTCCGAGCGAAAGCCATTAATTTCTAGCAGGCCAACTGGCGCCAATACCAAGTTATCAGCCACCGAAGTCAGGTAGTAGTCTCGTTCACTCAAGCCCGTGTTGTACGCCCAAATCGGCTTGCCAGACGCTTTGAAGTCACTCAAGGCATTCCGCACTTCCTTCAGCGTAGAAAGCCCCTCTTGCGGCGACCCCTTTAGGTATATTCCCGAAATTTTTTCATCCTCTGCGGCCGCAGAAATAGCCTGCAGCGTATCGTACAGAGAAACCGAACGGCTTCCCCCATAAAACGCCTCACCCAACCCAGAATCCGAAACAGCCCCATCGACAATATCCGTCGATAGGTCAAAAACCAATACGGATTTATCTTCGATTTCCACCTCAGGCTCAACGGAACTCGACGTAAGCAGCACACCGACTAGGCCAAACGCACCAATCCCCAGCAGCAACACAATACTAAACAGTCCGACCAGGGTACCCACCGCGCTAGCAGCGGCAATCTTAAAGAAATCTCGCATCGATAGTTAGGTCCAGTTTGCCGATATGAACAGAAATCACGTTGATAGATAGATCGATAAAGCGTAGCGCACCCATCGTCGCTGACCCGTCTGCAGGCAATACAACAATCACCCGGCAGGCAGCCATGCCAGTCATGCTAAGCCAGCCAACTCCATAGTAACGAAACGGGATAGGGGCGTTGAGTCATGTCTATCAAGTTATATGTCGATCCGAACGTGCCACTAAAACAATGAATGTCCCATCAACATCGCACCGGACTTAGTCGCACCGGACTTAGTCGCACCGGACTTAATCGCACCGGACTTAATCGCACGGACTTAGTCGCACTGGTCCTAATCAAGACTGGGCTGATCAAGCTGGCAGCCTCAATCAAACTGGCCCTATCACGTTTGGCTTTCTCAGGTCTGCCAAAGTTGCGCAGCCTGTGCAAAACAGCACCGTCTCAATCTCAGCAATCAAGGCTTCACTCACCTCAGCCAATGCCAGCTCCGACTGACTGGCTGCCTGTAAAAACGGCAGCGCAAGCCCAGCTAAATCTGCGCCAAGAGCCAGCGCTTTTGCAGCATGCAACCCGTTTCGCAAGCCCCCAGAGGCAATTAGGGGTACAGACTGTGCCCGTTCGCTCATCAAAGTGCGAATACCCGTGATGCACTCCGCCGTGGGAATTCCCCAGTCAGCAAAAGTATTCCCCAGGCGGCGCTGCTTGGCATCGCGGGCTCGCTCACTCTCGACCCTAGCCCAAGAGGTGCCACCCGCACCCGCCACATCAATCGCCGCCACACCAATGTCAACCAGCCGCTGGGCCATCACCGCCGAAATACCGTTCCCCACTTCTTTAGCAATCACGGGCACTGGCAAAACGCTCACCAGCTGTTCGATTTTGTCAAAAAGACCCTTAAAGTTAACGTCGCCTTCTGTCTGTACTGCTTCTTGCAAAGGATTGAGATGCAAAATCAGAGCATCCGCCGCTAAAGCATCCACCGCTTTCTGACACTGAGAAACGCCGTAGTCATAGTTGAGCTGTACGGCTCCTAGATTTGCAAATAGCAGGATATCTGGAGCGTACTGCCGCACCGAAAATGTATTGATCAAGTCAGGATTTTCGACAGCAACCCGCTGCGAGCCCACCCCCATCGCCAGCCCGTAGCGCTGGGCTGTCTTTGCCAGTCGCTGATTGATAATGCGGGCCTGCTCGGTCCCCCCCGTCATAGAAGAAATCAGCAGCGGCGTTGCCACCCGCTTGCCCAAAAAGACCGTACTGATATCGATATCGTCGCGGTTGAGCTCTGGTAGGCAGCAGTGGGTAAAGCGGTATCGCTCAAGCCCGTTTGTAATCCGATGACTCTGCACGTCTTCGTCCAGACAGATGCGGAGATGATCGGCCTTTCGCGATTGCGTTTCTAGTGCTTGCGTTTCCGAGGTTGAATTGTTCAGGGCGTGATTTTCTTTGACGAGTTCAATGCTGGAACTCGCCGAGCCGAGCTGGTTAAAATCTGTTGTCGATGGAATGGACGATGAAGGAATCACAGCAAATCTCTCACAAGCAGCAGGTATCCTAAAGTACCGCGTTCCCAAGGCAGAATTAGGAGCGATCGCACATATCGTAAAGTGCCGCAGCTCAAATTTATCCCTAAGTCTCGGAGAGAGGGCGTTAGGGCTGGGTCAGCTCCACACCATCCCGGCCATCCGTCTCCTGCAAAAACACTTTCACCGTCTCATCACTGGCCGTCGGCAGTTGCTTGCCCACAAAATCCGGATGAATCGGCACCTGTCGGTGACCCCTATCAATCAAAACCGCCAGCCGAATCGCATCGGGTCGCCCATAGTCATGGACAGCATTCAGCGCGGCTCTCACCGTGCGCCCGCTGTAAATCACATCGTCCACTAAAACCACCGTCTTCCCAGACAGATCGGCTCCAATTTCGGTTTTCGCAGGCGTACGTACCCCAATCTTATCGAGATCATCCCGATAGAAAGTAATATCCAATGCACCAACCGGCACCGTCACATTTTCCAACCGCTGAATCTGCTCCATCAGAGCCTGTGCCAGAGGAACACCCCGCGTGTATATTCCTAACAACACCAGTTTATCGAGATCGCCCGCGCGCTCGACAATCTCAGACGCCAATCGATTCAGCGTGCGGCGAATTTCTTCCACCGATAGGATGTCAACGACTTTTTGGACCATTCCTACACACCCTCAGAAAGATATCCTCAGAACCTGACCGCAACGACAGACACACTTACCTCAAAGGCCTCTTTTAGCCAACACATCGGCTTTTCGAGCACTTGGATTATGCAGACCCAAAAATTAGTTCGAACGGCCTTTTTTTGACCAGCTTTGTTGTAATCTAATAAAAGTCTAGAGCATTTCTAAAAGTAAGAAAAGTAAGATAGTCTCAGATAGATAGAGTCGGCGTTATTGCACTCTTCAGTCGGCAGTAATCCAACAGCAATCTGCAAGCTGCGGCTGCAAAATCAATCTCCTCATAACTGACAGCTTACGGACGATCTAACCAGCGGTATTAATCAGCGGTCGTGCAGCCAACGAGCTAGGATTTAGCAGGTATAGGGCGGTCAAAGCCTCAGCAGAGAGCAGCAGGAAAAAGCAGCACCAGTAGCAGCAAACAGCCTAGGGTCAAACCTATTAAAAAGCAGCGGCGCGTGATTGCCAGCGCCTCCGCAATGACCAAATCCGTAATTGGGCGCGTTGGATCGCCCAATGTTGGCTTCACCTTAAGCTTACCCCGATAGGTATTAGGCCCGCCCAGCTGTATTCCCAGCGCCGCAGCGTAAGCACATTCGCTCCAGCCAGCATTAGGGCTAGGGTCAGCTCGCGCATCTCGCCAGCACGTGGCCAGTACCTGCCCGGGATTGCCCGAAAGCAGCGCAATTGTCAGCACACTAAGGCGGCAAGGGAGCCAAGTGAGCATATCTTCAAAGCGAGCGCTACACCAGCCTAGTTCGGCATAGGGAGCGTCTCGATATCCCACCATAGAGTCCAGCGTGCTCGCGGCTTTGTAGGCTAGCGCAGTTGGGACAGCTAAACTTAGCCTGCCCCCAAAGTCACTGCCAGCCAAATCACCGCCAGTCAAAAAACTGCCAACCAAATCACCGCCAGTCAAATCACCGTCAGTCAAAAAATTCACAACAAAAGCACTTCCAAGCAGAGCATAAAATAGCGGCGCCAGCACACCATCTATCGCATTCTCACTCACAGTTTCCAATACTGCCCGGCGGATTTCTTCAGCCGACAGTTTCGCCGTATCTCTGCCTACATATAGCGATAGGCGTTCCCTGGCTTGGGTCAGGACAGCCCCCGCAGAGTCTTCTGCATAACTAAATTCATCTGTGTGGCCAGATTTGTGGCCAGATTCATCAGACATACTGGCCGGTTCAAGCGCAGTCAGCACATCATCTGCCGCCTGGCGAAGGCTCCGCCCAGCAAAGCAGCTAGCAAGCAAAATAACTTCTACCCCTCCGCTCAACACCGGTAAAAGTAGGTTCAGCACCTCCAATAAGAGTGCACTTACCAAAGCCGTGCCCAGCACTAGCACAACGGTCAAGCCAACGCCGACGATTCGCATCAGCCGAGCTGATGGTGACCAGGCAAAGGCCCACTGCCGGTAGCGGTCTATCACCATGCCCATTACCTGCACAGGATGCAGCCACCCCCAGGGATCCCCAATCCAAAAGTCCAGACAGGCCGCCGCGACTAAAACCAGCAGCGATCGCACAACCACCCCATCACCAGACCCTAGCGACGCCGGGCACAGCCCGACCAAATCAAATAACAAAGCTAGCTCCTTCGCCCTGTGCAGCCTGCCAGCTACGCGCATCGTAGTAGAGATCTTCTAGGGTAATGCTGTGAAAAGCCTCTTTCAGCTTCTGATTTAGCCGCTGCCACAACATCGAGGTGACCCAGTCTTCCGCCTGTTCAGCATCGCCTGCTTGCTCACCTTGGGCGTGCATCGCAAACCACAGGGGCGATTGCGACTCTCCAACCGCTTCTAAAATCTGTCCTAAGGAGATTTGGCTAGGATGCTTAGCTAACCGATAGCCACCATGGGAACCCCGTACCGACACTACCAGCTGAGATCGCCTCAGCTCAATCAAAAGCTTTTCCAGGTACGGCGCGGGTAGCTGTTGACGCTGCGCAATTGACTTCACTGACGACAGCGTACCGACAGGCTGCAGGCTCAGATCCAAAAGTGCCTTAACGCTGTAATGACTCCGAGTCGTGAGCTTCATCGCATAATCCCTATCTCTCTGCAAGCGAAACCAGCTGTAAACCAGGTAGTAAAACCAGCGTTCCCCTAGTATTCAGCCGGGTGCTTTACCCTTTCAAGGTAACTCTTGAGACTCAAAAAATAAGCCCTCTCTTGGCACAATTGAAAGATGTTTTCCGCTTTATATTGTCAGCAATCTAGCCATTTATTCGTCAATTTCCGTAGCAGTTTATCGTTGACGTTTACTATAGCTGGGGATTATGGTTTCATAATAAAAACCAAGACTGATAATAAGCCTAATCATAAAGATATGCACTACAGTTGCAGGTATAATTGCACGTGTAGTGTTCAGATTTGTATCACTTCAATGAAGTGAAGTAGCGCACCTGCTGTTACGTAACACCTATCGTTTACATCTGCTGTCAGTCTAGAGAATTGAGTGAATGGTTAACGATCCAAATACGGATGCCCTAACGGGTAAAGCACTACTCAAAAAGGTCAAAGAACTAGAACACCTGAGTAGGGAAGAGAAAGCTAAAACTTGTGGCTACTACACCGTTACAAAAAACGGTGTGACCCGTGTCAACATGATGAAATTTCTCAACGCGCTTATTGAAGCCGAAGGTATCCAAATCGACAGTACCCAAACAGGCAACGGGCGGGGTGGGCGAAGCGCCAGCTATCGCATTACCGTACAGTCGAACGGCAACCTTCTGATTGGCTCTGCCTATACCAAGCAGATGGGACTACAGCCAGGCGACGAGTTCGAAATTTCCTTAGGCCGCAAGCACATCAAGCTAAAGCAGTTAGACAGCGAAGAAGACAGCGAAGAGTAGGGCCAGCAGAGCAGGGCCAGCAGAGCAGGGCCAGCAGAGCCACAGATAGCAAGGCCATAGGCAGCAGCAGCCGTGGCAAGCAAGCAACCTAACGGAATGGGCCTACCTAAGCTAGCTTTACCAGCGTGGACCTAGATGGGCATTGGCACAACAGCGCCCGGTAGCCTCAAACTTAGCAAACAAACTTTATCGAAAAATAGCGGCTTTCCTATATATTGCAGGAGACCTACCTAGAAGCGTTCTCTTGTTCCCCAGGCTCTTTTGCTTCTTTTTTGCCTAAAAATTGGCTTTAGCTCTGGCCAAAAATCTGGCCTGAAGCCTCTGTCGTTCAGGGCTACGAACGCAAAGGTATTCAGCAAATACCTAGAAATGTGAGACCGCCATGAGTTTGCCACTTGTCTTAGAGATTGCTGTTGGCTTAATTTTCATTTACCTGACGCTCAGCCTAGTTGCCAGCGAGATCCAGGAAATTTTGAGCACTCTATTTCAGTGGCGGGCAGAACATCTCAAGCGATCTATCGAGCAACTTCTGGAAGGGGACGGCCCTTACAGCAATGAGCAAACCACCTCAGCAGGCGGCCCCACCAGCAGTTCAACGACCAACAGAGCAGCCGCCAGAACGTTCGCGGACGGCCTCTACAGCAGCCCTCTCATAGAAAACCTTAACTACGAAGCAAAGGGTAGACTCACCGGACTACTGAGGCGCTTACTCCATGGCATCGGTGCCGTTTACAGAACGCTGACCTTTAGCCGCAACGTCTTCGGAGAAAAAACAAGCGGACCTTCGTACATCCCCGCAGAGACTTTTGCCACTAGCCTCGTAGAACGGCTACGCCTAGAAGACTTTCAAAGACTGCTCGTGCGATCGCGCTTCAATACCTTTCTGCAAAATGAGGTTCAGCTTCCCCTGCACAACATCGTCAACGAGCTGAGAGCCCGCCTGCACCATGAAGAGCTGCTGACCGCAGAGATGATTCACTTCGACCAGGCCACCCACCAAATCTCTGCTGAACTGGTCGCCCGTCGCCTCAGCCTAGCGGCAGCGCTAGAGCAAGTAACAGGCCAGCTGCAGTCCTTCGAAAATATGGCCGCAGATGCCCCTCTGACAGAAGCAGGCGCGAGCCCCGATATGATTCAAACCTTTCTCAACCGTTTGCGCTACCTGCGCATAGGGCTTAGCGGCCAAGCGCAGGACAATGCAGCCCTCCTTGCTAGACTTCAACCCACCCTTTCAGATCTGACTAACCTACTCGATTCGAACAGTGCTACCTACGCAGAGCTAGTTAGCCTGGCAAAGCGTGAAGGTGATGCCGCCCGAACGGCCCTAGACAATCTGCAAAAGGCGGTTATTCCACCTAGGCTACAAAACAGCTTGAGCACTTTGGCTAGCCGGGCCGAAATCAAAGTCGAGGCGGCGGGCTCTGAAATCCAGCAGTTCCAACGAGAAATCGAGAGCTGGTTTAACAATGGCATGGAAAGGGCTAGCGGCGTTTACCGTCGCAATGTCAAAGGCGTTGGCCTGCTGATTGGCTTCGCGATCGCTTTCATCCTCAATGCCGACACGCTTTACATGTTTCAACGGCTGAGCACCGATCAGGCCATCCGCAGCAGCATCCTCCAAACAGCAGACCAGATAGAAGTGCGCGACATTGACACCGCAGAAGCCCTTGCAGAAGAGCTTTCAATCGACGAGCTTTCTGATCGACTAGAGGGCAACTTTCGCTCCGTTGGCACCGCCCTAGAAGATACACTATCCGCCTATCCGCTCCCCCTGGGCCGCACTCAAAAGCTCATTGATGAGCAGAAAGAGGCCCAGGAAAATTGGCCAGTTCCCCTTATCCCGCAGCGCCTAGTGGGATGGGGCATTACCGCACTGGCGCTGTCAATGGGCGCAAGCTTCTGGTTTGACCTTTTGCGCAAAGTGACGTCAGTCAGAGCTTCTGGAGACAGACCGCAAAGCTGAGTCACGCTCAACTTCTAGCAGCCACACAATAAACACGCTGCCTGGGCCCACAGCTGACGCGTCGGGGAAGGTGCTCACCGGCGGCATCCAAGGGGTACTAACGGCAGGGCTAATCACCTCGATAAAGCCCTGCATCTCTAGCATCAGAGACTGGGCGATCGCTAGGCCCAAACCCGTACCTGGCAAATCTCCCTCCGCCTGCACGCCGCGAAAGTTTCGCTCAAACAGCCGCGCCCTATCAGCTGGTGGGATGCCAGGCCCAGTATCACCGACCACAATGCCCTGATACTGAGCTGAACCATTGATTCGACTAACGCCAGTTTGAACCCATACCTGAGCCCCGGGAGGTGAATATTTCACCGCGTTGTCCACCAGATTGCTAACCACTTCGCAGAGGGCCTCTTCTTCACCCCAGACAGAAGGTACATCTGTCGCAACTTGAGACTGTAGGCCCACGCCTTTCTCAGTGGCAACGATACCCGCGATCGCCAATATCGGCTCGACGATATCTGGCAGGTACTGCGCTGAAAGAACCAGCGGGTGGCCCAGTCCTGCAGCATGGGCATCAGGATCACTGGTTGGCACAGCCGAGACGCTGTCTGGCCGCGATCGCGCTACCTCTACTTCTCCAGACACCCCTGCATCCGGCGGTAGCGCTTCCGGCATTAAGACATTCGGCAAACTGCGAGGCGCTGGCGGCAATAGGGGCGGTCCCGTCTTCACCACCTCAAGATCCGCATCACCAATCGCGACAGTCTCATCGAAATGCGTCACCATTTCACGCAGACGCTTACTTTCGCGCACAATCCCGCTGGCAATTTTTTGGTTGGGATCTTCTGTCTCCAGCCGCCTCACCAAAAGCTGGCCAAATGTGGTCACAGCAGTCAGCGGATTGCGGAACTGATGTAGCAAGTTGTGAAAAATTTCCGACTGGCGACTCTGCAGATCACGTTTATCGGCCAGCTGTCCTTGTAGCCATTGGTTGCGACGCTCTAGCACACAGCCAGCAGCTAGCGCCTGAGCGACGCCTTCCACCCGCAGCTTTTCTTCATTGTGCCAAGCGCGATCGCGCCGCACTGCTACCAGCAACCCCACAACCACATCAGCATAAACCAGCGGTGTTACCAGCTGACGCTCAGGATGCAAAGACATCTGAGTCCAAGCGGACTGCGCCGAAGCATAAACGGGGCGCTCATTGGCCTGATAGTTAGGCTCATTGGACTGATAGTTAGATTGATCGATAGACCCTGTCGGCGCTTCCTCACTTGAGGGCAGCGCCAAAGGCCCAGCACTACCCGCCCAATTTGAGCGGCGTTCAAAATTTTTAACCCAGCTGTCTACAGACTCCGGATAACTGACAACCGGCACAAAGTTGGGCTCGTTGCGATGTCGATTCCAGGCAACTTCCGTTAGCTGCTCCGCCACCTCAGCAATATAAATCGCCGCAGAAGAATCCGCTATTGGCTGCACTAGCAGCCGCAGCTGAGTTTGACACAGCGAAACAAATTCTGGACTGACAATTGCCGACATAAACAGGCCACTACACCTCTAACAAACCAGTCAAACCATCTACCAGTTAAACCATCTACAAGATACAGAAAGTATCCTCTCTGTGAAAAACGCTGCTCAAAGAAAAGCTCAAAGAAAAACGCTGCTCAAAAACACCCGTGATGAATCGTGATGAATATTGATTAGCCCAAAAAGCATGAGCCATCCCCTAGCAGTCGAGATAGCTGGGCCTCATCGTTAGGCTTTCTCATCATTAAGCCCTACAGCTTAATAAAGCACAACAATTCCGTCAAAGAAATAATTCTAGTCACTTGGCTCCAGTAGCTGAAAATTCTTTTCAAATCAGAAAATATACGCCCTACTTCGCGCTGAAATATAGTCACAAAAACGCCTAAAACCCTGGCCGGGCAAAGGAAACAGGGGCCTTACCGACATTGGGAGTCGTATGAGCGCAGTGTTAAGTTTGTTACAAAATTTTGATTTTATCGCCGTCAAGTAAACTGGCATAAATCAGTAAGATCACTGGTCTCTATGGATCCTAACCATGGACGGCAACTCATACAAATGATAATTGAACCTTTAAATCAACTTGAAATTCTAAGTTGTACCTGATATATTTTGCAAAGTCTACGCTGTTTTGTAGCTCTCGCTACATCTAGATAACAAGGTACTGGAGGCAAGAAATTTGGCACGAAGACGTAAGCGGAAGAGCCGTCGTCGCCTGGAAGGACGTCGCATTCTAGAGTCTGTTCCTCAATTTAGCATTGAGAGCGGGGAAGAAAAGCCCGTTACAGCCGCTCGGAATTACATCCATTCTCAAGGCATTTGTCCGCCTGCTTTACTGCTTGTCAAGCGTAATGAGCACACGACTGATCGCTATTTTTGGGCTGAGAAAGGCCTTTTTGGTGCTCAGTACGTTGAGGAAAATCACTTCTTATTTCCTAGCCTTCGTCTTTTGATGAGCGAAGAAGAAGAAGAGATGGCCGTTTCAAGCTAGTCAATCAGAGACACATAAAAGACGCACTAAAAAGATAGGAAGGACCAACTCGGTTGTCCTTCCTGTCTTTTTTATTCATTTTTGCAGCTCCACTAGCATTTTAGGCGGGTAGCTCAGACGGGTAGCCCCTTACCTACAACGCCTCTAATACCGAAGCAAAAGCATTCTGTAGTTCGGCAATTTCATCCCTATGCCCTTTCACCGTAAGCGTCGAGACGAATTCACCGTCCGGCTGTGATGCGGGGGCAACTTTGAAAGTGACTGCTTCTGGGCGATTTGATTTGCGCCAGTAGAAAATTCCAGCTAGAGGAGCGATCGCAACCAATCCAAAGATTCCTCCACCTAACGACGCAAACAGAGTTAGCAATATCAGTGCTAAGCAGGCTAACCCCACACCGGCTAACCCCGATAAAAACACAGCCATAAAAATACTCGGACTTACCAAGCCAGCAACCGTCACTGAAGCAGGTGCTTCTTCGGTAGCGGATTGCTCAGTTGCTACCGTCTCCCGCCGAACAGGACGATAGGCACGAGCCTGAAAGTAAGTCATGACATCTTGCTGTAGCGGCTCAGTCGGCTGCATAGAACCAAACTGAGCAACCTCAATCCGGTCCTTAGTAGAGGCACGAATAAAAAAGACAAGTCCTATCACCATAAGACTAGTCAGCAACAGGGTAGAAACTCGGGTAGGGTCGTTAGAAAGCACAGCTGTTTTCGAGAAGAGTTTAGTTCAAGTCTACAGGCTGACTATGCATGCTTCTACCAAAGCGATCGCAATCGCCACCGAGTTCGACGTACCCGGCATCATTGTCATCCGTGTTCTGTGGGGCTTAGCGAATAGCAAAAACGACCGTCCCCGCAGTGGGAACGGTCGCTTCTAGGGTTGATTGAGACAGGAGGTTACGAACCCCCTGCGTATTTCATCTCTGCAGAAACAGGCCTAGAGGCTGTCTGAGGCTGGGACATTTTGGGCTGAGCCATTTTATGTTGGGTCTGCTGCTGTCCAACCATGTAGCGCTGCCAAAGATCGGCTAGCTCGCGAGCCTTCATCTGCCAATCGGGACGAAGCCGGTACATTCGGCGAGGGCGGCCACGGCCTTCAACCTTCTTCCAGTAGCCCATGATGGCAACTTGGTTCTCTAAAAATTTTAGGGCGCTGTAGAGCACCGTATCTGAGAGACGGTAGTTGGGATAGTCTTTCTCGATAGCTTGAATCAGCTCTGTCCCATACGAGTCATGTCGAACCAGCACGGACAAAACATAGCAAACGGCAAGTTCTTTGTTGAGATAAACCGGCGGCGGATCTTCAAAAAACTGATAGATATCTTCAAACTTCATAGGGGAAGCTCCGATAGCGGGTGAGTAAGAGAACAGCCAGTGACGCTAGCACTTTTAGCCTAAAAGGCCATGACTGACGTTGAGAACCAGGACCCGGAGAAGGATGACTTGCCCGCACAAGGAAAATCATCGAAAGAATGGTCACTGACCGGTCAGTTCGCAAACAAATCGAAACCGCAAAATCGATACCGCTAGTGCTTTAGCCAGTGGGCGATGAACTGCTTTAGAGGATCGAAAGATGTGCGCCAGAACTGCTGATTCATTCTAGACAGGAAACAATAGATTTAATTAATTTTCTCGAATCTAGTTACCATCCGCAAAGCTTTGTCAGATTTGAGTATCAATTAATTATTAAAAGTCTAATTTCGTCATGATGCTTGAGTGACCGCTTATCTTCAGGTGTTTTTTTGTTGCTGTAGATAAAGTTTTCACCAGATAATGTTTTCACCCTTGAATTAGGGTCTGGCGGGTGCTGGTGTTGTGGGTGGCGGTGGCAGCGGTGGCGGCTGATTGAGCGTGCTAAATAAAACCTGATCTCCCTGGGTAGCCGCTAGCCCCAGGTAAACAGGGCCAATGGTGTAAATTGGCTGACTCGCAACGGTTTTGATCTCTATCGGCTCGCCGTAGCGCTGCACCTGACGCAAAAATTCTAAAACCGGCCCAGAAAGCCCCCTTGTGATAATGGGGTTGTAGTAGATGATGCCATCCCTGCGTACCTGGAGTTCAGAGCGCACCTGGAGCGTGTTGTAACGCTCTAGCAAGGCGTCATCACTCAAATCTTCTCGGTCAACACGAACAGAGGCAACCACATCTCCCGGCGCAAAGCGAATCTCATTGACGGGCGCTTCTATATTAACGAGCAGGCAAGGTTCACCGCCACCGTTGAGAATTTCACTCACACAGGGTTCGCCAACAACATAGTTCGCCGCTGAATAGACCCGGATGGCATAGTTTTTTTCATCTATGGTGTTTTGAACAACTTTGTTCACGGTGGCAGGGTCAATGCGGATAGCAAAATTGTCAATTTCACCTATTCCTGGCCAGATAGACCGTAGCGCAACGGTGTTGGCACGCACCAAAGCCGCTTCTACAGCTCGCCTAGCCGCTTCTTCAGTATTTGAACGAGCGACGATGACCGCAAGCGTTTCGTTGCGGCCGATGGCGACATTGCCAAGCCGCAACCCCTGAAATTCATCTTCTAACTGTGCAATCTCTTGGGATAGAGAAGCCTGCTGAATTTGTAACTCTTCTAGGCGGCCCTCCCGTTCGGCAATTTCTCGGTCTCGCTGGGCAATCTCTTGGGTCCGGGCAGCCAGCTCTTCATTTCGAGCCTGAAGTGCCTGATCGCGCTCTGTAATTTGCTCATTGCGCTGGGCAATTTCCTGATCTCGCTGGGCAATCTGGGTGCGCACTTCTGACTGCTGTTCGATGAGGGATTGGCGCTCCGAACGGAGTCCATTGATTTCATCTCGTAGGCTGCCGGCCTGGTCTGAGACGGTCTCTAGCTGCGATTGGGTCTCAACGAGATTCGCGAGGGTCTCTTCTTCACGGGCGATCGCAGTACGCAGGGAGCGATTGGTTTCTCGCAGGCGCGACTGGGCTTCTTCTTGCAAGAGCGTAGATTCTTCCAGGTTGCTCTGAACAGTATCTCTCTCTGTTTGAGTCGATTCTAAATCGCTCTGCGCTTGGGAGAGTTCCTGCTGGATGTCATCGAGCTGAAACAGCCCTTTGCGCAGCTGGCCATCCAAAGCAATCATTAGCATCAGCGTAGAGAAGGAAGCCACCATGCCCGTCGCGACACTCACCAGCGTGGCCGTTTGGCGCGGGCGCAGGTTGAATAGGCTGAGCCGGGACTTGCCCACCTTCATGCCAATGCGATCGCCGACTGTCGCAATCACACCTCCTAGGCAGGCAACCGCAAAGAGTAATACAAATCCAGTCATGGGCTGCTAGCAAAAAAAGCAGGGCTAAGCAACGTACAGAAGTAAACACTACACGTATTAGGTTACTGCACGCTGATGAGCCCTGCCTGAGGAAGCAGGTCTGCGCAAGCGTAAATTCTCTGGAAGTTTATGCAGTTCTGGAAAGCCAAACCAGCAATCTACGTATATTTGCCAGCAGTTTGCCAGTTTAGTTCAACCCTTCGAGCCAACCAAGACGCCACAGCACAGGGGACCACACGCCGACCACAGACAGGCCGACCACAGACAGGCCAACCACACGCGAGCCAACTACGTAAACTGCTGAGACAACGTCACTGGATCGTGCACCGTAATTTTCTTCTTGTGGATGGAAATCATGCTCTGCTCACGGAGGTCTCCCAAGAGCCGAGTTACGGTGACTCGAGTTGAGCCAATCGCCTCTGCGATCGCCTGATGAGAAAGCTTCAGGTCTACAGTGATACCTTCTCCACCTGGCACCCCAAAATCACGGCACAAAATTAACAGGAAGCTCACAAGCCGGGAGCCCATGTCCCGGTGGGCCAAGGTTTCAATCATCATTTCAGTCTGCAGAATACGAGACGACAGTCCCCTCAGCATCACAGCAGACAGCTCAGGATGCTCCTTCAGGGCCTGACTCATCTGGTCGGCCTGCAAAGATAGCAGCTCCACCGGCGTAAATGCCACGGCATGGTAGAAGCGGTCAGAGCGATCGCCTGTAATCAGCGACAGCACGCCAAAGACGCTGTTTTCTCTCAGCAGCGCAACCGTAATCTCTTCTCCAGCCTCGTATACCCGTGAGAGCTTCACCGCCCCCTTCGTTAAAAAGTAAACCCGCTCGGCCGGATCGCCTGGAAAGAATATGGTCTTATTTCTTTCGTAAGACTCCACCACGGGCGGCAAATTACCACCCGCCAGAGAACGGAACATATCAGCAATTGGCGAAGGGGGAGTCGCGATCATAAGTTTGAAGATTAAAGGGGCTAGAGACTAGTTGGATTAAGTGGCAATCGCTTCAGCATCTACCAAGATGTCGGCCCACCTAAGCGTATTGCCAGAGTGTCCATTTAGAGAATGTCAGGAGACGCTCACTATGCCCAATACTACTAAAACTCATGGGTAGAGAAGGGTTTTGTATTATTGACTACCAAACTACATTCGAAACCGCCGCTGTAAGAGATTTTCAAACTTTTCTTACTGCTGCCTACAGTTATCTGGCGATAACAACAGACGCCCCTATCGGACGATCCCCGTTTTTCAGTATGCTCCTAGGGCGCATTCAGATATTTCTAACGAAAAAGATTCATGCTAGACCTGACCGGAAAGAAAGCCCTCGTTACCGGCATTGCCAACAATCGCTCAATCGCCTGGGGCATTGCTCAACAGCTCCACGCAGCAGGTGCAGAAATTGGCGTCACCTACCTCCCCGACGACAAAGGCCGCGCAGAAAAGAAAGTTCGCGACCTGACAGCCCCCCTGAATCCAACCTTATTTTTGCCTTGCAACGTCCAAGATGATGACCAGGTCAATGCCCTATTTGACACCGTTAAAGACAAGTGGGGAAGCTTCGACATCTTGATCCACTGTCTGGCGTTTGCCAATCGGGATGATCTGACAGGTGCCTTTAGCGACACCTCCCGAGCGGGCTTTGACCTAGCACTCAGCGTCAGCGCCTATTCTCTCACTCGCCTAGCTCAAGGTGCCAAAGAGCTGATGACTGAAGGGGGCAATATCGTCACGCTGACTTACTTAGGGGGTGTTCGCGTTGTCCCCAACTACAACGTTATGGGCGTGGCAAAAGCCGCCTTAGAAATGAGTGTTCGCTATTTGGCCGCCGACTTGGGTCCACAAAATATTCGGGTCAACGGCATTTCGGCAGGTCCTATCCGGACCCTGGCATCTTCGGCAATTGGCGGCATCCTCGACATGATTCACCATGTCGAAGAAGTGGCTCCCCTGCGCCGAACGGTCACGCAAAAGGAAGTCGGTAATACTGCAGCCTTCCTATGCAGCGACCTAGCCAGCGGCATCACCGGACAGGTCGTCTATGTAGATTCGGGCTACGCAACGATGGGAATGTAACGCCCAAGCCCCCAAATTTATGGGAAGAGACTTCTGCTGTAAGTGAACGCCGCTTTCGCCTGCTCGGATCCCACAAATCGCCAGTGCCAGGGTTCAAAGCTCACCCCCTGCTGGTTATCTCTAGGAAAAGAAAGCTCAAAGCCATAGACATGTGCATTGCCCAGCAGCCAGGCATAGGCGGGGGTCAATTCGAAGGCATGTTTGATGTCGGCATCTGGTCGAGTAGCATCACCAATGTCGATAGCGTAACCCGTGTGGTGCTCGCTATGACCGGGCGGAGCGCTAACTTGGGCTGCGGTAGCTTCTCCGCCCTGCTTCTCCACTTGCTCGTCAAACAGTGCTGCCTGATGGTCGATGGTCCGAAAGCCAGAAATGGGAATTAGTCCGATGCCTGCTCGCCTAGCTGCCGCCGACATGTCTATAAAGGCTTGGGCCGCTTCGAAGTCTAGAAACTCTTCTCGCTGATAGGACTCTCGAACAAAAAGTCCTATTGATACAATTCGAGACCGGTCAGCTTCTGGATAGGGCAAATGATTGAATTTGGCAATAATGTCATCGTTAACAGCAGCAGGCGTTGCGACTGCTTGAGAGCTGGCTGCACCGCCGAATGATGATGCCGTAGAATCAGCAGCTGGTAAAGGAGAGACAGAAATTGCAGGCGCCGATGACTCAGAAGCAGGGTGTAAACCCTGGCTGACCTCAGTTTGTGCAGGCAAAAGGGCACTCGTAAATAGGCCAACCGACACAATAGTCAGTGCGGTAATGGCGCCTAGTAACCATGGCTGAATCTGTCTGGGCAAGCGATAGAGCAGCTTTGACAACATAAACCTAGTCTCGGTCTACTAGCTGAGCGGCAATCCATCCCTGCGCGCCCGACTGAGGGAAAGATACCTCATACCAGGTGTAGCCACCAGCGTCTTTGGCGCTGTCTTGAATAATGATGCGATCGCCCGGATAGGCAATATGCAGCATCGGATAGTGGGTGCCAGGGCCCGAGCGAATATTCTTACTGCCAGATTCTGGACTGACAATCGTAGCGTTGGGCTGCCTGGCAAGCTCTGATGATGACGTGGGCGAGGGAGCCGGAGCAGGTGCGGAGGCCTGATCTAGCGCGGGCTTAGCGGTCGTCGTTGCGGTCGGAGGTGTCGGGGTTGGGGGCGAGGTTGGAGCAGGCTCAGATAGTTGGGTCGGCTGCTTAGCAGCCGGGGTTGCATCACCGTCAATCTGAATGAGCTGCCCGGCGATCCAACCGGTTTTGCCAGTGGGGATAGTGACTTGGTACCAAGGATAGCCATCGGCGTCGCGGCCTCGATGGATGACCTGAATGCGATCGCCCGACCCAACAGACGCCACTACACCATGCTCTAAACCGGCACCCGAGCGAATATTCTTAAGCCCCTCCTGACCGATTACCGTTCCATTGGCATTGGCAGCAGACGCCGGTGCAGAAACCACTTCGGAAGCTGGTGCAGGAGCCGAAGTATTGGCTTGCAGAGGCACTTCTTGGTTGGCAGCAGTCGTCTCGCTGAGGTCCGTCGGCGTAACAGGATCGCCAACTGCTGCATTGACAGCTTCAACGGGGGTGTCCTCAATCTTCGAGTCCTTCGAAGCAATGCCCGAAAACCTACCGGTGAACGCAAGCGCTCCGACCAATACGCTAACCCCAATCATCGCGCCGGTCATGACAGCACCTTTCCAAGGCATTGGCATTGAAGGGTCTTCATCTAATTGATGTGCTGGCTGGCTGACCGTTGGTAACGATGGGATAGCAGTTTGCTGCACAGATAAGGGAGCAACGGTCTGAACAGCCGGAGGATCGAAGCAGGCCGGATTACTCGGCGAGTCGTTGCCTATTGGAAGATTGCCTATCTGGCCATGACCTATCTGGTGACTGCTCATCTGGCCCATGTTGAGCGTATTGAGCACAGATTGCATGTCTCTCACCGAGGCGAACCGACTGTGCGGAGTGATGTGGGCCGCGCAGTCCAGAAAGTTGGCAAATCCCCTGCTGACATTGGGCGCATACTCTCGCCAGCGCAGGGAACCTGTTTGAGGATTAGTCGCGATCGCTTGAGGAACCCTACCCGTCAATAAATAGATAGCTGTGATACCGACACTGTAAATGTCGCTGGCATATACCGGGCGACCGGCCAGCTGTTCGCTAGGCATGTAGCCTGGAGTACCGACAATAATGG
This sequence comes from Cyanobacteria bacterium J06626_6, assembly GCA_038523095.1. GTDB lineage: Bacteria > Cyanobacteriota > Cyanobacteriia > Phormidesmidales > Phormidesmidaceae > Phormidesmis. Next base: position 87,092 of record JBCBJS010000004.1, read on the forward strand.
AGCGCGTCCGCGGAGTATCGCCATTGATGAGGGTCTTCATCGTCTCTTTGACTGCGCCAAAATCGATCAGCACGGGCTTGCCGTCCTGCTGCCGCAAAATGATGTTGTCGGGCTTGATATCGCGATGGACGATTTTTTGGCTGTGGATGTAGGCAATCACCGGCAAAAGCTCGAACAAAATGGCCTTTACGGCGGCTTCGGGTAGCGGTCCTTCCTGACTCACCTTTTGCGTCAGCGTCAGCCCTTCTACCCATTCTTCTACTAGGTAAAACTGATCCCCCTCAGAAAAGTAGGCGAAGAGCCGTGGAATTTGGTCGTGGGCTTCGCCCAGTTTTTCTAAGGTGGCCGCTTCTCGCTGAAAGCGCTCTTGGATCGTTTGGCGCAGTTCAGACTGGTTATGAACGGGCTTGAGCTGCTTGAGCACACAGAGCCGATTGGAGGGCATGTGTGTGTCTTCGACTAGAAATGTCTGGCCGAAGCCGCCGTCACTGAGCGTATTGAGAACTTTGTAGCGACGGCTGAGCAGAACATACGGCGCGCCGCCAACATAGTCATCTGAATCATGATTATTTGAATAGTTGTCTGACGGTGGGTGATTGAGAACGTTCTGCGACATATTTCCTAAGGATGTCAAAATCTTTTACTCGCGCTGGGCAGCCGACCTTCGAGTCATAGTCTTCCCAATCAGATAACGGCGTCTGTACCTTGTGAGCCCCCGAACAGCCAAGGCCCATATCCGACGGCTCATCAACCACTAATCTGTCACTAGTCTGTAAATGAACCGTCCAACGCACCTGAATAGGGAGTTGTTGAGTTCGGATTGATCGCTTGGTTAGGACTTAGGAGCGGCTGCAGTGCGATCGCCTGCGCCATTTTCATCTGACCGTAGGTAAATACGCAAGGTGTCTCTAAGGGTAGCAAAACCTGGATTTGTCGCCACACGTAAGGACTGCCATAGATCACCACGGCCTGCACATTGCTGCCGAGCGCCTGAATCAGTTGAGCAGCGATCGCACTCAACCCCGCACTGTGCCGAAAGGGATTTCCCCGAATAAACAGCTGCACTAGCGACGTCACCGACGTATCCAACTGAAAATCTGCCGTGCTGCGGCTATCTAGCAGCTTTAGCGAATAGCCCTGAGCTGAGGGAATAGTCACAGCAGGCGCAGTCCGCCCTAAAAAAGGGCAGTGCAAAGCATCATCGACCAGCAAAATATTTTGCCCTGGAATCAGCGGAGCACTAATCGCCTGGCTCAAAGACTGACTCGGAGCATTACTCACCTGCTGCGACCCCCGTAAAATCTCCGCTGCCAGCGACTGAGCCGTATCCGTAGCAATCTGAGCCACTTGCACAGGCGGAACCGCATGGTGCTGCCAGGCATGCCGTGAGGGCGCATCTGTAACCATCACATCGGCAATTTTGTGCTTGGCGCGCCAAATCCGCTCCACGCTCCGCAGGATGGCCGCTGAAGAAATTCGCCCAGAATCAACCGATTCACACACAGCCGCAATGGCGACTTCCACATCATCTGGCATCAGCAAAATATCTGCCCCGGCTTCTACAGCCAGCACAGCAGCCTCACAGGGCCCATACCGTTCGGTAATGCCGCCCATCACCAGCGCGTCCGTCACAATTAACCCATCGAACCCCAGATCGTGGCGCAGCAAACCGCTCAAGGTCACTTTCGAAAGCGTAGCAGGATAGTCCGCATCCAGCTGGGTCAGTCGCAAGTGCGCGGTCATGATGCTATCGACACCGGCTGCGATCGCCCGCTTGAAAGGCACTAGTTCCAGTGCCTGCAGCCGGTCAAAATCATGGGTGACCACCGGCAGGCTGAGGTGGGAGTCCATATCCGTATCACCATGTCCCGGAAAGTGCTTCGCACAGGTCAGCACCGTACCACCGTTAGCAAAGTTTCGAGTCCCCTGGATAAACGCGCAGCTCAGCCGGGCTACCCCCTCAGGCTCCTCACCAAACGCCCGCACATTAATCACTGGGTTAGCTGAATTATTATTGACATCCACCACCGGACCCAGCAACCAGTTCAGCCCTATTGCTGCCGCTTCCTGCGCAGTGACCGCTCCCATCTGCCCGGCGAGCTTTGTAGCCAGCGGCAGATCGCGCTTAGCAATTTCACCCAAAGCCATGGGGGGTGCAAACCAAGTCGCCCCGCTAAACCGCTGCCCAACGCCTTCCTCTATGTCTGCTGCCATGAAGAGTGGATACTTCGCCCAAGACTGTAGCTGCTGGGTTCGCACGCCCACTTCCGCAGCACTGCCGCCCAGCAAAATAACCCCTCCCACACCCAGCGCCAAGTAGCGCTTAAGTGACTCATTCGTCGCTTCCCACTGGGGATATTCCAATTCATGGTCAAACAAATGGCCGGTCGTACGCACGACCATCATCTGAGCGACCTGCTCTTCGAGGGTGAGGCTTTCGGGGCTAGGTAAACGGGAAGCGAGCATGGAACTACTAATGGCACATATCACGTTTGCCACTTTACCTCAGGCCCTTTTATCCTGAGCCCTTTCCCCAAATCTTTTCTATGTAAGGCCAGCGATACTGTCCGGTGATACTGTCCGGTGATACTGTACAGAGCGCTCACTCACGAGGGCTTATACACGAGGGCTTATAAAAGAAGATATACGACTGGATATAACCAGATTGTCTTCCGACTAGGTCATCTCGACATCGCCCAAGTCCTGAGCATCTATAGAGTCACCAGCGGCCCTTTCGGCACTGATCTGGTTCAGCACGTTCAAGACATTCGTCGCCAAGTCAAAAGAGCGATCCTCTTTAAAGGTCACTTCAGGGGTCCGGCGGAGCTTCATTCGTTGCCCTAGCTGACGGCGAACATAGCTCTCAGCAGCCTTAAGACCCGCCATGGTTTCAGCCTTAGCTTCATCGGTACCGTAGATGCTGACAAATATTTTGGCGTGCTGCAGGTCACCAGCAACGTCAACATCGGTGATGCTGACCATACCCGCACCCACTCGATCATCTTTGATATCGTGCAGCAACATTTGGCTGACTTCACGCTTGATAGAAGCTGAGACCTTTGCGACTCGTCTACTCGTAGCCATAGATTTTGTATCGAAATTTGTATTGAGCGTTGAAAAATACAGAGGCCTTACGAGCAAGCGCTAGGAAAGTCCTAGCATGGCCCTGAGTGTAAAGCTAAGACCAATAAAGCCAGCCACCACCGCGCTGATGAGGGCGATCGCCGTCGATGGCTTTTTCAGCAGCGACAGCAAAGGCTCAATCGCATTGAAAAAGATCCCCAGCGAGAAGCTAATGAGGTAGCGAGGATAGCGAGACACATTGTCAAAAAACTCTTGCATGGGGGCAAATTCTCTAGAAAATAAATTCTTTGGAATAACGCTGGAATAACGCTTTTGTGTAAAATCCTTCAATTATCCTACCGCAAGTAATATTCGTGCACAGGCTGCGTAGGAGTATCGTTAAGTAGTGTAAATTCATGGTCTCCTCCTTGCACCCTTCTGCAGACGTGCCCACCGGTGCAAATTCCGCGCCTGCCAGTGCAGATTCACAGATAGCCTTAGCTCGCCCGTTTATCAAGTGGGCAGGGGGAAAATCACGATTAATTGAGCAGTACAAGCCCTTCTTACCCGTTAGCTACGACCGCTACCACGAGCCTTTTTTAGGCGGCGGCGCGCTTTTTTTTCACCTAGCACCACAGCTACAGCAACAGGGCAAAACGGCCTACCTCAGCGATCTGAACCCGGAACTCGTCAATGTGTATAGGTGTGTGCGCGACCACGTAGAACCCCTCATAGAAAAGCTTGCAGAACATCAGCAGCGCCACGGGGAAGCTCACTATTATTTGGTGCGATCGCAGCTCGAAACCAGCCCCATCTTGCGGGCCGCGCGGTTTATCTATCTCAACAAGACCTGCTACAACGGTCTCTACCGCGAAAATTCCAAAGGCCTGTTTAACGTTCCAATTGGTCGTTATAAAAATCCTAGAATCTGCGCGCCTGAGCTGCTGCGACCCGCCTCAGCCGCACTACAAGTAGCCAATATTTCAGAGCGCCCTTTCTTGTCAGTGGCAGACCATGCTGCAGGTTCCAGAGATTTTGTATACTTCGATCCGCCCTACCATCCGCTCAGCGATACCAGTAAGTTCACAGCCTACAGTCGCTATCGATTCGCCACCGAACAGCAAATTGAGCTAAGAAATCTCATTCAGCAGTTGAGCGATCGCCAAGTAACCCTTCTAGCCTCCAACTCCGACTGCCCCTTCATTCGCGAGCTATACGCAGGTTTCACCGTCAAAACCATCACCGCAGCCCGCTCTATCAACTCCAAAGCGACTAAGCGCGGCAAAATCACAGAAGTATTGATTATCGCCTGACATCTTATCGCCTGACAGCCTTGACTTATCATCTAGGTCCAACCCAATATCCGCGCTGCAGGACAGCCAACGACCCTCGGTAAAGACGTCACGAACTATCTACCGGCTGCCTACTGATCGTAGCTACCGCCAATACTAATAGGCGTATTCACGATATCTGCCCCTGCCAAATTCACATCGTTCACAACAGCGTTTTCAAGACTGGTGTAAATCAGCGTTGCGTCCGAAAGATCAACCGATTGAACAACTGCATCGTCCAGCACCGCATTGGTTAAAAAAGCGCTGCTGAGGTCGGCATCCACTAAAGTTGCTCCTGTCAAATCAGCCCCCTCTAAGTTGGCGTAAGACAGCGTCGCACCGGTCAGGTTTGCATCTCGCAAGTCGGCCCCAATCAGGTGCTCCCCAGTCAGGTTTGCGCCAGAGAGGTCACAAGCGCGGCAGAGTCCGGTTGCCCTGAGCTGAGCAACATCGGCCACGTTGGCAGCACTAGCAGCTGCCTGCGGCACAACGGACAATACGGCTGAAAGACCAAGCGCCGAAAATGCTAGTAAGGGCGTAAGAAGCGCCTTCTTTGGTAGCTGCTTCTTTGCAGATTCTGTGTATACCGTTTGAACATGTAGTGGTGTTGAAAATTTCATGGTTGACTTACCTCCTTATAAAGCACTTACAGATAGCTTTTAGAGTTAGCAACCCCTTCCCATCAGCCAGCTCCTAAAACTATTTCACTTAATAGCAACGTGCACTCAATTTTGCACTTAGATACTATTCCTTTATTTTATTAATTCGACGAACTTAAAACATCTTTCAAGAGGGATAAAGTCCCCAACATAAAACATTTAACCAGGCATTTTCGAATAAGCAAGGAAGCGTATAAAAAGCCTAACGTTGCCTTTTATCCACCATGTTGTAGGTTTTTTCAGCTATCTTTTTACATTCCAATTCTAAAATAAAGCGGCTTTCAACTAACGGTGAAAACCGTACTGATTGTCTTCGGTTTTCATCTATCGGTTCCACCTGCTGACGACAAAAAAGCCCTTAAAATAAGCCGGTGTCAGTTTCCCGACTCGGAGGGTGTAAGCTTATGGGCAATTCATCGATACCCTCCCACCTACGCCCCGCCTCTTAGCGGCGAACTCCCTGCGGCAGCTATGGACGCACTTCTTTTAACGATTTACTTTCTGGTGGTTTTCTATGTCTTGTATCAGATGGCACTGTCTTTAGAAGACAAGCTAGAAGACAAGGTCATCATTCATCTAGACAAGGAATTTTTGGCAGAACAAACCCAAGCCCAGCTCTCTTGCCAGGCGAGCGCCAAGCACATCAAAGCAAGCGTCGAAGAAATTGGGCTCAAGAACAGCAAAATTAAGTTCACCGTCCTTAGCCTCAGCTTAGGTAAGCAGTTGAGTGCCGCCGAAAGGAATTCCCCTGAGATTCAAAACCTCAAAAAGATGGGCCTCGACGAAGCAGCGATCGCATCCATGCTGCAAACCCGAATGACCATTCGAGTGTCACCCATCGGACAGCAGCCGCTACGGCCCATTTCCTACCTCTCCATTACGGCGACGAACGACACCCCAGACATGCAGCTCTACATCAACTGGGACCGTAGCTCACTGGAAATGTCTAAGCAAGGGAATCGAATCATTCGCAGCACTCCCAACCGGCCCTTGGATTTGTCACGCCCCCAGATCTTTAGCCTGGTCAATCCCGGCCAGTCCGTCACCTCAGATATCACCATCGAAACAAACTACTTCCTCATTCCAGAGACTGGCCAAGTTAATCTAGGAAAGCCATTGGTCGACCTGAAACAGCGGTTGGAATTTTCTAAAATGACCGATCCAACGACCGACGAAAAAAACGTCCAGCCGCTCTACGGACTAGATCTGATGGTAGGTCTCAAGCGAACGACTGATCCTGACGAGAAAATTATTAAGCTACTGATTCCATTTAGCTTCACGCTCGAAATCAAGCCTGACCAGATTGCACTGCCGCCCCTGCGATGGTTTCTGCGACATACCGGTCGTCGCAATCGCCCCGAAGGCAGCTGGTTTTGGGGAAGGCGCAGACTGATGTAATCACTTCACCGATGGCGATACACTAGATAGCTATAGAGCTGGCTCAGTGGTTGCGGGAAGCTTAGACGATTTATCGGCTGAGCCTCCTGAGGAAAGTCCGGGCTCCCCAAAAGCCAAACTTGCTGGGTAACGCCCAGTGCGGGCAACCGTGAGGAGAGTGCCACAGAAACATACCGCCGATGGAAAGGAAACTTTCACAGGCAAGGGTGCAAGGGTGCGGTAAGAGCGCACCGGCAGTATCGAGAGGTGCTGGCCAGGTAAACCCCGGTTGGGTGCAAGGCCGAAGGAGCAATGGTTGGCTTTTTACCGGCTCCGCTTTGAGTGTGCCGCTAGAGGCGTTTGGCAACAAGCGTCCCAGATAGATAACCACCTCGCCTGCCAACAGGCAAGCGAGAACAGAACCCGGCTTAGGTCCAGCTCTACTCTTCTTGAAAGGTTCTCTTTTTCCGAGCAGTTCTATTTTTCCGAACAGTTCTATGCTGATGAGCAAAACGCAAGTTGCCTCCCATCATTCCGACTTGACGCCGCTATTAGGGCAATTGGGTATCGATGCTGAAAAAGTGAACCAGGCGCTGCTACAGCTTGCCTTTGTCGATATCTCTAGCTCGGCTGATGAAAATAATGAAAAGCTAGAATTCTTGGGGGATGCAGCGCTCCGGCTGGCAGCGGCTGAATTTTTGATGGAGGCGTATCCCCAAATGGCACTGGGAGAAATGGCGGCTGTGCGATCGCACATCGTCAGCGATCGCATCCTTGCCACCATCGCCCAAAAATACAGCTTAAGCCGCTACTTAGTCCTTTCTAAGAGCGCCGCCGGAGACAAGGCAGGCAAAAATTCACGCTTAGCAGACACCGTAGAGGCCGTGCTCGGCGTCCTCTACCTCAGCACCGGCAACTTGAGTCTGATTCGCCCATGGCTAGACCCCCACTTTCAGCAGCTCACCCAAGCCCTGCGCGCAGACCCCGCCCGACAAAATTACAAAGCCGCCCTGCAAGAACTCACCCAATCGCATTACAAAGCCCTGCCCACTTACAAAGTTGCTGAAATTAGCCAGCTACACGGTGACGAGGAACGTTTTCATGCCGTGGTATGGTTCCAAGACAAACCGTGGGGCGAAGGCAAAGGTCGGTCGCGCAAAATGGCTCAGCAGGCAGCCGCCAAGGTCGCATTCGCTGAGCTGCAGCAGGCCATAAACCCTCAAGCGTCGGAGCGGGCATCCTGACCACAGCAGGTAAGCAGTAAACAGCATCGTCATGGCACCCATCAATCGCCCAGATTCCCCCATTCAGCTAGCACTCTTCGGGGCGGGGCGGTGGGGCTCCCATCTGCTGCGCAACTTTTTGGCCCATCCCCAGATTCAGCTACGGGCAGTGGTAGAAGCCTCTGAAGCGAGGCTAGCAGCTTTAGGGAAAGAACTCGATGGCTCAGTTGCGCTGATGGGCGATTGGCGGGCGGCAATGGCCATAGAAGGGCTAGAGGCATGTGCGATCGCAACCCCTGCAGCCACCCACTACGCCCTCATCGAAACAGCACTCAAAACCGGCCTTCACGTCCTCGCAGAAAAGCCCATAACCCTAGAGACAGCAAGCGCACAAGCACTCTGCAACCTGGCCCATCAGCAGCAAAAACAGCTCGTCATCGACCATACCTACCTGTTTCACAGTGCAGTCGCAGCGGGAAAAGAGGCGATCGCAGATATTGGCCAGCTGCGCTACGGCTACGCCACCCGCACCCACCTCGGCCCCGTCCGCCGCGACGTCGATGCCCTCTGGGATCTCGCCATTCACGATATCTCCATCTTCAACCACTGGCTCGGCGAAACCCCAGAAAAAGTACAGGCCCAGGGCAGCAGTTGGCTGCAGCCTACGGTCACCACTCCGCTATCTCCGAACGGATTGGCAGATATGGTTTGGTGTCGGCTGCAGTATCCTAGCGGCTTCCAAGCAATAATTCATCTCTGCTGGTCCAATCCCGATAAGCAGAGGCGGCTATGTGTTGTCGGCGATCTCGCCACCCTCATCTTTGATGAAATGAATAGAGAAATGCCATTGAGCAAACAATACGGTGATTTTGAGAAAAATGATGGTTGGTTTATACCGCAACACCTAGATAGGGTCGCGATCACAGTTCCCAAATCAGAACCGCTAAAAAACGTTTGCGACCACTTCGTCAACTGCATTCAAGGAAGACAACCCTCCATGATTTCGACGGGAGAAAAGGGAACTCAGTTAGTGGCTGTTCTGGTTGGGCTTACAGAATCTATGAATCGCGGCGGGGCCTGGATGCCCGTGGCGATCTAGCAGCAGAGCCTCTACGGATAGTGGTGACAAGACATACAGGTTAGTAGTCTATTCTCCAAATTTTGACAGCTTGCTTAGCCATCTCTTCCTGCCGAAATGTGATCGCATTTGCGGTCCATTCGTCATACTGCAACTCTCGTGTCATTGCATAAACACTTTTGGCGAATACAACCCGTTTCCGAGAAAAATCCGCTCGCCCTAAAGCACTATTCAAGTTTGCTTCTAGCGGTGTCAAGTTGCCAAGCCGATAAATAGACCTACTCAAATTTGTTTTAGAAAAAGTCTGTTGCCAAGCTTCGTTGGGATTCTGAGGCAAAATATGCTCTACAGAAAAGCTCTCTTCAGGAATATCTCTGCCCGACTCATATCTTTCTAACTGCCGCAAAATATATTTCACGAGCTTCTTCTGTCGCTGGTTTTCAAGTATCAAAACAGAAAAGTCTTGCTGAAACTTTTCATCCTGCACATATACAGACGCAAGCCGCTCATAGGCAGCTCTAGGCGACTTCACTCTTCCTTCCGAGATATCTATCGCTAGCAAATTACAGTTTTTTTCCAAATCATGGGGCGTCAGTCCACCCACTACTAAATATCGAAAGGCCAATACTGTCAGAACCTTCAGCAGCTTCTCAAACTTGTTTTCATCAAACCGCGAGAAAGCTGCCATGAGAACAGGGTATGTTTGAAAAGCCTTAAAAATTCCTAGCTGACGAACATACTCCCGAGTTAATTTGCCGTGATTGTAACGTAGCCAGAAATCGTCATTTTCATCGCTTAAGGCAACATATAGCTCACTGTATTGGCTCAAGCTTGAAAGTAAGTCCAGAGCTTGTGCGGCATCTTGAATGCTCTCACGAGTTGCCTTAAAGAGCCTTGCTTGTCGCACATTATGAGTTCGCATACTCAAGTAGCATTTCAGAAAATCTGAGAACTTAGTCATCCCGACTGTTCTAACAATTTTCTGCCAGTCATAACGACCAGCAGCGTGATCGACAGGACCTTTCAATAAAGAGAAAATATAATTCTTGAGCAAATCCGCTATTCCAAGCTCAACACCTCTCGAATTTAGTGTTTCAAAAAGAACATATGCATTGCTTCCATCTTCGATACTAATTTGAATAAACACTAGCTGTTTAGCCACCGTATCAGTCAGCAGGGTCGCCAGTAAGGAACCATCCCTTGAGAACACCGGATGCACTGCCAACTGTCGAGAGAAGTATTGAAATGACTGCCACAATTTTCTTTCAGATGTAGTGACACCATAAACATCTTGATTCACTCTCAAGTTAACAAGGTTGTTTTGATAAAATCCATCGTCATTTTCATTCAATGCAAGCTTACTGGAATACCGGAGTGATCCAGGATCTCTATCACCTAGGTATGTCCGCCTCAAGATCTCCTGACGCTCGCGATTGGCCTCAGGCTCACATTCTTCGTTTATCAGCACTTGAAGCTGATAAATAACAGCAATCACCAAGATGCTGAGCGTTGTCAGTCGCTGCTGTCCATCAACAATCAGTATGCGGTTACCCTTCCTAAAGCTAATAGCAGTTTTGTGAGGTATCTGTGTGACGATAGCGCCCATGAAGTGGGGCTCTTCCATTTCATACGACGTGAGAATGTCCTGCCAAAGCTCTTCCCAGTTTTCTTCAGTCCAAGCATAATCACGCTGAAAGGTAGGCACTTGATATCGTCTGCCGTTTCCTAGCAGCTCACCAAAGCTAGTTGTACGCGTATCTAATAAACGATGAGTGGCCATGGCAGAGCGCTACATAGTGGCGATTCAACTACTTTAGCCAAGGAGCGGACACATTATCTAGCTGTTCGACCTCTCCTGCATTCATGGTCCAGCCTAACGCGCCTGCATTTTGCTCAGCTTGTTTCGCATTCTTTGCGCCAGGGATAGGCACTACGTTGCCCCTACTAATCAGCCAATTCAGCGCGACTTGTACCTGCGTTTTACCATGTGCCTCGCCGATAGATTGCAAAGAAGCTAGTACAGGTTCGATTTTTTGCAGGCCTTTTTTGCTGAATTTGGGGTCTAGGCGGCGCGCGCCGGAGGGCTGTAGGTCGCTAGCGACGGTGTACTTGCCGGTGACTAGGCCTTGGGCGAGGGGGCTATAGGCCAGAATGGTCATTTCTAGATTCTGGGCGGCTTCCATCACGCCGTTGGTTTCTATGTTGCGATGAAGAAGGGAGTACTGCACCTGGTTCACCGCTAGGGGAATACCTCGCGCGGCGAGATAGCTGTGGGCTTCGCGCATTTGCTTGGCCGAATAGTTGCTGACGCCAATGGTTTTGATACGCCCCTGCTCTACCTCGTCGGCAAGCGCGTTCATCAGTGTTTCTTGCCCCATGAAGAAATCAAAGGGCCAGTGAACCTGATAGAGCATGACAGAAGGCCGCTTCAGGCGCTTCAGGCTAGCGCTAACCGCATCGGCAACCGACTGCTTAGAAAATCGCCAGGGTAAAGGCATGTATTTTGTCGCGACAACGACTTCTTGCTCTGTGCCTTGAATAAATTCACCAATCAATTCTTCGGATTTACCTAAGCCGTAAACTTCTGCCGTATCTAGAAAATTGACACCGGCAGCCAGCGAAGCATTAAACGCCGCCCGAACGTCGTCAGCGCCATAGGCCCCGCCATACTGCCAAAAGAGAGAATCTCCCCAAGCCCATGTACCTACGCCTAGGGCAGGTATTTCAGGGCCTTTTGGGCCAAGGGTTACGGTTTGCAGAGTAGTCGGGCTCGCCATGAAAAAACTGTGTGAATTCAGCTTCTTTAAGGTAGCGGGTTCATTCCGCTTAGTCACCCTGCTCTGAGATGAGAAAGTCTATGAACTGTCTGGCAGTTCTACCCGAGCGACCATTGTGGCGAGTAGCCCACTGCCTAGCTCGCCATTCTAAGTGCTCCATCTCGATGGTAATGCCAGCTTGGGCCGCTAGCTCACGGACAATTTTGAGGTAGGTGGGCTGGTCGGCTGGGGTGAAGGTGAGGGTGAGGCCGAAGCGATCGCTAAATGAAAGCTTTTCCTGAATCGTATCCCAGGCCTGAATTTCATCGGCATCTTTCGGTCGAGGTCGCTCATCAAAAAATTCTCGAACCAGATGACGGCGATTTGACGTTGCATATACAACCACGTTTTGAGGTCGGGCTGTCACCCCTCCTTCCAAAACGACCTTGAGCGCCTTAAAGGCTTCATCGTCGTCTTCAAAAGAGAGATCATCAACAAAGATAATGAATTTCTGGGGCGCGCTGCTAAGGGGTTCCACAATATGGGACAGATGGCGCAGGGCGGACTTAGGTACTTCAATCAGCCGCAAACCCCGCTCTCGGTACTCATTGATCAAAGCCTTGACTAGGGACGATTTTCCGGCACCACGACTGCCATACAGCAGCACGTTCTGAGCGCGGTAGCCACGCAACAAAGACTCTGTATTTTGGATGAGCTGCTGCTTGGGGCGGTCGTAGGCGATGAGCTGCTTGAGCTGAATGGGGTCAGGCAGTGAAACACCCACAAGCTGTCCACCGGTTGGCGCGCTCTGCCAGCGAAAGGCAGCAAACTGGCCGAAGCTCCCAGCACCATGGATGAAATAGTAGGTGGCTAGGGCTAGTGGCGCGTGGGTCCACTCAGGTTCATAGGGGAAGGCCACCGGCAGCTTGGCTTCGGAAGCAGGCTGCATCACCGGCGGAGGCACACCATCGCATCGCTGCTGAGTCCATTGGCTGAGCTGCTGTAGCGGCAAGTGGTAAAAGGCATGCAAGATCGCCAAATCATGGCGGACTGCCGCTAATAGGCCGGGTGCCATATGTGCTGCTAGGTCAGCTTCGGAAGTGGGCTTTGTAGGTAGCCGCTGTGACTGCTGCGCAAAGGCATTGTCAGCAGCTAACACTTGCCTGATGAGTTGGGTTTGCCAACCTTGCAATGGCTGATTAGATGGCTGATGAGGTGGCTGCTCGGCCTGCGTCTGGTTAGCAAGCGTCGCAAACCATTGGCCATAGGCATGAGCGCAGGCGATCGCACCTTCCGTCGCCGTCTCACCCGGCGTGACCAGTGCGCTCAGCAGGTTCAACAGCGCCTTGCCAAGGTCACCGGTAAAAACAGCCTGATAGATCAGCAGTGAGGCAGCCTGCTGGCGGTAGTTTTGAATTTTTGCGATCGCATCCCCAGTCAAGCCCATAATCCGATCCCAGCGGTATATCTCTTCTTATCCTATGGCAGCACTGCAGTTTGGCCTGTGCCATCAGCGAGCCGTAGCACCGTATAATTCCTGTACAGCTCGGTTTGACCGGCTGATAAGCAACTGACTGGCGTAACTATCTGGCGGCATCACTGTGATACCTTTTGCACCTCTAGTAACTCTGCTGTACGGCGTGCTGGCGATCGCTGGAGGCGCCATTGGCTACAAGCAAGCTGGCAGCCAAGTTTCACTGATTTCAGGTTTTATTAGCGGACTGCTGCTGCTGATAGGTGCCTACCTCATGTTTGGCGGTATTCGGCTAGGGCCCATTCTGTCCGCAAGCGTTAGCCTACTCCTGATCATTGTCTTCATCATACGGTTGGTCAAAACAAAAAAATTTATGCCCGCAGGCTTGATGGTAGCCTGCGGCATCATTAACCTGATAGCGCTATGGGCTACGCTGCCCGCCATCTAAAAGCCGTATCACAGCCGTATCAAAAGTGACACTTCTCGACTGTTTCTACTGAATAGCTTTACTGAATACCTCTAATACGGATGTCGACAGCAAATTGAGTTGCTAGTCTGTATGCGTGACTGCCTCAGTAAGTTCACTTACGATTAATTACGTACACTTACTACAGGTTTTGTAACGTACAAAAGAAAATCTAAGTGCACTGACGTACGTCTTGCAGTTGTCTTAAAAGATAAGGCAATGCAACAGACATCAACTCACCGATGAGCCTGTTTCCCATCCTGAATTTCCACCCGCGAGCACAGAGCAATGACAGCAAAGCTTTTAAAAGGTACGAGTAAAGAGCCCTGCCGTAACTGCGGCGAGAAAATGCTAGTCACGAACGGGTCAGAGAAAGATGACGCGGTCGTCTATTACCACTGCTTAAATTGCAATGCTCAATACTTTGAAACGGCTGAGGAGAAAGAGTTTTATAAACAGCAAGAAGGCGATAAGAAAGAGCAGAAGGAATCCAACTCACTGGGCATTACGCTGATCTTTTTGATTATTGCCGTTGCCCTATCTGTCATGCTCTTTGGCAGTGAAGAAGAGCGCAACCGAACGCCTCAGCCCTCTAGCAGTCTTGAAACACTTACGAGGCGTATCGGGTAGACCATCCCCATCTGAACGCTGTGCCATATGCCTACAGCGCTCTGACTTTACTGGTTAGGGCGCCTTAGGGAGCTCCGCTTTCAGAAACATCATCGGCTTCTGATGAATCAGCGTTTTCCGAGGAAGCATCATCTGAGGATGCGTCGGGAGCCTCTGTCGCTGACGGTGCTGCTCCTGACGGTTCTGCTGGCGTCTCTACAGCTGAGGTATCCTCTGCTTCGGGCGAAGCTTCGGCCACTAGCCATTCTGCCGTTGGCCGATTGATAGCATTTTCGATGCTGCCTGAGAGCACATGCACTTTCGCAGTAGTGCTCTCTTCTGGCGCACCTGAATCTGCCGCATCTAAGTCTACTGCTGTGGAATCTGCAGCCTGAGCATAACGACTGTCTCCACTAAAATCACTTCCGCCTAGATAAAACGTGTAGTCCACACCCTCGACAGAGAGCACGACGCTCGCTTCCGGGTCTGCTAAGCCAAACTCTTCTAGAGTATCTGCTTCAACGGTGAGCGTCCGGCTCGCTGGGCTCGTAAGCTGGCTGAGTAAGAACGCGATCGCACCGCTTTCCGCCATCGCCTGACGAGGCGTCACCATTTGCCAAGTGCCATCGTCTTGCTTTGCAAAAGACAATGCTTCGGTTGCCTCTCCACCTTCAGCTGGACGGGTCAGTGAGAACCGATCAATATCTTCTTCTTCAAAGGGAAAAAGATTTTCACCGTCCCCTCCATCAACGGCGGTAATGCTACCTGCTGACGCCCCCGGCTCGGCAACCGGCGGACTGTCAGCCTGTCGATTTTCAAACAACAAGACAGCGCCGCCCAGTGCGATCGCACTTACCAGCAACACCAACGTTCCACGATTTAGCATAGCCACCTCAATTCTGGTCCCCTCAACCTTATTAGGCTCACCCTGCCGACTTGCGCTGCCGACTTGCCTAACTATTGGTTCCTCTCGTCTTATTTCCTAGCGTCGACGTGCCCACAGCGTGCCCGCACCAATCAAGCCCAGCAGCGGAAACACAACCAGCGCCAACAACATCAGCATAATTTGCTGCTGCAAAGTCATCACCAACCGCCGGTTCGTTGGCTCCTTGGGTCGAATTGACAGGGTGGGGTTTTCTATCTGACTCAGCCAGCTCACCGAATTTAAAAACACATCGCCGTTCAGCTGCTGGTCAAACAAGCCATCGGTAGCAAAGCTAGAGTTACCAATCACAACCATACGACCTTCCTCACGCGATAGGGCTACGCCCAAGGCAAACGGCCCTTCCGGTGCTTTGCTCGCATCTACTGTAATCTCCGTATTTTCAGAAATTGGCTGTGCGTGGCTGTTTTGGTTGGTAAACAGGAGGGGCGCCTCTTCTACGCCAGTGACTTCTCGAATTTGTAGCGGGCGGGCCACAGGAAAAAACGACCGACCCTGCTCAAAGGATTCTGTAATAGGATGATCGCCATAGTCAGTCACCAAAGGCGCTGCAGGCCCAAGCCCTACGAGCTGACCGCCCCCTGAAGTATCAATCACAATGGTGTCTTCTGGCACGACTCCCCACTGGCTCATGAGCACTTCTAGCCCGGTCTTCACCTGAGGATCGATCAATACAAACAGGCTTCCCCCCGATTCTAAATAGTCTCGAATCGCAATCACCTCAGACTCGAAAAATTCCTGCTGAGGGCCTGCAATCACCACCACATCGGCCTCCTCAGGCACACGGCTGGTCTCCGCTAAGTTCAGCGGCACAACCGTAAAATTTTCATCCTGCAAGCGGTTTGCAGCTTCAAATAGGCCTGCTTTCGAACCGTCAATGGCGTACTCGCCGTGGCCTTGCAAAAAGTACACCGTCGCCACTTCAGGCTGACCTAGCTGCGCCAGCTTGTTCGTCAGCTGTCGCTCGTTGAGTCGCTCCTGAGGACCGATGCGCTGCACCAGCAAAAGCCGATCTCCCGACTCGCTGCCGGTGGGCTCGGTCTGCAAAAACACTTCGCCACCCGTCTCTACGCCCGCTCGCTGAGCAAGCTGCGGCTGCGCGTAGGGATCGAGGTACTCATAAGAAAAATCGCTGTTGTACCGACGATAGTTGTCTAATAGCTGCTGGTCAATCGGGTTGGGAACCGGGCTAAAAATTAGCAGCTTAGTCGGACGCTCCAGCTCAGCAACCACTGTTTGGGAAGCTGGAGAAAGCGTCAGCAGTTGCCCCTCGGTAAAGTCTGTTCGGCTATCGTAACGGGCGCCTAAAAAATTTATCAGACCCAAGATGACAAGAACAGACACAATCGAAACGACAGCGTTAGTGCCAGCCTGGGTAGAACGACGCTGCCAGAAAGCCCGCTTCAGAACGCTAAAATCTCCCGCTGCAACGCAGGAGACCATCAGCAAAAGACCCACCACCAACAGTGCAACGGCAACCAGCGTCCACCCGACCAAAATACCTACCACCAAACCGGCGCTCAGCAGCGCTAGAGCAGGCCAAATGAGATACTTCAGAACGCTTGAAAGGTCTTTCATAAGACAGCACCGGACGACAGAAGGGCAAGGAATCTGGGAAGGCAGCCAGAAGGATAACCAAAAAGGCAGCCAGGAAGATGAACAGAGGGGCGACTGGAAATATTAGGAACGCTGAAAGCGTAGCGTATCTATTGACTGGGCCGTCAAGAACAAGCCCAAAGCAATGTAGCTCACAAACAGAATCAGACCGCTAGTGTCAAAAATGCCCTGGGTGAAGTCGCTGTAGTGGGTAAGCAGAGAAAGGTGGCTTAGGGCCTCGCCCACAGGACCCGGAAGAGAGGTTGCGATCGCATCTACGACCCACAGCACCAGCACCACGCCAAAAGTCATCACCGCCGACAGCACCGTACTTTCCGACAGCGACGAAATAAACATCCCAAGGGACAATACGCCAGCGGCCAGCAGCAAGAGCCCCGCATGGCCCAGCAGCAAGATCACAATGGGAAAGGCAGGCTCACTGGCGCTCACCACCACCAGCTGCAAAATGAACAGCGGCAGCAGCATCGCAGCATAGAACTTGATGACAGCCAGCAGCTTGCCCAGCGCAACGACCCAGTTAGCCAGCGGCGACGTTGCCAGCAGCTCTAGGGTGCCTTGCTTGCGCTCTTCCGCGTAGAGCCCCATCGATAGCATCGGCAGCACAAACATCGACAGCGAACCGAGCAGATTGAGATAGATTTTTATAAATTCGTAGGTCACATCAATCGCTTGGGCGCCTGCGCCAAACTGATCTGCTGCGCTGACCTGAGCGATCAAACCGTCGGGAGAGAGCAGGATAGTGACGAGAAAAAGACCGCCAATCAGCCAGAAAACAACCGCGATTACGTAGGCAAACGGTGAACTAAAGTAGCTCTGCAGCTCCCGTCTGAAAATAGCGATTAAATTGCTCCAAAATATTCTCATGGGGTCTTCTCCGACTCAGCGCTGCTGGCTGAGGTCACATTTTCAGTCACATCGTCATCACCGTCACGAGCAGATTGTGTGCCGACAGAATCATTCGGTTCAGCATTATCTAACGCAGGCTCAACCGGCGCAGACGTTGCATCCTGCATAGTTAGATCAATAAAGACATCTTCCAGGCTGGCGCGGTTGCGACTAAGTTCAAAAAGACCGAGTCCCTGATTCACGACTTGCGATGCGATCGCACTTCCTACCTCATCCGAAATCACGGTCACCTCGAACCGGGTGTGCCCAAGGGCGAGCCCTTCTGCCGCTACAGGCACAGCCGCAATCACACCGGGAACTTCAGACAGCGCAGCGAGCCCGCTATCCACGTCACTCTGCAGCTCTACCCAATAGCCATCATGACCCGTCAGCCGCTCCACCAGATGCTCAGGGCTATCAGTTGCGACAATTTCACCCCGATTGATGATGGTGATGCGATCGCAGGTCATGCTTACTTCCGGCAGAATATGCGTCGATAAAATGATCGTATGCTCCCCGGCCAGGCTCTTGATCAGATTGCGCACTTCAATAATTTGCCGAGGGTCTAGCCCTACCGTGGGCTCATCTAAAACGATCACAGGCGGATTGTGCACAATGGCCTGAGCAATACCCACCCGCTGCCGGAAGCCTTTTGATAGCTTGCGAATTAACACCGAATGTTTCTCCTGCAGGTTGCATCGCTCAATGGCGGTGGTGACCATACGAGTGCGATCGCCCGCTGAAACCCCCTTAATTCGAGCGACGAAGTGCAAGAAGCCCGCCACCGTCATCTCCGGGTATAGCGGTGGCGTTTCTGGCAGATAACCAATGCTTTGGCGCACGGCCATGGAGTCCGCATGGACATCCTTGCCCGCCACTCGCGCCGTACCTTGGCTCGCAGGCAAGTAACCCGTCAGAATCCGCATGGTTGTCGTTTTACCCGCACCATTCGGCCCTAAAAATCCTAAGATTTCTCCTGGCTCCACCGAAAAAGAGACATCCTTAATAGCAACGGTAGAGCCATAGATCTTACTTAATTGATCAACTTCAATCACAGCGCTCCGTGGGGTGACCTACACCTGCATTAGATGGACAGTTAGTATGAATCAGGAAATCAGCTTGAAATGTTAGCATCTCCAAGCCTGATCAATATTGCACCTGTTTGCCAATCTGCAAAGTGACCTCAGTAATGGCCAAACAAAAATTTCCCCACCTGCTCGGATCAAAATGGACCGCTCAGCAAAAAACCATGGGCTGGCGGCACTTTCAGGTAGTCAATCGAAAAAACCAGGGGAAATGGGTGTTTGCAGAACTAGTTGCCGCCTGCGATCCCAGCGTCAGATTTTGGCTCAATGCCAAAGTCCTAAAAAATCGCAGGCTTTGGGCAGCAGGCTGGCAAACCCTACACGAAATCCGAGAGCTTGCCACAGATGTCGCTAGCGACGGCCCATCACCTTCCGCAGGCGAGTAAGCGCGATGAGCCACACCCGCAAGGGAAAGATCGTACTAAGATATATGTAGTACCCAAAGATGAACGAAGTCGTCTTCCCATTCCCTATGACTGTTCCGTCTCCACCTCCTGAAGATGCCAACTTGCTGAAGTCAGTTCTGCCACCGCTGCTAGACGACTTTCAGCACTGGTTTGGCCGAACAGTTGAGGTGCTAGAAAATCAAACCATCGGCTTTTTGAGTCAGGAAGAAAAATCCGACTTGCTAGGCCGGGTCCGCAATGCACAGAAAGAAGTCGCAGCTTCTCAAGCGCTCTCAGCAGCCACCGATAGTCAGGCAGGAATTGAGATGCCCGTCATTATGGGCTGGCACAGCCTAGTGCAAGAATGCTGGGGCGTTGCCCTACGCCTAAGGCAGGAAGGATACGTTCCCCCGTCATCTGCTGACTGATTCAATTGCAGGCTACATTTTACCCGGTACGTCACTAGCCTCGCACTCCACCCTCCAGCACATTAAGCCCTCAGCTAGATCCATGCTTCACCTGCTTTACATAATCGCTTTTACCGTTTTGGCAGTTCTTGCGGTTTCGAATATGATTCGCAACTTGGTTAGGCTGGGTACTGACGTTCGCCAGCCGGTAAGAACAGAGCGCGCTGAGCAGCCTGTGCCCCATCCAGAGCTGCTGGATCAATCCGGTGATGTCATTAATGAACCGCTACTGGTCATGCGCTCTATTTCAATTAAGGATGCCAGAGAACAGCTTGATGCGCTTTATAACGCATCTTCTGGAAGTGGCGAAGAAAGTAGCTTAGAAGATGGCTGATAGGCCATATCTTAGACGCTAGCTATGCCTAGCAGCACTATGGATTTTGATCACAATCACCAGCCTCGAAAAATTCTTACGCTAATCCATAAGGACACATCGGTGCCCGGCCTAGTCGGTAGCAAGCTTGTGAGCATGGGCTACGAGCTAGATATTCGAGGGCCCGTCTTGGGGCACAGTCTGCCAGAAAAACTAGAGGACTACGCAGCCGTACTGGTCTTTGGCGGGCCCATGAGCGCAAATGACAATGAACCCTACCTGCAGCAAGAACTGGAATGGATTCAACAGGTGCTGTCGGCTCAAATCCCCTATCTGGGCATTTGCTTGGGCGCGCAGCTACTCGCAAAAGTGCTTGGGGCAAAAGTTCAGCCCCATCCTGAGGCCATAGAAGAGATTGGTTACTACCCGGTTTACGGTACGCCCGCGGGAAAAGCGTTGTTTCCCGACAGGCTCGAACTGTACCAGTGGCACAAAGAAGGCTTTGACCTGCCAGAAGGGGCGGTGCTGCTAGCAAAGGGTAAGGATTTTCCCAATCAGGCTTTTCGGTGGGGCGATCGCGCATACGGCTTACAGTTCCACCCGGAGATGACCGCTGAAATGGTGGACTTTTGGACGACCCAGGGTGCGGAGCTGATCGGCGCGCCCAACACGCAGAGCCGCTGCGAACAGCTAGCAAGCCATCAACGCTACAGCGCAGCGGTAGATCGCTGGTTGGAAACTTTTTTAAACAATTGGCTCCCGCCTGCTGCCTAACAAGCATTATTGAGAGGTTGTACCCAGCACAAGGAAATCAAGGGAGCCCATGAGGCAAATACAGGGACTGCTTAAAGGTCTAATCAGAGGTCTAAATGGCAGAGGGGTAAGCGGCGCGCTGTTTGCCACGGCCTTGGCGATCGCACTACTTTTTCAAGCCTGCGGTGGCGCTACGCTCACTGACAATGCACCTCTAACCAGCGACTCCCCCGTTAGTGAAACGGTAGACCCTGACGCTGGCAGCGGCAACTTAGACCAGCTCAGTGAAGAGCATGCTGGAGACAAACCCACGCCAACGCCTATTGCGATCGCAGAACCCACCGTAGCCGTCACCGGCGAAACCGTCACCTACGCCACCGTCGATGGCGCAGCCGTTACTGGCTACCTTGCCAAACCGACAGAGGCCCCTGACGAAGCCAGACCTGCCCTGATCACCATTCATGAATGGTGGGGCCTCAACGACAACATCGAAGCGATGACCCGCCGCCTGGCGGGCGAAGGCTACACCGTACTGGCCCTAGACCTGTACAACGATCAGGTAGCCACCGACCCGGAGCAGGCAAGGGAGCTACTGCGCGGCGTTATGGATGCACCGGGTCCAGCACAAGACAATATCAATCAGGCAGCGGAATATTTAAGGCAGGAGCAAAATGCCACGGCGCTAGGATCTATCGGCTGGTGCTTTGGTGGTAACTGGTCTTTGCGCACTGGTCTACTACTCACCTCTGAGCTAGATGCCATGGCCATCTACTACGGGCAGCTGATACTAGCGCCTGAAGCGCTGGACGGACTAGACATGCCGATCATCGGATTCTTCGGCGAAGACGATACCTCCATTCCCGTCGCCGATGTCAACAACTTTGAATCTATTCTCACGGACATGAATAAAACCGCCAGCATCTACCTGTATCCAGGCGTTGGCCATGCCTTTGCCAATCCCTCCGGGCAAAACTATGACGCCGCAGCGGCTGAAGATGCCTGGGAAAAGACAATTGCATTTTTTAATCAACACCTCAAAAGTAGCTAGCGATGGCCTTCGAATCTATCGGCGAGAGGATCTAGTAAAAAAACCTACAAATTTTTGTGATTTAAGTGGGCATTCTCCCGATATATCAACTTCTCGTAGTGAAGTTCTTACAGCGAGCCACACACAGTGCTTTCAACCAGCACCTGTAGCAAAGCTTTCAGTCTCACAACAACTCAGGCAGACACATCTGCGAACAACTTGGAGTACCCTAATCTTATGAATACGCTTTCCCACAACACTCACCTAACGCTGACAACCCTAGAAGGCGTTCCTGGAAAAAACATTCAAGAACATTACGGTCTGGTTCAAGGAAGCACCATCCGAGCCAAGCACGTCGGCAAAGACATTCTGGCCGGATTCAAGAACATTGTCGGTGGTGAGTTGAAAGGCTACACAGAGCTTCTTCAGGAAGCCCGAAAAGAATCCATAGAACGCATGGTAAGCCAGGCAGAACAACTCGGCGCAAATGCTGTTGTAAACGTTCGCTTTGCAACCTCTTCTGTCGCGCCCGGCGCAGCTGAACTGTTTGCCTATGGCACTGCAGTCAAGGTTCAATAGAAAGTTCAACAAGTACTCAAAGTCCAATAGGTCTCTTCCAAACTAAGCATCTCTCTAAGAATCTCACTTTTTTAGAACAGCTTAGGTAGAACAGACTCTTTGCAACCGTTCAGCTGAGATGGCGTTATGGATCTAATTGTATTTTTAATTTTGTTGGGCGTTGGCTTCTTTGTTGGAAAGCATTTTGAACAAAAGCACTACGCATCCATCAAAGCCCGAGAGAAAGCGACGCTCCACGTACCGATTGTAAACTTCGGGGCCAAACAACACCTGCCCCACGCCCACGAGACCCAGCTGTTTGTCGGTAGCGTCGTGGTAGCCAATGACTACTTTAAAACCATCGCCGCGGGCCTGCGCAATCTGGTCGGGGGCCGCATGGTGGTGTATGAAAGCTTAGTAGACCGCGGCCGGCGAGAGGCGCTGCTGCGGATGAAAGAAGAAGCCATTGAATGGGGCGCTTCTCAAGTGATTAACGTGCGGTTTGAGACCTCTAGCATCGGCGGCCAAACACGGGGCAACGGGCTATCTGCCGTAGAGATTATGGCCTACGGCACGGCTATTCGCTAGCGATCGCACCCCAATATAGCCCTGGCATCCTAGCCTCAGCACCCAATGAAATACGTCCCCAAAGCGATCACCGAAGAAGTTAACATCACACCGGTCCATCCGCTGGTAAACTTCGCCCACTTACTGGGCACCGTCGCCGCGGCGGGCGTTGTCATCTATGTGCTGCTGGGCATTATTGCCGCTCAGCTAGTGCAGCGCATTGGGCCAGAGACCGAAGAGAAAATCGGCGCAGCTCTTGTCCAGTCACTATCGATGGAGACCCTCACAGACGACAGCCGGATTGACTATCTCACGGAGCTAGCTACCGAGATCCAGGCAGATACTGCCAAAACCAGCATCGGACCGGGAACCTATCCGCCCGTAAAGGTGGGCATCTTGGATACGCCGGTTGAGAATGCCATGGTGACAGCCGGTAGCTACCTGTTTGTCACCGAAGGGCTGCTAGACAGCGTAGAAAGTGAAAACGAGCTAGCTTTTGTCCTGGCGCACGAACTGGGCCATCTGCATCATCGCGATCCGTTAAAGGCACTGGGGCGATCGCTAGTTTTGCTGACAATTAGTGGGTTTCTAGGCTTCGGGCAACAAACCACTTCTATCGTGCCCAATGCCTTTAACCTGGTGGAACTCAAGCACAGCAGGGAACAAGAAACCGCCGCCGATGATCATGCCATCACTCTCATCCGAGCCCGCTACGAACACGGTGACCATAGCCTCGATTTTTTCAAACGCATCCAAGCCGAAACCCCAGATTTTGGCGCGCTCAATCCAATGATGGAATGGCAGCAAACTCACCCGCTATCGAGCGATCGCATCGAGCGCTTAGAATCCACATTCCAAGACAACAGCTGGCCTCTCACCGGAGAAGCGACTCCTCTGCCTGAAAATATTCAGTGCCGAGATTTCGAACCTTGCTGAGTTGTCATGGAATAAATCGATAGGAAGCAGCCTGCTGAAAAGACAACGGATTACCGAGACGGGGTTAAAACAGGTGTGCTTGATTCACCTGTTTCTCTATTTTGAGAAGCGGGCATCAATATCTTAGAAGGCGCCTGCTGAGCAGTCACTGCCGCCATCAACTGAGCCAACTTTTCTGCTTCTTTCGATATATCAAACTGTTCGCGAACTCTCGCCATTCCCTGTGCACCGAATCGCCGTCTAAGTTCGCCATCAATCAGCAGGGTTCGAATGCGATCGCACAATTCACTGACACTGCTTGGCGGCACCAAAAACCCACTCACGCTGTCCTCCACCAGCTCGCTCACGCCTGCAATTTGCGTCGCCACCACCGGCACTCCAGACATCATCGCCTCCATCAGTACCACCGGCACTCCTTCAGCAAAACTCGGAAGAACAAAGACATCTGTTTCCTGCAGGTACCTGCGCACAGCAGCCTGTGATTGATAGCCCACAAAGTTAACTTGCTCGGTCAAATCCAGCTGAGTCGTCAATGATTCCAGCAGCGCTCTGTCAGGACCATCCCCGACAACAGTTAGCAGAATATTGGGAATCTTGGCCTTCAGTTGGCTGACGCTCTCTAACAACATCGGCAGCCCTTTCACCGCCGCTAGCCGCCCAACAAACAGCAATCGATGGCCAGCACCCTGATGTGTAACCTGAGAAAACTGCGCCGGATTGACGCCGCAGTGAACAATATGTAACCGATTCCAAGTCTCATATGGTGCAAATACCATCGCCTGCGAACGGCAATACTGACTAATACAGGTAACAAAACTGGCACGCTCGATCTTTTCGTCAAGGCACCAGCGATTGGGTTCAAAAAAGATAGCCGGACCGTGCAGCATGAAGCTGTAGCTAAAGCCACCTAGGGCAGCCGCCAACATCGCCACCGAACAGCTCGTATTGCCAAAGTGATTGTGCAGATGAGAGATCTGTCGCTCTCGAATTTGAGCCGCTAAAACGCCTGCCTCTAGAAAATAAAAGAGCTGATAGAGCAAGCCTGTAAGATCGGGCTGACGGGTTTTTAAGGCTAGGGCGATAGCCCTCAAATATCTGCCCGGCGATCGCAAGAACAAAGACCCGTGGGCCTTTAGTAGGATCGCAATCTTGGGCGGCAAAATGTAGAACGTCTGCGATCGCTCACTTGCCTGTTCGGGCCCCACAATGTGATCATCACTGGGGCGCCGCACTGCAAAGGTATGCACCTCCACACCTTGCGATCGCAAGCCAGCCACTTCCCTCTGAATAAAAGTATCTGTCGCGCGGGGATAGGTCCCCGTTAGGTAGGCAATTCGCATGGGCAGCTCCACTATCCCACCGGTTGGGAGACATGATTGGACATAGTCGGCTCCGCCACAGATGAAACAACAAAGTGGTCCCGGTCATCTAAGCTGCGGGCGATCGCTTCTCTCAAGCCATACATCGGCTCCCAACCTAGGCACTGCTTTAGCTTTTGGTTACTGTAGGTCAAAGGCTTAAATCGAGCGTGGAGCCTTGCAGGTACCAGCACCCCCGGTAGCTTGGCCTTGCCGCCCAGAAGCTTTTGATTAACAGCCCAGGCCATGTCTCCAATGAGTCGCATCACTGTCCAGTTCACCGGCACAAACTTAGGTGGATTTGGCACCTGAGCCTTTAGCGCCTGCGCATACTGACGCTGGGTGGGCATCTCGTCATCCAATACGTTTAGCGTCTGGCCAATCGCCGCCTCCTGCTCAGCAGCCATCACAATCGCCTCTGCGCAGTTCTCCACATAGGAAAGCGGCAGCTGCGCATAAGCGCCAATTCTCAGCCAGGCACCTTCTCCCAGAGAAGCACCCAGTCTGGCTGTCCATAGATTGTCCTGCCCATAAATAACGCCCGGACGAAGCACCGTTACCAAGCCGCCCTGCTCACTTTCAAACTGGCGCACCAGCCTCTCCTGTAGGAGCTTCGTCTGCGCATATTCATCTCGCCATGCAGGCACCTTCACGAGGGGAGCGGTCTCGTCCAGCGTAGAATCCCTCTCCATGTTGATGTAGTCGTACACGGAAAATGTACCAATGGCCACCAGTCGCCTCACATCCATTTCTTCCATGGACATCAGCAGGTTTTCAGTGGCCAGTACCGTGCCGCCAAACTGGGCATAAAAATCGCCCGCTTTGGAAGCTGCTAAGTGCAGAACCGCATCCACATCCAAAAGAGAATCCGCAATGCCGTCACGCCTGCGCAAATCGAACCGTACAAACTCCACATTTGGATGGGTTGACCAAGCGATCTTTGAAACATCTGTAGCTGGGCGTACTACAGCGCGGACCTGATGACCCCGTCGCAGCGCCGTCGCCACAACATACTTACCTAAAAAGCCTGATGATCCAGTAACCAGTAACTTCATGCAGTGGTCATCTCCCTGACAGTGCTTAAGTACAGATTCTTTTAACAAGCGACCATCGCAGGGCTTTTAATGTTCCGCCTGTGGCACCCCCTCCCCAACACACAGGGCGGTATAAGCCTGTTAAATACTGCCTTACACTGATGTCAGCTGCCCTCCAACCCGGCTCCGATTCTGGCGCTGGCCATATTGACGAAACCAAGCCCGAGCCTGTCGCTCATTGAGCGACTGCGTCGCCCGTTGCTTGCCCTTCAGCAGGCACTGCCACTGGTACCGGCGAAGAAACTCCCGAAAAGCCTGATCGCCATAGCGCTCTTGACCAGTCAGCATGGACCTCATGTATCCCAATAGCATCATGGCACCACCTAAGACAAAAGGAGGCGTCATCATGCGATACATCGCACTTGCAGCCATGTAGGGCAGCCCTGTGCCCATAAAGTACTGACCAGAGCCATGGCGAGTTCTTCCTGTGAAAATACTCTTGTGACTAGAGCCCATCGGTCTGAGATGGACAAATCGCAGCTCGGGGTCATCCCAGCTACAGGCAATCCAGCCTTCCATGCGACAGCGATGACAGTCGATGCCATCCCACATGACCTGACGCACAAATCCACCAATCGCCTCGAAGCAGTCCGTGCGGTAGAACTTGATCATGCCAACAGAAGTCTCATCACCGCAGCGTTCACTAATCAGCTGTCCGTCCTTTCCAGGGAAATACGGCTTGCCACTACAGGTGCCAATGCGCGGGTTCACTTCCATCCGCTCCACCAATCGCTCAAAGTACGTCGGCGGAATATCCAAGTCAACATCGAGCTTACAGATGTAGTCATAACGGCTCGAATCGATGGCGTCGTAGCCTGCATAGAAAGCTTCAATCACCCCTGGGCCGACACTTCTTCGGCCGCGATCGCTACGCTGAATCACCTCTATAAAAGAGTACTGGCGCGCTGCTTCCGCAATAATCTCTTCCGTGCCGTCTGTTGATCCATCATCTACAATCACCCATTTTTCTGGCAACAGCGATTGATTCACGATTGAATTAATCGTTGTCTGAATGTAGGCGGCTTCATCGCGGCAAGGACTAATGAGAACGTATCCCCTTGACATGCCCAAAATCTCCCAATAACTGTTGCTGTAAAGTCACATTCGCGCTGGAGGTAACCTGTCTGTAACGTCGAGTTTTATCGTCCTTCCGGACCCTCTTCTGCTACAGCACTATCAACCTTCTTGCTTACTTTTCTAGTCGTTAGTTCTAACGAGAAAACCGCGCCTCAATCACTCATCGAAAAGCCCATAAGCAAGATCGCTTAGTCAAGATCGCTTAATCAAGATCGCTTAATCAAAATCGCTCAGTCAGAAACGCTTAACTAAAAGCGCCTAGCCAAAGCTGCGCCAAAAACTGCTTAGTCGAAACTGCTCACTCAAAAAGATTTAGATACCTAGCCAATTAGATATGTAGGGAAAGAAAATAGTTCCAACCAGATGAAACTTTAGTCTGGTATTCTCGGTCTGGATTATTAATTCTTTGCAAAGCATTCTACAGAAGCGCTGTTGAGTCCTATGGTTAGTCAGCCTGTTTTTCTAGTTGGTTCTGAACGCTCAGGTACAACACTGCTGCGCCTCATGCTCAACTCCCATCCAGACATCACCTGGCTCAATGAATTTGAGTATTCGGTTGCCCAGCTAGACGAAGAAGGAAACTTCCCCAATCTTCAGGACTACTACAGCTGGCTGGAGACGCACCGCATATTTCAAATGAGCGGTATGGATATCGACAAAAGCCTCAACTATCTGCAGCTGGTTGACAGCTTCTTGCAGCAGAGAAAAGACAAATTCAACAAGCCGCTTATCGGCGCAACAGTTCACTACCACTTCGATAGGCTCTTGTCCCTTTGGCCGGATGCCCGCTTTGTTCATATCGTCAGAGACCCCCGCGATGTCAGCCACTCTTGCATGGTCAAAGGCTGGGCTGGAAATGTATGGATAGGGCTTGAGCGATGGATGGCAGCCGAGGCTCTCTGGGAGAGATTTAGCCAACAGCTACCCGCTGACAGAAAGCTCGAGATTGTCTACAAGGATCTCATTGCAGACAACACCAAAACGCTAGAAAAGGTATGCGACTTTATTGGCGTCGCATACAGCGCTAAGATGCTGGACTACATTCATACAACAGATTATGGCCTGCCAGATCCTAAGCTAGTCAGCAGCTGGCGGCGAAAGCTCTCAGAACGAGAAATTCAGTACATAGAAGCTCGAGTCGGAGAACAAATGGTACAGCGCGGATTTGAGCTCAGCGGATTGCCCAGCTTGGCCCCTTCCCACCTTCAGCTGGCTTACTTCCAAATGCAGAACAAAATCAACATCGTAAGATCGGGTATTAAATACTACGGCTTAAAGCTCTACCTCGCAGACTTCGTAGCCCGCAGGCTAAATATTTCCAGACTCAAGCGCGCGTTCCAGTTGGAAAAGAACCAGATAGAACTCAATCGACTAAAGAAGTCTTGGTAAGTTCCCAACTCATCCAAAAATTTTATTCAACAAACGCCATTAAAGCTATCGAACAAAAGTTGCGGATGGAAGTTGGAACAAGGAAGTTGGGTGCAAGGTCGTAGACAGTAAGCAGCACACAATCTGGCTGCAACGTATTTAGATTTCTAAAAGGCTATCTTTGCAACCTTTCTTGGGCTGCACGTGACCTCATGCCAGAAACAAATTCTGTAAGCAAAAGCAATAACTATAATGAAAATTGGATACTTGATCCCCGAATTCCCAGGCCAGACACATATCTGGATGTGGCGCGAGATTATTCACATGAGAGAGTGGGGCGCTGAGATTGACATCTTCTCCACCAGAGAGCCAGATGCCAAGACTCAGGCGAAGCATGCCTTCGCGCAAGCTGCCAGTGACAAAACATACTATCTATGGCCTCAGCCATCACTGAAGCTCATCAGGGATATTGCCTGGGCGATCGCACAGCATCCCAAAGGCTTTCTGGAAATGCTAAAGCTATGTTTCACTCTCGACCTCAAAAAGCAGCCTGCCTGGAAAGAGACTTTGCCACTTGCCCTGCTGACGCCGGCCTTAGCAAAGGAAGCGCTCAATCGCGATATCCAACATTTCCACGTGCATTCGTGCTCCCGTTCAGCTGTGCTTGCCATGATGGTAAAGCGCCTAGTCGGTATTCCCTTTTCTATGACGCTCAATGCAAAGATTGAGGGTTGGGGCGGCGCTATGGAACAGAAGTTTCTAGACGCTGCATTCACCATATCCATTACAGACTGGCTGCTGGCACAAATGAAATCTGACTATCAGCAGCTCGATGACGATAAAGCCCTCTTAGGACGAATCGGCGTAGATACCACAAAATGGTATCCAGCCGAGACACTGCCCAATCCCGAAGATGGTGAATTCAGACTGATTACAGTCGGACGGCTGCACCCCTGTAAAGGCCACGATATCTTGATCAAGACCGTCAAGAGACTGCTCGATAGCGGCAGAGACATCACCCTCAAGATTGTTGGGTCAGGGCCGATTGAACAGGAGCTCAAGGCACTGGTCAAGACGCTAGGACTGTCAGAAAAAATCACTTTCACAGGCTCTTTGTCAGAAGACCAAATTATTGAGCTGATGCACCAGTCCCATGCATTTGCGCTAGCTAGCCATGCTGAAGCGCTTGGGGTTGTATATATGGAGGCGATGTCGATGGGAGTTCCCACTATCGGCACCAATGCAGGCGGCGTAACAGAAATTATTTCCGATCAGCAAGATGGATTGCTGGTTCCCCCAAGGGACGAAGTTGCCCTCCAGGCAGCTATCGAACGGGTGATGGATGATCCTGGGCTAAGGAAACAGCTTTCTGAAAATGGTAGACGAAGCATCGTTGAACGATTTGACAGCCGAATTGGCGCAGCTACGCTCTATCAAAAGCTCTATGGCGAGTATCCCAACGGTGAAAGCGCCGCGGTTCGAGTCTCTGAAGAAAAAGCAGCTGTAGCAGGTTCATAGCTGCTTTTTCTAACGGACCTCTTAAGTCCTCACTTATCCAAAGCTGACACAGCTTTTAAGACATAGCATTTAAGGCACAGCTTTCAAAAAGTAGACCCCAAATTCTCTAAGGACTTTGGGGTCTACTCTGCATGTTTTGTATGGCGATCTGTCCTAGCGCTGTCGCATCCGCTATCGCTACAGGCCTGGTTCTATAGAGCCTGATGCCTATTCACTTCACGAACCTAAGATGACAGGACAGTAGGTTTCTCTGTGATACCTTCAATAGTCATCTGCTCTCGACTAATCTGTTCTCCTTCCTCAGAGCACTCCAAGACTCGGTCGTAAACTTCAATAATTTTCTTCGCTTTCACATTCCAGAAAAAGTCCTGAGCCCTGTGCCTAGCTTGGCACGCCATCTCATAGCCCAGCTCGGGATTGTTCACCAGCGTAGCGATATGCTGTTGCAACTGCCGCACGATGTATTCTCTTGAGGTAGGTTCAATCTTGAAGCCCGTGGTCTCGGTCACATATTCACCAATGCCGCCATTGTTAACAACAATGCACGGTAGCCCGCAAGCCATCGCCTCCATCACGACAGCACCGCCAAATTCTCGAACAGAAGGGAAACAAAAAACATCAGCAGCGCCGTAGAGCGCATGAATTTCTTCGTAGGGAATCCAGCCGGTCATTTCAACGTTGTCTTGTAGCTGCAGAGCGGTAATTTGCTCACGCAGCGCCGTTTCTTCGGGGCCGCTACCCGCAATGGTCACTCGAATGCGATCGCGTAAGTCATCTGGCAACAGGCTCACTGCCTCCACTAGCATATCGGCTCCCTTATAGGGCACTAATCGGCCCACAAATAGTAGATGAATCGGTGAGCCCTGGGAAGTAGAAGATATCTCAGCCCCCTCACAGTCGTCTGATTCAGCGCGAGCTTGCTCAAAGCGACCTTCACTAAAATCGACAGATGCAAACTTCTGCGTAATGCCATTTTCAAAATACAGCTCAATGCTGTCATCACTTCGCTGAAACAACTCTTGAATCAGGTTAAGTGTGTAGCCTGAACCTGCCAAAATGTAGTCAGCTTTTCGGTAAGTCTTTCGGTAGCCAGGCAGTAGCCACCGCCCTACGGAGCGCAGCACATTAAAATAGGCAAATTCTTGCAGCGCAATCTTCCGCAATCCTTTCGGATAGGGCACCCCTCCATTGACCGGCCCCAAGATAAAAGGTGTCTTTTCACAAGCTTCGATCAGCCGAATCGGGTAGCGCGGCGTAATTGGCGTAATGGCATGCACAATATCGTACGCACCCGCACGCACCTGCGAACCAAACCGCTTATACACATTCTGATTGAATTCCTGGTAGTAGGGAAAGGTCAGCGCGTTGTATAAAGGCCACATCAGCCGCCCTTTGAAGGTGCTCAAACGCCGGGCGATCTTGTAGTATTCGCGGAAAGGAGGACTCTCCTCCATGTAAATAATGTCCGCCTCAGGATGCAGCGCCATGAGCGACTTTTTGTTGCGCTGATGGGTGACTAGGGTGACTGTTGCTAACTGACTGAGCTCTTGGTAATAGCGATAGCCTAGCAGCGGTACGGAAGTCCACTGAGGATTACACTGGTCTACAACGAGCAGCACCCGATACTTTTTGGTTGACATAACAGAACCGTTGAGGGCAGTCATTAGTCGCAGTTTAAGGACCGCAGCTCAAGGACCGCAGCGTAAGGACCGCAGTTTCAAGCGCCAGTCCGTAAACACAAACAGACTCGTACAACAAAGATAAATTTCTTTTGCGACTTGTAAACTATGATGAGAAAAATCCTCTAAAGGTTCCGTCTCACAAACACCCATCGGTCCTACTCCTCCAAAAATCCCTGATTCAATCTTCCAAACTTAGAACAGATTCACAGGATGCCAGCGCAAGCTCACTATTTCTGTTCTAAAAGGTGCATCTATATCACTCAGTAACGCTTTTCAATGGAGACTTTTAGACGTTCTACGGACTCAGCTTATGCGTTTGCAGGGGCCGTTTTATTGAGCATGCTACCCAGCTGTGCACCGCCGCTTACAACGGCATCGGCAGTTGACCAGACGCTCACGGTTGAAGCCGTGCAACCTGAAGCTGCACATCCCACAGTTTCGCAAGTATACGCCGTCAGTCAAAATATTATCGCTATCCGGTTTGACACGGGCCAGGTGATTCAGGGTCAACAAATTCCCTATGAGCAGCAGCCAGGCGATCGCACTCAAGCAGGCGCTAACGGCCAAGCCACCTGGCTGATTCGCAATGGTAAAAAAGTCGGTCTTCTAGTCGGGAAAGACCAATCCATCCTGTATCCGCTCGATCAGCTGGTGGGCGATGCGCTCGATCCGGCTTTGCTGCAGCAGCCCCAGCGCTATCGCATCGAACCTACTGACGTAGCCAGTTCCATTCCCCTCGTCGCCAAAGCCCGCAGCATCATCCCCAGCACCCTTTTCTACAAATCTCGCCCGACCAACATGGCCAGGCAAGACAGCCATGAGAATTCAGATTGGGCAATGGCCCACACGGTGTACCTTCAGCTTCCGCAGTCGCTCAGTCCCGGTCAGTCCTACGAGATACAGATGCCAGAGAGCGGCCTACCTGCCATCTCGTTCGACTATCAGCCGATGAGCACCCACAGCGAGGCCGTTCATGTCAGCCACATAGGATTTGCACCGAAAGATCCCGTCAAAGTAGGATTTCTATCCACCTGGATGGGGACCGGCGGTGGATTGGACTACCCTGAAGAGCTATCTTTTTGGCTGGTTGACCAAACGACGGATACACCGCTGTACGAAGGGGTGGCGCAGCTATCTGCCGACAAGACTAAAAGCGAAGACAATCGCAATCGCAATTACAATCAGACGAACGTCTATCGCATGGACTTTAGCGAGGTGAGCAGAGCGGGACGCTACCGGCTTTGTGTAGATACAGTAGGGTGCTCTTTTCCCTTCGAAATCGCCTCGGATGTTTGGCAGAAAGCGTTTTACGTTTCAGCAAGGGGACTCT
Organism: Cyanobacteria bacterium J06626_6; assembly: GCA_038523095.1. GTDB lineage: Bacteria > Cyanobacteriota > Cyanobacteriia > Phormidesmidales > Phormidesmidaceae > Phormidesmis. Next base: position 120,092 of record JBCBJS010000004.1, read on the forward strand.
ACCACCAGCGCAGCGGAACTGCCCTAGCCGAGCCCCACACCCGCTATCAGCAACCTCGCTCTTTTCACCCAGAAGATGGCGTTGAGGTCTTTCAGTCAACGGTTTCCCTAATGGAGATTGACCTAGATCAATCGGGCGATCGCACTGCCTTTAGCGCGCTGAGTGAAACCCGCACCGAGCAGACCCTGCCGGATGCCTGGGGAGGCTATTTCGACGCGGGCGACTGGGACCGAAATATTCGCCATCTAGAGGTCACCCAGCTTCTACTAGAACTGCTAGCTCTCTTTCCTGACTACGTCGAAACCATTAACCTCAACCTGCCAGAATCTGGCAATGCGCTACCAGATGTGCTCGATGAAGCCCTTTGGGGACTAGATTTTTTCCGGCGGATGCAAACAGAAGAGGGCGGCATCCGAGGCGGCATCGATTCAGCTCATCACCCAAAACGAGGTGAAGCTAGCTGGCAAGAATCTTGGCAGGTCATGGCCTATGCCCCTGACCTGTGGTCGAGCTACATTTACACCGGGGTTGCGGCCCAGGCAGCGCGAATTCTGCGAGACTATGACCCGGCCCTAGCGAATACCTACGAGGTCAGCGCGCTAAGGGCAATGCGCTACGCAGAGCAAGCCCTTAGCAGCTTGAGCAAAGAGGCCCGGCAGACCCTTCACCACGACGTCAAAGATCGACGGAATTTTGCTGCGATCGCCCTTTACCAGCTCAGCGGTGACCCCAAATGGCACCAGCTATTTTTAGCGACTACGGTCTTCCAGTCAGCCGATCAGCCTGTCCAGAGATGGCAGCACCACGACCAGCAGCTCGCAGCCTTCACCTACGCCAACCTTTCAGAACAGTCCACCAACCCCACCGTCCAAATCAACGCCCGGCAGGCCATATTAAAGCAGGCTGACCGAATGGTCCGCTGGGGACAGCAAACCGCCTTTCACTGGACCAAGCTGGGCGCGACTCGGCCCATCATTGCAGGCAACAGCTTCGGCAATCCCAAAGCGACTCTCCTGCTCAGAGCCCACTACCTAAGCGGCCAGTCAAAGTATTTGAGTGCAGCCATTCTCGCCTGCCAGTTTGCCCTAGGTGCCAACCCTCAAAATCTGGCGTACACCACAGGTCTGGGACACCGAAGCCCCCAGAATCCGCTCGTGGTTAATCAGCGGGTGACCGGACAGGCACCGCCGCCAGGCATCACAGTGTACGGTCCCATCGATGCGGTCAACCGGCCTGACTACTGGGTTTTTCGCTTTTTAGAAGGGGTTGTAGTTCCTAGCATCCACGAATACCCAACAACCGAGAGCTACCTAGATATCTTTCTCTATCCAGCCGTCACAGAATTTACCATTCACCAAACCATAGCGCCCACCGCATACGCCTGGGGTTACCTCGCAGCTCAATAGCGGCACTGGCCTGGAGGCACGCCAAAATCAACGCTCTACACAAAAGCAGGATACAAAAGCAGGTAGACCTTTCAGACTGGCTGTATGAGATTGGGCTGCGCAGTATTATCGATCACCTGCGATCGCCCGCCAGCACCACCTCTTGATAGGTGCCCGTCTGCTGAATCTGGCCGCTTTCTAAGCGGTAAACGCGATCGCAATGTTCAATCGTAGACACCCGGTGGGCAATGATAATGAGCGTCTTATTACCAGCCAGACTATTAATCGCGTCACTGACCAGCTTCTCCGTCTCAGAATCCAGCGCGGAAGTCGCTTCATCCAACACCAAAATTTCTCGTCCGTAATACAGCGCCCTCGCAATGCCCACTCGCTGGCGCTGCCCGCCCGAAATTCGAGTCCCCCGCTCACCCACCATAGTCCCAAGCCCTTCTGGCAGGTTATCCACGAGGTCTTGCAGCTGAGCTGCCCGTACCGCCATTTCAACGCGGTCATAGTCAATCTCATCGGCAGGCACGCCAAAGGCAATATTCTGGGCAATGGTCTCATCCGTCAAAAAAATCGACTGCGGAATGTAGCCCAGTAGATTTTGCCAGGCCCTCAAGTCCTGATATACCGACCGGCCATCTAGCAAAATATCCCCAGAAGAAGGCTGCAACAGTCCCAGAATAATATCGACAAGCGTCGTCTTACCGGAACCTGATTTACCCACGAGGGCAATCGATTCGCCCTTGCGAATGTTCAGAGAAATCTCTCGCAGAGCGGGAGAATCCGCCTTGGGATAGGTAAAGGTAACCTTCTGCAAGCTGACAGCTTCATCAAATCGAGTCGCCATCCTAGAAGGTATCGGCGCGGCGATCGCACCCGCAGACATCTTGTAGTGCTCAATTTCCTTCAGGTCCCGGTAGAGCATATCTAGGGCGTAGCTCATGGAGCGCATCCGACCCACCGCATGCAAAATTTGGCTAGCCGCTGGAATCATCCGAATCGAGGCCACGGCAAAGACCCCCATCACAGCCGTCAGCTCTTCCAAACTCCGGTTCAAAAACAGCTGGGCAATCAGCACAAACATCAGCAGGAAAATAACCAAAACCGTCTCGATCGCTATTCTGGGAATCAGCTGAAAGCTATCAAACCGCATAGAAGCATCCGCGCACTGCCTAGAATACTGCCGCAGATCGGCTTCAAAATAGTTCTCGCAGCCAAGCACCTTAGTCTCTTTTAGCCCGCCAAGTCCATGGTTAATCGCCCGAATCATATTGGCCTGGGCTTTAGACTTAGTCTTGCCCCACTTGCGAATTCGACGGCTAAGGCGCGCAAACAGCAAAAACACCGGCAGCAGAACCGCCAGAACCATCAACACCAAATAAACATCCGTAACCGCCAGTAAACCCAACAGTAAGATGACAACCAAGATATTTGCCAGTATCTCCAGCAGCGGAATCAAGCAGTTCACGGTGAATTGGGTAGATTCAATCGCTAGATTCTTGATCAGCGTTGCGCTGTTGCGGTTGAGATGGAACAGATAGGAGATATTTAAGTAGGTGTGAACGAGGCGGGATTCAAGCTCTTGCTTCTGCTGATAGCTAAATCTGTAGATAGACGCCTTACACAGGAAGTAAGTGACCGACTTAAAAGAATAAACGCCCATCACCAACAGAGCACTCAGCGCGATAATTTCTCGATCGCTCTCTAGGCCCAGGAGATTGACTGTCGCGCCCAGTAGCGGCACCGTTTTGACAATCGAAGGATCGCTCACAATGCTCAAAAAAGGCCCGATCAGACCAATACCCAGCACCTCCAGAATAGACACGAAGATGAACAGGAGCATCATCGCCGCAAGCTGCTGACGCTTGCCCGAGAGAACATACAAAACCTTGGAGAGATATTGGCGCATAGATCTTGAACTTCTTTTTTGAGTGTTATTGCAGCAATAACAAACGCTGCGGTGCATGCATCAGGCAGGCGTTTGTCTGGCCGCACCGATATCGAACAGTTTGAAATAGCAGGCTTTAAAGGAAGTTTTGAAAAAATTGTATAGTGTCCTTGCTCCACCACTGAGCCAAACATCTACCGTCCAGTAGGCACGAATATACGCCTGGGCTTCTGGCAAGCGCAGAGAGCCACGAACGCCTTTTCGGGCTAGCAGCTGGCCCAGCGCATGGGCAAACATCCCATTTGCAAAAGACTTTATCTTTGGGAAGCGCGATCGCAAGTGATAGGCCGCTTTAAGATTGGTATCTGCGCTCAGCACAGCCGTATCTTCCCGGGCAGCGAACAGATTTTTACCGTGGATGCGATGAACGGCAATCGCTTCAGATAGCAGCATCCCCGGCGATAAAAAGGCCGCAGAAAGCCGCAGAAACTGATCGGCAGAGATTCTAATATCTTCTGGCATGGGCAGTACCTTTGCCAACACTTCCCGGCGAAAGCATAGGCCTGTTGTCGCGGGAAAGGCGGGTAGATTTTGACCGTTGAGCATCGTTAGACGGTAGTCCACATAGCCAGATGCGAGAGGGGCGATCGCCCCTAGCCGACAGCCCGACTCATCCACATCGTCCAACGCGTGAAACAGCCAGCCAGCATCGGGATATGTTTTCCACATCTCCAAAACCCTAGCAAGCTTGCCTTCACTGAAGTAATCATCCGCATCTAAAAAACAAACAATGTCACCCGTACTCGCAGCAAACCCAGCGTTAAACGCAGAAGCCTGCCCGCCATTCTGTTTTAAAACAGGAACAATTTGGCTGCCATAAGCAGCAATCACTTCATCTGAATTATCCGATGAACCGTCGTCGACTACAACAACTTCCACATTTCTGTGAGGCTGCTGTAACGCGCTATCTATAGCATCTTGTAAGAAAGAGGCATAGTTGTAATTGTTGATGAGAATACTGATTCTAAGAGAGTCCGTCATGAGTTTTCAACCCAAGTCCGTAGAGCACCACTAGAATTCAATGATTTCTTTTTGTTAAGAAAAGTTCCTTCAGGCTACGGCTTGCGAAGGGGTTGGCACGGTCTCCGGCAGCTGGTCGCTGACCCAGCCAGACAGCGGCGTCAGCGTGGCTTCACAGAAGTTCTCACAGCGCAGATCCAGACCCAGCCAGCGGCCCAGAACTTGCAAATCGGGGTCTAGCTTTTCCTGCAGCCAAACTTTCTCATCAGTAGACAGTTCCGGACGCTGCTGCATCTGCCATAGCCCCTTCACCCAGTCCCGCACAGACTGGGGCACCAAATTCTGGCGAATGCTGCTCAGCACCGGCGCATTCACCAGCGCGTCGCGCCAGGCACTATCCCGCAGGCGCTCTTTGGTCACGTGGCGATGGCCTGTGCTCTGCTGCCACTGGGCTGGCTGCGGGCAGCCGACAAACTGGCCAATGCGGGTCAGTTCATCCTGTGGATACTGCTTCAAGCGATCAAAGAACACAGGCAGCACATTATCAGGACCAAACGTTTCCAGATATGGCAGCAACTGCATACTGTAGAGGCTGTACTGATAAAGTTCAGGCCGACGCTTCAGCGCCTGGGATAGAGAGCCTGAGACAGTCTTCTGACTCCACTCATGAACATACTGCGAAATCAAGCGGTCTATGGGGTGACGCATGACATATATCAGCTTCACGTCAGGCCGATACTGCCGCAGTCGCTCAACCGCGTGGGGGTAGGTTGGCAGCTTGGTGTAGTGAGTACTCGATTCACCGCAAATGTCCTGCGGACCCGCCGCCGCAAATAGAGCTTTGTACCCGGCAAAGCCGCGCTGATACTGATCGTCATCGCTAAAAAAATTGGGCTCCTTTGGCTCACTCATAAAGACGCCTGGCTGCGCGTTTAGCTGCTCATGAAGCGTTGTGGTGGCACACTTCATAGCGCCCATAATGATAAAGTCGGGAGCGTCCGCCATGGGTCAAGATCCTTCGGTGCTAGCGCTGTGCTTGCTTACGATTCATACGATTAGCCGCGCCCCGAAAAAGTTCCGAGTTTAGCCGGGGCTGCTAGCCTGCCCTCTGCGCTGCCCTCTGCGCTGATCTCTGGATTGGCCTCTGAACTGGCCTCTGAACTGGCCCCTGAGCCATCTTCTAAGCCGTTCTCCAGCGGCGCCTCTAGTGACAGAGGCCGCGGGGGCCACAGCCGCACCGAGAGAAACATCACCATATACAGCACCCAATAAAGGGTCACCCGGTTCATCAGCACAGTTTCGGTCATGTTGCTCATCACCATCAGGGTCAAAAACGCAAATGGCCAAAGATCTTCCGGGGCTTTCGCCTGATAGGCAAGGCGCAGCGCGATCAGATAAGTGACCAGCAAGCCCAATATGAATAGCCCAAACCCAATCAGCCCTAGATCAATGGCCACATCAATAAAGCCATTGTGAGCATGGGCCGGCACAAAATCGCCACTATCTGCCAGGGCACCCACCTGACGGGCAGGCAGACTGTTCGGCACCCAAAACGCGGCCCTGCCGTAGCCCAACCAAGGACGATCCATCACCTTGTCAATCGCGCCCGACCAGATAAAGGTCCTAGCCGATAGGGTTGGGTCCTTACCAAGGCCGATAGCAATATCCTGCCAGGTGACCGAGAGCACTGCGATCGCAATCAACAATCCCAACCCAGCCAAATCCAGCAGCAGCACGCTTCGCCGTCCCCGCCAGCGAAACAACCGGGCCAACATCACAATCAGCAAAATCGTAATAAAAATCAGCAGCCCGGACTTAGACGTAGAGAGAATTACCATCGCAATGGAGCCCACCAGACCAATCTGTGACAGCCGCTTCTCTAGCCCTTTGGTATTGACAATACTCAGCACAAAGTAGGTCAAAATCGTTAGTGTCATCGTGGTCGAAAAGTTATTCTTCTGCGAGTACACCCCTTTCCAGGCACCGTCAAACGTGCCGCCAATGTGGCGCCCCACCGACGGAATCGCCACGGCATAGAACAGCGAGAGTACAGCGCCGATACCCAGTGCGATCGCCACTAGCCGCATCTGCTCGCGCATGTTAAACCGGGAGGAAAAATAAATCGCGAAGACAGTCATTGGGAGCACCTCGCCCCGTATGCTCTCCATCGTGTAGGCAGGCGTCATCGACCAGCCCAACGAACACACCATTAGCGCCACCAGGAGCCAAAGCAGCCAGCCCTTAGAGAGCGCCCTAAGCGTCGCCCGCCACCGAGCTGTAATCAATAGCAACCCCACCAACAAAATGCCGTACCGCAGCAGCGTCAGCAGTGGGCCGGTATTGCTCAAAACCGTCCCAACCCCGTTTGAAAAAAACAACCAGGTAAACACGCTGTAGCACTTTTCAATCAGCTCCAGTCTGGCCTGGCGCGGCGCAGCTGAGCTGAAGGTAGATGCGGGTGGTGAAGAATAACTATTCACGGCACTGAAGGGAAAAACGCTTAAAGAAGAATACTACGCCTAAAAAACAATACGCCCGAAAAGAACACGCTCGAAAAGAACAGGCGCAAAGAGCAATACGCCTGAGAAACAACAGGCCGACACAACACAAACAGCAAACAAAAATACGTCGTCAATTCACATTAGCCAACTCACATTGGTCAATTCACACTGGCCAATTCACATAGCCAACTCACATCGCAATGGCCGTATCCACCGCATCTCTCAGGACCGTCAGCGCCTGATAGCGTCCCGATGACAGCGCAAAGTCTCGCAGACGCTGACGGTTGTATGCACCGCCCTGCAGCCATCGGTCAATCAGTTCCGCCCAGCGAGCAGGAACCTTGAGCCTTTCAAAGTCAATTTCCGAGGCCTCTGATAGCTGCGCATATAGAGCAGGCTGACCCATAATACGCTCAATACGATGGGCCATAGAATAGATGTTCCCCGCTGGAAAAATCATCGCATTGATGCCATGGAACAAATGCTCCACAAAATAGGGATAGTCGCAAGCGACCACCGGCGTTCGAGCCGCCATCGACAGAGACAGGCCAAATGGAATCACCGAGAGGCTTTGAGCGATTCTAGGAATCACCGTCAAATCCGACCCATGAACGTTCTCCAGCATCTGCTCCAGCGAGAGTCCCTGCCAAAACGTTACCGCATTTTCCAGTCCTAGCTGATCGGCCTGTGCCCGCAGTCGAGCCATATTTTGAGCGGCGAGCAAAGGGACTCCGGCAGACTCACTCATCAGCTGTAGGCTAACCCGGTGTCCTCGCTTCTGAAGTTCCCGCATTGCCCTCAGCAAATCCTCAATGCCTGCACTCACTTCCAACGGCCCAGCATAGGCCAGATTAATAGCTGATTGGTCACCTCGGATTTGCTTGGGCGGATATTGCTCCATCAGCTGCGGCTGCGGCCACTCCCAAGGAATCAGCTTACGGGCATCGACACCGCTGGTTTTAAGGATTCTACAGGCGTGCACACCGTGGCTACCCACCCACTTCACGCTGGGATGATTGAGCAAATTAATCAGCTGATTGTGCTGCCACCGTTGCCGCAACCCTAGGGGTTCCTGCCATTCAGACAGGAGAACAATGGTAGAAATTCGGTTGCGCACAGCCCACCGCAAGACGGATAGAGAGGGCGTACACATCACGATGTGGGTGGGGCAAAAGTCGGCCACTAGGCGACTCATATCCTGGCTGGCGCGCTCACCGCTTAGCCCGCTGCCCATCAGCCGAATATTCAGATAAGACGCCTCGCTGTACTCTTCTTCTGACTGACAAGAAACAATGGCCACTGACTGCGCTTGCGTGCCCCACTGATAGGCCGCCGTCAAAATATGGACATCCACTGGGCTCACACGGCTAGAGAGTTCTGCCACTAGTCGATCAGGCATAAAAAGATCACCAAGCACCGCGCGATAGTCAGCATTCTCAACTACGATCAACAATCTCTTATCTTCAAGACTACTCTCAAGACCCATAGGTCATTCCTATCTCAAAAGTGCTGTGCCAGCAGCGATGTGCGTGTAAAGTCAGGGTTTCCAAATTCAGACACCTATACCCGCTTCAAGTCCCACCATCAATTATAAAAAGTTATGGTGCATTCAATACAGAAGTCGAAAAACTGAAAGGCGCTTACACGCTCTAACGTAGGAACGACAAAGATTCGTAACGTCTGGAACTATTTTTTCACTCTGCTCTTCCCTTTAACTAAGACAAATCCAAGGCAAATCTAAGACGAATCTAAGACGAATTCGAAGCGGTAGCTCAGCTGTCAAAAGGCTAGGTAGCTGGCTCTATCAGGCAGCATAGAGGCCGCAGAAGCTGTAGAAGCAGCGCAGAAAAGACAAAGAGGATCTAGAGAAAACTTATGGCAGTCGCGTTAAAGTCCGCCGTTATTGGCACTGGCGTTATTTCTAAGCAGCATCTTTCGTTTTTACAAGAGAGCGATCGCGCCAATATCGTCGGCGTCTGCGACCTGTCTCCTGCCGCGGCGGGCTATGCTGCCGAAACCTTTGGCGCATCAGCAGCCTACACGAACTATGCCCAAATGCTGGAAATGGCCAAGCCCGATGTGGTCCATATCCTCACCCCGCCCAAAACCCACTTTCCCATCGCTACAGACTGCCTCAAAGCCGGTGCCCACGTCATCTGCGAAAAACCCGTAGCGCCCAGCTACAGCGAATTCAAGGACCTTTGGCAAATTTCCCAAGCCTGTGATCGCGTCCTCATTGAAGACCACAACTACCGCTTCAATGCCCCGATCCGAGCCATCCAGTCCCTCATTGCCAGCGGCGACCTCGGCGACATTCACGAAGTCGAAATCCGCATCACCCTCAACGTTAGGAGCGGCGGTCGCTATGCCGATATCAACTTGCCCAGCCCCAGCCACAAAATGCCCGCTGGCGTCATCCACGATTTCATCACCCACCTGTGCTACTTAGTCATTCACTTTCTTCCAGACACCCAGTTTGAGCGCATCACCGCAGCCTGGAGCAACCACGGCCAAGACGACCTCTTCAAATACGACGATCTAGACGCCCTGCTAATCGGCGGCAAGTCTCACGCCCGCGCGCGCTTCAGCTGCTACAACGGACCCGAATGCTTTGGCGTCACCGTACGCGGATCCCAGGGCTACGCAGAAACCGACCTCTTCCAGCCCTATTTGCGATGCGTCAAGCCCCGCATCGGCGGCAAGCAGCTGTCCCCCCTGGTTAACCACTTTGTCAATGGCTGCTCTTTAGTCGGATCTAGCTTCCGCAACTTCCGCAACAAGGTGATGCAGCAAACTCCCTACGAAGGCCTCCACTACCTTCTCGGGCAAACCTACGCAGCTATCAGTGCTGGGCAAGCACCGCCCATTTCATTTGAGGACATGGCCCGCACAAGTCAGCTAGTTGAGGCCCTCCTCAATGAACAAAATCGAGTGTAGAAGCAGGATCGAGTCTAGAAATTGATGATGAAAGACGATTCGGCTAGAAAGCGTCCGTCTGCCTACAACCGTCCCTACCCTTCTTACGGCGTTGTGACAATCGGCCGCAATGAGGGAAACCGCCTCATCCGCTGCCTGGAAGCGCTTAGAGTGCTGCTGCCTGCCTCCATTCCCATCGTGTACGTCGATTCTGGCTCGACAGACAACAGCGTCTACGAAGCAAAAGAACGCGGGATTGATGTCGTCATGCTGGACATGGCAGTTCCCTTTACAGGTGCCCGGGCGCGCAATGCTGGCCTCGCCCATCTGCTACACATCCGGCCAAACACACAGTACGTACAGTTCATTGATGGGGACTGTGAGCTGCTCCCGAATTGGTTGCCTGCTGCGATCGCAAAAATCAGCGCTCACCCCGAGATCGCCGTTGTCTTTGGTCGCCTGCGAGAACGCTTCCCCGCCGCCTCCATTTACAATCAGCTCGCCGACCTAGAGTGGTCTGTTCCCGCCGGAGAAGCCAAAAGCTGCGGCGGCATTGCCCTCATGCGAGTCTCGGCCCTCCAGGAAACCGGCGGCTACAATCCTGCCCTAATCTGTGGCGAAGAACCTGAACTGTGCATTCGGCTGCGCCGCCTTGGCTGGAACATCTGGTGCCTGGATACGGACATGGCCATTCACGATATGGACATGCACCGCTTCAGCCAGTGGTGGAGGCGCTCCATTCGCTACGGATGGGCAACCGCACAAGGCGCGGCCATGTACGGCCTAGCCCCCGAAAGATACAAATTCAAAGAGCACATCAGCGGCTGGCTGTGGGGCGCGGCCCTCCCGGCTAGCACCCTGATCTTGGCAATCCTGACCAAGGGCATCACCCTCGTGATTATGCTTTTTGCTTACGTTCTACAAGTGTGCAAAATCTATCGCAGCAGGCAGCAGGCAGGCAGACCTGCCAAAGAAGCATTTTTATACGCCCTATTTTGTGTCGTGTCGAAAGTACCCCAGGCAATTGGCCAGGGTAAGTACTGGATAAACCAATGTCAGCACAAGCCAGCGCAGATTATTGAATATAAGCGACCGTAGGAATCGCGTAAAAGCGGCCGTAGGCAGCGTAGCTGTTGGCTGAGGCAATATATTAGAACCCCAGCAGTACCAGTCGTCTTAGAAACCCAGGAGCCGAAATACGTTTAATGGGTTCAACACGCGGCCAATACCATCCACCACCGAGAGGTAACCACGCTTGGCGACCACAATCACGTCCCCATCCTCGACTTGATAAGTATCCACCAAGTTGCTGATATCGATATCGGACTGCTGAATTTGGCCATCTTCGGTCAGTCTCACCAGGCTGACATCAGAGAGCTGGGCATCGGTAGTGGGTCCGCCAGCGATCGCAACTGCACTCGAAATGGAGCTATTGGGCGGCACGGCCACTTCACCGGGCTGCACCACCTCACCTACCACCTTCACCCGCACAGTACTTGGAGCCAGGCTAGAGCTTGCCACCGTCCGCCGGTCAATCCCATCGCCCGTCAGCGGCGGAATAAAAATCGAATCTCCGTCTCTCAGCGTTAAGTCAGCCGTTCCTACACTAGACGTAATCGTCTCCCACAGATTCAGGGTTAGCAGCTCCTCACGCCCCCCCGGCAAAGGTCGTCGCACAATCACCTGACGAATATCCGCATCCCGAGTTACGCCACCTGCCAGCAATACCGCTGAACTCAAAGTGGGAATAGCAGGCTGGCTAGACAGCTGAGCACTGGTGTTGGGGGCACTGACGTTGCTCGCATTTAGCGTAGTGCCATTATTGCTGGTCAAGCCGCTCAGCTGCAGCGGCCCAGGACGATGCACTTCACCTGCCACCGTCACCACAATCGGCCGCATCACGACAAGGCCGACATTCACCGCAGGCTCCACTAGGTACGCACTCAGCTGCTGGGTCAAAAAAGCGCTAAATTGGTTCGGCGTCAGGCCCGCCGCCCGCACCGGACCAATCAACGGCAGCGTTACCGTGCCATCCGGCAATAGGGCGACTGTCCCAGTGAATTCGGGATAGCCAATCACCGAGAGTGAAATTTGGTCACCCGCGCCCAAGATATAGGTCGCATTGCTAAAAGCATTTCCCGCAGGCTGTACACCCAGCGTCGGCTGAGACAGGGGCTGCCGTGGCGCGCTCTGTAATGCGCCGTCTTGTAGCGAGCCGTCTTGTGGCGAGCCGTCTTGTAGCGAGCCGTCTTGTGGCGAGCCGGGCTGGTTAGGGGAAGAAGGAGACAAGGGGTTGAGCGTTGGCTGCCCGGTAATCTGAGCAATCGCAGCAGAGCCCGTGACAAAAGGCCATAGCACCACCACCGCAGCCATCGTCTTCCCCATCATCTTCAACATATGCCCCATGGCCCCTACCTACCAAAACATCCTATTTGCCAAAGCAAGCTTGACAAAACAAGCCAACTCCAAATCTCATCAAGCCTGACGAGCACGCTCAAAAGGCTAGAAACCTCGGCCATTCGCCCGGCCATTCGCAGCAGCCTCAGCCGTCTCCTGATCCTCTTCCAAGCGCCCCTTGGCAATCCGCGCAGTCCGACTGGCCAAGTCAGTCAGCTCACGGGCATCGTACGAGTACTCACCAAAGTCATTCTTACTATCGACGCCGTTGGCAATCATGCCGAGGACCGTCGCACCAGAGCGAGCCAGCAAAGACTTCGCCGCTAGCGCCCTATCGTAGGTGACGTGGCGAGGACGCATCACCATCAGCACGCCGTCGGCTAAGTTGCCCAAGACGGCAGCATCAGCGGCTCCCGCCAAAGAAGGCGTATCGAATATGACATAGTCAAAAGAGTCACCAAACAGCTCAATCAGCGCCGCCATCCGCTCAGAATCGAGGAGCGCCATCGGATTAGGCGGGACAACGCCAGCAGGCAAAACCGTCAGGTTATCGCTCACTGGCTGAAGGGCTTCCTCCAAGCTACCTTCGCCGACTAGCACGTGGCTCAGCCCGACCGCATTGACCAGGTTCCATAGGTGATGTTGACTGGGCGATCGCATATCCGCATCTACCAGCAGCACCCGGCGATTCGTCTGGGCAACCGCTGCCGCCAAGTTAGCGCACACCTCAGATTTTCCCTCACCCGAAATCGAACTGGTCATCACCAGCGACTTCAGCCGCTTATCAGAGCTGATGAACCGGAGATTGGCCTGCAGCATCTGGTACGCCCCAGACAGAATAGGATACAGGCTCTCCAGCGTCACAATGCGACGGGAAGGCGACCCATCTTCCTCAGCGGCCGCCTCCAAAAGCTCCGACTCCCGAGGGATTTCAAACCGAGGAATGACTCCCAGCAGCACGTAGCCAAAAATCTTCTCACCGTCTTTCACCGTTTTCAGCGTACGGTCAATCAAGTCTAAGAAAAACGCCGTAGCAATGCCCAAGAATCCACCGACGACGCCCCCAGCCAGAAGATATTTCGCCTTGCCCTCCACCTTGGCAGAAGCCGGTGGCACCGCCTGCTCAACAATCCGCGCACTACCAATGTTGCGGTTCTCAGCCAGCTGAATTTCCTGCAGACGCAGGCGCAGATTTTCGAGGGCGCTCTGGGCCGCATCCCGGCGCTGGCGCAGCTCTGTTTGCGTCTGCTCCAGCCGAGGAAAAATTTCGCCCTGGCGCTGGTAAGAATCCCGCGTTGCCACCAGCGTCACCAGCTGATTGTAAGCGCTTTCTCTTCTTAGCTCCGCCTGCACGAGCTGCTGCGCCAGCTCCTGGTCAATATCGCTCATCCCCAGCAGCCCCAGCGCGCTACTCCCCCGGCTCACCTCCGCCACTCGGCTGCGGAGAACCTCAATAAGTGCTTGCTCGCGTCGCTGTAGCTCCCTCACCGTAGGATGGCGAGGCGTGTAGCGCGTGAGCGCTGTCGCCAGGTCAGAGCGAATAGTTTGCAGCTGCGTCAGCGACTCCTGAACCGCCGGAGACTGGTTAATCGTCGCTAGGTTTCGCGCCTGCTGCGAGGTCATGCCCAAGCGACGAGCGATTTGGTCAGCCTGGGTTTCAGCTTCTACTAGGCTGACCTGGGTCTGGCTAATCTGGTTGTCGATACTTGCGATCGCACCCACCGTCGCCCCCGCTTCTTCAGTCAGCGCGATCACCCCATTGCCTTCATTAAAGAGTTTCAGCGCCTCGCTTAAGTTCTCCGCCTCTGCCTGAGCCCGGGGCAGCTCATCCTCCAAAAATTCACGCGCTGCCTTGACCTCAGAGCGCTGGCTGCTCACATTAGCGGCAATATAAGACTTCATAATCTGGTTGACCACAGCCGCAGATAGCTCCGGGTTCCCTGAACGGTATGAAATCGTAATCAGGTCCGTATCTCCCAGCGGATCAACGCTCAGCTCACTTGCCAAGCTACCAGGCCCGATCAGCTCCCCCTCAGCATCTCTCAAATCCAACGTGCGGATCGTATCTTCCAGAATGGGCAGCGAAAAGATAATCTCTGCCTGGGTCGCCAGCGGATCGCTCGTTCCTTTGAGAGATTCCAAATTTCCCAGTTCCTGAGCAACCCCTGTCAGCTCAGCTGTCTGGTCATCTCGCAGCAGCAATTTCGACTTCGCTTCAAACAGCGGCTTCTGAGAGGAGGCTGCGCCCAGCGAGGCCAATACAGTCAGCGCGAACACCACAGAGGCTGGCAGCCAGCGACGCTTGAGCACCAGCCAGTAGCGCTGCAGGTCAATTTCCTCAATTCGCTCTTCGTAGATCATCAGCTCAGCCCACTTAAGGTTGGCACACCAGTTGGCATGCCGGTTGGCACAGCAGCAGTGCAACAAGCCAACGCTTAGGCCGTCTACACCCCCATCTCGTCTTAGACAGACGCTAATTGATGATTGAATGTTCCAACGTATCTGTTGAGCTAAAGGGAAAAGTCCATTGGCCTCGGCTTTACCGGTCGGCAGGGCGTACCCACACAAATTTGTCCTTCAGGCATCGACTGAAAAACGCTGCTGCGAGCGCCCACAACGGCATTAGCCCCAATACTCACCGCCGGGCCAATGAAGCAGTCAGTCGCAATCCACGCACCGTTTTCTATCGCGATCTCTCCGGTCATCAGGCCAAAGCGGGTATCCGTTATGTCGTGGCTGCCCGTACACAGATAGCTTTTTTGAGAAATCACGCAATGTGCGCCCACCCTGATACGCACCAAACTGTAAAAAACAGCGTCGTCACCGACCCAGCTATGCTCACCAATCTCCACATTCCAAGGGTAGGTAAATCTCGCCGTGGGCCGAATACGCACTCCCTCACCGATCTTGGCGCCAAACTGCCTGAGCAGCCACCGACGCGGGCCATGGGCAAAGTGTGGAGAGAGCGGGAAAAAGACGCTCTGGACCAACCACCACACCAGCATCTTCAGCCGAGAGCCACCTGCCTCATAGCCTGGCTCGTGGTAAGTTCTCAAGTCAACAAACGGCGCCGACCCAAATCCTTCAGCGCCAACGCTGATACGAGCAAAGCCTTTACGGCTGTCGCTTTTTGGCGCGCGCTCATGCGGCCTATCTGGTGGCCTATCGGGCTGCCTATCGGGCGGACCATTGTTTGAGAGCTTATTAGGTGTAGAAGTCATACCCTTGCGATGCTGTCTTCCTGATGTAGCTGGCAATACCTTAGAGCGTAGCCCTTAAGTGGTTTGCTCTAGAGCCTGCTCGGCAGATGGCTTAGGAGCGGCTGCTACAGCAGTCACCGACTGTGCATCACCATCTAGCTTATTTAGCCGCCCGCCAAACTTCAGCTCGTATAGCTTCACACCAATTTGATATTCGTACTGGCTCAGCAGCCTACCGTACACGTAGCCCGCATAACCGTCTAAAAAGCCCAGCTGAATGACATAAAACAGCAAAAATCGCAGCAACGGCTTAAAGGGCAAATGCACCCAGATCTTCTTCAAAAACCGCTTGCGCTGAACCGCATCGCCAAACAAATTGGCCCCAATCGTGCCGTCATCGCCCATCCCCGTTAGCAAGTTGTAGTACACCCTTGCCTCCCAGTTGGAGTAGCGATTGTGGCGGGCGAGCCAATGATATAGATCCCGAAAGTCTTCGTGGAGCATATCTTCCTGCAGGTAGCCCACTTTATCGTGTGGAATCATCACATGCTCGTGGACTTCGTTGTCACCGGTATTGCGAATATCCTCGGTGTTGAGATTCTCGTATCGGCCTTTCGCATGGCGAAAAAGGCGCAAGTTCCAGTCGGGATACTTCCCCCCGTGGCGAATCCACTTACCCAAGAAAAAGACCCGGCGATTGATGTAGTAGCCATCGAGGTCCGGATTTTTGATTTTCTCGGCGATTTCAGCCCAAGACTCGGGCGTAATCCGCTCGTCACAGTCCACGATCAACACCCACTCATTGCGGAATGGGAGATTGTCCAATGCCCAGTTCTTCTTCTTGGGCCAGCGACCGTTAAAGTCAAACTGAACGACCTTGGCACCTAAGCTCTCTGAAATTTCAACTGAGCGGTCCTCACTGTGAGAATCCACCACAAACACCTCATCAGCCTGCGCCAGACTAGCCAGACAGGCAGGCAAATTTTCTTCCTCGTTTTTAGCGGGAATCAGGACTGAAACGGGAATAGGTGCAGAATTCATGGTGTATGTATTAGGAGGAGATGACATTACTGAAACAGCGGACTCAACACAGACCAGACGTGGCAATGAGGTCGGCCCCACCCCAGGTTCTTTAGGCCACCGAACCCTCAAGCCAGCGTTTGAGGACTGCCTCGTCGTCGCAGCAGATAGCGAACGACACTGCCTAAATAGGCCACCTGGCCATAGGCGTAGGCAAAGTTCTCAAATCGCTGAGCCGGTCGATGAATATATTTCACAGTTTTATAAAGGCCCCGTAGAAGCCTTTCACCGCCGTATCGCAGCTGCTTGACCCCTGCTTTACCGCTGGACTGCTCCCGGTAGCTCTCACTAATTCCCTGCCACCAGCTGCGACTGAGAAACCAGCCAGGCTTCATGCGAGCAGGCGCGACGTTGTGAGCTGCGATCGCAGCTGGCACATAGGCCACTTGCAAGCCGCGATCTAGCGCCATACGGGTCAGCTGCTGCTCTTCATTAGACAGTAAATTCTTACCCACCCTGCCCAGGTTAGGATCAAAGCCACCTACCGCTTCTAAAAAAGACTTACGCACGGCGTAGTTTAGGCCCCTTGGCGTGAGAGAAGGCTGCTCAATGTAGACCAGCTCATTCCCGAGGTCATAAGCGCCCAGTCCGCTGGAGAGATCGTCTGATAGCCAAGCGGGCGGCTGCGCGTTGGGCGGCCAAATGAGAGTAACCTTGCCCCCGGCGATCGCTACCTTTTCATGCTGCGCGAATACGGCCAGCAGCGCTTCTAGCCAACCCTGACTCGCCTCAGCATCATCATCTAAATACGCTAGAATTTCTCCCTTGGCAGCTTGGGCACCACAGTTGCGTGCCACAGAGAGCCCAAGCTTGGGCTCATAGATATAGCGCATATTGGAATGATGCTCACGAGATTTGGCAATCCCTGCCGTCCCATCGGTGGAGGCATTATCTACCACAATGATTTCGTAGTTCTCTATCGTTTGTGCTAGCAGACTATCGATGGCAGCGCCAAGGTACTGCTCACGATTGTGGGTGCAGATAATAGCTGAGATCAGCGGTGCGACCATGACAGGCAAAAAAATAAAGAATCATGCAAAGGCATACAAGCACAAACACGCAGTCTCAGACTGTTTCCGGAGAACTAACCCCAGCGACATCCCCGCAGCAAGGCCAGAAGTAAAGTCAGAAACAAAGCATGAAAGATAGAGCAGTCACATCAAGATTGCCCCATAGACGAATCACATTCCCTTCATAGTCAGGGATAATTAGTCAGGAATAGTAGATGAACGCTTGAAGCGGCTAGTCTTCATAGCGGCTAGTCTTTATAGCAGCTAGTCTTCATATATAAGCGTAAGCGAACTTTTTTAACGTCAAGGTTCAGTAATTCCCTGTAAACTCGCCATAAAAATTCTGCAATATAGTTTGCGATATGAATACAGCTATCAATACAGCGCCCAACAGTTCTGCAGCCAGTGATATTGACCTTGCCCCCTTTATTGACCATACGCTGCTAGCTCCAGCGGCGGGCACAGAGCAAATCGAGCAGCTGTGCGAAGAGGCCGATCGCCACCGATTCGCCTCAGTCTGCGTGTACCCAACCCATGTCTCCCTCGCCGTAGAAAAGCTGCACAATAAGCGGCCTAAAGTCTGCAGCGTGATCGGGTTTCCCAGTGGCGCCACCACTGCCAAAGTAAAGCTCTACGAGGCGCAAGAAGCTGTCGAAAGGGGTGCCACCGAGTTAGACGTGGTCATTAACTTAGGCTGGCTAAAGGCAGGGGAGTCTAATCGCCTGCACAAAGAGATGGCCGCCATCGTAGAACTCACCGGACAGCCGGTAAAAGCCATCCTAGAGACAACGATTCTGACAGCGGCTGAAAAACGCCTGGCCGCTGAAATCTGCCTGGACGCAGGCGTCACCTTCCTTAAAACCAGCACAGGCTGGCAAGGCGGCGCCACGGTAGAAGATGTGAAACTGCTGCGGCAGATTGCAGGCGATCGCATCGGCATTAAAGCTGCTGGCGGCATTCGGACACCCGAGCAGGCGATCGCGCTGATCGAAGCCGGTGCCAACCGACTAGGTACTTCCCGAGGGCCGCAAATTTTGCAGCTACAGGCCAAGGCACTCTCATCATGAGCCAGCGCAGCTACAAGGCTACCGGCATCAACCTGAAAGGCATGCCTATGGGCGAATCGGATCGGCTGGTCACGGTTTTGACCAAAGAATATGGTTTGGTGCGGGCGATCGCACCCGGTGCCCGCAAGCACAAATCCAAGCTGGCGGGCCGTTCTGGCCTGTTTGTTGTCAATGATGTTTTTCTCATCAAGGGCAAGTCTATCGACAAGCTTGTTCAAGCCGAGACAGTTCGCTCCTTTCCCGGTCTCAGTAAAGACCTCGCTAAGCTTACCGCTAGCCAGTATCTAGCTGAGATTGCCCTATCGCAGGCGCTCAGCGGGCAACCCCAAGAAGACCTCTACTACCTTTTGCTAGAGCATCTCACCCGCCTAGAAGCCGCTGCAAAGCCCCATATTTTGGCCTGCCTTGCCCAGGCAACCTTTCACCTGCTCGCCCTCGCTGGCGTCGCACCCGAGGTCTTTCGCTGCTGCCTGTCACGATCACCCCTATCCATCGATCTGAGCGATCCAGAGTGGAAAGTAGGCTTTAGCGTGTCTTCTGGTGGCGCCGTTGCCCTATCAGAAATTGAACGCATGGAGCGCGATCGCCTAGCCGAAATCAGTCAGTTTATGGCCCAGCAAGCAGCAGAAAGAAATGCCCTCAAAGAACAGCAGCAGGTAGCCTCCAGCCCGCTCTCAGTCCAGCCAATCGGCCAGCCAACCGGCCAGCCAACCGGCCAGCAGCGCGATTCGACTGCCACCGCCGCAGAACCCGCAGCCACCTACCGCCTAAGCCCATCGACCCGATCAAAAGTCTCGCAAGAAGTCGCTCGCAACTTGGGTGTCGTCACCTATCTCAGCGCCGCCGAAATTGCGCTCATGCAGCAGTTAAGCAAGCCGCAGTTGCTCCTCACAGCACCCAGCACCCGCCCCCCGGCACCTCCCAACCCAGCAACTAGCGACAGACACAATGGCGCAACCGCCGCCATCAGCTCACAAATCGCCGCACAATCAGGCACAATAGGTATACCGGCATCCTCCGAGCCCCATCTCATGTGGCGACACATCGAAAAGGCACTGCGCCATTACGTCCAATATCAAATTGATCGGCCCATTCGTTCAGCGGCCCTCATCGATAGCTGCTTTATCTCACCAGAACATGCTTCGCCAGCCTGAATCCGACACTGACAAACCAAATAGTGGAGATAGCGGGTCAAACAGCACATCGAAAGACCACAGCAGTCATCAGTCAGTATTGGCTAAATCCTCTGAATTGGCTAACCCCTCTGAACCCAGACTCTCTGACCATAAGCCCCCTGAGCATACACCCTCTAAACACGAGCCCCCCGAGCATAATCTGTCTGAGCAGCAGCTCAAATCACCCAAGCCCACAAAAGCTTCAGCATTTGAGCAAGTCAGCTCTCAGTCCGACCCGACAGAAGCCGTTGACGCTATCCATGGGCTGTGGCCAGTCTTTCGCAACCGCAACTTTCTAACCCTGTGGAGCGGTCAGGTCTTCTCTCAGCTGGCCGACAAAGTCTACCTGGTTTTGATGATTGCCATCATCTCCACCCGGTTCAAATCCCCCGACCAAACGATCAGCGGATGGGTTTCAGCCATCATGATTGCCTTCACGATTCCAGCCGTTCTGTTCGGGTCTCTAGCAGGCGTCTATGTCGACAGATGGCGGAAAAAACCCGTCCTCGTTTTAACCAACCTACTCCGAGGCCTGCTGGTTGCGCTGATTCCCATTCTCCTTTGGCTCACCCAAGAATGGGACATTGGCGGTCTACCCGTCGGCTTTTATATTTTGCTGGTCATTACCTTCTTGGTCTCGACCCTGACGCAGTTCTTCGCACCTGCTGAGCAGGCCGTTATCCCCTTGATTGTCAAAGAGCGCAATCTGCTGCCAGCCAATTCGCTGTACACCACCACCATGATGGCCTCTGTGATTGTGGGCTTTGCAGTCGGAGAACCCGTACTGGCGCTGGCAGATACGTGGCTTGCCCCCCTCGACCAGGGCACGGGCATTGGCAAGTCAGTCTTGGTTGGTATCAGCTATGCGATCGCTGGCATTCTCCTGCTACTCATGACCACCCACGAAGTCAAAGCCGAGACCACCTCACAAAGCCAACCCTGGATAGATATCAAAGACGGCATCGATTACTTGCGGCAGCAGGTCCAAGTACGCAGCGCTCTCATTCAGCTGATCGTCCTCTTCTCTGTGTTTGCGGCCCTAGCCGTATTAGCCGTCCGGCTCGCTGAGCTCATTCCTACGATTCGCTCCTCACAGTTTGGGTTTCTGTTAGCAGCAGGTGGTGTCGGGCTGGCGCTTGGAGCTGTTGCCATTGGGCAGTTTGGTCAGCGTTTCTCTCGTTCTCAGCTAGGGCTTGCAGGCTCTTTGGGCATGGCCGCCATGCTCACCGGGCTTTCCCTTGCCCCTGCCCAGCTCTGGCCTAGCCTAGGGCTGATCGGCGGCCTAGGAATTTTTGGCGCAATGGTCGGCATCCCAATGCAAACCACCATCCAAGAAAAAACGCCAGAAGATATGAGAGGCAAAGTATTCGGCCTGCAAAACAACGTTGTCAATATTGCACTGAGTCTGCCCCTAGCCGTCGCCGGCATCGCGGAAACACTTCTCGGCCTCAGAACGGTGTTTGGTCTGCTGGCTATCCTTGTCGCAACGGGTGGATTTTTTACTTGGTCATTGGTCAAGGCCGCAGAAGCCTCACCTGCCAGTACCGCTTCTTAAAGTCTTCTTTACCAAATCTCTACCCAACTGTTTGAGTGCGGGTTCAAGCAGCAGTCAAAAAAAGCACCCCAACAGGCAGCTGATCGAATAGGCGTCCTCTTGTGCAGATATACTGCTAGTAGTGGATTAGTCATCAAATCCACACACACCATCGTCACAATCTACTGTCTACTCGCCCAGTCGCAAACTTCACAAGTAGGCAGTCAAAGGCGCTTTATCGACCTCAACGAATAAATGCATATTGCCTGGCTTGGTAAAAAATCCCCCTTCTGCGGCAACGTTACCTACGGAAAAGAAATCACAAACGCTCTGCTTGACAGAGGTCACCGGGTCACGTTCTTACACTTCGCGCAATCCGATGAGATTACGGCAGACCCCTCTGGCTACGAAGAAGTTTCACTTCCCTTCATTTTCAAGTCGCAAATCCTCACCATTCCAACGTTGGGTTCAGCCAAGCTGTTGGCGGAAACCCTCTCAAAACTCAATCCTGACATTGTCCACGCGTCACTAATTCTCTCCCCGCTTGACCTGAAGCTCCCAGAAATTTGCCAGGAATTGAGCATTCCACTCGTTGCCACTTTCCATCCTGCTTTCGATCAAAAGCGACGTAATTTCTCTTCTAGCACCCAGCATCTGGCCTACCAAGTCTACGCACCTCGCCTGGCAAACTACGACAAAGTAATTGTCTTCTCCAAAATCCAGCGCAGTCTACTCGTCAAGCTAGGCGTACCCCTTGAGCGCGTTGCCGTCATCCCCAATGGCGTTGACACCTTACGCTACACCCCAGGTCCCTCAGATATCAAACAAAGCTTAGGCGCTCGCCAACTCTATGTCTATCAGGGCCGGATCTCTCCTGAAAAAAATGTCGAGTCTTTGCTCAAAGGCTGGAAAGCCGCGCGTATGTCCCCCAACGACAAGCTAGCGATTGTCGGCAGTGGCCCCTTGGAAGCATCGCTCAGAGCCTTCTATACGGACCGGAGTATTCTCTGGCTCGGCTTCGTCGCCAATGAAGAGCGACGCATCGATATTTTGCGCGGCGCAGATGCCTTCATTCTACCGTCGCTTGTAGAGGGGCTTTCCCTATCTCTGTTGGAAGCGATGGCCTGTGGCACCGGCTGCATAGCCACAGATGCCGGGGCCGATGGGGAGGTTCTAGACCAAGGCGCAGGGGTGATTCTTAATACACAGAGGGTGTCTAGCCAGCTACAAACCCTCTTTCCCCTTTTCCGAGAGCACCCCGAGATCACCCACTTACTGGGAGAAAAAGCCAGAGCGCGGGTACTAGAGCGCTATACACTTCGGCAAAATATCACCCAGCTAGAGCAGCTCTACGAGCAAGTAGTTCCTGTGCTACAGCGCCATTTCTCACTGAAAGGAGCAGGGGTTAGGAAACCGTAAGCCTTCGCTAAAGAGCCAAATACACGAAATACCGTCTAAAGCAAAGATAAAGAACTGATATTTAACGATGAAGAGCCATTGTGAACTGCGTAAGATCACGTCGGTTCTTGCAATAGCCCCCCTATATTGTGCGTGTTAGGTATTAGATTTCATACCTTAACAAGACTTAAGCATGCGTAAATTCCAGCACATGCAGGTTTAACGGATTTATATCCAACTTCGAGATCAAGTGGCCCAACATCACTGTGAAACGACCACAAATCCCCTATACTCCAACGATCTTACGGATATAAAAACCCAACATAGGAACTCAGGGCACTGACATCACGGAAAAGCCTATTTACATGACGCTCAATCCACATCACTCAGCATCACATTTGGCTCCACGGCTCTCTATCTTCTTTCAGCTAGACCCGTTTAACCCTACCATCGGTGGGATTCAAACCTGTATTAAGTATGTCCTTAAGTATGCACCCTCTGAGTTTCGCATTCAGCTGATAGGTATCACTCAGAGCCAGGCAGCCGTAGGACAGTGGCAAACTGCAAAGCTTCACGGGCGAGAATTTGATTTTCTACCCCTGCTGCACGTTGCTGATGACAACATTCGAGGACTTATTCCTACAACGCTTAAGTATGCCTTAGCGCTTAGAAAGTACCTCCAACGCCAGCCCATCGAGTCTGAGTTCTATCAGTTCCACCGCATCGAGCCAACAGTTTTTACTCGGGGGCTCTCTGGTACAAAGCTTCTCTACATCCACAACGACATCTATCAAGAGATCAAGGGCGGAAACCGAGGTGGCATCCTCTGGAAGCGCTTTCCCTGGGCTTACTTCACACTAGAGAAAAAATTAGTCAGCCAGTTTGATCGCATTCTCTCTTGCAACTCCCAGTCAGCAACGCTGTACCAGGAGCAGTATCCAAACATTGCTGAACGGGTTTCTTACCTGCCCAACACCTTTGATAGCGAACTCTTTTACGCCTTTACACCATCGCAGAAGCAAACCGCCAGAGAACAGCTCGCAGCCAAGCTCAATCTTCCCGCCCAAACGCAATTTGTACTATTCGCAGGCAGACTTCACCCTCAAAAGCAGCCAGCCCTACTCATTCAGGCAATGGCCAAGCTCAACCTACCGGACACTCATTTGCTCATTGTCGGTAAAGGTGAACTTGAGAATGAGGTTCGCAGTGAAATCGACAGGCTAGACTTGCGATCGCAAGTTACTCTCCTCGGCTCAATGCCACAGCATGAACTCGCCGATCTCTACCGCACCTGCGATCTGTTCGTCCTGACTAGCGCTTACGAAGGGTTAGCCAGAGGCAGCCTAGAAGCATTGGCCTGCGGAACGCCTGTTGTGACAACCCGCGCGGGGGAAACGCCGAACTTCCTAGAACCCGACAGTGGCCTCGTCTGCGACGAAAATACACCGACAGCCATTGCCAAACATTGGAGAACCCTCCTTGAGCATCCGCAAGACTTTCCAGCCGAGGCCTGTTTGCGAGTTGTAAAGCCCTACGAAGCAAGCCATGTCATTCAAACCCTTTACGGCAGCCTGCTAAAAGAGTGGGAGCAAAAAACAGATCAAAACAGCCTCGATCAGAACAAGCCCCTAGTTTTACAAGAATATGGCTGATACTACAGACTTAGAACTAGCTTTTTAGGCCCAACAAAAACGATTCTAAAAACCATCAAATCGATAAACCATCTACTAATCGTGCATTTCTATCGGCTTTTCTATCAATTTAAACGTGCAGCAGCACAGCGCTAACATTATTGAAACACCCCTTCCGGACTATGAGAATTGCTGTTATCGGCTCGAAAGGACTGCCACCCCATCAGGGAGGAATAGAGCACCACTGCGCTGAAGTTTATCCGCGCATGGTAGAAGCTGGTCATCGCGTCGATCTCTATGCCCGATCTTCTTACAACCACAACGGTCGGGTACGTTCTTACAAAGGCGTTAACGTCATCACAGTGCCCTCCATCCAAGTGAAGGGGATAGACGCGCTTGCTTGCTCAGGCATTGCAACGTTCATGGCCCTGCGGAAAGACTACGACATCGTTCATTTCCACGCGCTAGGGCCCTCTCTCTTCACGCCACTTCCCAAATTCTTATCGAGAGCCAAAGTGCTCACGACCTGCCACGGACTCGACTGGCAGCGGGCAAAGTGGGGTGCCCTCTCAAGCAGAGTCATCAAAACGGGTGAACAAAACGCCGTCCGATATGCCGATCAGGTCGTCGTTGTTTCTGAAGCACTGCAGGCCTACTTTCTCAAGCAGTACGGTCTCCTCACGAAATACATCGAAAATGCTCCGGTTGCCTACACAGCTACGGATGCTCAGTTTCGCTATGGCCAAGAGCTCGGCATTAGCCAGGGTAAGTACCTGCTATTTTTAGGTCGGCTCGTCCCCGAGAAGCGCATAGACCTTCTATTGCAGGCTTTTCAGGCGCTGCAACCTGGTAACCAGCTGCAGGATTGGAAGCTGGTACTCGTTGGCGACAAGAGTGATACGGGTCCGTTTACCTCCCAGCTACTCCAGCTTGCCGACAACAATCCCAATATCATCTTCACAGGCGAGCTACAGGGGTCGCTCTTAGCGGAGATTGTCCGTAACGCTGGACTCTTTGTTTTGCCTTCAGATATTGAAGGGTTGCCGCTGGCATTGCTTGAAGCCATGCAGGAAAAAATTCCAGTTGTAGTCAGCGACATCCCAGTGCACCGACAAATGATCGGCCACGACAGAGGGCTTATCTTCAGAGCAGGTGACTTGGCAAACCTACAAACTCAGCTCGTACAAGCCATCTCACAGCCAGGCAAAATGAAGCAGATGGCCCGTAACGCTGCCAAGTATGTAGAACGGCATCACAACTGGGACAATATTACAAACAAGTACCTATCTCTGTACGCGTCCCTGTCAGAAAGCCAGCCAGAAACGCAGCGCGTACCGGTATCTCTGGGCTCCAAGCTGCCATAGACAAGCTGCCATAGACAAGCCGCCATATCTCTATCTTTTTGAAGGTTCTGGCTTTCGGGGACTCTAGCTCCCACCTCTCAGGACTCAATGGGCTTGCTCGTTTTGGCGATTACTATCTTAAAGAGTCCGAGGGGCACTGCTCGTACTGTTGGGACGAGTAGGACAAGCCCGTAAGCAGCCACAAAAGCAATGCCGCCAACCACGGGTGATATTAAGCTAGCCAAGATAGGCACCATTGCCGCTAGGGTTAGCCACACAGCCGTGCCGTACTGAGGGGTACCGTATAGTTCACGCAAAAAGCGATGCAGCCAAATATTACTCATGATGGTTAGCAGTTCAGCAATCCCGTATCCCCACAGGCCGAAGGTCGGCATTAGCAACGCGCAGCCTGCCCAGAGCAAGAGAATATACACCACGTAGGACTGGGTTACCTGATTATTGCGGTCTACGGCGTATAGCGCACCTGCATGCAAATCGAACATGGCGCGAACCATGGCAGAGAGCGCAATGAAGGGAAAGATTTGTGTGCTTCGCAGCCATGCCTCGCCAAACAGAAGCGGAATAATCCAGCTATCTAAGCAGGCAAAGGCTGAACATACCGAGCCGATTAGCAGCGCCTGGTAAGCCATACCGCGACTAATGGTGTTGAGAATTACTTCAGCATTACCTCTCAGCCGGGACATGACGCTTACGGACATCCTCCGAATCACCATCCGCAGTATGGACAGCTGCTCTGATAGGCGAATGGCAATACTGACAATCCCGGCCGCTTCAACGCCCAGGATCGGCGTCACCAGCACAGGAATCGTCAGTGCCCGCATGGTAATGACCCAAAAAGAGAGTGAGAAGGTCAAACCATAGCTGAGGGCTGGGCGCATGAGTGACCACTGCCACTGCCATTGCCATCGAACGCGATAGTAGTATTGGGCCAGCAGCAGCATCACAATACCGCGAGATCCCAAACCGGCGATCGGGCCCCAATACCCCCAGCCCATAAACACAAGCGGCAGCGCTATGGAATAGTTGGCTAGCTGGGCGCCTATTTCGATGAGTCCTACTTCAGAGAAAGCCAGCTCTCGCTCTAGCATGGCAATTGAGACGCTGGCCGCGATATCAGCCGCAATGGGCAGCGGTAGCCATCTCACAAGTTCTGCAATCGCAGGTTCACCTGTCCAAAGACCGATCGCAGGTGCCAAGGCAATCAGCCCAACTGCCAACAGCACATTGATCAAGTTCAAGAACGCCAGTACCTGAGCAGGGGCAGTCTCTTCAAGATCTCGCTGCTTAATCAGATAGCTATTGAGCCCTAGGCGTCCGTTCCAGGTGGCAAAGTAAAAAATCCCTAGCGCATTCACCAAAATGCCATAGTCACTGGGACCTAGCGTCCGAGCAATAACTAAAATACTGACAATCGACATCCCGACCGATATCAGCTGACGCAGCGCGAGATAAAGTCCGCCTTTAATAATTTTTTGTTTGACTGAAGTTCGAAAAGGTGACCCTGTAGGCTGCGCTTGCTCGGACGATTTTGAAGAATCTGCAGGTAGCTCTTTAGAGGATTGATCTTTGGGGTCGGACATGAAATGAGAAAAAAGGAATGAAAAGAGCGCTAATACCTGTAACTCTCCAGGAGGCTACATCACTATCGGGTCAAAAATTTATCGGGACTACTTATCCAAACGACAGGCCTTACGGTAAGTTCGCATGGCTTTACGAAAAAACAAAGCCCACCACCAACACTACAGCCGACATAACGACACCCGTAGGAGAAAGGTTTTTATGCTTGATAGCCAGTAGCGTAACTTTGCTACCAGACGTAGCATTAGACGATAGCGCTGGACACCCACTATCGTTAGGATCCCCATCACAAGTATCAGCTTGCAGGACTCTTTAGAAAAAACAATCGACGGTAGGTAGCGCCAAGCGCCCAGTAAATAATTTAGAGCGGCTTGAACGTCCACCTCATTAGTTTGCAGGGGTTTCCAAGCTAAGAGACAATTCAGTTCCGCATGGCTTCGCCGTCTCAAACGAATCAGCTGGTCCTGAGCGATCACACTAGGCGGCGAAGCAAATGCCTTTTCGAGCACCTGATAGCCCGCTTTTTCCATCGCATACCACTGCTTAGATGTATTTAGCGAATGCCGACGCTTGTGTACCAGCACCTCAGATATCCACCCTATTCGGTAGTTTGATGCAATCCGCAGCCAAAGATCCTTATCCTCGACATAGGAATGCAGCATAGGGTCAAAACCACCTACCGTCTCCAAGCACGAACGTCTGGCTAGGACAGTGCTCGGCGTAGAGATTTCATTGCGGACGACCAAATTGGCCCAAGCCAGTTGGCGCAGCCGTCGCGTCCGTAGTCGCCCCGTGTGAAGGTAACCTGCGTGGAGGTGACCCGTGTAGAGGTGACCCGTCCAATGACCGTCGCTGTCGATTGCAGCAGCCCAGCAATACACCAAACTCACAGCAGGGCTAGCTTCTAGAAAAGCTATCTGCCGGGCTAGCTTTTCAGGTAGCCAGAGATCGTCGGCATCTAAGAAGGCAACATAAGGGCTACAGCTACAGGCTAAACCTGCATTACGGGCCCCTGCAGTGCCTTGTCTGGGCTGAGAAAGTAGTCTAACCCTAGATTTTACCGGGACACTCAGTTGGCGATACCAAGCCGAGAGTCCGTCCTGACTGCCGTCATCAACAATGACTACCGAAAAGTTTTGATAAGTCTGGTTGAGGACACTATGCAGGGTACGGGGTAGATAGCGCATTGCATTGTAGGCCGGAATAATCACCGTCACGGCTGGGGCAATCGTTCGACGCGTCCTACTTTCCGATAGCGCAACTTCTAGCAAGCAAAGACCCTGGCTACACCTTCGTACAAGATTGTTTAATCCGGCACTGGTTACAGCAACGCCGCCTAAGACAATACCGGTTTAGGTAGTACTGACTCGGGCAGTAACGGTTTAGACAATATCAGACCCTCTGACAATACGGCTATTTACCTTGTGGAGGGTCTTCTTCCTGCCAGGACGCCCAAGACTCAGGTAGGGAAGCCGAATAGGTTGCTTCTGGGCCCAGCAAGTAGGTATCTACAGGCTTGTACACGTACACATCTACCACAGGCGCTTCTGCATCTCCAGCAGGCGCTTCTCCCGGAGATTCAGCCATTGGCCCAACCGGCGAAGATTGCTTGACTATGCCAGGATTTCGATAGGACTTTACCGTCATACGGGCAAAAGCGTTATCTTCTGCTGCGTTCGGTCCTTCCGCCGGCTCTTTCAGGTCACCAGTCATGTCTCGAAAGTCTGGCGTACGCCGGAAATTAGGATTGAATCTATCGCTCCCATTCCCACTGACTCGACCGTAGGCATCATACGCATTCGCACCATAGCCATCTGAGTTGTAAGGTTTCAGCAAGGGCGATCGCCCACCAAATTTCTCCGGCCAAGGCCAGCCCAACAGCGCCACCAGCGCCCACAGATAGAACAGTGTCGCCGTGTGAACCATCACGTTACCCGCCGCCATGCCTACCAGCATGGAAATCACGTACGCAAACACCAGCTCGGCCAGGGCACGCTGAGGCGACCCCGGCAGACTCTGACGCAAAATCTGAATTAGCCGAATGACTTGGGCCATCAAAAATAGCAGAAACAGCGAAAAGCCGAAAATGCCTTCTTCTACTAGGAATCGAATGTAATCGTTGTGGGAAGTCGTGTTAAAAACGCTGAGCTTCTTGGCGCTGTTGAGCCCGTATCCCATCAGCGGATGCTGCTGCCACTGGAGCAGCAGATTTCGCCACTGCAGCAGTCGCCAGTTAAAGCTATTGCGAAATTCATCTACATCTGCCGCCTGTAGCGCCATTGCCTTCGAGATGCTCAGGTCTGGGTTGAGCAGGGGCGTTTGGTTCAGTTCGGCTAGGCGGGACTGGGCCAGATCACTTGAGAGTAGAAAGAACAGCACCATCGTTACAGCGATCGCACCGACCAGACCACGCCCCTTCAGCCTGGGTAAAAAGTAAATGCCGCAGAACACCACCAGCATGACCATGCCCGTCAGCGATTTTGAGAGCAGCAGGCAGTACAGCAGGGCCCCTACCAGCAGTAGCCAGCCCAGGCGGCGGCGCGCCATTTGCATCCGCCATAGCGCCAAGGCCATAAAAAGCAGTGAAAACGTCGCAAAGCTGTTGTAGTAACCCAGGGTACTGTTAATCCGAACCACGTTGGATTCGTATTCTGTCCAAGTTGCCGTACCCTGCAAGAAGCCCGGCAGTGGAATAGGAGAGGCCTGCAAGAAAGCCAGCGTAATCGGAATGGCCGTACCGAGCAACAGAAAAGAGGCTAGGCGGTCAGGAGAAATGCGATCGCGCAGCTGCATCACCAGCAAATACACCATCACCAAAGAAAACAGCCGCGTCCACTCCCGAGCAGCCGCATAGGCCATAAAAGGCGTACCCCCCAAGCCCTCCATGGCCAGCATCACAACCCAAATCGACTGCAGCAGCACCCACCCAAACAAAAACCACCACAGCGGGTCGGTGTGGACCTGTCGCCTCAAAATCCACTGCCGCCCCAGATAGACAAACACCAGCAGATCCACACCAATTGCAAACGCCGCCGGGACGTTCTGCGCCGAGTACAAATCCAAAAGGCTACGAAGGAGCAAAATGCCCAGCACCGTCGCCTCAAAATTGCGCAAAAAGGCAAACAGACCGGCCGAGACAATCACTAACCCAGCCGCATAGAGCGGCTCAGCTGCTAGTAACACGCTGAAACACAGCCCAAATGCGACCAGCAGCAGCACACCCAGCCAGCCGAAGGAGCGTATCCAGTTGTACCGAGCGGTGGAAATCAATCCCATTGGGGTGCTCTCGAATCAAATTGACTAGTCAAACAAATTGAACAATGCGCTAAAGGGATTCAAAACCCGCCCAACAAA
Organism: Cyanobacteria bacterium J06626_6; assembly: GCA_038523095.1. GTDB lineage: Bacteria > Cyanobacteriota > Cyanobacteriia > Phormidesmidales > Phormidesmidaceae > Phormidesmis. The sequence continues at coordinate 150,596 of JBCBJS010000004.1, forward strand.
GTCGAACACCGTACCGACATTGCCCCGCGAAGAGGGCTCTACATACACAACATCGCCTTCTACCAGCGGTTCAGAAGCCTCTCCAAAGGCATAGGCCAGCTGCTCTACACGGCCATCGGGCATCATGCGTAGCAGCGTCACTTCGTCAGTGTCTGCATCGGGTGTAGGCCCTCCGGCCGCTGCCACCGCGCCACTGACGCCCACCATGGGGCTGACTACCAGCTGACCGGGCGTATTTACTTCACCCGCCACTTGAACCGTTATCTGACTTGGCGCAACGGTTGAAGACAGCAGCGTGCGCTGGTCGATATCGGCCACAGAAGCCGTTGGCACAATAATTTCATCTCCATCAAAAATGCGCGGGTCCGACTGCAGATCTCCCCGGCTAATGGCATCCCACAAATTCACCCGAAATTCGCCGTAGGGCACTGCGGCTGAGGCAGACCGCGTGGGCACCGCCCGCCGAATCACCACATTCCGCAGGTCCGCGCTAGGCGTAATGCCCCCAGACTCCACTAGTGCCGTACTCAAAGTAGGAGGGCGGCGCTGCGTTTGGTCGGCAGCATTTATCGGTGCTAGCAGACGAGGTCCTGGCCGTAGCACTTCGCCACTAATGCTGACCCGTAGCGGACTCGCGCTGACGAGATCCACACTCACCTGCGGACGCCGCACAAACGGGCCGAGTGCCGCCTTAATGGTGGTCATCGCCTCTATTGGCGTAAAGCCACCGAGAAAAATAGGTCCCCCAAGGGGCAGCTGTATCGTACCTGTACTGCTGATCTGCTGCTGTCCAGAAAGGTCCTCAAATCCCAGCACGTTGATATCAATCACATCGCCCGGCTTCAGCGGATCGTTCGTATTGAAGGGGAGAGCAGGGGCTATTGGCTGCGGCAGCGGCTGCGGTAAGGGTGGCTGCGTTTGGATGGGCTGTACAGGCGGTCGGAAAGGAGCTGGCGTCGTAGCCGCTGCAGGGACCACCGGCGGTGGCGTAGGAGCTGGCGTCGTCTGCACGCCATCAGCCTCGGAAACATCTGGGGCATCTGAGGCACCTGGGTCTGATGACGCCGGCAGTCTTGGGAGGCTCTCCTGCGCAAGGGCAGACCTGCTGCCAACCAAACTTCCTGGGACCGATGCTGGCACCAAACCACTGAGTGAGACTGCTACGCCCAAACTCACTGTAAAACAACGCAATGACATTAAACGGGTGCTTGTCGTAGCAAATGGCATGGTGACACTCAAGAATTCAAATGGTGAGAGGTAAGATAACAGCGTTGTCAAGGCAAAATGATTCAAAGGCTGCACTGTAGAAGCGGCATCAACCCGACGAGCTCAGCCCCTAAGACCGACGAATGCCGCTCTGAGAAACCGCTGGCTGTTGGACAGTTGGTAGATAACCGAGCTGCTCTTCCGGCAAGATAGTTTCATTCATCGCGATGCCCAGCAGAGGTACGCCGCTCTTGCGCAGTTGCTGAACGGTCTCAGCCAAGACGCTGCGAGGTGTGTAGCCAGGCCGGGTAACCAGCAAAAGCCCGTCCGTCATCTGGCTCACGGTAGCCGCATCAGCAGAGCTATCCACAGGGGCCGTATCGATCAAGATCAGGTCGTACTCCTGCGTCAGGTTATCGAGCAGCACGCGCATGGCCGTAGATTCAGTCACAGTCGAAGGTCGGTTCAAGGTCTGGCCATAGGGCAAGACAGATAGGCGGCCAATGGTTGTCAGCTTAACCGCGTCGGTCAGGGGGCGGCTGTGGTTGATAACATCGGTCAGGCCCGGTTGAGACTCTACCTGCAAGTACAGATGCTGGATGGGATTGAGCGGATTGGCTTCGATAATGAGGGTCTTTCTGCCCAACATGGCAGAAACCGCGCCTAGGCAGGTTGCCACCGAAGACGTGCCTTCATTGCTCGTCGGGCTGCTCACGACTACGACCTGAGATGACTCAGTACCTGCAGAGCGACCCTCTGCAAAAAATGCGCCTTCCATGGTCGAGCGTCCGCTGGCAGCTGCATTGCCGTTGCGCAAGGCAGCTTCCCGCATGCGCTGACGAGATTCCACGGTCTTGAGCAGGGCGCGGTAGGGTTCTACGTGGCGCGGATTATCAAGGAAGGCATCTAGTCCGGCCACATCGATAGCTTCTGCCGATAGCCTAGGCAAATAGCCCAGCACAGGCAGCTTGACCAGCTTCTCCACTTCGTCGCCACTCTGCAGAGAAGCGTCTAGCAAATCTAGCAGCAAAATCGCACCTACTGACAAAATGCTGCCAGCGATCGCACCTAGCGCCAGCACAACTAGCGGCTTTGGTGAAACAGGCTCTAAATCCGGCTCAGCCATCCCCACAATTCTCACATTGCTTACCAGCTGCGCTTCCGCAATCCGTGCCTCTTCTAGCTTGGTGCGAATCAGCTCCAAGGATTCCGCCGCATCTTCACGCTCTCGTGTCAACACAGAAAGCGGCTGCTGCACAGCAGGTATCTGCGTTAGCTGCCCGCGCAAATTAGCCAAGTTGCTCTGCACAACAGCCAGGCGATCGGCCAAGGCCTCTGCCTGGATAGAGCTATTGATAGACTGAGCAATCAAATCCTGACTGAGCTCATTCGTCGACATTGCAGCGGCGACGTTGCCCAAGCCGGGCGGACTAATCTGGCTGAGCCGCTGCTGATAGATGGCCTGCAAACTGTTGAACTGATCGACCAGTGCCAGCAGCTCCGGATGCTGGTCACCCAGACGAGAACGCGCCTCCGACAGCTGCACCTGGGTTTGCGTCAGCTCAGATTTCAGAGACTGGAGCTGGGCGTCTTGGCCAACCCGAGCGAGGTCATAGGCAGTCTCTGGCGACGTAATCCCAGTCACCTCCTGCAGCCGCTGGTCGCGGGTCAGCACCTCTTGCAGCGCTGCGACCAACGCTCTCTCTTCCTGCTCTAGCTCCGCAAGGCCCATTACCATCTGCTGATTTTGAGCATCGACAGAAACCAGACTATTTGCCTGTCTGTACTGGCTTTCGGCCTGCTCGGTCTGGCGCAGTTTTGACTGCAAAGCCGGTAGCTGAGACTCTAAAAACGCTCTCACCGCCGCCGCTTCTACATTGATATCTTCCACATTTTGGTTAACTGCCGACTGCGCAACGGCATTGACCAAGTCCGCAGACATTACCGGATCAGTACTCCGGTAAGTGATTTCTACGATGTTTGTCGCCGGAATAATGTCCACAATCAGCTCTCGCTCCAGATAGTCGACTGTAGGAACAGCCCCCTCACCATCTGCTGACTGGCCATCTCCAGATTCTGCTGGCTGGCCCGATAGTTCGCGGTAGCGATTCAGCGCGGCTCTGAGCACACCCTGGGATCTCACCACTTCAGCCTGAGTCACAATCGGATTAGCACCCCCTAGCTCATCGGTTTCGGTTAGCGTTTGACCAATGTTAGAAACGCTCGTACGCTCATCTTCGACAGACAGCCTTACCGTCGCTTCGTAGATTCGGGGTGCTAGCGCCAGATAGGCAAGTGCACCCCCCATAGTGGCCAGGAAAGCTGGTATGGCAACCCACCAATAGCGCTTGAAAGGAGATAGGGTCGTACGGGGGGAAAGAGTTCTCACAGACTGAGGCACCTTGTCAAGAGTGTTCGCAAATCAAAAAATACTAAAGAATATTGACATAAACTTTTACACAGCGCCAGTTACAGAGCTTTTAAAGCGAATACAGCCTAAAAGCTTTTCAAGACTTTGCTGCGCTCCCTTGAAAACGAAGCTGCCTACACCAGCAAGCTCAAAGTCAACAGGCTCAAAGTCACAATAGACTTGAGTGGAAAGTTTTTGGACTATTTTGATTGAACTATTCTGAGTAGAGGCCTAGCGAAAGTCACCGTTTAGCCTGTATCACTGGCTAGCTGAAATCACTGATTAACTAAGACCACTGATTAACTAAGACCACTGCCTAGCTAAAACCACTGATTAACTAAGACCACTGCCTAGCTAAAATTACTAACTAATTGAAATTACTAAACAAATACGCGCAGTTGTCAATATCTTTGTGTGCACCTTGATCAGGATTCTAGAGGTGAATGACCGTAAAACTACTGTAAAAAAGGAATTCATACAAACTTTTCAGCCAACTGTTAAGACTTAGTATTTTTACCCAGCGGAATCGCTGGATAGCTTGCTAAATCTATCACTCATGCATCGTGACCAAGATCACTTGCCGTGTAATTTTGATACTTTTCAGGCTTTAGATACCGTTGACTGCAGGCTTTTTTATTCCGCTGATAATCCCATGTCCAACCCCTCTTCGCTTCATTTATCACCATTGCTTAAAGAGCACCATAGAGCGGCTTCCTCTCGAGAGCAGGCTGCTTCAGATCATTTCGCTATAGCCTTCTCGCCGCTATCGCTGCAGCAGGTCTATCAGCTAGCAGACGACGGAGCCAATGGTGCGATCGCCCTCTTCAGTGGCATGGTGCGCAACCAAACAGACGGGGAACCTGTCGTTGCACTGGAATATCAGGCCTATGAACCCATGGCGATCGCTATCTTCAAACAGATTGCTGCTGAAATCCGCAAACACTGGCCCGATATCACCCACGTCGTCATTCACCATCGCACTGGTAAACTCGCCATCGGGGAAATCAGTGTCCTGGTAGCCATCGGCAGCCCCCATCGCGCCGAAGCCTTTGCCGCTTGCCAATACGCTATCGATACCCTCAAACACAATGCGCCCATTTGGAAAAAGGAACACTGGCAAAACGGCTCTACCAGCTGGGTCAGCATTGGCTCATGCGAAGAAAACGAAAAATCGCTATAAAATCGCTATGAAGACGACAGCACCGACGAGAACAGAGAAGTACTCTGGGGTTTCGGAGGGTTAATTTCCTTCAGCTTACGCTGACGCGCTTCAATCACTGTGCTCAGCTGCTGTGAAAACCGAGGCGTCTTATTGAGCATCTTTTGTACCGCATCTAGCTCAAAAATCAGCACCTCAAGATCTTCAGCCGCTGTTATTGTCATGGGGCTGGGCTCATTGGCCAGCAGCGCCGAATAGCCAAAGAAGTCACTGCGAGTTAGCTCGGCAATGGTGTGCTTATAACCGTTGCTGTCCTGTGTCGTGGCCACAGCACTGCCCGCCAACACAAAGTGCAGCTTCACATCGTGCTGCCCCTGAAAAATCACCGACTCGCCCTTGCCAAAGTGGTCTAGCGTTGTCTGCGCGGCCATCTCTTCTAGCACAGCATCATCTACCATAGCTAGGCTAGGCAACGATTTCATATAGTTGGCCAGTCGTCGCATCGGTTCATCAGCCGCAACTTTTGGAAGGTGGTGATGATACACATCCCGAATCGGGAAAGGAATCGATAGTCCATTCCTACGTGCTGCATACCAAATGCGCGTTACAAAATCGTTGCGAATAACCGGAATCTGAGCATAGTCATCGACAAATAGGCGAACAAGATAGCCAATCGAAAAGTCATCGTAGGAAGTCGTCACCACAATCGGCAAGGGATTAGATAAAACACCCGCCGTATCCAAAGCGGTCTCCAGCATTACCCGCTTTACTTTGTTGGGCGGATCGTCGTATGAAAAGCCAATCGAGACGACCTCAACGTGGCGCATGCTGGGCCGGTTGTAGTTGCGAATCACCGCTGAAGCCAGCACTGAGTTCGGTACGATCAGCTGCTCTAGCTCGCGCGTCACAATGTGCACAGAGCGCCAGTTCACTTCAATGACTTTCCCTTTTTGACCATCAACTTCTAACCAATCTCCAATTTCAAACGGCTTCTCAAATAGCAGCGCCACCCCCGAAAATAAGTTGCCAAGGGTATCTTGCAACGCAAAACCTAACACAACACCGCCAACGCCAAGCGCTGTAAATGCACCCTGAAGATCCACCCCAAACACCGCACTCAGCACAATCGCAATGCCCACAGCAATCAGAACCGTACGCACCAAGTCGCGGAACAGCTTTGGCATCTCTTTCTGCCAAGTTCCTGGCTTTGCCCCAGTAAAGAGAAGCACATTCACAAACGACAGCGCTACGACAATCAAAGACACCCAGGCCAGGGTTTCAACTATCTGAATCGGACGACTCGTTTCTTCTATATTCAGTAGCCGGGTCAGCAAGAAAAATAGCGCCGCCGAAGGAATCACCCAGTTGCGCAACTCCTCAACGACTTTCACCATTGGGTGTTGACGCCTCCTAAGCTGTAGCACTAGCTCGCCTAGAAGTAGCATCGCCAATGGGAAACCGGCCATCAGACCTATCCCCCAAACCAACCAGTTTTCCTGCAGTGATATGTCCATGACCGATAGCTCGCCAATCCTCAAACAGTTACATTCAAACAGTCACATTCAAACAGTCACATTCAAACAGTCACATTCAAACAGTTACAGTCAAAACGTGACTCAGCAGCCCGCCGTGCGATGCCACTACACCTTGACACGAAAAACTGGAACTATTAAGCCGTTGCGGGCCTTCACATCTCCCATTTGCTCAAACTCGTACAGGTCTGTGAGGCTATTGGCAACCGACTGGCTGACATAGATACTGCCAGGCATAGCCCTCGACTGCACGTAGTGAGCGGTCACCACAGTATCTCCCCAAACATCGTAAATTAGTCGCTGAGAACCAACCGTTCCAGCCATCACGCCGCCTGAGTGCACACCGGCTCGCATCTCCAGGCTGACATTCCACTCCCGGTTCACTTGGGAAATCACTCGCATTGCCTCAACCGCGAAATCGATGATGCGCTTGGAATGGTCCAGCCGAGCCACAGACAGACCACTCACAGCCAGGTATTCGCTGCCCGTCGTTTTAATCTTCTCAATCCCGTATGTTTCAGTAGCTTCGTCTAGAGCGCTCACCACTTCATTTAAAATTTCGATGGCCTTTTTGGGTTTTAAAACTTCTGTCAGCTCTTGGAAGTGCAGAATATTGATAAAACCAACCGTTACGCTATCAGCTTCATCGGAAATGGCTGTCACGCCTCTTTTTAGCCGCTTAGCTACCGAAGCTGGAAACATATTTAGTAGCAAAGACTCTGTCTCTTGAGTTTTTTGAAATACAAGCTCGCTGGTTTTTCGGTTCTTTTTCACCATGTGATTAAACGCTTTGGCAAGTTCACCCAGTTCATCCTCTGCCAGGACATCTACATGTACTTCTTGATGTCCTTTCGAGAGCCGCTGGAAGCCTGCACCCAATGCATGAACCGGCTTAAGAAAGGACCTCGCAAGCCAGATAGAAGCCAGCGTAATCAGCAAGACTAAGATAGTGGCAGCAATGAGCACTCGCCGGGTGAACGCAGTAATAGGCTGAAAAATTTCGGCTCGGTCAATTTCTGACACAATCGCCCAGTCCACCCCTCGAATATCCAGCGGTGAATAGGCGCTGATAACGGCCTCACCTAGGTAGTTCACCACCGTTGCGACACCGCTTTGCCCTTCTAGCGCCTGCACTACCGCGTCACTCACCGCAGGCTGATTTAGCACGGAAGTCTCTAAAGCTTCGATCCGGTCTACATTTTCATCGTCAACCTCCAGCGCTTCAAGCGTTACCATGTATCGATCTGGGTCCTCGATCAGTACCCGAGAGTCTGAACGCAGCAGCTTATCGGCACCGACCAAGAAAGTTTCACCTGTCGCGCCCAGTCCGTCCTGCACCCAGTTATTGTCGTTGGTCATCACGGCATTGATTTCATCTACGGGGATCTGGATGGCAACGACGCCGACGAGTTGCGTATTGTCGTAAAGGGGAGTCGCCATAAAGGCGGCAGGTGCACTATAAGAAGGGGCGTAAAAGTCAAAGTCAGAAATGGCAATGTAGCCACTGTTTTGCCTTAGCGCTTCTTTATAGACAGTGGCTAAGCCAGACCGAGAGTAGGCCCCAAGCAGCAAGTTCGTAGCAAAGTCAACCTCTTTGAAAACTGAGTAAACGATATTGCCGTTGTTATCAATCAAAAACAGGTCATAGTAGCCAAACTCATCGACAGTGCTTCGAAAGATAGGATGATGGCGATTGTGTAACTGGCTGTAGCGGGTGCCGTCACCAGCATCGTCTAGCTTTTGCTTTTCTCCAATCGCATTGGCGTTTTTAACGATGTACTCGTACTGCAGATATCGCGACAAAATCGAAGCAGGTAGAAAAGCATCAGGGTTTTCAGACTGCCTTGTGTTTTCAGACAGGCGCGGGGCAAATTCATTTCTATAGAACTGCCGTAGACCGTCAACGCGGGTCGCATCAATTGATTTTGACTCTCCCAGAACAGACTCAAATGCTGCTGCCAGATCTCTCATCGCAGAAACGCTAGATGGACTCTTACCGATGATCGTCAGCTCGCTACGCAAACTACGAAAGTAGCTCTCTATCTGGTTTGCCTTGGAGGTTCGCAAACCGACCAGCTGCTTGACCACAGACTCTTCTATGGCATTTCGTCCACTCCGGTAGCCTTCGTAGGCGATCACAGCAATGGACCCTATGCTGACAGCCAGCAGCATAGACATTAGTTTTGACTGAATGCTTAAACGGTTGAAGCTGCGCACACAAAACCTCTAAAAACATAATCATCCGCTCAGAAAGAGCCGCCGCCTTTTCTGGCCGTTCTACGGCCCGCTCTAATACAAGTGTGAGGCACAGTGAACTGTAGGCAGATAGAGCATCGAATAGGACGGAAGCTGTTATTGCTAAACCGCTGGCAACCACAAGCTAGATTACGATTTTCCCATCCAGCTGATTGCTAATTTTTGACAAATTCTGGCAATATTTTGACCTAAAAGCTCACAATCTGTCTTTGGGCAACACCATTTGCTGCGCTTCAATGCTCACAAATCTCTCAACTGTGACAGGTCAATTCTGACAAATTATCTGGATAAGTGGGCTATGCAGCTTTCTGGCACGAGCCGTCGCTCACCGCTGAAGACTTCAGCTGTGGGAATCCAAAACGCCTGTGAAATTCGTTTACCTTCGATTAGGGGAAACGTTTCTTGTAGCTGGTAAAAATTAGGATTGGCAAACTTTGCTCTGAAAAGTTGAATCAGCTCGTGCTTGAGCTTACCGTTGTAGGTAAAGATGTTGTCTAGGCAGGTCAGATATTCGACATCGATTAGCGCTGCCTGAATCTCTTCTTCAAATTCGCGGATGAGGGCGGCTTGACTGGTTTCCCCGAAGTCTATACCACCCCCTAAAAACCGATAGAACGGTTCGCCGGTGGCGGGGTCGCGGCCCTGGCTGACGAATACGTGGCGCTCATACTCTATGAGGCCGAGGGCGATCGCACGAATCCGCTTAGCCATAGTTCCTGCCTGCCTATACCGTCTGCCTGGGTTATCTGCCTATTCTGGAAAAGCCGCTTCAGGATTTTCTCTGGGCACTGGCCAGTCCGAATTTTCACCGCCAATAATCAGGCGTCGAATCTCTACATAGTCCTGACTAAACTGGCCCATGGTATTGATTAAAATATCTAGCGCGATCGCATCCGTCGTTCCTAGATCAAACCAACAGCGACTCCACAACCCGTTAAACTCTACTTCAGCCATATTGTGCATAAGAGAGATTAGCGATCGCTCTGAGGCTTCTTCATCGTAGTCAAAATAGCTAATATCAATGCCTGTTTCTTGTACCTGGAGGTTTTCAGCGTTAAATCCGCCGAGCTTGCCCATAAAAAACCAAGAATTCAAAATTTCCTCTACATACTGCTGTTCAGCAATCGAAGGAACCGTATCAAACTCTAGCCAGATCCAAAGATTGAAGAAATCACACTCACGGAATTGAACTTGCACGCAATTTTGCCCTGTCACCAACGCTTAATATGCACTATACAGTTCTAAGTCAGCATCGCAACGGATCCCTCGAATCATCCCAATCCACAAGCTGCAAATAGCCCAAACCGTCAATAGCCCAGACCATCCATAACCCGGACCATCCATAACCCAGACCGCCCATAACCCTACTTCAATCGCCATAGTCACTCAATAGTCGCCCAATAGTCACTCGGGCATCCCTTCACATCACTCCTGTCTTCCCAATTTTTCAATGCTTCATCTGCGCGACATTAGCTACCATCCCACCGCCGCTGCAATGCCCATCCTCCGGGCAATCAGCTTTGACCTAGCCCCCAAACAGCTCGGCCTCATTGTCGGCCCTAGCGGCTCTGGTAAAAGCACCCTACTCGAAATTCTCGCAGGTCTTGCCACCCCTACAGACGGGAAAGTCTTTTGGCGCGAGCAGCCGCTGCTACCCGATGCACTACAGCAAATCGGCGGACTGGTTTTTCAGTTTCCAGAGAGGCACTTCTGTGGCCATACGCTGTTCGAAGAACTTCGGCTAGGTCACCCAGAACTCAGCGCTGAGCGCGTGTACGAAGCCCTAGAATCTGTGGGGCTGGGGAACCTCTCTCTGCAGGCATCACCCCAGCAACTCAGCGGCGGGCAGCAGCGGCGGCTCGCGCTGGCCGTGCAGCTCATTCGCCAGCCCTACCTGCTGCTGCTCGACGAGCCAACGGCTGGCTTAGACTGGTCCATGCGCCAGCAGCTGGTCAATTTGCTAGCGCAGCTCAAACAGCAGTGGAGTTTGCTCATTGTCTCTCACGACGCTGAAGATCTCGTCGATATTGCCGACTGCTGCTGGACCATTGATCACGGGCAGCTCAGCAGCGTCGAACCTGAAACGCTGCGAAGACGAGAAGAACCCATCACTGCATAGAGCCGACAGTTGTCTTTTGGTATGGTGAAAGCAAAGTAACCCATCAACATGACGGACACGCTGCCTACTTACTTTGATCTGTGGAAGAGCACCCTTAACTGGCAGCCCACCCAGACCCAACAGGGCGCCTTTGAGTCGCTCTACGAAGGCATTTTATCTGGGAACCAGCAGCTCAATCTCACGCGAATTACAGCGCCTGATGAATTTTGGGAGAAGCATTTGTGGGATTCTCTCAGCGGCGTTGCACCCTGGCTCACCTCAAGTGCAGCAACCGCTGACCCATCTGATGCACCTATCCGCCTAATTGATATCGGTACTGGCGGTGGATTTCCTGGCATTCCAGCGGCGATCGCACTTTCCCCAGCTCCCGTCGACCTCACCCTGGTAGACGCCACCCGCAAGAAAATTTTCTTTTTGCAGCAGCTCTGTCAGCAGCTGCAGATCCCGGCAACCTGCATCGCCGAACGGGCAGAAACCCTCGGACGCCACCCAGCCCACCGCGCCAGCTACGATCTCGCACTGGTCCGCGCAGTCGGGCCTGCAGCTACCTGCGTTGAGTACGCCATGCCTTTTTTAAAGGTCGGTGCACAGGCCGTTCTGTACCGCGGGCAGTGGAGCACAGACGAAACGGAAGCCCTACTGCCCGTCATCGATTTGCTGGGCGGAGAACTAACCGACCTGCAGAGCTGGCAAACCCCCCGATCTAACAGCAGCCGTCACTGCCTGTTTATATACAAAGAACGACCTACGCCAGACGCTTTTCCCAGGGCAGTCGGCGTTCCCAACAAATCGCCCTTGACCTAATGCCGACCGGTTCCTATCCCTGATTTTTGATCGTCATTACTTCAACGACCTTAATAGCCAGATCGTCAGGAATCGACAGCAAGCGGCGTAAATCATCAACAAATGCCTGCTCTTCTCTAGAGACTGTACCGTCTGAAAAAACCAGATCGACCGCGATCGCAAAGGCTGTCGATGCCAAATTCGGCGGCAAAGCAGCTTTGGCGCTTGTGACCAGCTCATTAGGACCGTGCTTTTTTATGCCATCGACCAAGTAGGCTTTCATGCGAGCCAGGCTTTCTTCCGTCGCATCTTTGAACAGCTGCATACGGCCAAGGCGCATATTCATTTCCAGCTCTTCTGACTCAGAGAGGTAGCCATCGGATGCGATCGCCACCAAACAAATTGCCGCAAACGCCTCAGCCGAATTCATCGCTATCTTCGCATCAGAGGGCGCCCCAAAAACCTGATTCAAAATACCCATCGCACCAACCCTTCACACCAACATCAAAACAGCTCAGCAACACTGCTACCCCACCATTGTTGACAACCAAAATCAGTTTCTACCAGCCACACAGGCGAAAAAGCGCTTTTACCTCAAGTTTCCGCATATCAATGGCCACACAGGTATCGCAATTGGCCTAATGTGCTAGCGCAATTGCGCCCACAAGCCGATAAAGCCCACAAAAAAAGAGAGGACTTAGCGCCCTCTCGTAATCTATAGGTGTATTTACATGTCTACCGATTACAGTTCGTTATTGCGTTGGCGCATTCAATTGACTGTATTCGATTGGCTGTATTCGATTGGCTGCATTCGAGCGGGCTACACAATAGATAGCAACTAGAACTAGCAACTAGGACTAGCAACTAGGACTAAGCGCTCTGATGCATTTCAGACTCTAGCTGCTGAATAAGTACCTCATTACCCTGGGCCCTAGCGACTTCTATGCGATGCTGCAAAGACCGCTGAATACTTGCCCTATGTAAGCGGCTAGACTCTTTGAGCAATTCGCGGCGCGCCTGGGCCGCCGGGCTAGTCCCCATTAGCTTGCTACGCAGGTGAGCTAGCGCGTTGCCCGGACGTGCGACCTGCACAGACGGCTGAGTCAGCTGCTGCACCTGCCCGCGACGAGTCGTTTGGTAGGCAACGCCGCGGTATCTTAGAGAAGATGCAGGCTGAGGGATGGGGACGTGACGGACATAGGTGTAGGGTGCATCCTGCCCTCTGTACCGGCAGGTGATTTCGCTTTCAGTAACCTCTAACATAGGAGGGTTGTAGTCGTATTCAATACCGCGATAGGTGAGTTTCATTTTCGTTCCTCAAAAAACTAAAGACTAACCAGTCATCAAGGGAACGCGTTCCTTCGGAGATGTGGAGCTTCATCCCCTACTTCCGTCTCAACCTGTGGGCCTTAAGAAATTTAGTCCCAAACAAAATTTCCAAAGCTAAATCGTGAGATGAACGTACTCCATCTTTTTTCTGTATCTATTTTTACAGTTTTAGCTTTTCATGACAAGCTGACATTACGTACGGATATCCACCCTCTTTTCTTTGATATAAAAGGAAAGCAGCGATCGCACCGATGACATTCGTAAAAATAATCAGATTTTTTTAATTTTTATTTGTAACAATCAACTCAGAATTTCGTAAGCTCAACGGTCCTGTGGCAGCCGTCGATTACTTAGGCATTAATACAGTCTCTGAATCTAGCCATCCCAACGTTACTCATGAAGTGCATCACATGAAGTGCATTATTACTCGGCGATCGCAATTTTCTGCTAGCCATCGCTACTGGCTAAACGAACTAACTCCTGCTGAAAACCAAAAACAATTTGGCCGCTGCACTCAGTTTCCAGGACACGGCCACAACTACGTACTACATGTATCCATAAAAAGCGACATAAATGCCTACGGCATGGTGCTAAACCTCACCGAAGCCAAAAACATTATTCATCGGGAGATTATCCAGCCCCTCGATTTCTCATATCTCAACGACACTTGGGAAGACTTTTGCACCACGCTGCCCACGACAGAACACATCGCTAAAGTCATTTGGCAGCGGCTCAGCCCCCAGCTACCCATCGTCAATATTCGACTGCAAGAAACCCCAGAACTCTGGGCTGACTATCAAGGAAATGGAATGGAAGCGTACCTCACCGTCTCAACTCACTTTAGTGCCGCCCATCGGCTGGCACTTCCCCATCTGAGCTACGAAGAAAACTGCGATATCTACGGCAAGTGCGCCAGACCCAACGGCCACGGTCACAACTATCAGGTCGAAGTCACCGTAAAAGGACAAATCGATGCTCGCACAGGTATGCTCGTCGACTTAGTAGCCCTTCAAGATGCAATCAACAACCACGTAATTGAGCCATTTGATCACACCTTCCTCAATAAAGACATTCCCTACTTTGGCCAAGTCGTTCCAACGGCCGAAAATGTTGTGCTGAGGATCTGCCAGCTCCTAGAGCAACCGCTCGAAAGCATTGGCACCCAGCTACACAAGGTCAAACTCGTCGAAAGTCCCAACAACTCTGCAGAAATCCTAGCAGCAGACATCAGAGCCAGCCCCACATACAGCGCTCAAAATCAATCTCGTCAGCCCAGCCTGACAAAAACAGTCTGACAGACAACACTTCAAAAGCTATGTGCAAGCAGCAAAAAGCCCTTCCTTGTTGTGTTCAAGGAAGGGTTTAATGCTGCCTAAGACAGCTCACTCACTCAAGCAAGACCGTTCAGCGAGGTGATGCGATCGCCTTGCTGACCGTATCTAGGCAATGCTTGCCATCTTCACATCGTTAGTAGCCAGCAGCTGCTGTAGCTCTTCGGAATCAACCGTCTCTTTATCCACCAGCATTTCAGCCAGCTTATCCAAAATGTGACGGTTCTCAACTAGCACTTGCTTACAGCGTGCGTAGGCTTGGTCAACCAGCGCTCTGACTTCAGTATCAATAGAGGCTGCTGTCTTCTCAGAAAAGTCACGCTCGCTGGCAATGTCCCGACCGAGGAAGGGATTGCCCTGCTGACGACCCAAGGCCACTGGACCCAGCTCATCACTCATGCCAAATCGAGTCACCATCTGGCGAGCAGTTCGAGCCACTTGCTGAAGATCGTTAGAAGCACCTGTGGTCACTTCCTCATCGCCAAAGACGATTTCTTCAGCCAGTCTGCCACCGAGGGCAACCGCCATCTGGTTCTGCAGGTAGGAGCGAGAATACAAGCCTGATTCCAACCGCTCTTCGCTGGGGGTAAACCAAGTCAAGCCGCCTGCACGGCCACGGGGAATGATGCTGATTTTTTGAACAGGATCATAGTCAGGCATTAGGGCACCTACCAGAGCGTGTCCAGCTTCGTGATAAGCAACCAGCGTTTTACGCTTTTCGCTCATGACACGGTCCTTCTTCTCAGGACCTGCCAGAACGCGGTCAATAGCATCATTAACCTCATCCATCGCAATCTCAGTCAGATTGCGACGAGCCGCCAAAATCGCTGCCTCGTTCAGCAGGTTCGACAGGTCAGCCCCTGTAAAGCCTGGCGTCCGGCGGGCAATCTTCTCTAGGTCAACATCTTTAGAAAACGTCTTGCCGCGGGAGTGAACGTTCAGAATTTCCAAACGACCTGCGTAATCAGGGCGATCTACCACCACCTGGCGGTCAAAACGACCCGGACGCAACAGAGCCGCATCCAAAACATCGGGACGGTTAGTTGCCGCGATAATAATGATGCCTGTATTGCCCTCAAAGCCATCCATCTCTGTCAGCAGCTGGTTGAGCGTTTGCTCACGCTCATCGTTACCGCCGCCAAGGCCTGCGCCTCGCTGACGACCCACTGCGTCAATCTCGTCAATAAAGACAATACAGGGCGCGTTTGACTTTGCCTGCTCGAACAAATCGCGGACACGGGAGGCACCCACACCGACGAACATCTCTACAAATTCTGAACCAGAGATCGAAAAGAAAGGAACCCCGGCTTCACCGGCAACAGCCTTTGCTAGCAGAGTTTTACCCGTACCTGGAGGGCCTACGAGCAAGACACCTTTGGGAATCTTGGCGCCAATGGCCGTAAAGCGGTCAGCATTCTTCAAAAAGTCGACCACTTCAGTTAGCTCCAGCTTGGCCTGGTCAATACCAGCCACATCGCCAAAGGTCACCTGCGTTTGAGGTTCCATCTGAACGCGAGCTTTGGACTTACCAAAGTTCATCGCCTGGCTACCTGGGCCGTTTTGGGCGCGGCGGAACAAGAAGAAGAGAGCCACCAAGAGCAGCACCGGAATAATCAGCGCACTAAACACTTTCACCAGCGCGCTCTCATCTTGAGTCGGCTGAACAGAAATATCGACATTGTTCGTGGTGAGCAAATCTACCAGACCTGGGTCCTGAGGCAGGTTCACCACAATGCGCCCAGTACCATCAGGCGAGGCAAACCGAGCTTGAGACTTATCCGAAGTAATCGCAACACTTTCTACGCGACCCTGCTGGACTTCATCAATAAATTTGCTATAGCGCCAAGACTGAGTCTCGACACGGGGTTGATCAAAAAATGCAGTTGCCAGGGCAATGACAACAACGACGAGTAGTACGTAAAGACCCGCGTTTCTCCAGCGTTTATTCACCGGGGGGAAGCCTCCTAAATAGTTGAGTGAGGATGCTTAGTCTTAAAGCCAGCCTAGCTGTGAAATCGAGGCCTAAAGCTCAACACTGTTAGCGTTATTCCTTTGTTATTAACTTATGTTAACTCATTTCAGGAATCATCTGCTGTGCCCATCTTGCTCGGCTCGCGTTTGGAAAATTTTGACCGTGCAATCTGCTGCTGCAGTACCTGCTGAAACACCATAAGACTAGGGTGTTGGGCGTCATACTTTAGTGTAGTCTGCCCGGCAAAAATTGTGTGAATTGGCACCAGCTCGGCCACGCAGTTGCTGTAGGCGATCGCATCAAACGCTTTCAGCATAGCCCCCGTCCAAGGCTGACCCTCTACAATCTGCCCAGTCTCAGCCAAGAGTTCCTGTAGCCGGTTTCTCATAATGCCGGGAAGGCACCGGCTTGTCTGCGGCGTCCACCAGCGCCCGTCGGCCCAGCCCCAAAGGTTGCCGGTGGCCGTCTCTAGCCAATCTCCTTGAGCGCTGGTCAAGATCGCTTCGCTTGCGCCCCTCTGCTGGGCCTGCTGTCTAGCCAGCCAGCAGGCCATATAATTGCCGGTCTTATGGGCTGGCAAGCTGCGCGCGTAGTCAGGCGATGCCAGCCAGCAGGCCACACCCGCTCGCTGTTGCTGGGCTAGCTGTTTTGGCAGTTCCCTACCGGCAATCCAGGCCTTTCCATCTGGAAAAAGCGTGAGCCGAAGGACCGGGTAGAGGCTTTGTAATTGCTGGGCGCCATGACGCAAGCTGCGCCAATCGGGTAGCGACCAGTTAAAGGCTGTCGCTGAGTGCAGTAGGCGATCGCAGTGCGCTGCCCACTGCGTCATTGGATGGTCCAAACACTGCTCATACACCCGCAACGTGGTGAACACCGTCGCCCCAAACCGTAGCCCCGGGCTGCCAATCAGGCTGTAAAACGGGTCTGAGGCGCCTTCGACTCGGCCAGCGCCTTCCATTCCGCAGGCTTCACTTTCCTCGTAGAGACAGCCGTCATACCAGAACATTAATCTTCTACTTCACCACTGACTCGACCGCTCAAAAACCGCGCAGCTACCATCAGAAGTCACCTGTAATCCAACCAAAGGAGACTCTGGATTACGGCATCGCTGCCCTCGCAAATGACGACAGTAATAGCAAGTCTGCTCGGCCGAAGCACCTTCCCTGGGAACGACCTGCATCAGCTCTTGCTGATTGAGCCCTCGAATCACCAGTTGATTGCCCTGCCAGCTCGCCTCAACAACGCCGGTATCCGCGAGCTGCGCCCAGCGCGGATCGCGCTCCAAACTCTGAGGCAATTTCAACTGCACCCCCTCCGAGTTCATATCAACCTCGCCCTCATAGAAAGAGTCACGCGGCGGGGCTGGCTGCCAGAAAGCAGCAGCCAGGGGCAAATCAATTTTTTGCTCGGGCGTCGGCAAGTGTAGCTGATAGCGAACCTGTAGCGCATCCAAACTAGCCAAATTCGTGAGCTGCTGTGCCCGGCCATGGACGAAGATGACATGCTGAGGGCGTAAGTTGTGAATGAGCTGAGTGGTTCCAACGCCGTCGCAGTGATTGGTGAGCATGTAGTGCTCTATTTCCACTGGGCTAGAGGGCATCACATCGCTCACTTCCGCAAACCAGTCAAACGCGTAACGCCGCGTATCCAGCTGGCTTTGCCAAAGGCCAATGTTGCTCATATCAGAGACAAAGACCGTCCAATTGGCGCCGTCTTCCTGGCAGTAAAGGTTGGGATGGGTAGCCGGATGCACAATAAAAATAGCGGCATCTGAACTCTCTGCGATCGCCTCTGCAGACACACCCGCACCCAGCCGCCTCACCCGAGGCAGCACCCGCTCATCCCAAAACAGCGGTTGATGTTGCGCAAAGTTTTGAACGGTGGCTGGCAGCGACGAGAGACAGGCCAAATACGCATCGCAACCCATCGCAATGAGCGGATCAACCCAGACATCGATTGGCTGACCAGTAAAGTGATGGTGGCTACGCACTAGCATCAGCAGCTCTTGGCCAAGCCCTAGCAGCGGCACCGGAAAAATCACCCGGCCTCGATTACACAGCGCCTCAGTGAGGCGCTCCACCAAATAATTTTCCTGCTGCTTGCGATTAGGATGACGCTCAGTGCCATAGCTACCCTCTACGATCATCACATTGGGCTTGAGGTTGCGCAGCTCGGCCAGCGGTAGTCCATCAACCAGGCGTCCATTGGATAAAAAACAATCCCCGCTGTAAAAAATGCTAAAGGTTCGCTGGGATGTTTTGTAGGTAATTAAAAAGCAGGCAGCCCCAGGCAAATGACCAGCTGGCCACAGCTGCACTGACAACCCCGGCGCAATTTCAACTGGGGTTCGCCACGGCAAGGGGCGACAAAAGTGAGTATCTTCGTGTCCGGGCCAGTTGAGCGGTAGCAGCTTAGCCGTCACATCACTGCTGAAGATGGGCAGATGGGGAAACGTCTGGTGCAGCGGCAGGAGCCCCCTGACATGGTCAGTATGGGCATGGCTACAAAAAACAAAGTCGGCAGACACCTCTCGCAGCTGTCGAATATCGGCAAGACCGCAGTCGAACAGTACAGAGTAGGGGCCGATTTGTACACGCAGACAAACCCCTTCGTCTTCATAGCCGACGCTGTAGGGCAGGCAGGACAGCTCAGTCACAGGTGGTCAGAAGCACAAAATGTGCCTATCGAAAGAAATAAGCGAAAAGAAAGCAGATAAGAAGAAACAAGCGAAAGCAACTCATCCGAGGGCATTCGACCCAGTCAATTCGACCCCATCAGTGGGCCGAACCATTGCCATGGTAGTTTTCAGAATCGTAGAACCCATTACGTGTTCCAAAAAACAAGCAGGACACCGTAAATAGCCCCGTCATCACAAAAAGCAGCAGCTTAATATCCATAATGTAAATGATTAGTAACAACTATCTGGAGCGCGGTGAAGATCGCACCGAAGATTTTTCAAACAGACTTTTCCCACAGACGATTCTCGATAGATCGCTATCGGTCTAGCTCACTCAGGATCGTAACAACTTCATTTGCAAGAACTGCCAATTCTTAATGGTTTATGACAAATACCTTTGAACAAGGAAAAAAGCGGGGCGAGCCACCCGAGCTGTCTAATATGATTCAGGCTGAATGGTGCGATCGCCCCTCCGTAGAAGTGGCTCCAGCCCTCCTGGGATGCCGCCTTATTCGTCAGCTACCCAATGGCCCACTTATTCGCAGCACCATCATCGAGACCGAAGCCTATGCGCCTGGCGATCCCGCCTGCCATGCCTATACCGGCAAAAGCAAACGCAACGCCGCCATGTTTGGTCCACCAGGGTATTGCTATGTCTACTTAATCTACGGCATGTATCACTGTCTCAATGTGGTCACAGAGGCACCGGGCATCGGAAGTGCGGTTTTGATTCGGGCATTGGAATTGGAGAGCATCCCGCCGCACCTGCCAGCCAAACAGACCATCAAGCCCCACCGCATAGCGGCAGGGCCCGGGAAACTTTGTAGAGCACTCAATATTAATAGAACCCTTGATGGCCAACGCTACCATCCCAACAGCGGAATTTGGCTAGAGCATAGCCCCCATCCACCACAGCGACAGGCCGTCGTACAAACGACTCGAATTGGCATCACTAAGGCAGCAGAGCAACCGTGGCGCTGGTATCTGAAGGACAGTCTTGCTGTTTCACGTCGATGATTCAAGCCGACGGATTCTCTCAGCTCACGCAGCCTTACAGAATAGACTGACCCAAGTGACCCTACAGAACCAGCTCTTTGCCACCATCTGTAAACTTCACGGCATCAACGTTCCAGTCTGGATTGTTTAGCAGTGTCTCTTCTACGCTGCCGAACAGCGCCCGCTGCTCGCAGCTGGAGAGTGAAACGAACTGTCGCTCTGAGCCCGGTGCCAGCTGCATATCTACAGTGGCCGTGCTGCCATTGAGATTCACCTGGTAGCCCGCCAGCTTGAATGCATTGTATTCGACAGCACCGACGGCCTTACCAACAGCCTGATTCATCGCCTGGTCGATAGGCACTTGAACCGTTTCTTCCACAAAATCATTGCACTGAGCATCGATGGTGTATACCGAAACCGTTACCATCTCATCGGTCTGCTCAGGCTGCTTCTCAAGGATATCTGCGCCATCGGGCTGCGTCTGCGTGGGAGCCTTATCTGGCGAGTCGACGGCGGAAGGTGGGGTTTCCTTAGGCAGCTCGACGACATCGGGAGCAGGCTCGACTGCCGGTTCTTCGACCGTTTTTTCAGGCGCGGTCGCACAGCCTGCGACCACCAGACTTAGCGCCAGGGCAAGGCCTGTGACATAGGTATGATTAAACTTGCGGGGCGCAAGTCTGGAACTACGCGCTTGAATATGCTCTTGCCACCAAACCATCTGACGAAATACTGAGTACAGCACTATATAAAAGGTATCCCTATCCTACAAAACAGACGACCGACCTGTCCTAAATTATGTGCCAATTTGCAAAGCTTATAGCCGGTAGAGCGCGCAGGCCAATAGATTTTTACTTGCCAATAGATTTTCACCTATTGAGTTCGCATCTATGAATAACTTTCCCTGGAATCGTCGTCATATCATCTCCTTGGCAGACTTTCAGCCCCACGAATACGAAAACGTCCTACAAACCGCGCTGAGCTTTCAAGGCGTGCTCTCTAGGCGAACCAAAAAGGTCCCCACGCTGCAGGGCCAAGTCGTTGCCAATCTATTCTTTGAACCCTCGACGCGGACCCGCAGCAGCTTTGAACTCGCAGCTAAGCGCCTATCGGCAGATACGCTGAACTTTTCGCCGGGTAGCTCTTCCCTTGCCAAGGGAGAAACCATCCTAGATACCGCCAAGACCTATCTAGCCATGGGCACAGACCTGATGGTGATCCGTCACAGGGGATCGGGCGTGCCTGCAACCATCGCCCAAGAGATGGACCGCCTAGAATCTGGCGTAGGCGTCCTCAACGCGGGTGACGGGCAGCACGAACACCCCTCCCAAGCGCTTCTCGACTTGCTGACGCTCTGCAACGCCTGCAATCCCCAGCAGCCCACCATTCAAGAACTTAAAGGTAAAAAAATCGCCATCGTTGGCGACATCCTTCACTCCCGGGTGGCGCGCTCCAACCTCTGGAGCCTGACGGCCTGTGGCGCTGAAGTCCATCTGGCCGCTCCGCCTACGCTCCTGCCCAAAGCCTTTAGCGAAGCCTTTTCTACACCGCTCGAAACAAAACGAGGACAACAAGCGCGCAAGGTTTTTGTCCACTGGCAGCTAGAAAGTGCTCTGGAAGCTGCTGACTTTGTAATGGCGCTAAGACTCCAGAAAGAGCGGATGAGCGCCAATCTTTTGCCCAGTCTGCGGGAGTATCACCAGCGGTTTGGCATTACGCGCGATCGCATCCAAAGCTGCAGTCCCAACGTCAAACTCCTACACCCCGGCCCCACCAATCGAGGCGTCGAGATCACCTCCGACCTCATGGATGATCCCCAGCTCAGCCTGGTGGCCAAGCAGGTGGCTAGCGGCGTTGCTGTTCGCATGGCCCTGCTGTACCTCATGGGTGGCTCTAAAAATCAACCTGCACCCAAAGTCGCCTAGTCTGAGGGGCCTAAGCGGCCAACCGAACAAAAATCCAAACAGCGATGGCTTGCATATAAAGCCCGGCCTCTAGACGAGGGCACCCGTCACATGAGTGCGCTAACACTACTGCAGCAATAAATCGTCTAAGCCGGGTGAAGCGGGCAATTCAGCGGCCAAATTTGAAAACGAGCTGTGCAGACGCAAGATATTGTCTTCTGTATCTACAGCTTCTGTATCTGCACCTTCGGGCGAGTAACGGCTAAATAGAAAAATTGTTTCATCGCCGTAGCCAATAAAAGTTGCGATCGCAGAACTCAGCTCATCTGGACGGTCTGCCAACCACATTACCAGCGCCGTTTGATCGTCAATAACCACGCTGCGATAGCGACTAACCGCAGACCCTTCATCAATGAAGCTGTTGATATTGGCATCGACCAGCGGACCGGGTGGCGAATCTACGCGAAATATCTGGGTCACCACCTGACGAGCACTAGCCACCGACTCCGCTTTAATGGCCACGATGCCGCTGTCATCGACTTCCACTTGCCAAGTTGCCGGATAGTCTATAGACATCGTGCCATCGCTGTAGTTAGCCATTTCCACAGCTTCTGAACCGGGAGCTAGCAGCGATTCTGGCGGTGGCAACGCCTCCTCTACCGGGATGACAGGGATAGCAGCTTGTGCCAGCAGTCCAGCAGATAAACCATCTGGGAGAAACCCTTGCAAACTGCCTGTAAGTGCAGGAGCGGCCAAGGCCGAAAAGCTAAGAAATACGGACAGCATAGGAAATACCTGCACCAGTAAAAACAGCTCAAAACAGTTGTGAAATAGCAAACTCAGGCATTATACCGACCGACCGCATCCATCATATTTTGTTACATCTTTGTTAAGATATACAAAAAAGCGTACAGAAAGAGACAGCCTCAGACTGCATCTCAGGCATACCTGCATCGGCGTTGCCTTCGATTTTCCTTTCTTTCGAGCCCCTTTGCTTCAACTTTTTTTCAATCCAACTCCCTTACCCAGCGAAGACAGTTTGTTCCTCGCCCAGAGGGCATTGATTACTGCTTACTGTCAACTTAGGAGATCCCGCGCAATGCTGCGATTGGAAAATATCAGCAAAATCTACCCTACCGGCGAAGTTCTTAAGAACGTGAACTGGGAGGTCAAGGCTGGAGAGCGCGTTGGCCTAGTTGGTGTCAACGGTGCCGGAAAGTCGACCCAGCTAAAAATTATTCAGGGGGAAATTGAGCCAACCACTGGCTCAATTATTCGGCCCAGCGGGCTTCATATTGCAGCGCTCAATCAGGAATTCGAAGTCGATCCCCGGCGAACGGTCCGAGAAGAGTTCTGGACAGTTTTTACAGAAGCCAACAAAATCCAGCATGCACTGGCCGACATTCCTATTCAGATGGAAAGTGCCAACCCAGATCAGCTCGAAAAGCTTATCCATCAGCTTGACAAAAAGCAGCGACAGTTCGAGGCCCTAGATGGCTACGGCCTTGAAGCCAGGATCGAAAAGATTCTCCCCGAAATGGGCTTCGACAGCGATGCAGGAGACCGGCTGGTTAGCTCCTACAGCGGCGGCTGGCAAATGCGCATGGGGCTCGGCAAAGTCCTACTCCAATCCCCAGATCTGCTACTGCTAGACGAGCCGACTAACCATCTCGATCTCGAGACGATTGAATGGTTGGAAACCTATCTTAAAGGGCTGACTATTCCCATGGTGATCGTGTCCCACGATAGGGAATTTCTAGATCGGCTATGCACGTCCATCGTAGAGACAGAGCGAGGCGTCTCAACTAGCTATCTGGGGAACTACAGCGCATATCTGGCCCAAAAATCGGAAAATCAGGCCGCCCAGCTTAGCACCTACGAGCGACAGCAAAAGGAAATCGCCAAGCAACAAACTTTTGTCGATAAGTTTCGGGCGAGCGCAACTCGCAGTACCCAGGCCAAGAGTAGAGAAAAGCAGCTCGCCAAAATTGACCGCATAGAGGCGCCTATTGCCAACCTGCGCGGTCTGCAATTCCAATTTCAGCCCGCACCTCGCAGTGGACGTGAAGTTGTCACGATTGGCGATATGACCCACAGCTACGGCGACAAAATTCTGTTTCTTGGCGCGTCACTGGAGGTTGAACGGGGCGATCGCATTGCTTTCGTCGGACCGAACGGCGCAGGCAAATCCACACTCCTGCGGCTGATCACTGGACTAGAAAAGCCAGACGATGGCACCGTGCAAATCGGCTCGCACAACGTGATCCCCAGCTATTTTGAGCAAAACCAGGCAGAAGCGTTAGACCTTTCCAAAAGCGTACTCGAGACCATTCACGATGAAGTTCCTGACTGGAAAAACGAAGAAGTGCGCACGCTGCTCGGGCGATTTTTGTTCAGCGGAGATGCGGCCTTCAAGCAGGTCGAGGCCCTCAGCGGGGGTGAAAAAGCCCGGCTCGCCCTGGCCAAAATGCTCCTGCAGCCCGCCAACCTGCTGATCCTAGATGAGCCCACTAACCACCTCGATATCCCAGCCAAAGAGATGTTAGAGAATGCCCTTAAGACCTACAATGGCACCGCGCTCATCGTCTCCCACGATCGATATTTTGTCACCCAAGTTGCCAATAAGATTGTTGAGATCAGAGATGGTGAACTGCGTCTGTACCAGGGTGACTACCATTACTACCTCGACAAGCTTGCAGAGGAAAGAGAGCGGGCAAGGCTGGAGAAAATTGAATCTGAAAAGGCTGCAAAGGCAGCCGCTAAACGGGAAAAGAAAAAGCAAAAGGCAAAAGAAAAACGTCAGACACAAACGGCTGGATGATGTGCTTTGCAAGGCTTCTTAAGGTTACAAGGTGGCTCACCTCGTCAACGGTCCAAAAGGCAACGCTTTATTTTTAGGAATGACTCGTGGTAAATATTTAACTATAAAAATTCGGATTCATTTTATAAAGCGTTAGATAGATACGGAATAACCTTTCCAGAGATTAAAATCGTCGAACAATATTAAATTAGAATCTTTTACCTAAAAACTAGCGCTACGCTATGTCTTATAGAGGTGAGCCAGAATGACATGTCCCAGATTTTACCTGCCGTCGCGCAAGTTCAGAAATTATTCGCGCACAGGATTGTCAGCACACGGTTAGCGTAGCCTCAGAGCGCTCTAAGACAGTCAGAGCGCTCTAAGACAGTCATTGAAGGAGAACATTATTGGCATCAAAGCCGTTCGACCTTCAGTTCAAATAGCCGTCCTCAAACGGTCACAGGTAGTCATTCCTTGACAGTTGTAGACACCGTTGAAGAGGTCTTGCGTTTAAGTCTTTAAGTTTGGGTTTTTAAGTTTAAGTTTTAAGTGGGGCGGCGCTGAGAAAAGCAAACGCTTATCAGACAGCTAAAAATGCATCTCAACCGAACCTATGTGGAGCGATATATCCTGCCACACAGGGTTTAATGCATCTCTCACATTGCAAATCGTAGAGGATTTTTTGGTATGGCAGACTCGCCTATTTCTCCAATGGTGCTTGTGATCCTAGATGGATGGGGCTGCCGAGAATATAGCAACGGCAATGCAATTAGCCATGCCAACACGCCGATTATGGATAGCCTCTGGGCGTCTTATCCTAGCGCGCAGATCAATACCTCTGGGAAGCATGTCGGGCTGCCGAATGGCCAGATGGGCAATTCAGAAGTCGGGCACCTCAACATCGGTGCAGGCAGGGTCGTTCCCCAAGAGCTAGTGCGCATCTCTGATGCGGTGGAAAGCAGAAGCATTCAGGAAAATCTCGACTTGCTCAAAGTGTGTCAAAAGGTCGCCTATGTCAATAGCACCTTACACCTAGTCGGGCTCTGCTCTGAAGGCGGCGTTCACTCCCATCTCAATCACCTCATAGGCCTGCTAGAGATGGCCAAAGACCAGGGGCTGACAGATGTGTGCATCCATGTAATTACAGATGGCCGTGATACTAAGCCAACAGACGGACAGTTTGCCGTTGTCAAATTGCAAGATGCGATTGATCGCATCGGCATTGGCCGTATGGTGACCCTGAGCGGGCGCTACTACGCCATGGACCGAGACAACCGCTGGGATCGCATTGAGAAAGTCTATCGGGTCATGACAGAAGATGGCGAAGGCAGCGGGCAGTCGGCGCTAGATGCGGTCAAAGCGTCTTACGATGCTAGCGTAAATGATGAATTTATTGATCCGGTGCGGCTAGCCCCAGGCGCAGTCAAAGCGGAAGACGGCGTTATCTTTTTCAACTTTCGGCCCGACCGGGCCCGCCAGCTCACCCAGGCTTTTGTGAAGCGCGACTTCGACGGATTCAAGCGAGATCCTATTTTGCCGCTGACTTTCGTTACCATGACCCAGTACGACCCGTCCCTGCCGGTCGGGGTCGCATTCAAACCGCAAAGCCTGAAGAATATTTTAGGCGAAGTGATTTCCCAACACGGGCTTAAGCAGTTTCGCACCGCTGAAACTGAGAAGTACGCCCACGTGACTTATTTCTTCAACGGTGGACTGGAAGATCCCTTTCCCGGAGAAGATCGTGAGCTTGTACCTAGCCCAATGGTGGCGACCTACGACAAAGATCCTCAAATGTCGGCTAGAAAAGTAACTGACACGGCGATCGCAGCCATCAGAAAACGTGAATATTCACTGGTTGTGATGAACTATGCCAACCCTGATATGGTCGGCCATACCGGCAATATGGACGCCACGGTGAATGCGCTGGAAGCCGTCGATAAAGAAATTGGCCGCCTCGTTTCAGCCATTGGCAGCGTGGGAGGAACAGCACTGATCATCGCAGACCACGGCAATGCCGAGTATATGCACGACGAGCAAGGTCGCCCCTGGACCGCGCACACCACAAACCCCGTACCGTTTATTTTGATTGAAGGTGAAGGTCTCAAGATTCCTGGTCATGGCTGCGAAGTGCAGCTCAGACAAGAAGGTGGTTGTCTGGCGGATGTGGCACCAACGATTTTACAGATTCTTCAGCTGCCAATCCCTGAAGATATGACCGGACAATCTATGATTGTGAAGTCGGATGCAGAGTATCGGCCAGGTCGTACCCCGGTTAAAGTCTCTCTGCAAAGATAGAGATGGCCAATATAAGCAGGTATGGGCAGATGTGGGCAGATGCTGATCTGGTGTGATGCGTTAGCTTGATGGGCCTAGGGCCGGTGTCCCTAGAAAGGCATAGCAACCGAGCAGATTAGATAGTTTTCTCAGTCAGGGCGCTTTCCGAGATAGGATTGCTTTACTAAGATAAAATGTAGGCTAGCCGACAAGTCGGGCAGCAAACGAGCAAAGGATTTTTGATGATAGTTACTGTAGTCAAAGTGATTTGGGCGATCGCAGCGGTTGGCGTTTGCATCCTGGTACTACTCCACAGCCCAAAAGGAGACGGACTCGGCGCACTGGGCGGTCAGGCACAGCTATTTACCAGCACAAAGAGCGCTGAAGAAACGCTCAACCGAGCAACCTGGCTACTGACCATTATCTTTATGACGCTAACGGTACTGCTCAGCGGCGGTTGGTTAGAAGCAGCGGGATAAACAAGTTAGCTGGAAAGGCTGCTAGATAGGCAAGTTAGCTGAAAGGCTAGCTACAGCAATCCAAACTCACACCCACTACGAGACATCCACTACGGGACACCCACTACGAGTCTGTCACCTGCATGATTTTGATGGGGTGGTTTCCTTTGATGGGGTTGAGCTGTCGCTTACCCGCTTCAGACAGCGCCTGATAGGCCTTATCAATAATTATTTGCTCACGGTTTGTCGGATGGTTGCGATCTGCTAGGGCACCACCCACCTTGGCATCGACAGCAACGACAGAATCGTCTGCGAGGGTCACGGGCTCCTTGGTGAGGGCGGACTGAAGCGTGTCGCCATACTGCCTAAGCGCAGTCTTATCCATTCCCGTTAGCACGCACATAAACTGCGCCCCATCTGGATGCTGGCTATCGCAATACAGCCAGGTGTCCACGGTGACATTCTGCCGAATAATCGTTGCGATCGCTTCATCTAACAGCGTATTTTGGCGCTCAGTCGTTGCGACTTCTCCAAGTGGCTCGCGGCGATGCGCTTCGACCACCAAAAGCCCGATAGCATCGAACTGAGGATTGCCCGGCTGGAGCTTCATCTGCTTGATTAGGGCCGCGATAGTTTTTGGCAGCGCCTCGGAGGAGATAAGCCCCGTATTGGCATCAATTAGGCCGAGTGCCTGCAAGAGATTTTGATGACTCTGACGCAGACGGTTTGTATTTTGATCTCTGACGGAGAGGGTGCGATCGCGCTCCTGCAGCTGATCTTCAAGTGAAGTCGCCTGTCGCTTGGCCCTAGAGACCTGCCAACCGCGCCGTAGCAAAGCAGGCAGCAGCACCAGCAGTCCAATTAAAACGCCAATTGCCAGAGTCGATAGCAGCAACAGCGCCAGTGAGAACTCGTACTGCTGAACCAGTAGATTCACCTCAACTGGAACATTGTTCTGCAGGGCAAAGGCAATGGCAATAAACGCGATTACAATCGCAGCAACGATTAAAAAGGCCATAGATACGGGGCGCGAAAAGTTAGGTGAAACCACCTTATAGACTATCGCAGAGCGGTCACAGCGCCCACACGCACTAGGCGTATTTGCAGGGCAAACGCATACTCCAAAGAAGCAGGATACTGAATGAGTAGACCCACATTTAGTCCTGTTTATGAGTTCATCA
>JBCBJS010000005.1:0-175989 GCA_038523095.1 Cyanobacteria bacterium J06626_6
CTGACGCAGCATCAGAATATGCCGTTAGCGCAGGCGGAGAGAGGCCGACACGTCCGGACGATCAGCTGGAGGTCATGCTGATTACCCAGGAAGGTACGCCCATCCGGCAGCGACGCTGGGGAGTCACACGGGCACAGGTTGACGCCGTTGGCCAAACGCTGAGAACGCAGGCCACACGGCCCTTCTCAATTGCCAGGCAGTATCTCGACCCCGCTCAGCAGCTGTATGACTGGATGATTGAGCCCATTGCCGAACACCTGTCAGCTCAACAGATTAGCAGCCTTGGCTTTGTCCTAGATACGGGCCTCAGAACGTTGCCCTTAGCCACACTTCACAACGGCGATCGCTACCTGATTGAAGACTACAGCCTAGGCTTACTACCGACCTTTAGCCTGACGGACTTCGCCCTCAACGGGCTCGATCACACAGAGTTTGAAAACTCTAACGTGCTGGCCATGGGAGCATCTGAATTTGAAACTCAGCCCAACTTACCCGCTGTCGATGCCGAAGTGAAGCTGATTGCAGAAGAGCTCTGGCAAGGCACGTCTTTTCTAAATGAGGACTTCGTCTTAGAAAACCTACAAACCCAGCTACAGACCAAAGACTATGGCGTCGTCCATCTGGCGACCCATGCCACCTTTTCCTCAGGCGACCTCGAAAATTCATACATTCAACTTTGGAACGAGCAGCTATCGCTTAGTGAGGTGGGTAGCTTGGCACTTGATGAGGCCGATATCAGCCTGATTATTCTCAGCGCCTGCAGCACAGCTCTCGGTGACACCGGCTCAGAATACGGGTTTGCAGGATTTGCGGTCAATGCTGGCTCACAGTCTGCGCTAGCTAGCCTGTGGCCTGTTAATGACGAAGGGACCCTCGGCTTTATGTCTCAGTTCTACACAGAATTAAGAGGTGCCAAAGTCAAAGCAGACGCCTTACGTCATGCCCAGCTGCGGATGCTCAGCGGGGAAGTCGGCATTAGCGACGGCGTTGTATACGGACTGGGAGATGAGGTGATCGCAACTCTCCCAACCCTTGCCGAAAGCGGACGCTGGGACTTTTCCCACCCATTTTATTGGTCAGCCTTCACCATGATTGGTAGCCCTTGGTAAAGCGGCTCTTACCAAACGCGCCACTCCTCCCAGTCCAAGTTGAAAATAGAGGTATCTGGAAAGGCAGTGGGATTGCCGTTGGCATTCAGACGCTGCTGTAGCGCTTCTAGCTGGGGCTCCTGGGAAGGTAGGTCATCAACTAGCTCGTAGGGCAAAATGCCGTTGGACATGGCAAAGTCGATAGTTGTACCGGCTGCCGCCCCAACTGACCATTCAAAGGAATGCACCCGATAGGCCGCAGCGGCAATATTGCTCGTGGCAATGGTCTTACCTGCGATGAGCAAATTGTCTATTTTCTGGGGAATCATGGCTCGCAGCGGAATTTGGCCGGGGTAGGCTTGGCCGTGAGCTTTGCGAATATTTTCCCGTTCGGTATTGCCGGGGGTTTCCGGCGGAGACTGGGTGAGACAGGGGTGGAAGTCGATGGCATACTGGGCGATGCCAACAGAATCCGGGTAAATGGTGGAGCGCGATCGCCGCATAATATCAGCTGCGGGCACATCGTCATCAATCACAGCGACGGTGTTGAGCCCGGCTAGATTTCGCCATAGCTGCAAGTAGCGTTGTGACCCAAGCGAATCTTTGTAGTATTCGTCGCGATAGTCGGCGCGGGAGATATCAATCTCATTGACCCTAAATCCTTTGGGATGGCCGTAAGCAGGACGCCCAACAATCCGGCGAGCTTCTCGAATGTAGGGAAACTTTGAGAGTCCGTGGGCCGTACCCATGGGTGCCTCTAGGCCAGAGATAAATCGATGGTTGGGATTGGGCTCCTTCACACCGGGGCCAAGTTGGGAGTCCGTATCGCCCGTTACTAGCCAGTGGTAGTAGCTAAAGGCATTTTCCTCTGCTTTTCGCAGCGCATCTACCCGCAGCCCGCCGAGCCAGCCACCCGGCGCCAGCTGCCCTGTTTCCGTCAGCTGCACATCGCTCAAAATAAGATTATCTGCAGACGTCCCTGGCCTGTAGTCATTTCCCCAGGTCCAGTTCTGCATAGAAATATCACCTGGAATAACGGCAGAAACGCCAAACTGTCTCTCTTTGGGTCGTGGGCCAGGCGCTGAGATGCGCCGGTAGGTAAACACGTAGTCGAAGTAGTCGTTGGTATCGCGGGGTCGCTCGTAGCTAAAGTAGGGCGCGTACTGCTCGTAGTAGCTAGGTTCTGGCTGGGGCTGGGGTTCTGCGGTGCGCTCCATGCCAAAGGTATAGGTAAAACCCTGAACGCAATACGAGTCGCTCGTTTCAGTTGGGGAAGAGGGATTGAGCGCTGAGCGAGGGTCAAGGCCCAAATCATAGGGCACGCCAGAGAGTGCGATTACTTCGCCCGTTTCAGTCGCTTCGACTACGTACCAGTCAGCTGGACCTGCCGCTTCTGTCTCTGCTGCTGCTGCTGGAACGAATTGAAGGATGCGCTTGCTAAATCGCTCAGAGTCTTCGTATTGGTAAATATCTAAAAACTTTTCGGAAAGCAGCTCTGTATTTAGGGGCGGTGTATCGGGTTGAGGGCTATGTTGAATGGCGATCGCACTATCGATCATGCGGCCATCTGCGCTCAGCCCCACCTCTTTGACCACCGTTGAAGGAAACCACTTCAGCTCACCACCACCCTGCTTAGCCGCATCTGCCAGCATATCGGACAAAATATCGTGGGCATCCTGGGGCAAAAAGCAAGAAACGCTCACCCAGCAACTGCCCGGATTCAGCTCGCCATAGAAAGATTCAATCCGGCTGCGAAGCGCCTTGTAACCCTCCGCATAAAAGAGCAGCGATCGCTGCTTTTTAGCCTCATCTAGAGCTGACGTTCCCTGTGACGAAATCTGCCCGCCTACCCAATCTGTCAGCTCAGTCATACAGACCGTGCGCCCAGCCAGCAAGCTTTCATAGGCTGTCGCTGTTCCCGACAGGCCACCACCCACAATAAGAATTTCACAGTCAACCAGTTCATCCGGCGTTCTCGGTAACGTGCCCTGAGACAGAGACTGGGCAAAAGCAGACGAGGGACGCACAGTGGACAAAGAGACAGCAGCAAGCACACCGCTTAGGAAACCAGATGTGATGCGACGAACAGGAGAACGAGCCATGGCAAAAAAATGGAAAACTGCTGAAAAAGTATAGCTTTTGGCATTTCACGTTCACTAGAACGAAAGACAGATTTGCCTAAAAGCTAGGTAAATGCAGACATCTCATCGCAAAAACTAACTAATTAAATAGCACGCTTTAGAAAACCCTCTGTTAAGACAGCCTAGAGCGGTTGTACTGTATCAGTTTGTCAGTCCGGCGCAGCGAGGCCCGCACCCATCAGCGGTGTACGATAGGATTCAACCCAACTGAATCAACTGCTCAAGGCCTATCGCCTCTCAGACAAAGCCCCCAAGTCAGCCATGCCGCAGCGCCTTCTATACATCAGCAATGGTCACGGTGAAGACAACCACTCTTCCCACATTATCCGGACGCTGCGGGCCATTCGTCCAGCGCTAGAGATAGCAGCGCTGCCCATCGTGGGAGAAGGCAACGCCTATCGCAATATCGATGTGCCAATTGTTGGGCCGACCTACACCCTACCGTCCGGCGGTTTCACCTACATGAACCGGCTAAGACTCATAGACGATATTCGCGCCGGGCTCCTGACAATGACCTGGAAGCAGTACCAGGCCATGAAGCACTACATCGATCAGGTGGACTTTGTAGCGGCCACCGGCGATACCATCGGTCAAGCGTTTGCCTATCTGAGCGGTAAACCCTTTGTTTCCTTTATTTCACCGCTGTCGGCAATGTACGAAGGCCGGTTGGAGATGGACCTCATCCTATGGCAACTGCTCAAGTCTGACCGTTGCAAAGCCGTTGCCACCCGAGATGCCTACACCGCAGAAGACCTCCGCAAGCAAGGCTTAAGCAAAGTTCACTTTGGTGGCATTCCCTCTTTAGACCGGCTAAAGCCAAAGGGCAAAGACCTGCAGCTCGCAGACAAAGACAAGATGGTCGCGCTACTACCCGGCTCTCGAACCGCTGAAGCCGTGCAAAACTTTAAGCTGGAAATGCAGCTCGCGCTAGAAACCGCTCAGCTGAATCCACAGCTAAAATTTCGAGCAGCACTCGTGCCCAGCGTCATGGCAAACGTTGCCCAGATTGCACAGGAAGAGAACTGGACTCAAGTCCAACAACAGTCAGACGACAATGGACGGCGCTGGGTAGCGCTAGAAAAAAGCGGTACGGACGCTTACCCACAGCCTGTCAAAATTCTCTGCTACAGCGACGCCTTCAGTGATATCGTTTGCCGCACGCAGCTGGTTGTGGGGATGGCAGGGCTGGCGGTGGATCAGGCAATGGCCATTGGTAAGCCTATTGTGCAAATCGCGGGAGAAGGGCCGCAGTTTACCTATGCCTTTGCAGAGGCTCAAGATAGACTGCTCGGGCTCTCTGTGCAAACGATTGGTCAGCAAACGGCGACACCAGCAATTCTGAAAGAGGCCGCTCAATGCATTGTGAAGACAGTGGAGGACGAAGAATATCTGGCAGCCTGTGTCAAAAACGGTCAGGATCGTTTTGGCCCGTTTGGCGCTTCCGCTCGGATTGCCAACCTGATTTTGCGACATTTAGATGAGGCCACAGGCAATAGGGCTGTAGGCGTAACGATCTCTCAAGGGAGTGAAAGCGCGATCGCAAGCTAGTGCCTTCTCAGTAGCCCGGTTCAAACAACACAATTCAAACAACACAATCCAAACCTGCCCGCATCGAGCCAATCTACCGCTGGCCAATTTGACACTAAGCAAATCTGTTTTACCCAAAGAACGCTGTGAAGAGTGCTGCTGTGAAAAATTTTAAGCTCAAGGAATCTAAACCGAAAGCATCTAGGACAAAAGAATCTAAATTACAGCACTCCAGCTATCGTTACCTCTGGCCACTGCTGAAAA
Organism: Cyanobacteria bacterium J06626_6; assembly: GCA_038523095.1. Taxonomy (GTDB): domain Bacteria; phylum Cyanobacteriota; class Cyanobacteriia; order Phormidesmidales; family Phormidesmidaceae; genus Phormidesmis. Next base: position 5,021 of record JBCBJS010000005.1, read on the forward strand.
CGCAAAAGCACTTTTTTACAGTCACCTTCGTGTGTGTCTGCGGCTACGTGACGACCCAAGCGATTGTGCCGCAGCTCGCAAAGCAGGCCTCCACTTACATCAGTCAAGGCGACGTTCGCAATACCGCCTACTGGCTCGGACTGGCTTTTTTAGATTTCGCAATTCAAAGTGCCTTCCTATATGGCCAGCGGGTGAGCGCCACCCACGCCTCACTCAATGTTGTGCTAGAGCTCCGCAAACAGGTGTATGCCAATTTGCATCGTCTAGGCATTGATTACTTCGCCAGAGCTCAAACTGGCGACCTGACCTACCGCCTCAGTGAAGACGTTGACCGCGTGGGCGAAGTCATATTCAAAATGTCTCAGCAATTTGTCTCCTGCGTATTTCAAATTGTTGTTCTGACGGCATACATCATCTATTTGAACTGGCAGCTGTCGCTGACAGGCGTGCTAATTGCGCCGGTGATCGCGCTACTGATTGGTCAGTTTGGCAAGCGGCAACTGATTCTCTCTCGGAAAAATCAGACGGCGATTTCGGAACTCTCTTCTCTGGTCACCGAAGTCCTCAGCAGCATTCGCATCGTGCAGGCCTTCGCAGCACAAAAATACGAGCTTGGTCGCTTTGCACAGGCGGCCAAGCGCAATCGGGATACGCGGTTTCGAAGTGAGTATTTGACCTCACTGCAGTATCCGGCTGTGGGACTTTTGCAGGCGTTGAGCATTATGCTCTTTTTCCTGATTGGCGCCTGGCAAATTTCGACCGGTCGGTTGAGTGGTGGCGATTTTGTTGCATTCCTCACAGCAGTCGCAATTTTGGTTGCGCCAATTGACCTGTCTATCCAGCACTACAACCTCTACAAACAGACAGAAGCCTCTGCTGATCGTATTTTTGAGCTGATGAATTTGCAGCCGACGCTGGTTGAAGGAGAAGATGCGATCGCACTTCCCCCTATCACAGGCAAAGTTGAATACCGAAACGTCAGCTTTGGCTACAGCAAAGGCGACAGCATAGAACCGATTCTGACAGCGCTAAGTTTAACGGTTCGCCCCGGCGAAGTGATTGCGCTGGTTGGTCCTTCCGGCGCCGGAAAAACCACCATTGTCAACTTACTGGCACGCTTTTACGACCCTCAATCAGGAGAAGTTCTCGTCGATGGCATCGATATCAAAACCGTGACCATTCCTAGCCTGCGCCACCAAATCGGCACAGTGCCGCAAGAAACGGCCCTATTTTCTGGTTCGCTCGCTCAAAATATTGCCTACGGGCAAACAGAACTAGATTACGGTGCCATTGAAGCCGCGGCCAAAGTCGCCAATGCCCATGAATTTATCAGTCGCTACTCCCAGGGCTACCACACCTGGGTAGAAGAGCGCGGCAATAACTTTTCAGGCGGGCAGCGACAGCGAATTGCGATCGCCCGTGCCATCCTCCTCAATCCCAGGATCCTCATTCTAGATGAAGCCACCAGCGCCCTCGACCCAGAATCGGAAGCACTCGTACAAGAAGCCCTTGAGCGCGCCATGAAAAACCGTACAGTGTTTATCATTGCCCATCGACTAAGCACTGTTCGTCAGGCCGACCGCATTCTCTTTTTAGAAAAGGGAAAAATTTTAGAATCGGGAACACACTCAGAACTGCTAGAGAAGGGCGGAAGATACGCCCAGTTCCACGCTCAGCAGTTTGGTACAGCTCAGCTGGACACACCTGAGCACGATGACACATCACAATTCAACCCACCACCTACTGACGAAATGGGCTAAAGAAAAACCGACATCGCACAGTACAAGGGGGAGACTGCGTAATGCCGGTAAATAGGTGCGAGGAACTTATCACTCCTATGCATAAATACTGAACGACCCGTTTGACATTTCTGTGACAGCAGCATGAAGGTTTTGTCACAAAGCACTGAAAGTCTTCTGAGCTGAGAATCTCCTGGGCTGAAAATCTTTTGAATAGTGGCCATCTGACCCAACCCCGGGCCGACACAGACTCTAAGCAGACATAGATAACAGCGACAGACAAGAAATAATCAGATCAATCAGAAATAGAGAAATCCATGCCATCACCACCGCAGAAGTGGCAGATTGACCGACCCCACGGCCATGTAGGGCCGATGTAAGCCCGCGGCTGCAGCTTGCCACAGCTATTACACAGCCAAATATTGCAGCTTTCGACAAAACCAAAAGCACGTCCTGCACACTCAGATACGAGCGGACCCCGTCTAAAAACGTATCCATAGACAGCTCATAGGCATAGGTCGTAAACAAGCCGCCACTGGCCACGCCAAAAAAGAGCGCTAAGATAGTCAGCACCGGCAGCATAATCGCACAGGCAAGCACCCGAGGCATGACCAGGTAATCAATAGGGTCAGTTCGCAGCATCTTCAGGGCGTCGATTTGCTGGGTGAGCTTCATGGCAGCAATTTCAGCGGCAAAGGCAGAGCCCACCTGACAAGCCAGCACACCCGCCGTCAGCAGCGGAGCAAGTTCCCGGCAGTAGGCCGCTGCAAAAGCACTACCCAAAGAGCTAATAGCACCGAATCTGGCCATTTCACGGGCCGTCTGAATACCAAAAATAATGCCCGCACAAATATTGGTCACCATCACAGGTGCCAAACACCTAGGACCTGCGCACATCAGATAATCCATGATCTGCCGCTGACCCCAGCGTCCCCGCAATAGCCGGTGCATGACCTGCCCGCCGAGAAGCAGAGCCATCGCAGAGTGATAAACAGGATTATCGGCTTCTTTGATATGGATGGGCCGTTTGATCGGGCGCTTGACCGGGCGAAGCGAGTCAAAGCGCTCAAGCGGCGTATCCATCAACTGAAACAGCCGCTGAGAAAATCTCCAATCAGCCTTGACCATCGCTCCCGATTCTCCTTCAAATTACGGCGTGAGTTATTGTGAACAAACCACCGGCTTGTGCAACGGCAGGTGTGGCAATTCCTGTTTTGACACTGGCATGGCAGGCTTAGCGTGCCCTGAAACTTGCGCATTACTTAATATAGATAAAACATATACAAAGATTACTTACACACATCGCGTGTCGTTTTTAGCAGACGAAGGCGAGAAACTGAGGTCCCGCGTTGACGAACGTAGAACGTTGACGGTTAACCGTATGCGGCGTGACCGTGCTTAAGCAAATAGTACATACAAAAAGACCGCAGACTTTGGATCGAATGGGTAATTTAATGTCTTGCCAAATGCCTAATCTCAGGGAGTTGGGTGTATGACAAATCTATAAATTGGGGCCTACCATTTCAAGTGAGCTACCGCTTGGAATAGTCTTTATGTACTATGCTAAAGCTAGAAGATAGTACATAAAGACTAGGTATTTTCCGGATTTTATCTTTTCGCTGCCAGCTTCAGGAAATACTCTGAAGTCTTTGCCCTAAGAGTGTTTCAAGCATTTTCACAAGATTGAAATTCACCAACCACACCTTAAATTAACAAGTATTTTTGTTCTAGCAAGGTTATTTTTCCACCAAATTGCAGTACACTTGTACCATCAACTTGATGAGGGCGCTTCTTTTAGGTCGTGCGTCCTGAGATATGAAAAAAACTGAAATGGAACTACAGGCTATCCGAGAAAAACTATTGATGCTTCAGGCTGAGCAGCCTGCCACTGAGGTGGCGTCTATGCCTTGGTCTTCGCCACAGCAGACCGCTAGGCGTTTTTCTCAGCCGGTCTCCCCATCTCAGGCAGCGACTGAAGCCTCCCCGCAAGCAGTGGCCATTGCCACTCTCAAGCAACGATCTAATAATCAAAGCACCCAGGGCTCAGACAGTTATCGCCAAGAGACAGACAGCCGTATTACGGAATTAATCTCGCAGGAAATCTATCGACTCGAAGTACTCGCTCAAAATATTAATGAGCGATCGCAACAACAGACGGCAGAGATTTTGGCAATGAAGCGCTCAGCGCAGCAGGCCGCAGTCGCCCTTCGCCGCCAAGGTATTCACGATCATCCACAGCTTGACATTATCGAGCAGTTTCTTCAGCCTTATCCTTCTGCTGCCGTTCCCCGCCTAGAGCGCAACAGCTCAGGAGAATTTTGCCTTACACATGCCACCATTAATCTGCACTCTGCTGAGCAGGAAGCGGCCCACACCGCGCAGACACTACGCAATTTGCAATCCTCTAGCCAGCCACACAGTCGGCCTGAGTTGTTCTCCCAAGCCATCTCCGCAGGCCCTGACATGCAGGATCTATTAGATGACCCAGCAACCGAATATCCTTCGCCGCTCGGTCATCGCCGTCCGCAGCAGGGGTGGCTCTCCGGCATCCGTAAGCTCTCTGGTAAGTTCAGCAGCGATCGCACTGCCCCATCCGATAGAAACCAGGCAATTGCCAGCAGCCGATTCTCCTGGATGGATGGCGCGATTTGGTTCAGTGCAGCTGCGATCACCCGCATTGTTCTAGCCGCTATTATTGCTAGCTTTCCATTTTTGAGAATGCCATTATTGTTGATTCTCTTCAGCGCAATCTCTTTTGCCATCTATCGTGTTTTCACATCGAAGTCATCTGACTTTACCCCCGCCTATCGACTTGGCATCACTTTGCTAGGCCTTTTCCTCGGCGGTTCTTTCTAAGCCCTTACCCACCCACAATAAACAAGTAGAGGTCCCTTCCGATGTCCCGTGCTCCCGCAGTATCCCTCAGTGGCAGCGAATCATCTAAATTCTCACTGCAGACAGTCAAACCCTTAGTCGCCTGCGGACTCATCTTCGCTCTTGCCAGTCTGTTATTCGATGTCAACGGCATCAAAACGCTACTCACAAATCCAGCTAACTTCATAGGTTCTCCGGCGACCGGCAGAGCGGTCGAAAAGCTAGCTAACGCTTGCACAACAGAAGTATCAACTACGTCGCAGCTTTCTAGAGAGCAACTTCTAGCACTGCTGGCTGTGCCGGAGCGAGATAGCAAAACTCGAATTCGAGAGATTGTCAAAGAACCCTACTGTCAGCTTTCTTCTCTAGACATTCGTGCCGGTGTGGAAGCACAAAGAGAAGCCTATCCCCTAGCCTTTGACCCGAACACCACTCTTGTGATCCTTTACGAAAATGATGAGTATGCAGGTTATCGATTCAAACTCTAGGCAACTGGGCTGTTTTTTGAGAACGCTCATAAACCCGTTCTTCCGTCAACGTCTTTTCAGATGTCGGCTGTCGCTTTACTTTTTGGCGCTGTGGCTGAGTAGCTGCGCTGCCCACTCCGCGCCTGAGCCGAGGTCAATTACGCTGCAGCAGCAATGGGCCTTGAATCCTGGCGACGAAATCGCTGGCAATGTCATTTCTGGAAGTTTGGGAGATATTTCCCTTTATCTCAATGGTCAAAAGGTTTTAGCGCCTTTCGATGGAGAATTAGAACCTAGCGAGCTTGATAATTGTGTCTTCTATTCCACACCTGAAATTCCCGCTTATCTTTTTCGGCTATGCGGCCTTCGCAGGGTCAACTACGGGAAAATCAGTGCTGGCCAGTCCATTGGTAGAGGAGAATATCTCAGTTTCGCTACCCTCAGAAGACAGCCCGACGGGACCTGGATTATTGTTGAACCGGCTCGAGGCGTTCTCGAAAAAGCACTCAATACAAGCGCTTCGTGATGAATCTACCCCCTACGCTAAGCCGTTACTTGTTTTCTTTTATTTCAACTGCTTATTCGTAGCAATCTAAGACTTTTCCCATTATCTGTCCCGTCCTATCCACCCATCGTTTTTCTAGTCGGATGTTAAAATCGCCCCTTCTCTTTGCCATCGGCGTACTGGTTACCTTAATGCAATGGACAGGTATTGCAAAGGCTGAAGATATCAACTTTGGATTGAGTTTTGAACTGCCGCTAACTGGTCAGGTAGTTAGCCCATCTACACACAAGCCCTCTCCTAAGATTGAGATTGCATCATCGCTGCCGCTATCCATTGAATCTGTTGCAACAAAAGAGGCATCCCTTACCTACCATCAAGAAGAACTACCTTCTTTATTAACTGAAAACGCCACCGTATCAGTACCAGCACCACCACCTTCATCTTTAAGCTCTCCTGGGTCTAAGGAATTAGCAAATCCTGCAGCAGCAGCTTCTAATCCACCAGAGACAACCGTCAATCCAACAACCGTAGATCCAACAACCGTCGATCCAAACGATATTGCACTGAGCTTCGCAGAAAACAACCTTGCGCTCGATACGGAGAAGACGACACCACCAGTCACAAGTCAGCTATCTGACAGTGACTTGTTTAGCGACACATTGGAGAAGCTGAACTTTGATCCGAATCAGGAGTACCCTGCCAATGATTCAACAGCAGAACTCGACGTCAGCAATCCAGCGCTGCTTTTTGCAGAGGGTCGCTTAGGTGGTGCGTCTGTTGGTAAAAGCGATACGGCAAGCACTTACCAAACGTTGGCACTGGACGATTGGATTTTTGAAGAAGGAACACATTCTTTGGTTGCCCGGACTGTTGGGAGTGCTGAAGGAACCCGGCACTGGGACGGTCGTCGAACCCGGGCATACTACGGCCATGTAGATCCGGGTAATGGCGTGTGGAACTTGGGAACTTTCTCCTACCAGCACAGTGCTCGCACCCCCGAGGAGGCAGACGAAAAGCAGCTGAAGAGACTCAAACGGCAAGGGTTAGAGCTAGAGTCTCAGGCAGCTCAGATCGGCCTTAAGCTCTCTCTAGAAGAAAAGCTTAACGGACTTGACCTAGCTAATCAGGCTCCGCTAGCGGCCCTGGATAGAGGCGGCTATATTGAGCGCTTGGCGCAGGCCCATCGGCTGCAGATGCAGGGCGATGAAGCAATTTTGTGGGCTAGGACCCATGCCTATATCGATCCAGATACGCGCCGGTGGAATGCACCTGGGCTAGGTAATAATGTCAACAGTATTAGTCGAGATCAAGAGCGGCGAATGACAGCGATTTCAAAAGCGCTCATTGCATTCGACCCGAACAGCATTAACAGCGCCTCACTGAACAAACTCAGCAATATTAGCCTTGCCAGTGCCAATGCGGAGGCTTCTGGCACACAAAATGGACTCCCGGCAATCAAGGCAGAGCCTGTCTCGGCTGGCGCTTTCCCTGACATGGAAGTATCCTTTGGCTTGCCGCCTACCAGGCCAAACTTGCTGGATAAACTAACGACTCAGATTGCAGCTGAAGATGACTCAGTGAAGGTTGCCGTATCCGCGACCAATGACACGTCTGAAGCTGATTCACCGAGCGTAGCTACAGATACAAATACAACAAATCTTGCGATCGCCATCGAACCAACGCCAGACCAAGTCGGCAGTCAGCAAGGTTCATCGGCATCGAGCAATGAGATCGCCGCCGGTGCAACCACTCCTGAGGCCATCCTCACAGAGGAAACCACAGTGCACCCTGAAAATAGGCAGGCTGAGATTGCCCCTGCCAGTGAGCTAACCGACTCCATTGAATCATCGGACCCTGGTGAATCAGCCGACTCGACATCAGCGGCCCCCTTGACGGTTTCCAGAAGTGAAAATGAGCTATTTCCCCTGCGCCGCCCTGAGGCGTCGGTCAATACTGATCACAGTGACGACAAAACAGCTAGCTCCCCTGTAGAAGAAGATGCGAAGCCAGATTCTCTCGAAGCGACCTTGTCTGCTTTGACGTCAGATTTAGCAGAGAGTAGCAGTGATAAACTTCAGCGCTTGCTGGCTGGCATCGGAGCAGACTCTCAGCCCTTGGAGAAACTTCGAACTGAGACGGAGGCTGTGGAACGGGCAACTCCCGAGCCAGCTGAATCACACGCAGCGCCAAAATCGCAGCGATCGCTCTGGCGAATTGAAGATAAAGCCAGTGAATTCTAGGTCGGGATGAGCGCGATCGCAACAAATAGACAACTCTTTATGATTCGAGCTAAAGTGGAACTGACTTTAGGTTAGCGCTGCGCAGCACTTACACAGGCAAACATCACTGACCTTTCGTTTTGCTTATCGTTCTTTTCGTCATGACATCTTCAGCCGATCTTGAGCCAGCTTCTCCTATCAACTCGTTAGAAGGTGCCATTGAGCGGTGTCAAACCTTGGGCATGCGTTTGAGCCGTCAGCGTCGTTATATATTGGAGCTTCTTTGGCAAGAAAAAGAGCATTTATCAGCTAGAGAAATCTATGACCGGCTCAATCACCTTGGCAGGGAAATCGGTCATACATCGGTCTATCAAAACCTTGAGGCACTTTCTGAGCAGGGGGTTATTGAGTGCGTTGAGCGCTCAGACGGTAGGCTCTACGGGCACATTAACTCGTCTCATAGCCACGTAAACTGCATCGATACTCAGCAGATTATTGATATCCAGGTTGACCTTCCTGACGCTTTGCTTAAGTCCGTCGAAGCTCAGACAGGCGTTAAGATATCTGACTATCGCATCGACTTTTTCGGTACTAAGTCTCAAAAAGCATCAGACGCCTAGATGGTTGGCACTTATCACTATTTAGTCGTTCAACACCTCCTTACTAAACATCACCAATACTGCACCAAACATTAGTGCTGCTAAAGCAAAGTCCATTTGTATTTATCTCTCTAACGTAAATTTGAAGGTTTCGGCAGTGGAAAATCACACATTGCTCTCACAGCAACTGCGCCCAACCCGTACGCTGAGCCAGTCCGCCAATCTCTTATCAACACTGCGGCTGAGCGTATGATGGCCAAGTGTGCAACATTGCTTTCAACTTATCTACGCTCATCACCTCGGTCCTCCTCCAAAAGCTACTGTGTGCGCACCAGTAGAAGGAGCAACGAAGCTGGGCACTCGTGTCCTAACAAGCTATCTGTAAGTTCGAACTGAACTTGAAATTCATCTGCCAACACTAAAGTACCCTGACTCACCTAGTCATTCGCAATGCAACTGGTCACAACAGACTAATTTTTTTGATTTTATAACTGCTTAACTGCGGATTTGAACAGGCATGACCAAGTAGGTGATTTTTGTGCCGCCTAGCGGAGTTAGCACAGAAGGACTCGTCGCTGTATTGCACTGAATTTGAATTTCGGAAGTGGGTAGGGCCTTCAGACCTTCTAGCAAGTATCGTACGTTGAAGGCGATATCAAGGTCGTCTCCAGTGACCTGAGCAGGCAAGTTTTCTAGGCCACTGCCCACTTCCTGCGCTTCTACGGAAAGGGCAAGGGACTGGTGGGTTGTGTCTACCGATAGTTTGACGATGTTGTTTCGCTGATCGGCCATGACGGCAATTCGCTCAAGCGAAGCCATGAACTGTTTGCGATCTAGGGTTAGCTGCCGCTCGAACTTGTTGGGAATGAGCTGCCGGTAGTTGGGATACTGGCCTTCAAGCAAACGCGTTGTAATGCGCTGACGGCCCAGGTCGAATACCGCTTGAGTCTGGTCGAGCTGGAAGGTGACGGGCTCACTACTGGGGTACGCCTGTAAGATGCGTTCCAGCTCTCTGAGTGCCTTGCCTGGAATGGTAACTTTCATATCGAGACCAGATGCCACGGTCCCTTTGTCATCGATTGTTTGGACCACGGCTAGTCGGTGACCATCGGTCGCAGCAAACTCCAGGCTCTCTTCTCCGGCTGTGAGATGAACACCCGTGAGCACCTGCTTAGTCTCATCGCTGCTAGTGGCAAATAGTGCACCTTGAAGGCCTTCTATCAGCGCGTCGGCTGAGATTTTTACCGTTTCAGCAGCTTCAATTTCAGGCAGGTTCGGATAGTCTTCTGCGCTTAGGCCCCTCACCTGATAGCGACCAGCTGAGCACGACAGCGTTACCACTGGTTCAGCGTCATCTTCGCTGATGTCGATGTCCTCATTGGGCAGACGAGAAACGATATCACCAAGCAGTTTGGCTGGTAGCGTCAGAGAACCGCCGTCATTCACCTGAGCTGCAAAAGTCGTTTGGATACCCAAGGTCTCATCGAACCCGATCAGCGTAACTTCCTGAGCGCTGGCGTCCGCCTTTACCAATACGTTGCCAAGTACGGGCTTGCTTGGCCGTGAAGGAACTGCTCGGCTAACCAGCGAAAATTGAGTGTTGAAATCGGTTTGAGGGCAGCTAAATTTCATCGCTCGGTGAAAACTAGTGAAGAGTTAGTGAGTTTGGAAGTGACCTTGAAGATGCCCAATACTATCACCCTATCCGTCCTCTTCAAGCACTCATTCAAAATATCCTATTGTCAATTTTTTATCTGCTCTATTCCTTCTTAGATCTCTTTAAAAGATCTATTTAAAATAGTAGTAGTAGGGGTTGTGGATACTGTGGAAAAAGAGCTGAAGCGCTATCGCTCAAACAGATTTCAGTGCTAAAAGCTTGTGGAAAACCTGTGGAGAAATCGTCGCCTTTTCCACAAGGTGCGCCGGGACTGAATTTTTTTCCACAAGCTCACGGCCTTTTCCCACATGGTCTCCACAGGTTTTCCACAGAAAGTGCCCCCTTTTTCCACAGGATTTTCCTCTGTACTGTTTATCTTTCTTAACAGGTTTATTGGCCTTTGACGTCTCGCTGATCGATTTTCCCTGTGGACAGTCTGTTTAATGCGAATTGAAAAAGCGCCTGCATCTAAATTCGAGACAGGCGCTTTTTCACGCTGAAGGATAAATTGACAGGCTGACTATTTACTGGCTTGCAGCTAAGGTGATGCGATCGCTCACTTCTCGAACGGTTTGCGCTAGGTTGAGATCTCGCTTAATCAGCTGGGTAATTTTGTCGCAGCTGTACATGACGGTGGTGTGATCTTTGCCGCCAAACTGCTCGCCGATTTTGGGTAGGCTCAGGTCCGTGTGCTGGCGCATCAGGTACATGCCAACCTGCCTGGCCAGGGAAATCTCCCGACGCCGCGAATGTCCCTTGAGGTCGTCCACGGGGATCTTGAAGGCGTCGGATACGGACTTGATGACGGACTTGGGTGATGACTCTAGCCGTTCCGCTGGCGGATTGAGCACGTTTACCAGATTATCTACCGTCATGGGTAGACCTGATATAGATGTGTAGGCGATCGCTCGTGTGAGCGCGCCTTCCAGCTCTCGAATATTTGTGATGTAGGAAGAGGCGATATATTCAGTTACTTCCCTTGAAATGGAAACCTGCTCGTATTCTGCTTTCTTTTGCAGAATGGCCATCCGCGTTTCAAAGTCGGGTGCCTGGATATCTGCAATTAGTCCCATTGAAAATCGCGAACAGAGGCGATCTTGCAAGCGGGGGATCTTATTGGGTGGCCGGTCAGATGCAAGGACAATTTGCTTTCCTGCCTCGTGGAGCGTGTTGAACGTGTGGAAGAACTCTTCCTGGGTGTATTCTTTGCCCTCAATAAACTGAATATCGTCAACCAGGATGACATCTACTTCCCGGTATTGCTCTCTAAAGCGCTGCATCGTGTCGCGGCGAATAGATGCGATTAGATCGTTTGTGAAGGTTTCTGTGGAGACGTAGGCGACTTTAGCTTGGCGGTCGCTTTCCATACGGTAGTGACCAATCGCTTGCATGAGGTGAGTCTTACCCAGTCCGACGCCTCCGCATAGGAAGAGTGGATTGAACTCGCGTCCAGGCGATTCGGCAACGGCTAGGGCTGCGGCATGGGCCATGCGGTTGTTGGCCCCTACGACAAACCGAGAAAAAATCGCTTTGGGATTTAGATCTGAGGAGTCATTTTTAGGATTTTCACTTTGCCCTGACGTGGGTGTAGCTGCAGGCGATGGTGAAACATGTGCGATCGCCTCTGAGGGGCTAGGCGCTTTTTCAATGTCATCTTTGACCGAAATAGAGACATCGACCGTGTAGCCGAGGACTTCTGCAGCCACATTAGAAATCTGTGCGAGGTAGTGTTTCTGCAGCCAGTTGCGGGCGAATGGGTTATCGGTCAGTAAGACAAGCTGCTCCTGTGAAATATCTTGAATTTGGGTTGGCTTGATCCAGGTTTCAAAAGTGGGTCCGCTCAGTTGATTTTCTAACTTTGCTAAGACCTGATTCCAAAGATCTTCTTTTATTTGTGGCACAGATCCACCTCTACAATTTCTTGGACGAGAAAGCTAGAGCACTTGTCATGACACTCTGAAGCGCCATTGTCCCAATTGGGACATGCTCTCGTATGACTAGATAGAGTTGTTTAAATAAGCGGGCGATGTTAAGAGAGAATTCTCTTCTGGCGAGGCAGCTCGCGCGTAGACATATGAGAGAACCCTACTCGCTGAGGCCTGCCGAAACGGCTAGCCGAGACAACCGGGTGATGCGGCTAGATGTAGCCTGAAAATATTGATGGATTTCTAGCGTACTAGATATAGCGTCGTGGGGGACAACGAAATCTGTATATGTGGTTGATATTGCGTGTATGAATTATACGGGTATATTCCACAGAAAATGTTTTGTAGAGACTTTTAAATTTTTTTGTAAGAGAGTTGCTGGGTCGATTAGGGCTGTGATCGCTTCACCAGTCCTTGATCCTATGGAAGAACTGTCACTACTGACCGACACAGCCTTTTTGACAATCTGATAGAACAAAAAAGCTTCAAGTAATATTTCCCCTGCGAAAAGAGACCAAGAGGTATGAATCAATCTAAGGTTTGGTTGCGACGGTCGCTAGCGTACGTTTTGATGACGGCTGCAAGTGCTGGAACAGTATTGTGGATAACAGATCGAGAGACGAATTCGTGGTGGACAACTGAGCCGATCAACAAGACTTCGCCCGTGACCCAGCTTGCGGAATACGATGAGGTTCAGTTTTTAGACTCTCCCCTGTCGCGGGATCGAACAGGCGCTCTCTTTTCTGAGCTTAGTGCTGGGGATGCCGATGCGATGCTTTTGAGTCAGGCGACTGGGACTGAGCGGCTAGTGAGTGGCGCTAACTTTATCGCAGAGGCCGTCGAGCGCACGGGGCCTGCTGTTGTTCGGATCGATTCTGCTCGGACCGTTGCTAGTCGCCGTCCAAGTCTTTTTAACGATCCCTTCTTTCGCGAATTTTTTGGCGATATGGGAATTCCAGATCAGCCAAGTCAGCGAGTAGAGCGCGGGACAGGCTCGGGTTTTATTTTGAATGCGAATGGCACTATTTTGACGAATGCTCACGTGGTGGAAGGGGCTGACCAAGTGACGGTGACCTTTAAAGATGGCCGAGAAATGCGCGGTGAAGTCATCGGTGAAGATCCCTTAACTGACCTAGCAGTCATTAAGGTCGAGGCGAGCAGTTTGCCAACGGTGACCATCGGTGATTCAGATGCGCTGCGTCCGGGCGAGTGGGCGATCGCAATTGGTAATCCACTTGGCCTAGACAATACCGTGACGGCTGGGATCATCAGCGCTACCGGGCGAACAAGCGCTCAGATTCGCGTCTCTGACAAGCGCGTGCAGTTTATTCAAACAGACGCGGCCATTAATCCGGGTAATTCTGGTGGACCGCTGCTAAATGAGCGGGGCGAAGTAATCGGTGTCAACACAGCCATTATTGGCAATGCCCAGGGTCTGGGGTTTGCGATTCCGATCAATCAGGCGCAGGCGATCGCTAATGAGCTAGTGGCAAGAGGCCGGGTAGATCACGCTTACCTCGGTATTCAGATGCGCACGCTGACGCCCGCACTGCGCGACGAGATAAACGCCAATCCCAGTGCTGGCCTGCGTCTGCAGACGGACGCTGGCGTGGTTATTTTGGGGGTTGCTCGCAGTTCGCCTGCCGCCCAGTCTGGCCTGCGGCTCGGCGATGTTATTTTGTCGATGAATGGTCAAACGGTGACTGACGCTAGCGAAGTGCAGCGCATTGTGGAAGGCACCAATGTGGGGGATGCGATCGCCATGACCCTGAATCGAAATGGTCGCACGGTGGAGCTGGCTGTGCGACCTGGGGCATTTCCTACCCAGGCCAGCCGAAGATAAGCTAACAGGATGACTTTTCCTGTTTATTTTGAGCTGGGGCCGTGGCGACTGCATCCGCACCTTGTGATGGAGGCGATCGCTTATTCCGTTGGGCTGTACATCAGTCTGTTTCGTAAGCGCCTGTGGCAGCGCTCGCGCGCACGGCAGGCTGGCAAAGTGGTCTCTGATTTATCTACAGCAGAACCTACGGTAGAACCGATCACAGCGGAGCAGCGCGCTTCTATTGCTGTCGGTGCGTTGGCTGGTGCCTTAGTGGGCGCTAGGCTGCTGGTGCTCTTTCAACATTTGGACTTGCTGGCTGCTGGCTGGAAGCAGTATGCGCTGTTGGCGATGCAGGGAAAGACCATCGTGGGCGCACTGCTGGGCGGGCTAGTGGGTGTAGAAATGACTAAAAAGCGGCTGGGTATCTCACGCTCAACTGGGGATGGCTTCGTTTTCTCTGTCATGGTGGGCATGGCAATTGGCCGGGTGGGATGCTTTTTAACCGGGTTGAGTGATCGCACCTACGGCGTTGCCACTGCTCTGCCCTGGGGTGTCGATTTTGGCGATGGCATTGCCCGGCATCCTACCCAGCTCTACGAGGTGGCTTTTTTGCTGCTGCTGATTGTCCTGCTTGGTAAGGGACGCCAGCATATCTGCCGAGAAGGTGACTTGTTTAAGATTTTTATGATTGCTTACCTTAGCTTTCGCTTCTCTGTAGACTTCATAAAACCGGCTTTTCGACCGTTATTGGGCGTAAGTGCCATTCAAATAGCTTGCGTAGCGGGTTTGATTTATTACCGAAGGGATATTGCGCGGCTTTTGAAAACTGCACTAACGATGAAAGCATGACCGGTCCGACCTTAATTTTGGCTTGTATCTATGCCAGTACGCCCCTATGTGTTTCATGCGCTGACTAACAGCGTTTGCTCCATTTGTCTGAACAAGGTTGAAGCCAAGATTATTTTTCGCGATGAAAAAGTCTTTCTTGTGAAGCACTGCTTGATCCACGGGCGGGAAGAAGTGCTGATTGCTGACGATGTGGCGTACTACAAACAGTGCAATCAGTTTATTAAGCCAGCGGATATGCCGCTGAGGTTCAATACGCCAATTAAATATGGCTGCCCCTACGACTGCGGGCTTTGCCCAGACCATGAGCAGCATAGCTGTTTGACGCTGATCGAAGTGACGGACCAGTGCAATTTGAGCTGTCCGATTTGCTATGCCGACTCTGGGGCCGCTGACCAGGCGGGCCATGCGCCGAGGCGGCACCGGTCGCTGGCGCAAATCGCGCAGATGATGGATGCCATTGTGGCCAATGAAGGCTCGCCGCAGGTGGTGCAGATCAGTGGGGGTGAGCCGACGGTGCACCCCGAATTTTTTGAGATTTTGGATTTGGCGAAGGCACGGCCGATTCAGCACCTGATGATCAATACTAACGGTGTGCGGATTGCGACAGGCCGCGCCTTTTGTAAGCGGCTAGCGACCTATATGCCTGGGATAGAGGTGTATTTGCAGTTCGATAGCTTTGAAGCGGATGCGCTAAAGGCGCTGAGAGGGGCGGATTTGCGGCAGGTGCGATCGCAAGCACTGAGCCATCTCAACGAATTTAATATTTCGACCAACCTGGTGGTCACTGTGAAAAAAGGGCTCAATGACCATGAGCTCGGCAAAATACTGACCCATGCACTGGCACAAAAATGTGTGCGGGGGGTGACGTTTCAGCCTATTCAGGCGGCAGGAAGATTGGAAGACTTTGATGCGGGGCGCGATCGCTACACGCTCACCGAAGTTCGCCGCGCCATATTAGAGCAGAGCGACTACTTTCAGCCAGAAGATGTGCTGCCTGTGCCCTGCCATCCAGACTGCTTGGCCATGGCCTACGCCCTCAAGGTAAAAGGTCAGGTGATACCGCTGACCAGCCTAATCTCGCCAGAGGCTTACGTCGATACGGTGCCCAACAGCATCCTGTACGAGCAGAGTGAAGACTTAAAGAAAAAGATATTCGACCTCTTTTCGACCCGTCATTCACCGGCGTCAGCAACGACGTCTTTGAAGCAGCTGCTGTGCTGCCTGCCGCTCTTGCCGACGCCAGCCGGAATCACCTACGAGAACGTTTTCCGCGTCACGATTGTGCAATTTTTAGATGCTTACAACTTTGACGTTCGCTCTGTAAAACGATCCTGCATTCACATTGTTCATCCTGATGGTCGCATCATTCCCTTCGACACGTTCAATATGTTTTACCGCGAAGGTAGCGCTGGGCATCACTTAGTCTCAGGTCGCGAGGATGGGGCGGTTTTAGCGGCTAACGTTTCAACGCAGGTGGCAAATCGATGATTGCGCTACTGAGAGGGTTTTTTATCGTTGTTTTCTGTCATGTTGGTTACTGCTTTGCGACGATGGGCATTGTTTCGATTCCTTTTGTGCAAGATGTGATCGTGGCGAACAGTCCGAATGATCCATATGCGCCCCTGTCTGTCATTATTCTGGCGATTATGGCTACTGGTATTGTGCAGTTTTTGTATGTTGTTCCCTTGTATCGGCATTTCAATCGCAGAGGGTCTAGCAGTGCAGAGGGCGTTGCGCTGGCCGCACTGCTGACATTGGCTTTGAGTGGGACTTGTTTTGCCAGTATGTTCTAGCAGCTTGCTAGGAAGAGAGTTTTGGTTTTTACGCTGGAATGAAGGTATGCGCCGCTCTAACGTGCGTCTGGGAATATTTCTAGGGATACTGCTGCTGTTGGCTTGTCATATCTTGTTGTTTGCCGTGCTGGTAGCGCTGAGTACTATCTGGCAAGATCTCTTTGGGATTGCTCTGGGCGCTTTTCTATTTATCGGCGTTACTCAGTTGTTCTATGTGGGTCCGCTCATGCTGATTTGTCACAGTCGAAGGCGGCATAGTTTGGCCAAGGGCGTCGTGATTGGTGCTTTGATCACGGCATTTTTGAATGGGTCTTGTTTTCTTCTGCTAGCGACTACCTAAGGCAAGAGAGTGAATATCAACGAGGTTGCTAGACTGTGAGAATGCTCTGCGTTGATATTCTGTGTGGATTGAAAAATGGCCGATCGTTTGACCGTGGCAGAACTGGGCAATCCGGTGCTGAGAGTTGCTGCTAAGCCTGTCAAAGATATTGCTTCCTTAGCGGTACAAACGTTAATTGACAACCTGATTCACACCGCAGTTGAAACCAATGGTGTGGGTATTGCCGCGCCTCAGGTGTCTGAAGGTCTGCAGCTATACATTGTGGCGTCGCGGCCTACGTTGCGCTATCTCAATGCGCCTGTGATGGAGCCAACCCCAATGATTAATCCGCAGATCATCGCAAGGTCTGATGAACTGGTGGCGGGTTGGGAGGGCTGTTTGAGTGTGCCGGGGCTACGGGGAGAAGTGATGCGATCGCGCGAAATAGAGGTTGCCTATACCGACCGCTGTGGTAGGCAGCATCAAAAAGTTTTCACTGACTTTGTCGCTCGCATCATTCAGCACGAATACGATCACCTCAATGGCAAGGTCTTTTTAGACCGTGTAGAAAGTACGCTAAGTTTGATGAGTGAGGCGGAATATCACACTCAAATTGTCTGTGGTTAGCAGATGGGCTGCTTGTCGCTGTTAGGTCAAAGGGGTTGTTATGGTGGCACTTCAAGTGGGGCAGCTTTTACTTAAATTCGGCAGATAGAATGGCTGGGAAGCGACGGATAGATCTCACGGTTGCTCCGCCACCAGAGCTGGCTATAGAAGTAGACGTCACCTCAGCTACTCAGCTTCAGGCTTACCAAGGACTTGGGGTTGCTGAACTTTGGCGATTCGATGCGGGTGTGCTGCGAATTAGAGCAACCAATCATCGCAAGGCCAAGAAGAAATTTCGGCAGTGGCTGAATGATCAGAAAATGTCTAAACTGCCCAAAACCCAGCTGTAGGTTTCTGCCAAATCTTTTACTTGATAGTGGGCGTTGAGGCCGCTGGGGTTGGGTAAGGCCCATACTGGGGTGTCTTGCCAGTCTGGCTGGGGGCCGATTTTGGCTTTTGGCTGGTTGAAGGCGATGCGATAGGCGGTGATGCCTAGGAATGCGAGGCATTTTGGTCTGTACTTTTTTACTTTGCTGGCGAGGAGTGCTTGTCCGGCTCGGATTTCTGCTTTGCTAAGCTCATCGGCACGGGCGGTGGCCTTAGGAGCCATATTGGAAATGCCGATGCCGAGTTTGAGCAGGTCTGCGTCTTCGCTGGGATGATAGAGCCGGGGGGTGAATCCGGCTTGGTGGAGGGCTTTCCAGAAGCGGTTGCCAGGACGGCCAAAGTGGTGGCCGACGACGACGCTGTAGAGGCTGGGATTTATGCCGCAGAAGAGGACTTTTAGATCGGGGCCGATGATGTCGGGCATGGTTTGGCCGCGGGCTGCGGCGAGTTGGGCTTTGGTGGGGGTGGGCATTGGGGTGAGGGTTACTGTGGTAGGAGACTATATATTGTTATGGATTCTGTTTATCAGTACCGTATCGATAGATATTGGCTTGGCTCTTGGATGGTGCTTTCCCCCAGATCCCTTGAAAGGGGAGGGTCGGATAGGAAGATATAGGTTTTGGGTGGGGTTTGGTCTTTTGAGATGGATGCAGGTATTAGGGTTAGGCTGATAATTGGATTATGAAATCAACGCTGACTGAATTAAAGGCTCGGGTGCAGGCGGCTTTAGGGGCTGCGTTTGGCGATGAGTACCGCGAGACTGACCCGCTGCTGGTGGGTACTAACAATCCTAAGTTTGGGGATTTCCAGGCGAATGTGGCGATGTCTTTGGCGAAGCCGCTGAAGAATAATCCGAGGGCGATCGCTACGAAAATTGCAGAAAATTTGGAAGTCTCAGACTTCTGCGAAGTGCCCTCAATTGCGGGACCGGGGTTTATCAATTTCACGCTTAAAACGGACTACCTGGAACAGCTGCTAAAAGAGATGCATGGGAGCGATCGCCTTGCCGTTGCCAAGGTAGATCCGCCCCAGAAAATTATCGTTGACTATCCCAGCCCAAACATTGCCAAAGAGATGCATGTAGGGCATCTGCGCCCAGCTGTGATGGGTGAGTGCTTTGCTCGGGTGCTCGAATTTTTGGGTCACGATGTGATGAAGGTGAGCCATGTAGGCGACTGGGGCACGCCGTTTGGCATGCTGATTGCCTACTTGCAGGAGGCCTATCCCGATCCGCAGGCTGCAGCGGAGGCTTCTACTTCTGGTGAGCTGGCGACGTTCTACCGCGAGGCCAAAAAGCGCTTCGACGCAGACGATGCTTTTAAGGAGAATGCGCGGCAGGCTGTGGTGAAGCTGCAGGCCGGAGATGCCGAAGTCCTGGAGGCTTGGGAGCGCGTGTGTCAGCTGTCCAAGCGC
This sequence comes from Cyanobacteria bacterium J06626_6, assembly GCA_038523095.1. Classification (GTDB taxonomy): domain Bacteria; phylum Cyanobacteriota; class Cyanobacteriia; order Phormidesmidales; family Phormidesmidaceae; genus Phormidesmis. Next base: position 24,198 of record JBCBJS010000005.1, read on the forward strand.
TCGTACCGTAAAATTTATGACCTGTTGAATATCTCTGAAGACATTATCGACAGAGGAGAGTCTTTCTACAATCCATTTTTGCCTGCGGTCATTACCGATCTTGCAGCGAGTGGTTTGCTCGTGGAAGACGATGGCGCGCAGTGCGTCTTTCTAGAAGGCTTTACCAATAAGGACGGCGACCCGCTGCCGATGATTGTGCAGAAGTCCAATGGTGGCTACAACTATTCCACCACTGACTTGGCGGCGATTCGCTACCGTGTCAATGAGGACAAGGTTGACCGCATTGTGTACTCTACCGATGCGGGCCAGTCCAACCACTTTGCGCAAATCTTTCAGGTGGCGCGGCGAGCGGGCTGGGTGCCAGATAGCGTGGAGCTGAGCTACGCACCGTTTGGACTGGTATTGGGAGAAGATGGCAAGCGATTGAAGTCCCGATCTGGGGAGGCGGTGCCGCTGCAGGAGCTGTTAGATGAAGCGATCGCCCGCACCCGGGCTGATGTAGAAGCCAGACTAGAAAAAGAAGATAGGAAGGAATCGGACGCGTTTATTCAGAATGTGGCAGAGAAGGTGGGCATCGGGGCAGTGAAGTATGCAGACCTGAGCCAAAACCGGGTCAGCGACTATACCTTCAGCTACGACCGCATGCTAGACCTTAAGGGCAATACTGCGCCCTATATGCTGTATGCCTACGTGCGGGTACAGGGCATTAGCCGTAGCGGAAATGTGGACTTTTCGGCGCTGGAAGCTGACCTGACGCTCACGGAACCGAGCGAATTTGTGCTAGCCAAGCACCTCCTACAAATGGATAGCGTGCTAGATGAGGTGGCAAAAGAACTGCTGCCTAATCGACTGTGCCAGCACCTGTTTGAGCTGAGCCAGAAGTTCAATCAATTCTATGACCAGTGCCCTGTATTGAAGGCGGATGAGCCCGCGCGCACTTCTAGGCTGGTGCTGTGCGATTTGACAGCGCGATCGCTCAAGCTGGGATTGTCTTTGCTAGGCATTGACGTGCTAGAGCGAATGTAGGTTCGATTACTGCCCTAAGCTTTTATCAAGTTGCTCTATACGAGATTAGCGACCGGGAATGTTTGATGTAGCGGTGTAGTTAGAGTTATGACGTCTTCCCTACATGCAGAACCTGTCTAACTGCTGCTGAAAGGTTTTAAGCTACTCCCTCTTTGCTCAACTCGTATAAAGCTTGCGGTATGAAAATTACGAAACTCAGTACTCGGCCAATTATGGCCATATGGCGTAGGTCGCTGGCGAAGCTGCTGAATTTTTACGCGCGTAAGCGAGGCAGCCTCGTGAGCTTTTTCCCGAAGCTGTTTATCTTTTTTATGCTGCTAAATATGGCTTGCTACTGGTTGGCAATTTTGACGGCCTACCCGCAGGAAGCCTTTGGCAATGAGCAGTGGGAGTATTTCCTAATGCAGTTCCCGGTGGGCTTTTTGGGCGCTTTGTTCGATAGCGTGTCGTTTTTTATTACGGTTTGGATTGCCCGGCGAGCGCTGAAAACGACGTCTTTGCCTAGCTACATCGCCCACCTTAGTATTGATGTGCTGATCGCCATCGTGGCGACATTTTGGGTGCTGATGGTGTTTTCGGTGTCGGGCTGGCTAGTGAGTATGCTGCAGGAGTCGTCACAGTCGCTGGCAGAAAGCTCAGCTAAGTACGAAAGCCGCCTCACGGATGCTGTAAATGACCCGCTGGGCCGACAGAACATCAAGAATATCTACTTTGGCGTCATGATGGGATTCTCTGCGATGATTCCAACGATGGTGCACCTGTATCTCTCGGCGCAGTCAGTGTTTCTATATCTGCGCAAGGTGTCGCAGCGACGGTTTCAAAAGCTGTAGGACTGAAGCTGTAAGACCGCAGCTGTAAGACTGAACGGACTGCCTCAGCCTGCTAGCTGCAGTACTACAAACAGGATGCTGAAGCCAGATAAATAGATAAACCCTACCGTGGCTAGCCGGGATAGCCAGGGCGCAGGCTGGGCCGCTTCGGCAAGGGTGCGAATGCTGCGCATGTTGAGCCAGGCGTAGAAGGGCGCTGCGACAAAGGCAATGATCGTGATGGTGTTGATGAGGGGCTCGAAGCCCGCTGTGAAAATGCCCAGCAGAAGCGCGGCTAGGCTGATAAGCGCGATCGCAATCACCTGCCGAATCGGAAAGTCTATAGACCTTGTCTGCGGAAAAAGCTCGTATATCCCGGCTTCTAGGGTACGGGGGAAGGCATCGACCACGGTGAAAGTGGTAGAGAAAATGGCTGCGATCGCACACAGCCCAATCACCGGTTCGGCCCATTGCCCAATATAGCTGGTATACATTCCTACCAGCTGCCCGGCAAACGCAGCGGGCTCAACAGCCAACCCTTGGGCAGGCAGCGTCAGCGTACCCAGCACCAAAAATAAGCCCGCCAAAACCACCGTCAGCACATAGCCAATATTAAAATCGACGCTTGCTTCAGCTAGCGAAGTGGACTGGCCTCTGTCTTGATTATCGGCCTGAACCCAGAGCGACTGCCAGATGGAAAGCTCCAATCCGCCTGGCATCCAGCCCATGAATGCGATGAGGAAGGGCACCGCTGACCCAGAGAAAATCGACGCGTGGGATAATTTAGTTGTAGATACAACTTCCAGGGGTGTGGAAGTTTGCTGAGCAAGAGCGGGCTGGGATAGGTTGGGTGCGATCGCAGTGAGCACAGCCATAGAGACCGCCGCCAGAGTTGCCACCGACAGCAAAATAACGCACCACTTTGTCACCTGCTCAAACAGGCGATATCGCCCCACCGCAATCAGCCCCCAGCAAAAGAGCAAAACGCCAACGGCCAATACGGTCTCCGGTACCTGCGGCAGCCATAGGTACTGCAGCAGCATGGCAGCCACAAAAGCATCTACCGCAAAGCTACCGACCGCACTAACTGCGCTGATCACGAGAAACGGTACGAAATATCGTTTTCCCTGCTGTCGGTATGCCTGAATCAGGTTTTGGCCGGATGCCGCCGCGTACCGATGCCCATACTCATAGAAGGGATACTTCATCAGGTTGGCGGCCAGCACAAAAAACATTGCCCCCCATCCATACATCGCCCCGGCGCGAGTACTCTGCACTAAGTGAGAAACGCCAATTGCTGCGCCTGCCATTAGTAAGCCGGGACCAAGCTGCGCCAAGGAAAATCGAGCTCGGCTTTCTAAAGCGGGCGTCATAAAGTCAGCAGTTTGAAAAATGTACCTTCTCAGACTAGCAGGGTGGATGAGCGGAATGGGGCCACTGTGCAACCGGCAGAGAATTGCCTTGCGTATCAACAAGCACTAAAAATACGCTAAATTTTAAGAAATATAAACAGCTGTTTTACGTCCAGCTTTACTTCCATGAGTTCACTTCTTGCGCCCGGTCTGTTGTTACTAGTGCTGACTGGTGGTGCGGCTGCCTATCTGTTGAGTCCGCGTCGGTACGAGTCGTCTGATTCGGTGGCTCAGTCCTACGATGAGTGGACGCAGGACGGCATTTTGGAATTTTATTGGGGTGAGCATATTCACTTGGGGCACTACGGACTGCCGCCCAGGCAAAAAGACTTTCGCCAGGCCAAGTACGACTTTGTCCATGAGATGGTGAAGTGGGGCGGACTAGACCAGTGCGCTCCAGGCTCTACCTTGCTAGATGTGGGCTGCGGTATCGGCGGCAGTAGCCGGGTGCTAGCGAAAGACTACGGCTTCGATGTTACGGCGGTGACGATCAGTCCGGGGCAGGTAGAGCGGGCAACGCAGCTGACAACAGCCGGGGTCAGTGCCAAATTTATGGTGGATGATGCGATGGCGCTGTCTTTTCCCGATGGGACCTTTGACGTGGTGTGGTCATTAGAAGCGGGGCCGCACATGCCAGATAAGGCGATATTTGCGCGGGAACTGCTGCGCGTACTCAAGCCGGGAGGGCTGCTAGTGGTGGGCGACTGGAATCAGCGAGACGCTCGCCGCAAGCCCTTGAATTTTTGGGAGAAGCCCGTTATGCGGCAACTGCTCGATCAGTGGTCTCATCCAGAATTTTCCAGCATTGAAGGCTTCTCTGAGCTGTTAGAAGCCACGGGGCTGGTGGAAGGGGCGGTCACCACGGCGGACTGGTCACAGGAGACGCTGCCCTCCTGGATTGATTCGATCTGGCAGGGCATCATTCGTCCGAAGGGGCTAATTAAGTTCGGTCTATCCGGCTTTATTAAATCTGTTCGAGAGGTGCCCACGCTATTGTTAATGCGTCTGGCGTTTGGCAACGGCCTATGCCGATTTGGAATGTTTAAGGCGACTCGCGCCCACGTGAATTAGGCTATGACTCATGCGACTTTGGTGCGGCAGGTACTGCTAAATTTTCGTCAGCAGACAGAGTCTGACCGAGCAGACGTCAGAGCAGATATGAGTGCGATCGCCCGTACACCAGACGGCTCCCTATGGATAGGCTCCGACGAACTCAATACCTTCGAGCGTCTTTTACCGACTGAGGGCGGTCATTATGGCCATCACCAGCCGTACCGAGTCAGCGACTATGTTGAGTTGCAAGATGCAGACTCTGAGATTGATATTGAGGGGCTAGATTTTTCCGAGGGGTATCTTTGGCTTGTGGGCTCTCACAGCACCAAGCGCAAACGGGCAAAGGGTAAAGATCCGGCAGAAGACATTCAACGACTGCTAGAGATTAAAACAGAATATAACCGCTATCTGCTGGCTCGAATTCCGATTGTTGAAGGGGTTCCTGTGAAGCGTGATGCGGTGAGTGGACGTGAAGCTGCTCGCTTGGAAACTAAGGGCAAAAAGAGCGTACTGGTTAAGCATTTGAAAAAGGACAAGCACATCGGTCCTTTTTTGAAGATGGGCTTACCTTCGAAAGATAATGGGTTTGATATTGAGGCGATCGCAGCTAAAGATCACCGGTTGTATCTAGGCCTGCGCGGACCCGTTTTAAGAGGCATGGCCATCATCTTAGAGGTTGAGCTAAAACAGCCTAAATCTGGTGATCTGAAGCTCAAAAAGCTAGAAGACGGGGCGTTTTATCGAAAGCACTTTGTTGATCTCAATGGTCTGGGCGTGCGAGATCTTTGCTTTCAAGGTGAGGATTTATTGATTTTGGCTGGCCCTACCATGCCGCTTGCCAGCATCATGCAGCTGTTTCGCTTTAAAGATGCCGTTGTGCACCGCGCAGATACGCTCTGGCTCCAGTCTTCAGAAGCCTTGGTAAAACTGTTTGATTTCCCGTTTCGAGTGGGGGAGGACAAAGCAGAAGGGCTTTGTTTGCTACCTGAGAGACTGGATAGCGATAGGGACAACAGCGCAATGGTTGTTTATGATTCGCCTGCTGAAGAGAGAATTCAAAACAGCGGCGGTATACTGGCGGATGTTTTTCAGCTGTAGATACGTCTAATGCCTGGCCTATACTTCTCCCCAGCCTGGATTTAGGCGCTTCATAAGCGGATTGTATAGCTTGAAGTAGGCGATGGATCCCACTTGGCGAAAGAGAGATTTTTGCCGGGTGTCTGCGCCCATGCAGCGCTGGCACACCGGATGCACGACCTGAAACTTATCAAACCCCTCCCTTAGCTGACAGGCAGGGGTTTGCCGATCTAAAATATCGCTCAGCGTGCTGCTGTTGAGATTGCCGAGGGGAATTTTACCTTCGTAGTCTTTGCAGCAGGGGACAACGGTGCCATCGTAGAGAATGCCAGCTTGGTCTGTTGTGCCATTGCAGTAGCCGAAGCTAGCAGGTACGACTGTTGTACTTTCCACATTTCCCCAACTGTCCAGTGGGAATGTCTCAAGTGCCAGTGTGGGCGTGAGCTCAATGACCTGCCAGCGACCGGGCTTGTGTTGTTCTAGTCGGCGCTGAAGTTCTGTTTGAGAAGGGCGGTTTGGAACGTTTGCTAAAAGGCGATCGCACCATTCCCTGAGCTGTTGTTGCATTTGTTCTTTTCCTTCTACCACGTGCATCGCCTTGTGCGGTACAAGAAAGGGGTGAGGCGTAGTGTCTAGAAACTTTAGATGTACGCGAGTGGGCGATTCTGCGGCAAGGTTTGCCTGTACGTAGCGGGTGATGCCTTCGAAGTACTGTGCGGGAGAAAGCTTGGGCGGTGCGCCCCGAATCACGAAGGTCTCTGGGTCTGGGGTTTGTAGTGAGATAGTGACTTTGGGAATGCCAGAGGTTACTAGCCTGTCGATATGCTCTGGGCGGATGTGAAAGGTGCTGCCGTTGGTGGTGAGGTGAAGGTTGAGCTGGCGATCGCAGGCGAGTGCGATCGCGTCAAAAATATGCGGATAGATCAGCGGCTCTCCCATTAGATGGAAAGCTACGATTTTTGCCAGGTGGTTTGCGGCAATGTCATCTAGTGCCCTTTCAAGCAGAGCGAAGTCCATATGGCCCCGCTTGCGCTCCATGATGGCATCCGGGCAAAACTCACACTTAAAGTTGCAGACATTGGTCACCTCTAGGTGAATGCGCTCCAAGCGATAGCGATCGCCTGAGCGTGGATTTGCTGGAGAGTTCTGAAGAGGGCGATAGGCCGTAGACATAACGCTGAGTACGTTAGGAGGAATGACAATACCCTAGCAACCTTGCTTGACAAGCATGTGAGAACGCCCTGAAAACTTTAGGAAGCAACGATGCAACCGTGCTCCCTTGTCTATCGTTCGTTGTCTGATGCGCTGCGCTTTTCCATTCCCTTTTCTGTGTCCATTGCTACGCAGCAATTGGCATTGGTGAGTAGCGCACAAAGGGCTTCGGCTGACTGATCTCATAGCCCTGTACGTAGTCTATGCCCAGTACCCGGACCGTTTCTAGCACGTCTTTTGATTCCACAGATTTAGCTATGGTTTGGAGACTCATGGCCCGGCTCATCTGCTGGATGGCTTTGAGCATGGCGTAGGTTACTGGGTCTTGGGGGGCTTCTTTAATGAAATGTCCATCAATTTTGAGATAGTTGACAGAGAGGTCCTTGAGGTAGCTCAGGGCAGAGAGCCCGCTGCCAAAGTTATCAAGGGCCACCTGACAGCCCAACTGCTGGAGTTCACTGGTAAAAGCGGCTGCCCGGTTGAGATTGGCAATCACCACAACTTCAGTAATTTCGAAGCAGAGACGGCCCGGCTGGATGCCGTAGTGGATAAGCTGCTGCTGAAGAAAATGAAGGAAGCTACTGTCGTTCAGGCTAGAGGCCGATAGATTAATGCTGTAAAGGCTGTTGCTAGGTGATTGTGACAGCTTCCACAGAGAATGCCTAAGTACCCAGCGGTCAATTTGTTCCATCAGCTGGTAGCGCTCTGCCGTGGGGATAAATCCCATCGGTGCTAGAAGCTGACCCGAGCTGTCATCGTGTAGTCTGAGTAGGACTTCACTGTGTTCTTTTTTGAGGGCCGTATGACTTACCGATGCGATCGCCTGCTTGTGCAAACAGAACCGATTGGTTTCTAGCGCTAGCTTTAGGCGAGCTCTCCACTGGCTATTGTGAGAAACGACCAGTGAATACGGTTCCTGCCCTTTATGAACATGGACCCGGTTGCGTCCTTTCGTTTTTGCTGTATAGCAGGCGCTATCTGCAAGGCCGAGCAGTTCTTGAATGTTAGCAATCTCCGAAGAGATAGCGACTAATCCAATACTCACACCAATGTTGAAGACCTTATCGCCATAGTTGAATCGGAAGGCTTGAATGGTGTTACAAAAGTCTTCAGCAATTCGAGCAGCCCGGTTGAGATTACAGTTGTACAGTAGCAACCCAAACTCATCGCCGCCTAAGCGGGCCAACACATCTGAAGAACGAATTTGCTTGCGCCACAGGTCAGCCACCTGCTTAAGGAGCTGATCGCCTGCCTCATGACCGCAGGTGTCATTGACGGCCTTAAAGTGGTCAAGGTCGAGATAGCACAGCACATGCCTTGCCTGGGAGTTTTTGCCGGGGTGAAGTACGTTAGTCAGGGACTGAATGAAGCTGGTGCGATTGCTCAAATGCGTCAGTGGATCGTGGGCCGCTTGCCATGCCAAGTGCTGCGTGCGACTCCGCTCCTCAGTGACATCTCTCATGACGATTACCGTCCCGACGATATCACCACTTCGGGAACGAATGGGTGAAGCAGAATCGCTGACTGCAAATTCCTGCCCAGTTTTAGAAATCAGCGTAGAATGCTGACCGAGTGAAATTGTGCAGCCTTCTTCTATGGCCCGGATCGAAGGATTGCTGAGTGTTTTGCGGGTAGTGCCGTCGATCAGCCTGCACACTTCCAAAATCTGTTTGTGTTTGGCCTCTTTCTCGCTCCATCCGGTCAGTTTTTCTGCAACCGGATTGAAGGCTGCTATATAGCCCTTTCTATCGGTGGTGATTACGGCCTCACCGATAGAGTGCAGCGTTACCTGGGCCAGCTCTTTCTCTTGGTAGAGAGAGTTCTCGAGAGACTTTCGAGCGGTGATGTCGGTCTGGGAGCCTGCCAACCGATAGGGTCTACCTTGCTCGTCCCATAGGCTGGCACCCCGGGTCAGCACCCAGCGGTAGGTTTTGTCTTCGTGGAGTAGCCGGTATTCACATTTGAATTGTTTTCTCTGCCCTGTCAAATGTTCTTTGAGCTGCTTTTTGAAGAGCTTGCGATCATCTGGATGTATACGAGAGAACCATGCTCTAGGGTGGCTGCTCAACGGCGTCTTTTGACAACCCACGATAGATAGCCACTGGTTGGAGTAGTAGACGCTGTGGGTGCGCAGATCCCAGTCCCAAACGCCATCATTGGATCCTTGAACAGCGAGTTCGTAGCGCTCCTGACTGACGGTGAGCTGACGGTTAAGCTCTGCCCGCTGAATGGCTAGCTGCATAGTCGTGACTAGTAGATTGCCACTGTCAGAGTAGCCGAGTTTTTTTAGCCGCTCGGGTGAAAAAACATTCGGCTTGACCAGATAATCTTGCGCCCCTTCTCGTAAGGCGGCTGCCGCAAGCGCTGTGTCGGGGCTGTTGTTCATCACCACAATCGGAACCTGTGGAGCGAGATTTTTGAGCTGTCCGACTAAACCAATACCTTGCTTTCCTCCTAGCTCTAAGTCCAACAGCACAACATCGAAGGGGATGTTTTTAAGTTTTGAGATCGCATCTTTGAATCGTTCAGCGTGGTGAAGCGTTAGTGGAGTGCGCTCCGAACTGTTAACCAGGGTTTTGAACAGCTGAGCCTCGCTAAAATTGTCTTGAATCAAAAGTGCATTAATACCCGATTTCATGTTTTACATATCCTAAGCACAGCAGCAACAGGTTTTATCTTTGGAAATAGGAAACAGACAAGCGTTATTTTTTGCCTATTTGGAGATAGGTATACAAATTCCTGGCGGGAGTTCAACAACCTATAAATCAAAGCCTAAATAAGCGGAGAAAATTGTTGGAGCAGTACTACAAGTAGTTCAGTATTGGTCAGCTTACAGAGACAAAGCTGATTTTGTCATCAGGTCTCTAAAGCGTCCAATATTGAAAATCTTAAATGAGTGTTAAGTTGTTTTATACAGCGTAAACACGTAAAAAGTAATTTTACTTAAGTGATTTTAAGGACCTATTAAAGAGCCTCCTTGAAAGCAATATAAATGCACTGGATGAATGGTAATTATTTGTTGTAGATGAATAAATCCTACAAGGTTTTTATCTCATCCTTATTTGCTTTTGCTGGGAAGCTGTTCATTAGAATTAGCTTGCACTTCAGAGGGATTGAAGTGTTATTGTCTCTCGCTGCGAGATAAATAATCTTCACTGCTAATGGGTGCAACAGTTATTTTTAGTGGTGAAAAGATATCGCAGCGCACTGTAGTACCTTATGGCACAGCGTAGCAGCCTGCTTCAATACTGTTTAAAGATGCCATCTAGAAAATACTGCTCAGAGAATGTCGCTTGGAAGTGTGCCCTACGAGGCTATCCCCGAAACCCTATATCAGCCGCTGAGGCCTTTGAATTGCGAATCCTTGAACATAGTCAATCCCTAGCTCTTGAACTTTATTGAGGATGGGTTGATTCTCAACGTATTCGGCAATGGTCTTGAGCTGCATAACGTGTCCGACCCGATTGATAGCTTCTAGCATGGCGCAAGTAATGTGGTCGCTTGCGGCTTCCCTAACGAGGGTGCCGTCAATTTTCAGGAAATCAACGGGTAGATGCCTCAAGTATGAAAAAGAAGACATGCCGCTACCAAAGTCATCCAGTGCAAAGTAGCAACCTAAATTTTTGAGTTCTAGGATGAAGTCAGCAGCCTGTTGGAGGTTTGCGATCGCAACGGTTTCTGTGATTTCAAAACAGAGCGAACGGGTATCTACAGCATGAATCTGTAGCTGTTCCTTTAAAAAGCCGATAAAGCTGTCATCGTTAATACTCGATCCCGATAGGTTAATGCTGTAGAGCTTAGACGGTGAAGGGGGGCTATTTGCTAAGTATGCAAACATACTTTGAATCACCCATCGGTCAATCTTGGGCATGAGATTGTAGCGTTCAGCCGGAGGAAGGAAAGCAAGGGGTGAGATGACCTCTGACGACCCCGTCTCTTGCAAGCGCAAGAGAATTTCGCAGAGCTCGATACTGTCAGACGCTATTCCTGTTGTTGCGATCGCCTGCTCATACAGTACAAACTCATGGTTATCTAATGCCTGAGTGATACGGGAAAACCATTGACTATCAGCACGCTGCTGCTCAAGGGTGTCGTTGTTGTGGTAGCAGAGCTGAACTCGATTCCCCCCTTTGCGTTTGGCATCGGAGCAGGCCCTGTCGGCAAGCTGTAGCGCCTGCTCTGTGCTGATCTGTTTGCCTATAATCTGTTGACCTGCAATGGGGGTCAGCCCAATGCTGACTCCAACACTAAAAATTTTGGCATCGTATAAAAATCGAAACGCTTGAATAGCGGCTTCAAGCCTGTTTGCAATTTCAACTGCTCGTTCGATATCGCAATTGTGGAGCAGTAGGCCAAATGCATTGTCTCCAATCCGACCCAAACAGTGTGAGACACAAAAGCTCAAAGCAGAAATTTCACTGCGCCAGAGTTCTGCCACTTGGTACAGCAGCCGGTCACCTGCTGAGTACCCGCAGATACTGTTGATTGCTTTGAAGTGATCCAAATCCAGGTAACAAAGTGCATGATGGGACTGTGTTTGGGTGGCTTCTTCAATAGCGTTGTCCAGTAATTGAATAAACCTTTGTCGGTTGAGAAGATGGGTGACTGGATCATGGGTTGCCTGCCATGCCAATTGCTCAATTCTTTCTCGCGCTTCTGATGAATGATCTTCTACAAGCAGCGCAGCTATGCCGTTTTTCATTGAGCAAGTCTTTAGTTCTAATCTAAAGATTAAATTTGAACAAGATATGCACTATTGCTGTAGAGTCAGCTCCCTACAGCATTTATAGGATGCTTCAAGCGGATTGTGTTGGCTAAAGCTGCTACAGACTTGTAGTCAGTTCAGCGATGAAAACTACGAATGCAACCTTACTTTTTTGGACACATCAGTTTTTGCTGATGTATTGTCTTACAGACTAGTCTTATAGACGTCTGTCTGAGTATCGAAGAAATACGTAAACCCTCCTGTGATAAAAGGTGAGCCTCCCTGGCAAAGCACGACAGCGATCAGGGCCTAAATTATTGTCTATATCTTTTGGTCAATGAGCTAGGATGCATAGCTATTAGTATGTTTTTCCGCGCTAGACAAAATAAAAGAGACAGTGAATTCTGTCTCTTTTACCGCCTTTTCTCTGCAAACAAGCCTTACCAATAGGCAGTCTCTCAATCGAGCGAGCAGGCCTTTTTAGGTTTTCTAATGATGGCTTAGCGAACCGTATTTCGGCTAGCTTCCATACTGATAGGCTTGATGAAATATAGGCCAATTAGCTTAGTGCCAATGGATAAGATGTGGGGAATTTTCCGTAGCGTTTGAATCACTTTGGGCTGGTTAGATTTGCTGATGTCACCGATAGCTGCAGTGTTGTGCGTGCACTTGTCTAGCTGAGCGAAGAACTTAGGATTCTCGACATCGAGAATAATTGGGAAGAGGCGACCTGCCGACTCGTTTGTCTTTTTGATGACCTCAATATCGTATTCACGGGCGTCTAACCCCAAGGCAGCGTAGAAGCCTTTGCGCTGAATATCGTTGAGATACATGGTGGCAAATACCGACAGCAAGAAGAACCGGCACCACAGGCGGGCCTTCAAATCATTGAGAAACTGCGGCTGTGACTTCATCATGGCCGCAAAGAAGTCACCATGGCGGTTTTCGTCCTGACACCAGTTATCAAAAAAGTTGAAGATGGGGTAAATCTTATCTTCTGGGTTTTGCTCTAGGTGGCGGAAGATGGTGATGTAGCGCCAGTAGCCAATCTTTTCGGAGAGGTAGGTCGCATAGAAGATGAACTTGGGCTTGAAGAAGGTGTACTTCTTGCTCTTGGTGAGGAAACCCAGATCGAGCTGAAGGTCGAAATCAGACATGGCCTTGTTGAGGAAGCCAGCGTGGCGAGCTTCATCACGCGACATCAGCTCGAAGCCTTCTGCCAAGATAGGATTGCGATTTTTGAGCTTGCGAGCGAGTTCTTTGTAAAGCAAGAACCCAGAAAACTCGGCGGTGCATGAGCGCTCTAGAAACTCAATGAAGAGCTGTCTTCTCTCGCCCTGGATGTGGTCCCAGGCGCCTTCAAACTGTTCATTTCTAACGAAGTGGTGCCGGTTATAGTCAACTTTGAACTCTGCGATGATGGCTTTGAGCTCTGCTTCGTTGCTAGAAACGTCCATATTGGCCATTTCATCGAAGTCTGTGGTGTAAAAGCGAGGGGTGAGGATGGTGTCCTTAGCCGGTGCCTTTACGCCAGGACGAATTTCATCGAATTGCCCTTTCTTTGGCGACTTTTCTGTGGTTGCTACCATTGCGTCCTCTATCCAGCTTTTATTCCAAAAGTATTAATGCTTAGTGTACCAAGGCTAAAAGCCTGCACCTGAGGTTTTTAAGAATTGCAACAATTTGCGACAAGTAGGATAACTAGTCAATGGTAGGTATTGACGCTGGTCCTAGTGACATCGCTGGCTGTAGTATTAATTTACTAAATCTTGCTTATCTGCTAAGCCCCTTTGCCTGTCTTTTCTTACCAGTCAAATTTCTCAACCGCATCGTATAAATCGACCTGAGTGTGCTCTTCGACTGCCTCATCTACAGTTTCTTCTGCGCTCTCTTCAGCAGAGGCGTCGTCATCGGTTTGTTCTGCTTCATAGGCAGCCAGCTCACGGGCCACGATGGCCTGAATTTCTTCGTGGTTTGCGATGCCTTCGTAGGCGTAGCGGTTGTATCCGCCCTGCTCGACAAGGGTTTTGAGATAGGTGACGCGGTCAGCGGGGTTGGGGTGGGTAGAGAGCCAGGTCGGCACGTTTCGGCCTGCAGCCTGTTCATTCAGCGTCACCATGACGTTGTAGACGCCATCGGCCGCATACCCGCCTGCGGACAGGATTTGGGTGCCAACAATATCTGCCTGCCTTTCCATCTGACGGGAGTAGCCGCTAAGAAAGACGTTGTTAATCAGGCCGCCGTAGGGAAGGTACTGGGCGATGCTGCTGGTGAGATTGCCCTGGGTCGCGATTTGGAAGCCGTGGGAAAGGACGCTATGGGCAAGCTCGTGAGCAAGCAGTCCGGCCAGCTCAGCTTCAGACTGGGTATCGAGGATGGCTCCGGCATTGACGAAGATTTTGCCGCCGGGTAAGGCAAATGCATTGAGATTGGGGTCTAGAATGACGAAGAATTCGTAGTCTAAGTCATTGCGTCCGGTTGCTCTGGCGAGTCGATTGCCAAGCTGTCTGACATAGCCTAGGGCTTCGGGATGCTGCACCATAGGCAGTCGCTGCGCTATTTGGTTGGCATATTGGTTGCCGATGGCGTTTTCACCCTGTAGCAGCATGACCGCTGAGTTAGCTGCGGTGAAGGGACCAAATATGTTGCCAGTGAGCGCGTAGCCCAAAACGCCAGTAAAGACATTGGCGATCGCATCATTACGAATGCGCGATCGCGTTTCTCTTTGAAATCGGTTCAAATTTTCAGCCGCCAGCTCTGACTGGGCTGGAGCCGCTGAGTGATCGCCGTTGAGCGCGACAAATTGGCGGGAGGCGATGGTTGCCTCTAGCCAGTCTTCATTGGCCATCATCAGGTCTACCTGGGCCAGCAGCAAGTCGCTATTGGCAGGATAAATTGTCAGCGCTTGCTCCAATATGGCGCTGGCTTCTTCAGCTTGGCCACTTGCTTGAAGCACGGTGGCATACTGCACGACACCGGGCGTAAATTCTGGAAATTCTGACGTCAATAGCTCCAGTGCCGTCAGCGTCTGCGACGGGCGGTCGTTGGCAATTCCTGCTCTGGCTTCTCGCCAGTAAACTGCGCCTGCCGGGGTCAGCCAGGATTCATCGCTGAAGGGCTCAGGAGGCAAGCTGGAAAATTGAAACGGCAGTAGCCAGCTCTGCGTTTTGGCCTCTCGGTAGAGCGCCTCAGCCGCGGCGAAGTTGCCAGCTTCGTATTCTCTATCTGCCTGGAGCATGAGCTTTCTGCTGATCCGGTCGGTTTCGCTGACCGGCGTGCCGCTCTCATTTACGTCTGCCTCAGGCTCAGCATCTTGCTCTGTGGATGTCGTTTCGGCGTCAGCACTTTCGCTGGGGTTTTTAACGGCACTTTCAACGGGGTCGCCAGGTTGTGAGACCTCTTCCATCTGGTCTGTTTGACTCAAAACGGGGACACTGACGCCTGGTGCGATCGCTAGCATCAGCCCCAGCAGAGTTGCCAGGCATCGAGACCAAAATCGGTTCTTAGGACGCGTCATAGGAAGTGTCTGTATTGTTCGCTATACTGAGATGTGTAAAGAATCGTGAAGCAGCAGTTATGAATTCTGAGACCATAGAGGCCGTCAAGCCATGGCTTAACTTTATCCACCCAACTTTAATGTGGGGTATTTTCGCGTTGACGCTCTATGCCGCTTATTTGGGATATCAGCACAGACAAACCCGGCTGGCTACTGGCGAAGAAAAGAAGGCCCTGATCAAGGGTAAGTTTTTAGTGCGCCACCACCAAGCAGGCTCTGCTCTCCTAGCTTTCATGGTGGTCGGTAGCTTGGGTGGTATGGCTTCCACTTATATAAATAACGGCAAGCTATTTTTGGGGCCCCATTTGCTAGCAGGGCTAGGCATGATGGGCCTGATCGCGACCTCTGCTTCCCTAGTGCCTTTCATGCAAAAGGGAAACGATGCAGCTAGATACACGCACATCGCGCTGAATACCGTTCTAGTGGGCCTATTTGGTTGGCAGGCGATAACTGGTGTTCAGATTGTACAAAAGATCTTGAACAGCATGTTTGGCTAAGGGCTCTTGGATAACTTTTTAGGAACGAGGATTTCATAATATGTATAGCTACTGCTGCCCTCACCCCAACCCTCTCCCTCAGGGAGAGGGTTGGGGTGAGGG
Source organism: Cyanobacteria bacterium J06626_6 (assembly GCA_038523095.1). Taxonomy (GTDB): domain Bacteria; phylum Cyanobacteriota; class Cyanobacteriia; order Phormidesmidales; family Phormidesmidaceae; genus Phormidesmis. Next base: position 39,647 of record JBCBJS010000005.1, read on the forward strand.
CCTGCGGTCAGGCTCGAAATTATGCAGGTTATTTAGTTCTTATTCCTTAGATACCTGTCTGAAGAGGGCTGTCTGATAATTGCGCTAGCGCCGAGGAAGTAAACCCGGAGCGTCAAAGGTTGCTCTTCACCGCTTTCTGGCTACTGCTCTACAGCCTGCTAGGCACCTCTGAGATGGGTTGTAAGATATGTGGCATGTTCTAAAGGCACTGCCTATCCGTAGGCTTACTGAGGCCTATGCTGTTCGTCATATAAAACAACCGATTCTAATCAGTATCTGAGCATACAAACAGCAAAGCGAAAAATGCCAAGAAAAAAGCAGACCTCTGCGCTTTACAGGAAAGGTCTGCTTTTGAGCTATCTCACTGCTGATTCACGCAGAGCTTTATCCAATAGGGACCGCCCCGACACAGTGAATTGGCTTCGATGCCGATAATATGCCCTCGTATTAAAAAAAATTGCTCTATTCTTACAAATATCAGTATGCGGAGATTTTCGCTGGTATAAATTTTTTTTGATAGGTTGTCCAGGGGCGGCCTCTGCCATCAAAAAATATGACATTTGTTACGCTCTACCGACAAAGAATCGCAGCTAGCTATCTTACATTAAGCAAAGTAACGCGTTAGGTAGTCTGCTCTTGCTGCGGGCACAGATGCCGTCGATTTTCACCATGAACGGAGCGATCTGTGTCCTTGCAAAGCGATCAGGCCGGTCAGTACTCTAATTGAGTCGGTGCTTTGACCTTGATAAGAGCGGACCTTTGAATCGTCATGGTGAAGAAACAAAGTTGGCAGCTGATGATAGCTACCCTAGTGACCGGAGTGCTGAGCAGTCTGGTTGCTGGTTTTTCGCAATCGGCTTGGGCTCAGCCTGCTCGCCTCAGTCCGGCTAGAGACCCAAACCAAGTGCCTTCAGCTCGGTATGCCCGGGGTGAAGATGTTGACTTGTCTTTGATTGTTGAAGAGTGGCGCGATCGCTATCCGGCCACACCGATTTTTGCCTGTACCTGCAGCGCTCAGACCTGCGGCGATGCCGAGCTTTGGCCTTTTCGAACCTTTACGCTCTATCAGCCTTTTATTGCGCTAGGTGAATTTAACGCAGTCAATAACGAAGAAAACGGCTTCAACTGCTTTGATATGGAGACAGGTGCCCGGCCTCGCTAGCGCAACTGAATCCGAAGCGTGCGAATCCGAGCGTAGGAATCCGAGCCTCTAAATTCGAGCAACTTATTCACTGCGCGCGCTGTCTTCAAGACTGCTTTGACCATTTCTAGCTTTAAGTTCGGTACGACTTTTCCAAAAAATCATGCGGCATCACTTCAAAAGATTCACCCATCGTTCCTCCTCCCATGCTTCTTTTAGATGGCTGCTCGGGCTGCTTGGAGGAAGCGCCAGCCTGACGGTGTCTGCTTGTCTGGTACCAGCAGCAACGGCTCAAACCCTGGCTCAAGTCGATACCCTTGCCCCGACGGCTCGCTATGCCAGAGGCTTCGACGTAGGCCTAGCCGAGATCATTGCCGAATGGCGCGGCTACTACGACGATGTCCCGGTCTACCTATGTGTTTGCCAAGATGGCACTTGCGACCAGACCGGGCAGTGGCCCTACCGCACGTTCGACCGCTATCAGATGAGTGTCGCCCTGGGACCAACCAATGGTAGAACGGCTGAAGCCGCTGGCTCCAACTGCTTTGATATTGCCGATGGTTCTAGACCAACCGAGCCTAGAGCCTTTGCGCCGCCGCCAGATCCGACAGCTGCCGCTCCTGCACCTTCTGCCGAACGCGCTGACGAATCCGAGTCACCTTCTATTTTACCTGATGCGGTCAATGACCCAGTCGTCAATGCTCCAGTGGTGGCTCCGCCAGCTGAAACCGGCACTGAGACAGCGGCTATTTTGCCCAATTCGTTTCTAGCACCTCCCAATGCTATTCCAACTGCGACAGTGGTCAATAACGGCGCAGATATCCAGTTAGATTGGCCCAGTGGCCGTTCAAACGTGGTTAACGTGGCGGGCAGTACTTGGAACTTGAGCGTGTTGGACGCCTTAGACTGCGCCAGTCTGAACCTGGTCGATCAGAAGGTGATGGAAGCGCAGCGAATCATTGCTGAGCCGGTAGTTGATGGCATCACGGGTAATGTGGCCGTGCCTGTGTTGCTCGATTCCTGCGTAGAGACTGACCAGAGTGCTGTGTTTATTCTCGATCCGACGGAGGGTGGTGGCTATGCGCTGTACCGGGCTCAGCTTCCGGGCGATCGCAATTTTCCCAGCGAATTTGCGAGCTATGCTTTCAGCAGCATTATCAGCTTGGGCTACTGGAACGGTGCGCTGTCGGTGCGTCAGGGCTCGGCAAGTGGCGCTGAAGCGGTGATGCGGTTTCGCTCAGATGGCACCCCGAGCGGTACGTATGCTGGCTGCGGTGTGCTCACAACTGGAGAAGGCATCAGTCGGTTGTGTGATGAATAGGTCGGTCGTTTGAGCCCTGGCCAAGCTGCTTGCCGATAGAAATACCCTCGAACAAGCTGCCGCTGTGATTTGGTAGCTCCCCAGCCGTGGATGATTGCTATAAGCTTCTCTCAGTGCTGCTTTTGAGTGCTGTCTTTCAAGTGCTGTCTTTGGGGAACTTGCCCACCAGTGATGACGACACCTTTAATCAATGTAGCGCTAGCTATTTTGCATCGGGAGAACCACTTTTTGATGCAGCTTCGCGATGACATTCCCTCCATCGTATTTCCAGGTCAGTGGGGATTTTTTGGGGGACATATTGAGCCGGGTGAATCCGCCGAAGAGGGCGTTTTCCGTGAGCTGATGGAAGAGATTGGCTACCGACCTGAGAAGCTGACGCTGTTTTATGAGCAAACGGATGAACGGGTTCGTCGCTACTGCTTCTATGGTGAGCTGTTGGTGCCGGTAGAGACACTACAGCTGAATGAGGGGCAGGACATAGGGCTGTGCTCTGTGGCTGAGTTGACGGCGGGCAAAAAGCGCTCAGAAAAGCTCAGCGAAGTGCGATCGCTGGGCAAGCCACACCAACAGATTCTTTTGAAGTTCCTTGAGAGCGGACTGCTGCAGTCCTGATTGATTCAGATAACGCAAGGAGGGTGCTATCTATGCAAGTAACTTTTGACCAGCTGTGGGCGATCGCTCAGCAAGTGGCAACCCAATCTGGCCAGCTGCCACAAAATGCTTTTCTTGCGATAGAGCTGATTTTGGAGCGACCCGTTGCTGCCTGGCAGTATTTCTGCACTCCCAAAAATGTCATTACGTTTGCCAGCACTGGCTGTGACGGCGTTCATTTCAGCTTTCTTCGGACAGATTCGTCGTCGAACAATCCAGCACCCGCGTCTGTGGTGACTCAACTGTCGCGATCGCCAGTTGTCATGACGGTGCCAATGAATTTTGAGAATCAGAATATTGTCGTGAGCGAAAATCTGTATGAGTTTCTGTGCTTAGGCTGCAAAACGGGCTATGGCACGTTGGAGCTACTTTCTTGCCCAGAGAGTGATCTTCGCGCGCTCAAATCATTCGACTATGCAGCGGCACTTTCGGCGGCACAGCTGAGCGACTTGCGCATGCTGAACGAGGTCTTTTCACTGTCTCCTTACATCAACCTTGAAGGACGCATGAGGCACCTGCAGTCTACCTATTTGGACTGCTTACGAATGGGCGAGGTCGCCTTTGAAGAGACCACTCACTGGCTGCCGAGTCGTCCCATCAGCGTGTAACGCCATGTTAGAGAGCCTCCTGTGGATATTGCTGGGTGGCTTTGGGGCCGGTCAGATAGCCCGAAGGTTAGGTGCGCCTGCACTGTTAGGCATGGTGATAGCGGGTATTGGGTTGGGTCCGCAGGCTGCCAACCTGATCGGCCCGGATGTGTTGAATGCGGCGAGTGGCCTGCGCACCATTGCCGTCGTAGTGATTTTGATGAAGGCGGGACTCGGACTAGATCGTGAAAAGCTCGCGCAGCAGGGCTCGGTGGTGTTGCGATTGGGCTGGCTGCCTGCGACCTGTGAAGCGATCGCAGTTGCCTTTGCCGCTATGTGGATCTTTCAGTTTGATTTTTTAACCGGGCTGCTATTGGGCTGTGTGGTGGGAGCGGAGTCTCCTGCGGTCATTGTGCCAGGGATGCTGCGGCTAAAAAGCCTGGGCTGGGGCGTCCAAAAAGGCATTCCAGATGCGATTTTGACGGGTAGTGCTCTCTCGGATGTGCTGCTGCTGCTGGTATTTAGTCTTTTGTTGGCGCTGTTGGGGCAGTCGGCGGCGGTGCCCAGCGGCGGAACGCTGAGTGCCTGGCTGCTGCTGCCAGTACAGGTGATTGTGCAGATATTGCTAGGACTGCTGCTGGGTGCGCTAGCAGCTCGGCTACTGGTGTGGTTGCTGGTTCGTCAGCGATGGAGCCAGTCGGTGCTGCAAGAGACCTTGGTCGTGGCGGGGGTGGCGCTGCTGCTGGTGGTGGTGGCTGAGGCTAGGCCGCTGTTTTCTGGCTATCTAGCCGTGATGGCGCTGGGATTTTTTGCGATTGAATTTGATGCGCCCTTGGCTCGGCGACTGCGGATGGGATTCAACAGTCTTTGGGGTGTTGCAGAAATTGTTCTATTTGTGCTGCTCGGTGCCAGCGTGCAGATAGATGTATTAGAAAATGCGCTGTTTTCAGGGTTGTTGCTGCTGGCCTTTGGCACGTTAATCGGGCGGTCTGTTGGTTGGTACCTATCGACCTTGGGAAGTAATTGGACGCTGAAAGAGCGATTGTTTTTACTGCCTGGCAATTCTGCAAAGGCGACGGTACAGGCGGCCATTGGCGCGATTCCGCTGTCTCAAGGGGTAGAAGGCGGGGAGGTGATTTTAGCGATCGCAGCCCTTTCTATACTTGTGAGCGCTCCCCTAGGTGCCTGGGCCATACCAACCTTTGCACCCAAGCTGCTAACCCGCGGAGAAGTAGACCCGACTAAGGTTGCGGTTTCTCAGAGTGCGGTATTACTTGCCGCAGTCGATACATCTGCATATGCGGCGGCAGTCCTGACCAAGGCTGCCGAAATAGCTCGCTATAGCGAAGCGAAAGTGATTGTATTTCATGTGGTAGAAAGTGAGCACTCGGCTAGCGTTAAGCCGCTGAGACTACTGGCTAGGCAGCTACTGGCCGATATTCGCTACGAATTTAAAACCGCAGCGGGGTTGGTTCCTGAAGAAATATTGAATGCTGCTCAGCGCTACGGTGCTAGTGAGATTGTAATGGGCAAGCAGGGTCAGCATTTGAGTGACAATACCTGGCTAGGTTCGGTGTCTAGTGCGGTGATAGAAGCGAGCCTGCAGCCGGTAATGATAGTCACCGCTAAACCTACTGAACTTGATACTTAGTGAGAAACGAGGCCTCTGACAAGGGTTTGTTCTAACTTCGGAGTCATGTACTGTTGAGCTGGCGAAAGGTCTCAGACAAGAACTGTCTGAGACTTTTTAAGTAGCGCCATACGCTGTTTCTTCACTCAATTGAAAGATGTTTAAAAACAGAAAAAACGATAGCTTACAAACAACAAATAAACTGTTGTAGTCCATACTCACAAGGGAGTAACGTTATGAATTTCAGTAAATTACAAAAGCGCTTGGGTGTCACTAGTCTGACGATTGGTGGACTTCTCTTTGCAAGTCATTCACTGTCCAAACCTTCCGTGGCACAGACAACCGCTCCATCTTGTCCAGGCATATTTTATCAGGAGCCTTTTACCACTCGTGTGGCTGCGCCTGCCGGGTGCCCGTTGACTGAGTACCAGCGATCTCTCCAAGGCAATGAACCCATTGATCCTAGTCTTGCCGACCAGCCGGATAGCTTGGAGGCTTTGGAAACTGCTGAAACCGGTGAATTGGGCGTCAACAGTAGCGGGCAGGATATCAAACTGCGATCGCTACAGCTCACCGTTCTAGACAGAGACAATGGCGGCGATCAGCCCAATACCATTGAGCAGCTGCGCTAATAGATGCACTAGCCCTTGACAGATCCTGCTAGCAGACCGCGAACAAAGTAGCGCTGTAGTGCAAAGAAGACAGCCATGGGAACCAGCATAGAGATGAACGCACCGGCGGTGAGCAAGAACCAATCTTGACCGCGATCGCCCACAATGTTTCGCAAGACGAGTGTCACCGGTGCCACATCCTGATTCCCGCCCAAATACACCAGCGCTACCAGAAGATCGTTCCACACCCAGAGGAATTGAAAGACCGCAAACGAAGCCAGCGCAGGCATGCTCAAGGGCACCACAATGCGTGTGAATGTCTGCAGATGGGATGCCCCATCGACCGCAGCGGCTTCTATGAGGTCGCGGGGCAGAGAGCCGATATAGTTGCGCAGCAGGTAAATGCCGAGCGGCAGCCCGTAAGCGCTATGGGCTAGCCATACTGCTAGGTAGGTGCCCGATAGCCCGACCGCATTGTAAGCGCGCAAAATAGGAATTAGCGTCATCTGCAGGGGGACTACCAGCAGTCCCACGATAATGACAAAGAGCGTTTGCCTGCCGGGGAAGTTCATCCAGGCCAGCGCATAGGCCGCGAAGGTTGCGATCGCAATCGGAATAACCGTAGCAGGCACTGAAATTACCAGGCTGTTGAGAAACGCCTGCCCCATGCCCTGGTCGAAAAGAACCTCGCCATAGTTACTCAGCGTGAACTGTGTAAAGGCAAAAGGGCTCAGAAAAACGGTCCACCAGCCGGTTTGTGTAAGGTCACTGGCCGGACGAAATGAGCTAATGAGTAGCCCCAGCGTCGGCAGCGTCCATATGACTGCGAGTGCAATGACTGCAATGTGGATGGGTGTTTTGCTAAGAAATTGCTCAAACTTCGACCGTTCTGGCTTCTTAGGGACTGAATTTCTGTGGGGTGAAGGCGTTGGCTTTTGCTCAGCGGGCAGCTGGGAAGTCATCGGTCTAGCTCCTGCTGACGAAAGCGGCGAATATTGGCAACCATAATTGGGATAACAGCTATTAGCAGAATGACTGCGATCGCACTTCCCCGCCCAAAATTACGAAAATTGAACATCTCTTTCACCATGCGGCTGGCAATCACATCCGTATCTAGGTTGCCACCCGTCATTACAAAGACAATATCAAAGACCTTTAGCACCAGCACTACCACCGTCGTGGCCACCACCGTCACCGTCGGCATAATCATCGGCACAATAATCCGCCGAAAGATTTGAAATTCGCTAGCGCCATCTACCCTAGCTGCCTCAATCACATCCTTGGGGACGCCTTTGACCGCTGAGGAAAGCAGCACCATACAGAAGCCCGTTTGCAGCCAGATCATAATCGCAATCAGCGAAAAGTTATTGATACTGCGATCCACCAGCCAGGCCACCGGCTCAAATCCTAGGGATACCGCTACCGCATTCAGCAGCCCAATCTGGGCTGTGCCAGCAGGCTTGAAGGCATACATAAATCGCCAGATGACGCTCGCCCCCACAAACGAAATGGCCATCGGCAGAAAAATCAGCGACTTCGCCGCCGATTCGTATTTCACCCGGTCTACCAGCACGGCAATAATTAGGCCTAGGCTAACGCTGATACCCGTCACCAGCACCAGCCACAATAAGTTGTTGCGAAACGCCGTCAGCATACCCGGATCGGTGAAGGCAAACCCATAGTTTTTGAATCCAACAAACTCGCTGGAGTCTTTGTCAAAAAAGCTGATATAAATCGTTTGCAGCGTTGGAAAAACGAGGTAGGTCACCAGCAACAGCAGCGAAGGACCCATGTAAATCCAGGGCAGCACCCGGTTGCCAGTTGATCGGGGCAGCGTTTTTTCGACTAAGATACTTAGCCCGTAAAAAAGGGCAATAATGCCACCGGAGCCGAGTGCGATCGCCAGGATTGCCCTTAGAACTAGCGCTAGGTTTTGACCGTTCATAGTGCCCAACAGCTGCTTTTGTCTGTGTCTACTTTCCGCCAATCGCCAAACTCAGATTGGCGATTGGTTGCTCTATGAAAGACTACACCGCCTGCGAACGCGAACCAAAAAAACTACCCAACATCTGTAGATACAGACACTAGGTAGCATGATGGAGTCACAGCTGATTGCGCTTGTTTGGCTGTTAGCTTAGATAGCCAAACACATCGGTATCGGTGAGGTCTAAGTGGGTGATATCAGCCACTGTGGCAATGCGATCGCCATGTCGAAGGATCTCAGTATTGCCATTCTTGACGTTCAGCGTGTAGTCATGGGCTGAGCCGTGCAGCACCATCACATCCGCTCCGATTTGAAAGTCTCTGACCAGCGCAAAGTCCTGACCCCCATTGGCCGCGTAGTAAGCCCGGTGCTCATCTCCCAAGATGAACAAATCGCCATCTGTACCGCCAATTAGCGTATCGCGCTCTCCGGCACCGGCATACTTGGCATCGGTGCCGTTGAGTTTGTCACTTCCCTGAAGCGCCACTAGCAAATCATTGCCGCCGCCGCCGATGAGCAGGTCGTCTCCCTCCCGGCCAAAGAGCGTATCATCGCCGAGTCCGCCATAGATCCAGTCTTTGCCTAGGCCACCATCGAGGACGTCGTTACCCTCCTTTCCGAACAGCTCATCCATACCGTCGTTACCGATCAGCTCGTTGGCACCGGCGTCGCCCCGCAGAAAGTCATTATTGTCCGTCCCGATAACATTGACGAAGTTTTTAACGATGTAGGTGGGATTATTCGGTAGGTTCTCAACCGTCATCATGTGTTGGCTCAGGTCCACCTCAATGGCGACATCGCCAGTTTGGACGCTGCCATCAATCGTATTGGCCTGACCTGCCGCGCCAATCACCGTTTCGATAGAAACAAGATGGTCACGCCCAGCTGTTCCCTTATCGACTGCGCCGACAACTTCGAAGGTAATCGCCTCATCCAGCGCGCTGTAGTCAGCGACATCGTAGCCGCTACCACCATTGACAAGGTCATGACCCGTACCGCCGATAATTAAATCGTTGCCAGCCCCGCCATAGCTCTTATCGTTACCAGCGCCGCCGCTTAGCGTATCTTTGCCGTTACCGCCAAAGAGCCTATCGTGACCAGCCTGCCCGCCAAGCGTATCGTTGCCATCGCGGCCAAAGATCCGGTCATTACCCTTGAGGCCATTGATCACATTGTCTACGGCGCTGCCTTTGAGATAGTCGCTGCCCAGAGAGCCATCTATATTTTCAATGGAGATAATGTATTCGCTACCACCGCCATTGAAGGCATAGACACACTGCGACGCCAAATCTGCATATAGCCCGTAGTGCCAATGGCTGTAGGAAACCGTATCTGTCCCCTCGCCGCCATGGATGTAGTCGTTGCCGAAGCCACCGTAAATGGTGTCGTTGCCTTCGCCCGCAAAAATGACATCTCGGCCATAGCCTGCGTAAATAACGTCATCGCCTGCTTTGCCTACGATGTAGTCGTTGCCATGGGTGCCGTGAATATTGTCGCTCTCTTCGGTGCCCCAAATGTAGTTGTAGGGGGTGTAGTAGTAAGTCATGGAGGTGTTTATGTCGGAGGTGTCTACATCAGAAAGGGTTATATTAGAAAAGTCAGCGCCGGAGGTGTCTGCACAAGAGATGCTTGTGTGGAAGCGCTAAAGCAACAACTTTTCTAGGACTCTGTGGTTTTTATGTATGGCTCTTTTAGTCGAGATCTGTGAGATTGTTCTTTTCCTAAGAAAAGAGACTTTGGGCTGACTGATTGGAGTATAGGGGGCTAGGTAATCTAGTCGGGTACACGCTAGCTTACGGGCACAAAAAAAAGACCCAATAGATTGGGTCAGTGAAGAGCGTATTAATCAAGGAACTCTGTATTAAAAAAGGTTTATGGACAGTTATTCTGGCCAGCTCTCATCGATAGTTTTGGTGACGTCTTCTGCAGATTCTCCAACGGCAAAATCCACCACACCGGACCAAAACGTACCCGTGCCGACTGCCCCAGGCATCATATCGGAGCCATCGAAGCGAATCACGTCAGCATCGGCCAAGATCTGGGCGATTTTTTGGCTAACCACGTCGGGGTAGGCGTCTAGCGAGACGGCCTTGTGCGGAGAAATGAAGCCGCCCAAGCCTGCCCAAATTTCGTGGGGGACGGGCGTAGCTAAGTATTCCATCAGGGCGCGTGCTTCTGGCGTGTCGTTGAACATGCCAAAGGCGTCACCGGCAACGAGGATAGGTAAGCCAAAGTTTTCGTCAATACCGGGTAAGGGAAAGACGTCGTAGTCTACATTGGGTGCTTTGTCTTCTGGGAAAAAAGTAGAGATAAAGCTGGCCTGCCGGTGTAGGTAGCAGGTAGGCGGCTCATTGAAAAGGCCAAGGGGCGAGTCACCAAAGGGCGTACTCACCGCGTTAACCGCGCCACCACTAACGTACTTAGGTTCAAGCAAAATTTCGCCAAATTCATTAAAGGCATTGACTACTTCTGGTGCATTGAAGGGTAGCTCGTTGCTAATCCACTGGTCGTAGGCTTCGGGGCCAGCGGTGCGCAGCATAATATCTTCTACCCAGTCAGTGCCTGGCCAGCCGGTGGCATCACCGCTTTCAAGACCGATGCACCAAGGCGTTCCACCATCGGCGGCAATTTTGTCGCTGAGGGCAGTGAGTGCTGACCAAGTAGTGGGAATTTGATAGTTTTGCGCTTCGAAAGCAGCAGGACTGTACCAAACGAGGCTCTTGACAGAGGCCCGGTACCAGATGCCATAGGGTTCGTCATCGATGGTGCCTAGGTCTAGCCAAGTATCGGGATAGGCTGCCCGCAGCGTATTTGTATCCATGAAGCTCGTCAGTGGAATCAGCTGGCCTCCCCTCGCAAAGTCGGTCATTAGGCCGGGCTGAGGAAACATGGCAAGGTCGGGGGCATCGCCAGATTCTACGCGCACGGGCAGCAGCGTTGCGAAGGCGTCAGTGCCCTCGTACACCACATCGATGCCGGTTTCCTCCTCAAAGGGCGCGAGGGCCTGCTCCAATTTTTCTTGCTGTTCGCCAACGATTACGCCGAGGATGGTAACCGTATTTTCAGCTTGTTCGGTGCCTGCGCTGTTGCACCCTGCGAGAATTAATGTGGAAGCAAGAGTCAGTCCGATGGCTAGAGGGTTTGCGCGGCCTATATTCCGCTGGAACGGGGAAGTCATATTAAAGCTTTTTTGAGCGATCGCTAAAAACTACAGTGAATAAAGTTGATTATGCTCTTCAGTGTACCAAGGTGATATGGCAAGCATAAGAAGGTGATATGGCAAGCCTAAGGAGAACACAATGACGCCACTGGTGCCCGCCGACTTTTCGGTTCCTGCTGAGCTGGAGACCGACAAATTTCGGCTCAGAATGCTCCGCGTGAACGACCTGGTAAAGGACTACGACGCTGTCATGACTAGCCGAGAGCATTTACAAGGTGTGTTCGGCCCGCAGAGCGACTGGCCGAGCGCTGACCTGTCGCTGGAGCAAGACCTGATCGATCTAGGCTGGCACCAGAAAGAGTTTCAGCGACGCACGTCTTTTGCCTACACCGTCATGAGTTTAGATGAGTCGAGATGCTTGGGCTGCGTTTATTTCTATCCGGCGTCTGCCGAAGGCTATGACGCACAGGCTATCTTGTGGGTCCGCCACAGTGAGCTGGCCAGCGGTTTGGATGAGAGGCTGATGCGAACTGTTAAAGATTGGCTGGCTGAAGAATGGCCCTTTGAACAGGTGGCCTTCCCAGGCAGGGATATTTCCTGGGAAGGCTACGAAACCCGCTCTTCCTGAATGCCTCAGTTTGGTATGGCGATGAGTCAGCTTACTCGCCAATCCGACAGCGGTCTGTTTCCATACAGGCGATTTTTTCTTCTCTTTCAGCCATGACCTGCTGCAGGCTAGGGCGGCCGGTCAGCGCGAGCCGCTTATCGGCCCAAAGGTCATAAATCTTGTTAATAATTGGGCCAATGACTGGCCATTTTGTAGCTGCATATATCCAGCCGATGCCCAGGGCGTCGTAGGTACGTTGAAAGACTTCCACGTTTTTGACCACGGTGCCGCCTTCAAGCACGGCATGTATGCGGCCCATCGCTGTTTCAAAATCGACGCCGCCATTGTCTTCTGGCCGATAGTTCAAGTCGGCAATGTCTGTAAACTTTACTAGGCCGCGGCCAGCGTCTTTCTTGCGTAAAAAGTTGACTTCCCGCAGGCACAGCGGACAGTCCCCGTCGTATAGCAGGTTTACTTTCCAATGGCTGCCACGAGCTTCTGGCGTGGAGCTAGCTTTGGTCTTAGAAAGGGTCATGTGAAAGAAAATAAGTGGGCGGTATCCCTATTTTAATCGGTTTGTTTAAGAAGTGTTACGAGCTGATTTTCTGCTTCGGGAGCTTGTGGCAAGGGTGGCTTGGGTCACCTTGTGTCTCACATTGAGCTAGGCAGGGTTGAGCGATCGCATCATCTTCAGAAATGTCCGCTGCCTGCCTGCCAAAGGTCATCACACAGCTGAGATTTTCAAAATTAGGCTCCATGGTAAGCGGAATGCCAAACTTTTCGGTAAAGAAGGTTTGGGTGGGCAGTTTGCACATATTCACGCACATGCCCACGCACTGACTGTCTTCTAGGTAGCGACATTTTTCGATGTGGACGGCGCTAGGCTGCGATCGCACTTCCCCATCCAACCCTTTCACCTCCGCATTCTCCACCGCGCAGGGTCCTACCAGCCATTCAAACATCTGCGCAGCAAACCAGGCATTCAGCACACAGACCAGCCGGGTTGGCGAAAAGACCGTTCGAATGACCCACAGAATGGGTGCGGGCACCAGTGATTGCAGCACGCGGGTAACCACTGCCTGCTGCTCATCAGCGCTGCGGCCCTGCATGATTTGCTGGGAGAGATCGACAAAGCCGTCGTAGCCGGACTTTTGCGTTTCACCCGACAGCGCCTTCGCCATTTTGCGAGAAAATAGCCAAATGAACAGCCGGTCCAACAGATTGTCTTGATAGCCTTCAGCTGTATGCATCGCAGTTGTCTCAGTCCTCTCTTAATACTATGGCTTTTGCTGATGCCTTCGAAAGAAGTTGACCGCAAGGACGACACCCAGACCGCCTACGGCAAGCAATATCAGAACGGGAAGGATACTGCGCTGGCGGGTTGAAAAGTCTTCTGGGGTAGAAGAATCAGAAGGACTGGTGGCGTCTTGAGGCGTCGGTAAGGCTGCTGAGTCATTTTCAGGAATCGTAGGGACTGAACTGCCTGCGGCCACTGTGGTTTCAAACTCGAAGGTAAAAGGTGAAAACTCTTCCGCCTCAAGAGGTTTGCCCGTCAGCGTCAGCTGATAAAGCCCCACTTCTGGAAAGGTAAATTGAGCACCGGGAATGTTCTGGTAGCCTTCAGCATCTACAGGTGCGAGTACCGGTGTAATATCCGCTGTCTGTGCGCTTTTAGAAGAGACAGTCAGCTGGCAATCGCAGGCTGAGAGAGGAATGAGCTCGCCACCTTTTCGGGTCAGGGCAAACCAGGCAAGACTCTCTTCTCCGGCCCGCGGTGTGTCATTGGGTTCTATGTGCAGCGTTGCGCCCACATCTTCAATGACTTCAACTTGGTGGGCGATCGCACGCCACTGAACCGCTTCAATCGGTAGAAAAATCAGCCTAAACCCGGCTGTCAGGCTGGCTAGTTTGAGGGTCAGCGTGGCAGCAGTCTTGAGCCTGTATCGAAAGGGCTTTGCTTTTGGGTGGGGCATAGTTCTGAGCTTGAGAAAATAGGGTCCAAACAGGACGCGATCGCAACGCTAAAACGCCAACAACCGCTAGGGCCAAGGTTCCAGCTCGCGCCTGATGCTGCCAGGTCAGTGCCAGGCTGCCCCAGTAGCTGGGGCCAGTGAGCACGGTATGCGCGGCAGCGAGCAGCAGCGCAGGCACGCTCAACAGGTGAAGCTTTCGCCAGCGGTTACCCAACTTTTTTTGAGCTTGGTCAAAGCTGGTAAGGGCGGCTGGCAGCATCAGGAAAAGTGCGATCGCACCTAGCCAAATTCCCCTCTGATGGGCAGGCAGCATAAACTGCACCGCCTGCCAGTTCCACTGCCAGCTATGGCTAATCATGTGCAGCACATGCAGCAGGCTCAGGGCAAAGGCACCGACTCCCAGCACCCGCCGGTATTTGAGCGGGCCGTCCCACACTTTGCTGATGGGTCGAGCGGCTAGTGCCAGTATCAGCGCCCCTAGTGCGGCATGGCCGCTGTAGTCATTCATGGCGCTGCCGGTTCGCAACAGCAACAGCGCACCGATCAGCACGGTCATCCATCCGCCCAGGCGAAAGAGCTGCGATCGCCGGTCTTGACTGAGCGCAGAAGTGGCTAGGCCCATCGCCAACATCGCAGGTAGCGTGCCTGCCCCAAAGGCCAGCATCACCGCTCCGCCGCCAGCCAGACTCTGGGTCCCTGCAGCCCGCAGCTGCCCGGTGTAGAGAAACCCGCAGGGAATCAGCCCCCACAGCAGCCCCAACACCAGCGGCGCGAGCAAAGATTGACTGTTAGATACCTGCTGCATCCACCGATTAATCTGCTCGTGAATTCGCTGTTGCCTCGCCGGATGCAAGAAGGGCAGCGGCGGCAAAAAGCCAGGCTGGGCCTGGGTGAAGCCAAACCACATCAGTAGTACACCTGTGAGCACAGAAACTGCCCGCCGCAAGCCTGAGCCAATGCCCGCCATTTGCCCCCCAGCGAACAGCACAGATCCCAACCCACCAATGAGCGCACCCACTAGAGCATAGCTAGCAAGTCGGCCCAGGTTTAGCAATAGGTGAAAGATTATTGTTTGCCGCTGAGAGCGGTCGCCCGAAGGCTGATTTGAAACAGACAGTGCAAAGGCTGCGGTAATCGGTCCACACATGCCAATGCAGTGGCCAAAGCTACCAAGAAAGCCTATGGCCGCAGTCAGCCATAGATCGAGGAGCGTTGGCATTGCGGGGGCAGGCATTGCGGTGAGGACAGTGATGGTGTCGGTGCTTTAGTGGGCGTGACCAGAAGTAGGGGCATCCGGGTTGGGATCGTAAATCTCAATCATAGCGCTGTCTTCAATCGGTTCTCCTTGAGTGGTCAAGGTTTCGTGGCCGTTGGCATTGAGCGTGACGCGGATTTCATTGGTGCCGCTAGGGAGAGTGGGTAGATGGGTCCAAGTGCTGTAAATGCGCTGGATCGGTTCATCATTGATATAGAGGTGGCCGTGACCTTCCGTGGGGAGACTTTCGCCGTTGACTTTACTGGGCTCAAAGTTGAAGTTGGCAGTGCCAACGTACAGATTCCATCCCCGAACAGCGTCCTCTTCTATGCGTACGCTGATGGCAGGGACCACGGTTCCCGCTGGCACTTCCAGGGTTTTGCTGTGGAAGATATCGTGGTTTGTACTCACGCGCTTAGGCTGATCGGCGCTATGTTCGGCGGCATGATCACCATGAGCATGTTCAGTGTGGGCGCTTTCCTTTGCTTCTTCAGCTGCGATCGCGCTTGTATCTTCTGCGCCCGTATATGAGCTGGAATAACCACAGCTAACTGTGAGCAGCGCAGTGCCAATAAGGGCCGCGGTAGAGAAGGTAGACTGAAAAACCCGATAGATAGCCATGGTGATTTATACGGTAGGGACCTAAGCTGCCTAACATCCTACAGCAAGTGATCCAGGCAGCTGACCTGGATCACATACATACTGCAGGTGTTGCAGTGAACAGTCAAAAGACAAGGTGTCAGATAGACAGCAGTCTGTCAGGCGAGCAGTGTGCAGGTACACATTCTGCTAGCCGGACACCAAATGTCCTATGCCAGGATCGCTGAAACAGGCCAGTCGCCCAGCCAAGACACTGCCCGTAAAAACGCTGAAGATATCTAGAAGACCGGAAATGGGTATTGTGAGGACGTAGTTTTATAGTGTGAACGGCTTAGGTTTCTGAAGGACACCTGTGGTTTGCTTCAACGGCTCTACAGCTTTCGTAGCGATGCTTCAGCTGTAGCAGTGGCTAGTCACACACATATATCTTTAAGAGGAATTTGGTCGCAAATGAATAAGAAAGTCTTAGCGGGCGTCGGTGTGGGTAGCGTGCTTGCGCTTTTCTTTGGAGGGAAGGCGGTCGTCTCCCACGTAGCGGCCAAAGAAATCGACAAAGCGATTGAAGAGGTTTCTGGGTTTGTTGATGTTGACTATCAAAAAGTCGATGTCTCCTTGCTAGGCAGGGGCACGACCGTCAAAAACATGGTGATTACCCCCGTGGCTTCAGGCGTTCCTATCACCGTCGATGAGATGACGCTGTACGACTACAAAGATAAAAACGAAGTCCCCACCTATCTAAACCTGGCAGTCAAAGGGATTTCTTTAAGCCCAGAAGCGCTCGGTGACAATGCAGAACTGTTCTCCGAACTCGGTTATGAGAAGGATCTCTCTGCCGACTTCGCCACAGAATACGAATATAAAGAAGGTGAAAAAACCGTTCGTCTCAAGCAGCTGCAGCTGGGCGCTGACAAGGTTGGCAACGTAGAAATGAACTTTCGCTTCTCCAATGTCAGCCTAGATCAAACAGCTATTGAAAGTTTGCCATTCTCTCTGTTTGGCATGGAGTTTCACGAAGCCAAAATTACCTATAATGACGACTCTTTTATGGAGCGGCTGTTTGAAACGACCGCTGCGGCTGAAGGCATCAGCGTAGAAGAAGCCAAGTCTGCAGCTATCCAAGGCCTGGAGCAAGAGCTAGAAGCGGGCGACAACCCCCTGCCCGATGCCTTTGTCAGTGAGATGAAAGACTTTATCAACGAGCCAGATAGTTTCTCCCTGACGTTTGCACCTGCTGAGCCGGTTCCCTTTAGTCGCTTTGCCAGCGTGGGTGGACCTGAAGAGATGATTGAACTTTTAAATGTCAAGTTTGAATCGTGAGGTTTGAATCGTAAGGCCTCGCTACGCCCCTTGCCCCTGCGGTCCGCTCTGCTGTTCAGACTGATACACCTCTATGGCTTCATCTGAGTCGGCGCTGCTTTGCCGCTGCCAGTCTGTGGGCTCAGGTTCAGTGGGCTGATGTCTCGAAGGTCCAGAGGGGGGTGTGCCTTTGCCTGTGCTCAGGCTCTTCACCACGATGTACAGGATGGGGACGACAAATAGGCTGAGGAAGGTGGCTACTAGCATGCCGCCGAAGACCGCAGTGCCGAGAGATTGACGGCTCCCGGCCCCGGCTCCAGTTGCAATCACCAGCGGGAAGATACTGCTCAGCGTGGAAATCGCCGTCATCAGAATCGGTCTCATTCTCTGTTTGGCGGCTTCCAGGGCTGACTGGGTAATGGTGCGGCCCTGCTCTCGCAGCTGATTGGCAAATTCCACAATCAGAATGGAGTTTTTACTTGCAAGCCCGATCAGCATCACCAGGCCAATCTGACAGTAGACGTCGTTGGGTAGGTTGCGCAGGGTTTGGGCTAGCAGTGCGCCCAAGACTGCAAGCGGTACCGCGAACAAAATAATCACTGGGTCTACGTAGCTTTCGTACTGGGCAGCTAGCACCAAAAAGACCAGAACAATGCCTAGGCTAAAGATAATTGGGGCTTGGTTGCCGCCTTCAATTTCTTCGAGGGCCGTGCCGGACCACTCGTAGCCAAAGCCTGCCGGCAGTACCTGCGCGGCGACATTTTCCATGGCGGTAAGGGCAGCGCCAGAACTCACCCCCTCTGCAGGTGCACCGTTAATGGCAATCGATCTAAAGAGGTTGTAGTGGTTGATCGTTTGGGCGCCTACGGTGTCAGTCGTGTTGATCAGGTTGCCCATAGGCACCATGTTGCCAGTTTGCGATCGCACATACAGCTTTTCAATGTCACTCGGGGTAGAGCGGTGCTGCTGATCGGCCTGCACATAGACCCGGTAGGTACGACCCTGCAGGTTAAAGTCATTGACATAGGTAGAGCCCAGGTTGGTTTGCAATGTGCTGAAAATGTCACTGATATTGACATTCAGCGCCTTTGCCTGGTTGCGATTCACGCTGATGGCAAGCTGCGGCGTGCTGGCTGCATAGGTGCTAAAGACATTGCTCAGCTGTGGATTCTGGCTGGCGGCCCCCATAATTGCCCCCATGCTGTTTACCAAGTCGCTCAGTTCAGCGTTACCTCGGCGGTCCTGCAGCTGAAATTCGAACCCGCCAAAGTTGCTGAGTCCTTGAATAGCCGGTGGGTTTACGGCAATCATGCGGGCTTCTGTGATGCTCTGCAGCTCACCATTCACCCGGCCGATAATATCGAAGGCGTTGGCCTCCCGCTCGCCCCAAGGATTGAGCGTCGTAAAGACTACGCCATTATTGGCTGTGTTACCGCTAAAGCTAAAGCCACCTACGGCAAAGGTCGCGCGGACTTCGGGCTGCGCCAGCATAATCTCTTCAACCTGTCGCATCACTTCGCTGGTGTAGTTTAGCGATACGCCTTCAGGGCCTTGGATAATGGTGATGAAGTAACCCTGGTCTTCGTCGGGTAGGAAGGCGGAGGGCACGGTGGTGTAGAGCCAGCCAGTGATCACCAGAAGGGTGACGAAGATGGCCAGTACTGCAGGCTTAATCCGATTGAGAATGCGCAGACCGCTGCCGTAGCGATTGCGCAGCCAGTCTAGTCCATTGTTGAAAGGAACAAAGACTCGGGCCCGCCAGCCTGTGGGCTCCTGTCTGGGTCGCAAGAGCAGCCCGGCTAGGGTCGGGGTGAGGGTAAGCGCATTGAAGGTGGAAAGTGCGATCGCAAAAGCAATCGTCAGCGCAAACTGCCGGTAGAGCGCGCCCGTCGTCCCAGGGAAAAAGGCCACCGGCACAAATACCGCCATCAGCACCAGAGAAGTGGCAATCACCGCGCCCGTCAGCTCGCTCATGGAGGTAATTGCAGCTTCGACCGGATTGAGACCGCGCTGATTGATTTTGGAGCTGATATCTTCAACCACCACAATGGCATCGTCTACCACCATGCCGGTCGCCAGCGTGAGGCCAAATAGCGTCAGGCTATTGATTGAAAAGCCAAATATTTTGACAATGGCAAACGTGGCAATCAGCGAGACCGGAATCGTCACCGCCGGAATGATAGTGGTCCGCCAGTCCTGCAAAAAGATGTAGATAACCAGCACCACGAGACCAATGGCCTGAACCAGGGTCCACAGTACGCTGAGCAAAGACTGCTCCACAAATTCTGTGGTGTCGAAGCCAATACCGTATTTCATCCCTGGCGGAAAGTCTTGCGCCAGTTCGGCCATCGTGTCTTTTACGCCCTGGGCTACCTCTAGCGCATTGCTACCTGGCAGCTGGAAGATGCCCAGACCAATAGCGTCGTTGCCCCGAAAGCGTAGAAACGTGCTGTATTGCTCAGCCCCTAGCTCAGCGCGGCCCACATCTCGAAAGCGAACCAGCTGATTGTTATCACCGGTCTCTAGTACGAGGTCTTCAAATTCATCGACGGTTTGCAGGCGGCTCTCGGCCCGCAGGTCGATTTGAAAATTTTGGTCATCGGGCGCGGGCGGCTGGCCGATTTGCCCGGCGCCTACCTGGATATTTTGCTCCTGCAGAGCAAGCACAACATCGTCGGCAGTCAGCCCGCGCCCGGCCAGCTTTTGCGGATCGAGCCAGAGGCGCATGGCGTAAGTGCGCTCACCAAAGATAGTGACATTGCCCACCCCCCTGACTCGCCTGAGCGCATCGGCAACATACAGGTCAGCGTAGTTACTCAAGAAAACATCGCTGTATTCGTTGCCATCGGTGTACAGACTCATGGCCAGCAAGATGTTGCTGGTTTGCTTGGCGACGGTGACGCCCGTTTGGCGAACCGCTTCTGGTAGCTGTGGCTCTGCCAGAGATACCCGGTTTTGGACATCGACAGCTGCGATGTCTTTGTCTCGCGAAGCATCAAAGGTGACGACGATGTTGCTGACACCGTCGTTACTGCTGTTGGAAGTCATGTAGCGCATGCCTTCCACACCGTTGATTTGCCGTTCAATCACGGTGGTGACCCCGCGTTCTACCGTTTCGGCATCCGCGCCGATGTAGCGAGCCGTCACGTTAACCTGCGTCGGGCTAATGTCTGGATATTGGGCAATGGGCAGTGTCGGTATGCTGACAGCGCCAATCAGCAGCATGATTAGGGCGCAAACAGTCGCAAAAACCGGACGTTTGATGAAGTAGTTGACGAACATGGCATGAGCCGAAAGGGTCAGTTGTTGGTAGCTTCTTCTGTCTGCTCTGTGATGGGGACGCCATCGCGAAGATTGAGCAGGCCGGAGGTAATGATGGTGTCACCCGGTTCTAGTCCGTCTAGCACCTGGTAGTTGTTGCCCTGCAGGTCGCCTAGGGTAACGGGCTGGAGCTTGGCAACGGTAGGCGGGGGGCCTTCGGCCTGACCGCCGGGTGGTCCACCGGGGGGGCCAGCTGGTGGGCCTTCGGCTGCTCCTTCAGCGGGCGGCTCAGGCTCACCCGGCACGAAGACAAACGTCTCGCCGCCGATGCGGGAGATGGCCGTTGTGGGGATGAGAATGCCGGGCCGCTCATCCCAAACGACGCGCACTTCTAGGCGCTGGTCGTCTTGGATGGGCTGGGTGGGATTGCTGAATCTGGCTTTGGCCAGGAGGGTTTGGGTCGCTGCGTCGGTAGTGGGGGAAACAAACCGAATATTGCCGGTGGCAATCACCTCTTCTTGGCCAAACAGGCTAAGCTCTACGGGCAGTCCGGGTCTGAGTCGACTGGCCTCGGTCACAGGGACCGAAATTTCTAAGTCGAGGTCTTGATTTTGGGTGATGGTGGCCAGCTGGCTGCCTGCGGTGACGTAGTCGCCAAGCTTGATAGGAATATCGCCGACGATGCCATCAATGGGCGCGGTGACCGTTTTATCGATCAGGTCTTGCTGGATGGCGTTGGCGTTGGCGTTGGTTTGCTCCAGGGTAGCTTCTGCCCCCGTTAGGCTAGATTCTAAGGCGGCGATTTCTTCTTGGGCAGAGAGCAGGGCAGACTCTGCGACCGCGCGATCGCGGCTGACTTCATCTAGCTGCTCTTGGGCCAGTGCGCCCCTTTCTACTAGCGTCGCGGTTCGGGCAAAATCAGTTTCCTGTAGCTCTAGCTCTGCAATTAGCTCAGTTTGCCGTTCGCGAGCGGCCCGCAGCTGCGCCTGGGCGGTGTCTCGGCTAGAGCGAGCTGCGCTGACGCTAGCTAGTGCCGCATTGTAATCTGCCTGCGATCGCTGCGGACTAAGCTGCATAATTGCATCGCCAGCAGCCACGGTATCTCCAGAGGAGACAAAAATCTGCACGACTCTGCCATCGGCTTCTGGCTGCAGGCTAACCCCCGCCTGAGCGTCCAGCGTGCCGACATATTCCGAGCTATCTTCCAATTCTGCTTCCTGCAGTCGCTCTGTGGTGACTGGAAATGCAGGTGGGCCTTGCATGCCCGGGTTGCCGCCTCCAGCGATCGCCCGCCATAGCGCAAATCCGACGCCCGTCATCAAAACGGCTAGCAGTAGCAGCCATAGCCAGCTTCGGTTGGAGCCTCGCTTATTTGCCAAGGCGTCTTTGGTGTTGGCTTTGCCTGGCGGCAAGGCTGACTTGATGGGGCTAGAGGTTACTCTAGCACTTGCGTTGCCGGTGGACGCCAGCATTGGCTCAGCAGGAGGCGTGTTAGATGAAGTGGGGTTCGGCAGAGCAGCGGGTGAAGAGTCCGAGGAAACCGTCATGGGAGAGATACCTTTGCAATAGTCTCTGGTCGTCTGCTGCAGCAAGAAGATAGAACAGCGACACAGCGTATTGTTGTTGATTGATCTGAGTATAACTAAACTAGCCGGTTCGGTTTAGCTTTCTTGAAAGAGAAATCATTGCCCCCTTGCTAAACCCAATCAACCGGTGCAGTTGGTCTAGACGCTAGCGCCTTCCTAGCAGAAGTGAGCTCGTTAGCAACAAACTTTAGAAGGCTTAACGTCTACATTTAGAATGACTGGTGCCTGTCTTTGTACAGCAGTAACCCAGCTGTGTGCCACTGCCTATATGTAGATATTTTGAGAATGTTTAGTATATCTACCTGCGCAAGAGACGAGACAAAGAAAGCCCAGCTTTTATACAAAGCTGGGCCGATGTAGGGAGTGAGTGTTATCGATAGCGTCAGATATTGCCGACGCTATGGTTCCGGTTTTCCAGATCCAATCTTCAGGAACAGGCCTTGAGGAGCATGGCTCAAAGAACTAGTCAGTTGAGCTTGACGGACGACTGTTTAGGGTTGTTGAGCTCAGCTTACGTTGTTCGATTCACGTCGCTCGGCTGTCGCGAACTAGCATCTTCAGGAAGTTGTCCACGCTCTTGGTGAAGTCTTCTTCGTCGCTGGCCGCCGTCCCCAACTTGTTCGATAGGGCACCCGCTTCGACAACATCTTCAGCCGACAGGCTACCTGCCTCGTAAGCGGCTAGCAATCGGGTTCCACCAGGGATACCCTCCTCATTGAGTCCACCACTAATAGCTAGGTAAGAGAGCTGGAAAGGCGTGAAGCCTTCGCCAATAAGACGATTGCCGCTGTCGCTAGTGGGTCCTGGTACAGGTTCACCAGGTAGCGCATCTTCCTCAACAGGGGGTAAGGGCTCGACGGGGGTTACTGGCGCAGGCGACGATGGCAGGCCGTCTGTCGGGCCTGGCGGCATGCCTTCTGTAGGTCCTGGCACAGGCGCTCCAGGTGCTTCGGGCTCTGGGATAGGCGCACCTGCAGGTGGCACATCGGAGGGTATGTCACCCGGCGGTGCAGCGGGGACCGGTGCGTCCAGGGGCTCTTCAGGGTCTTCCCCTGCGGGCATGTTGTCCTCTATCTCCGATTCTCCCAGCCCTTCGGGTGCCTCTTCAACGCCTTCGATAGGGGCACCAGGCACTTCTCCTGGCGGTGCAACGGGAGATTCTTCGACTCCCTCAATGCCTGTGGGTGGTGTGACAGGCACTGCCCCTGGCTCCTCAATGCCTGTGGGTGGCGCTACCGGGGCTGGTTCCGTTTCTTCAATTCCTGCAGGTGGTACAGGCGCTGCTTCCGTTCCTTCAATTCCTGTGGGTGGTGCAACGGGAGCTGCTTCTGAGGGAGATACATCTTCTTCGATGGGTGAGGCTTCGGGGTCCGCTTCAATACCGTCTGGCTGGGGCATCTCTACGGTACCGGGCTCCATGCCATCTCCATCGAGGGCGTCTACTTCTGGCTCAAGCGAGTCTTCTGCCTCTATCGCGCTCTCATCCAAGCTATCTTCCTCGACTGCGTCTCCTTCCATCAGCGTGCCGTCTTCTGGGCCGCTAGGAACCGCTTCGAGAGACTCGGTTGGCGCTGCGGGGACGACACCGTTGGCCGGGACAGGGGTTTGGCTAGTTGCGGGTTCAGAAAACCCTGGGCTGGGTAGGGGTATACCAATGCTGCCGGGCACAACCGCGGGAGAGTCTACAGTTGTCGCTTCAGAAGCATCCAGGTCTCCTGCGGTTGCCTCAGTGGGCTCGTCAGAAATGAATGCTCCGCTGCTGGGCTTTGCTGTTGGTGCCGTTTCGGGTAACTGCGTTTCGGGTAGCTGTCCTACTAACTCAGTGGGACGACTATTTTGCACCGACTGCGCCAGTTGCGCTGGCTGCTGCGTTGTCTGCTGTCTGGGTGTCTGGACAGAAAGCGACTGGGACGGCTGTGCCCGAGCCGGCAAAGACCGAGCTTGCATCGGTTGTGATGGTAGGGCTTGAGGGGCACCGCTAGAAGAAATCGTGATCGGTGTGATCGACGCGGTATCAGTAGGTTCTGTGCTGGTGCCTACGCTAGATCCAGCTCGTACTTGAGTAGCGCTAGATCTCACAGAACTTCTACTCAGTCCGCCAGTGCTCTCGACTTGCGCTTTTTGCGGTTTTTCAAAACCTCTTAGGAGTGCACCCCCTGAAAGATCAGCCCCCGAAAGATTGGCAAGGTCTCCACCTTTGCCATCGGCGGGAACGAGCAAGCCACCTTTGGTTCCTACGTTGTCTCCAAAGGCGTCGGGTAGCTTGGCTAGATTGTTTGCTTCGTCTATCGCTGAATCGAGAGCGACGACTTCCTCACTACCGGCCTTGGAGGCTGCGCCATCTCGATTAAAAACTTCTGCTTTCGCAGCGACGAAGACTGTTCCAATGGCTGTCAGAACAGATAGAGAACTGTAGATAATGCGTTTCATAAAAAACCCTGGGTACAAACTTTATGCCGCACAAGCATGTTTGTAAGGGCAGAGGGGAATCGTGATGCCGTAATGGCTACTAGTAAAAAGGCGTCGGTTGCGTCGTGCTGGTTGCGTCTTGCCGGTTACGTCATGGTGTTTTTGCGATCGCTCTCTGCCCGCTGTTGCCCTTCAGGAAACTCTCTAAGACCGCCCTATACCTAGTCAGCCAACAGATTCGCCTTTGGCGCTCTGATTGGCGCTCTGAGTTAACAGCTGATGACAAACGGTCTGCTTACTCAGTTGTAGTCGAAGGTTCATATTTATACAACAAAAAAGGTAGATAGATTTACGGACGGAACGTGTATCGCTTTATTCACTTTGGATTGGGCGATCGCAATTACCTTTCAGTTGATTTTTATTTATCTATCGTCTCGATAGACTGGCAAGAATGCTAACCAGAAGACGCTGACCAAAAGACACTACAAGCGGTCTATGCGCTATCGATAGCGTCAAAGCGCAATAACTTTTGAGATAAGTGCCAGATATGGTGGTTAAATAGAACATTTATTGCGTACAGTATCAAGAGTTTTTGAATCTGACTTGAATCCAAATTGAGTTCAGACCGGATTCAAATTCACTCAAGCGATCGGGCAACTGACCTGCAGCCAACGCTTGAACTACCCAGGCTAAAATAGTAATTTTGTACTTAATCCTGGCTTTCGCTTTCGATGTTTTACATCAGGCGCTCTGTGTCCATCGTCTCTTCCTTGTGAGGATAGCTCCTATGTCTTTTGTTGGTTTGCACATCCACAGCGACTACAGCCTCCTCGATGGTGCTAGCCATATAGATCCGCTGGTGGACCGGGCTTTGGAGCTGGGTATGGATGCGATCGCCCTCACCGATCACGGCGTCATGTACGGCGCAATTGAGCTGCTGAAGGTCTGCCGCAAAAAAGGCATCAAGCCCATCATTGGCAATGAGATGTACGTTATCAATGGCGACATCACCAAGCAGGAGAAGCGGCCAAAGTACCATCAGCTAGTGCTCGCCAAAAATGACATCGGCTACAAGAACCTTGTGAAGCTGACCACGGTCTCTCACCTAGAGGGTGTGCAGGGCAAAGGTATCTTTTCTCGTCCGTGCATTAATAAAGATCTGCTGGAGCAGTACCACGAAGGCTTGATCATCACCAGCGCTTGCCTAGGTGGCGAGATTCCCCAAGCCATCTTGAAAAAGAGAGGCGATGTCGCCCGCAGGGTTGCCCAGTGGTACAAAGATCTCTTGGGTGACGATTTTTACCTGGAGATTCAAGACCACGGCTCTCCAGAAGATCGCATTGTAAATATTGAGATTGTTCGCATCGCGCAAGAACTCGATATCAAAATTGTTGCCACAAACGACTCTCACTTTATCTCCTGTGTCGATGTAGAGGCGCACGACGCGCTGCTGTGCATTCAAACTGGCAAGCTAATTACAGAAGACAAGCGATTGCGCTACAGCGGCACAGAATATCTCAAGTCGGAAGAAGAGATGCGGCGGCTGTTTCGCGATCATATTTCGCCGGAGATTATCGAGGCGGCGGTGTCTTGTACTCAGGAAGTGGCTAATAAAGTTGAAGACTACAACATTCTGGGCAATCCTCAAATTCCTAACTTTCCGATTCCAGAAGGCTACACCAAAGAGAGCTACATGGCTAAGGTGGCCCGTGATGGTCTCGTCGAGCGGATGGCCATCTCCAGCTACGACGCGCTGACAGATGAGTATCGCGATCGCATGGAATATGAGATCGACATGATGCATCAGATGGGCTTTGCGACCTACTTTTTGGTGGTGTGGGACTATATTAAGTTTGCCCGGGATAACGGTATTTCGGTTGGGCCGGGGCGCGGCTCTGCGGCGGGCTCGCTCGTGGCCTATGCCATGGGCATTACGAATATTGACCCGGTTCACCACGGCCTGCTGTTTGAGAGATTTCTCAACCCTGAGCGGAAGTCTATGCCTGATGTGGACACCGACTTCTGCATTGAGAAGCGTGAAAAAGTGATTGAATATGTGACCGACAAATACGGCACCGATCACGTCGCGCAAATTATCACCTTTAACCGGATGACTTCGAAAGCGGTGCTCAAAGATGTCGCCCGCGTGCTCGATATTCCTTACAACGAATCCGATAAGCTGGCGAAGATGATTCCGGTCTCTCGAGGTAAGCCCACCAAGCTGAAAGTGATGATCTCTGACGATACACCAGAGCCCGCCTTCAAAGAAAAGTACGATAGCAGCGAGCTGATACCCGGCACGGGGACAACGTTTCAGCGCTGGATAGATACCGCCATCACCATCGAAGGTACCAACAAAACCTTTGGCATGCACGCGGCGGGCGTGGTGATTTCTGAGCATCCGCTAGATACCATTGTGCCGCTGCAGCGCAACAACGATGGCGCTGTGATCACTCAGTACTACATGGAAGATGTGGAAGCCATTGGCTTACTGAAAATGGACTTCTTGGGCTTGCGCAACCTCACCATGATTCAAAAAGCGGTCAACCATATCGAAGCGCGCCACCACAAAAAGCTCGACCTCGACGCGCTGCCGCTAGATGATCCGGCCACGTTCGATTTGCTAGCCAGCGGCGAACTTGCAGGGGTCTTCCAATTGGAATCTTCAGGCATGAGACAGATCGTTAGAGATCTAAAACCCTCTGGCTTGGAAGATATTTCTTCGGTGCTGGCGCTGTATCGACCGGGTCCGCTAGATGCCGGGCTTATTCCCAAATTTATTAACCGTAAGCATGGCCGAGAACAGATTGACTACGCGCACAAAATTTTAGAGCCGATTCTCAAAGAGACTTACGGCATCATGGTCTATCAAGAACAGATCATGAAAATCGCTCAGGACCTGGCAGGCTACTCGCTCGGGGAAGCCGATCTGCTGCGACGGGCCATGGGTAAAAAGAAGATAAAAGAGATGGAGAAACACCGGGAAATCTTCATTGAAGGTGCTGGGAAGAATGACTTCCCGCGTAAAAATGCGAACGATCTGTTTGATCAAATGGTGTTGTTTGCAGAGTATTGTTTCAACAAGTCTCACTCAACGGCCTACGGCTTTGTTACTTTCCAGACGGCATACCTGAAGGCAAACTATCCGGTGGAATATATGGCGGCGCTGCTGACGGCCATCAGCGGCGACCAAGACAAGGTGCAAATGTACATTGCTAGCTGCCTGAGTATGGGCATTCAGGTGCTGCCGCCAGATGTGAATCAGTCGGATGTGGACTTTACCCCGCTGGATAATCAGATTCTCTTTGGGCTTTCGGCAGTGCGGAACCTGGGGCTAGGAGCGATTGAGTCGCTGATTGCCTCTCGGGAAGCAGAAGGCCCGTTTAAGTCTTTGGCGGATTTGTGCGATCGCGTTGATCTGCGCGCTGTGAACAAGCGAGCCCTCGAAGCACTCATTCTCTCTGGCGCATTCGAAAGCCTAGAGCACAACCGTCAGCAGCTCATGCACGACCTAGAGCTAGTCGTAGAGTGGGCCCAAGCCAGAGCCAGAGACCGAGAGGTCGGTCAGGGCAATCTGTTCGACATGCTAGGTGCAGCTCCCCAGGAAGGTGCAAACAGCGGAGCTGCAACAACATTTGAATCTGCGCCCAAAGCGCCACCCACAGAAGACTACGACCCCCAAGAAAGGCTCAAGTTAGAAAAGGAACTCCTCGGATTCTATATCTCTGACCATCCGCTGAAAAACATTCAGCGCTCCGCCAAAATCCTGGCTCCTATTAACCTATCTGAAATAGCCGAAAAGCCTGAGAAAGTCACCCTTAGTGCCATCGTTATGCTGAGTATGGTGAAGCCTGTCACCACCAAGAAAGGTGATTCCATGGCTGTGGTACAGATGGAAGATCTTAGCGGTCACTGTGAAGCTGTCGTCTTCCCCAAATCCTATGCGCGCATTGGTCAATACATTAAGCCCGATGCCCGGCTGATGGTATGGGGCAAGGTAGACCGCCGCGACGAGCAGGTGCAGATGATCATTGATGATGTGCAGCCCATCGAGACGGTGAGCATGGTAATGCTAGACCTTGACCCCTCTATGGCAGGCGACATCAAGAAGCAAAATCGCCTGCGGGATGTGCTGCGTGTGCTGCAAGGTGAAGATAGGTTTGCTGCGAAGACGCCAGTAATTGCGGTGATTAGAACCCGTGAGCATCGGCATGCCGTACGGCTGGGCAATCAGTATCGGGTGCGAAATGCTGAGGCTGCGGTGGCGGCTCTGCAGGCTGCGAACTTTAATGCGCGGGCGACGCCTCTACTGAGCATGTAGCTGTGTGGCTACAGCTGCGGTTCGGAGTCGGTAGCTTCTGCAAAGGCCTCTGTCATCTGCGAGTGACGAGCAGATGTAGTCCTTGATGGAGCGGGCTTGGGCTTCGTTAGTAGAATCGCGACTGAGAAGCTAGCCGCGACCGGAAAGGCCAAGATGATGCCTAAAATCACGCCACACATGGCGCAGCTCATCAGTGCAAAAAAGCCTAACCAGGGCCGTCTGCGCCGCTTGGCAATGAAGAAGGGTACGAGGCCGCACAGCGTCCCGGTGAAAAGACCACCGAGGATAAAGGGCAGTAGATAGATCAGGATGTCGAGCATCTGGTTTGACGGAAGGAAATGAGATAGAGATGTTGTTGAGGATGCCCCGACTTTTGGAGTCTGCGATCATTCGGCTGCATGCAGCAGTGGTGTGAATGCAAGCCAAGTAATTTTTATTACTCAGTAATAGCCTGAAGCTGAGCTGGCACAACGCTTATAGCCATATCATGTGAGCGATCGCTCAACCTGTGATGACTGTTGTTTTTCAGTAGAACTTTACGTTTAAGGGCGTTGGCTGGTCTGACGAGTTGTCTTTTGACGAGTAGATGGAAAGCCCTATAGGGTGTCGATGGTTGTGTTTTGAGAGAATGTATTGTGAAAGTTCAAGCGTTGTTTGTGACTGTTTTTGGCTTAGTTTTTGCTGTGGTGTTTTCTTTTATGTCACCAGCGATCGCAGCGGACATAGCGAATGGTTCGCAGGTATTTGCTAGCAATTGCGCGGCCTGCCATATCGGTGGTGGCAACGCCGTCATGGCCAATAAAACGCTCAGGCAAGAGGCGCTAGAGCAATACTTAGATGGCTACGGCGCAGAGCACTCAATAGATGCGATTGTCTATCAGGTGACGAATGGTAAGAATGCGATGGCTGCTTTCAAGAATCGACTGACAGCTGAGGAGATTGCGAATGTTGCTGCCTATGTATATGACCAAGCAGAGAAGGGTTGGTAGAGAATTATCGTTTCAATTGCTGGTGTAGCTTCCGGATAGAGAATTGCGCTCAGAGGATAACTCTGAATTAACCAGCTTTAAATTCTGTGACTACCAAGCTATTTTGCAGTCATATCTATCAAAAGTTTTGTCGCAGGTAACAACGGTAGCTAGCTCAGCTCGCGATTGGGAAATTAGGATACGGTCGAAGGGGTCTCTATGGTGATGCGGCAGTTGATTGAGATCTAGAATATGAGGTAGAGAGATAGGCAGCAGGCTAATACTGTTTTCGCTTTGTTGCTGTCGGACGAGAGTTCCTAAATCTGCCTCTAGGGTGAGTTTTCCGAGCTGGGTTTTGATTTGGATCTCCCATAGGCTGGCAATACTTACATAGACTTCATTCTCCAGATTTTCGAGCTGCTGAAGCGTTGCTGCTGGAATTTTATTGGGTGCGCTATCCCACCATATAAAAGCGTGTGTATCAAGCAGTAACTTCATTCCTCTCCCAGCCAAAAGCTGTCAGGCAAAGGGTCATCAAAATCATCACTCATGATGAAAGCTCCTGGATGTAAACCCCCTTTCCGTTTTGAGATGGAGGGTGCGGCGGTATTTTTAGTTTTAAACGATAGATAGTCTAAGAACTCGGAAAGCAGATGAAGCTCGTTCGGCAGGAGTTGGTCTATTTTTTGATGAATTTTTTGACGAATTTCTGGAGTTGCCATAATGGGATGACTTTTTAGGATGGGTTTTCTACCTGTTTAGAAACTGTTACCTGCTAGTAGTTTAATATAGCTTTTAGCTCTACAGGCTTTTCTGGTCTCGATATCGTGGAAATATGTGGTGGATTGTGCTGTAAGCTTTGCAATATCGCAAGTACTATTGAATATTTGCATTGATTTCACGTTGTAGAAGCTTTAGCGCCTGCCCAGTATGGATTTTGCATCTGGCCTTTCTGTCGAAAAACCGGTTTCTGTGTGGAATGCATCTTTGAATGTGAACTTTAAGGATTTGTTTAAGGCGCTGTCAAAGGCAAGCCTAGATGGGCTGACGCAAAATTGGGTCGCAGTTTTCAAAGATGGGGTAGATGCTGCTACTGCCTTTGGCGTAAGTAGTGAACAGCCACCGGAGCAGCTGGCTTGGACGCTCATCTATGCTTCGATGATTCGGGCGATTAAGCAATTAGTTGAGCAGAATCAGGGTTTGATTAGGACGGTGCCGACTGATGCTGATAGCGTTGTCGAAGCGTTGGATTTTTCGTTTGAAAATCGGAAGTTGACGATTACGGAAAGCTTCTTTCGGTATCCTGAGCAGCTACCCCTGATTGGGTGGATGCAGCCGACTTTGACGAGCTGGTTTGAGGGGATGGGGGTGAGTGCCGACAGGGCAATTGCACTCAGCAACCAGCTGCCGACGAGTTTTGTATTTGAGCTACAAAAAGAGTGGCGACAGCATTCTAAGATATATGACCGCATTACCTCGGCTGTGAAGACGCCTCTCACCCAGGCAGATGAAAGGGCAATGGGGTGGCTACTGTACAAAACATGGCTACAAACGCAGATTGAAAAACCGATGATGACCGAGACCTTTGGTCTGGAAACGGTATATGTGCCGCTGCGTGGCTATATTCGGCAGAAGCAGCAGGCGACGCCGAGTGAGGAAGAAACGGCCCTATCGGCTCATCATGAATACAGAGATAGCAATAAATATAAGCGAGTAGTGGTAGACCTGGAAGCATGCCTGAAAAGCTGGCTACAGGCAGCGGAAAAAAATGATGCAATCAGGGTCATTAGCGGTGGGCCAGGGTCAGGAAAATCATCTTTTGCGAAGATTTTTGCAGCGCACCATGCAAAACAAAGCGACTTTCCGGTTTTGTTTGTACCGTTGCATTTGTTTGATCTGAAGGGTGACTTTACAAAAGCATTTGAAGAATTCATTCGCTATGAAGAGTACATTACCGACAATCCATTAGATCCTGACAACGATGGTTTGAGATTGTTGATCATCTTCGATGGGCTTGATGAGCTGGCGATGCAGGGCAAACTCTCTAAAGAAACGGCGAAGGAGTTTGTGCGGGAAGTGCAAGCCAAGGTAGGTCAGTTTAACCGCCGCAAAGCGAGACTCCAGGTGATATTTACTGGTCGGGAACTAGCGGTGCAGGAGGCGTTTAGAAACGTCTCACAGATACTACATGTGCTGCCGTACTTTGTGCCTGAAGACAAGAGGGAAAAAGCAGATGGCGAACCGTACGTAGATGAACAGGGCCTGTTGGTCAGCGATCAGCGAGATGCGTGGTGGCAAAAGTATGGCATCGCTACTCAGCGGAGCTACACCGCTATGCCGACAGATTTAAATATTAAGAGTCTGTTAGATATTACCGGGCAGCCTTTGTTGAATTATTTACTGGCTCTTACCTATGTACAAGGGACGTTAGCGCTCTCAGCTGCGACGAATTTGAATACTATCTATGCTGACCTGCTGAGGGGTGTATACGAGCGCCGGTATGAGGATGAGCGCAACCCTAATGAGCGTAGGCATGCTGCGATAGGCGATATGTCTCAGGAAAACTTCATTCGTATCCTGGAAGAAATTGCGCTGGCAACTTGGCACGGCAATGGGCGAACAACAACCGTAAAAGAGATTGAGATGCACTGTGAGCGTAGTGGGCTGATACGTCTACTGAAGGTTTTTGAAAGGGAAGCTGAAGCGGGCGTCACGCGTTTGCTAACTGCTTTTTACTTTCGGCAAAGTGGTGAGCATAGTAGTGAGCGCACGTTTGAATTTACGCATAAAAGTTTTGGTGAATACCTCACGGTAAGAAGAATCGTGCGGACAATGGCGCGCATCCAGAAGCAGCTAGAGCGCCGTCAGGAAGATATGGAAGAAGGGTGGGACGAACGGGATGCCTTAAAGTACTGGGCTGAAGTGTGTGGACCGACTCAGATGGATGCTTACTTGCTGCGTTTCTTAGAGGCTGAAGTGGCTCTGAAAGAGTCTGAGCAGGTTAAAAAATGGCAAGAAACGTTAAGCCATCTTATTGGGGTGATGCTGTGTCAGGGAATGCCCATGGAGAAAATAGAACCTCCGTTGAAATATGTTGATGCAAATAGGTGGGCGATAAATGCTGAGGAAGCTCTACTAGCTGCTTTGAGCGCTTGTGCGCAGGTTACCCGAACGCTTTCTAAAGTTGATTGGCCTACTCCAGCTCCATTTGGTTCATGGCTTCATCGATTGAAGTCTCAGAGCGTAGATGATGAAATGGCCGTTGCGCCTTTAAGTCTTGGCTATCTAGATTTGTCTAAGACTGACCTCAGGGTTCAAAATTTGAGTGGAGCGCGTCTTCGTGGGTCGAATCTTGACAATGCAAATTTGAGTGGAGCGCGTCTTCGTGGTGCGCATCTAAGCAGGGCAAGCCTCAGGCGGGCATTGCTTAGTGGGGCGCAGCTTAACGCGGCAAATCTTCGTGGAGCGAATCTTCGTGGGGCACGTCTTAGCAGAGCAAATCTCACCAATGCGCGTCTTGATGGAGCGAACCTTCGTGGAGCGAATCTTAGTGGAGCGAATCTTCGTGGGGCCCGTCTTAGCGGAGCGAATCTCACCGAGACGCGTCTTGATGGAGCGAATCTCACCAATGCGCATCTTGATGGAGCGAATCTTAACGGAGTGCATTTTGGTAGGCCAAGTTTTGTCAGGGGACTTCATCACGGCGAGAATCTTGAAGAGGCTAATTTACGAAATGTGATCTGGGATGAAAAGACTGACTGGCGCAATGTTCGAGGTTTAGATCGGGTAAGAAACATTCCTATAAAACTAAGAGAACATTTGTCAAACTTGCCATAGCCATAGGTGAAAAGACTTTTAAGATTTGCGCTTTTTCAACAGATAAAAGCAAAAAAAAGAGGTTCGTGACCATCGCCACGAACCTCATATGTATTGTTGTACTTATAAAAAGTGAAGGGTAATAACCGTAAACCCGAATGGGATAGCGCGTTAAGCTGTCGCGGGCTCTGCGACCGAGCGGCGACTGCTGCGTCGCCGCTCACTGCGCCGTACGCCGCCAGCCATTTCATACTCCGTACTATCCTTACCGTACTCAACGCCGACATTGGCCAGCATCTTTTCAGATAGGGTAGCTAGCGCCTTCTCGGATTCGATGAAATCGTTGTAGGCCGCATCTACTGTAGATAGCAGGGTGTTGTAAGTGTCTAGCTTAGCGCGTACTTCGTCGATCTGATTGTTGAAGGCAGCATTGGAGCGGCCTTTGCCAAAGTCTAGCTTAGGATTGATAGACTTCATGCCGGAGAGGCGCTTTTCAGCTTTGGGTAGGATGGTAGATTTTTTCTTACGTCTAGACATGGTAATGCAGTTCCTGTAAGGATAAATAAACGATAAAAAAGTGATAGAAAACGAAGGGGCTAAACGCCAGCAGCAGCCGTCTGATGGGGCTATTCGGCGGGCTGTCCGTCTCTGCTTACAATACCCGTATTGAAGTATAAGCAACAGAAAATCTTGTCTGTGACACTACTTAAAAACAACGCAAAATCTGACATTGTTGATTTGTTTATTCGTGAAAGCACTGCTTAGAGAAAGATTGTTTGATACGGTTCCCTGATGATGAGAGTGTGAGGTGCGATCGCTTATCCAAAAGCTCGTAACACTCAAGCGATTGCAACATTTACTTATACATTTAGAGCAAACTTATAAGCGAAAGCTGCGATCGCTTGAGTGAAAGCTGCGATCACTTGAGTGAAAGCTGCGATCACTTGAGTGAAAGCTGCGATCGCTCGTGCATTAGCCACATTCACTTATGTATTAGCGCTAAACCTATAAGCGAAAGCTGCGATCGCTCAAATGAATGGTGCGATCGCTTACTCAATAGCACCAAACTTCAAAGTGATTAGGACAGTGCCTGTATCGTCTTGAGGTTTCTCAGACCTTATTTACGCTGTACCATCCGGCTTAGTCCAACCGTCCGGCAACAGCTCGATTAATGACCGGGGCAGTTCTGGTTCAAACAGATAGTCGTGCTGATAAAGCCATTCGGCATAGGTACATAGCATCTGTCGCTTGTTCGCCTTAAGAGAAGGTCGCTGAAACTTTGCTTCGTAAGTAAGGCGAGTGTGCCTGCGCTTGAAGCCAGCTTTGGCAATGCTGCCTGTGCAGAAGTCCTCTAGGAATGCGATCGCCTCATCCTTTGACAAAATGAGTCCATATTCTCGCTGGTAGTAGGTATTGATGCGGCATTCGTCAGCAATTTGCTGTGAGTGACAGGGTGACGCCAGGTTAAGGTCGCCTAAATTGGCTGACATTACCATGGCCTTTGCATAGGCCTGTTGCTGGCCCCCTGTTTGCAACCTACTTAGCGTCTCTTGGATTTTTTGAGCGATGTACCCAGATTCTAACCGGGTAGCTTTTGCAGGGCCGCCACTTTGAAGTGCTTCTGCGGTCGACTCCACCGGCTGCTCACCCCTATCTTGGGTATTCTCGTTATTTCCTACATCATTGGCCACGCTACGGTTTCTCAATACTCACACATTAATTCTCTACGTATTCCTTGTTTTTCGCAATAGTTCCGAGGACTTCTCGTGAACTACCTAGTAGTGTATGGACTTATGAATGTAATAATTGTGACTAATAAGCGTAATAAGTCGTGATTATTACATTGTGTTAAAGATTACTTGTCGTTCGCCTGAGATAACTGCAGGAGGATTGAGCAGAACCTTTCTGCTCAATTTCAGAGAAGATAGGAACGAAATGTGCTAGGTGATCACCGTTCGCTAGGCTGACGCATTACTTCGCAAGCCTTCGCGAGAGCTGTACGACCTTTCTCGCTTATCGCTCTGCGATGACAAAGACTGTCGAAGACCATTGTAGGAATATCTGTTGTTTATACGAGAATTTCAATTGAATGCAGAGCTGGAGCGAGCAATGCACCAAGAGATTTGAAGCTACTATCCTAGAAAAAGAATTTGCAACGTTGCTAAATGTTCAAGTTCGAGGAGATTCATCTACTCAGCGGTAGGAACTATGAAAATGAACTATTTCGCGCTGTTGACTTGCATTGTTATTACGGGTTTTTCAAGCATTACGCTGCTGTGTGTTCTGAACAAGTACGATTTTGAAAGCTCGATTGAAACACGATTTGTGATACTGAAAATAAAGGGCTCGCCTGCTCGAATCGAGCTAGAGAAGGTACTTGAGCAAGAAGCGATAGACCCAGAAGCGATAGACCCAGAAGCGATAGACCAAGAAGTGATTGAACAGTGAGCAGTTCCGCGAGGGAGGCTTCTCCGACGATGATGCCAGTTATTAGTTAGCGAACTTCGACTTTTGAGAGGGCAACTTCTATGCCGTGGGTGAAGCCTTCAATAGGTTGGGCATTGTGAGTGGTATTCACGCGCCAGGACCCATTGGCAGGTTTCACATGTAGCTTATTGCCTTTCTTTTTCTCAATGGTGATCTTTTGCCCTTGGTAAAAGTACGCGTGAACTGTTTTCCAGGCAGTCATTAAAGCCTCCTTTAGAGAGCAGCACTGTCGGATGTTGAGCGTGATTGAGAGATAGCGTGGCAACTGCCGTGCAGAGCATTTTCTGAATTGTGTCTAGCCTAAAAGCTAACGGTTTATTTTTCTAGTAGGCAGTGAACAAAACAGCATTAAGCATCCATAAGAATTGTTGCGTCGGCGCCTAAATGAGCATCGGCGATGATTATGACTGTGGCTATGGCTAGGCTTTTCTTGGTTTTAAGGATGTGGGCAGATAGCTCTGCTGTCAATAGTAGGACGCCTTCTCTTCTGACGTTAATAAATGCAGCGATTACCTACCCGATGAACGACAGAGCTTCTATGAAACGAAAGTCTTTTTGATTTCTGGTATAGAACGGAAGACTATTGGTAAGTGCGATCGCCGCTATCAACGCATCAGCTTGCAGCAAGCCATGGCTCAGATTGTACTTTTTCATTAGTGCGATTGCCGTGGCAGAAGCCTTCGTATCAATCGGTAAAACAGGAAATCTTTCAACAAATGAAGTCGCAGTTGCCAAGCTTCGTTTATCTCTACAGCCTGCAACAATTTCCAGATAAGTAACTGTACTGCTCACCAATTCAAAAGATTGTTCTAACTGCTTTGCTCTCTGAATTGTCGGCTCGTAGCCTCTCATTATATCGATTAGAATATTTGTATCTAGTAGTAGCCGAGCCATTATTCATGCCGCCACTGCTGCCGCCGCACTGATTTTACCCACTCAACGCTATCCTTCATATCATCTCGCTCCTCCCACATACCGATGGCAGGATGACTATGCCAGTCTTGGCCTTGGTTTAACGCTTCTCCATATGCTGAAGTTTCAACATCTCGTTGCAACATACGAGCATATTCTAAGACCTGCTGCTGCTGCTCTGTGGGCAGTGTTTGAACCGCTTCTAAAACCATTTCTGCAACACCCATGGTTAAACCCTCATTATATACCTGAGACTAAACTATGTCCCGCCATACTATATCGTCATTGCTGACTTGATTTTCAAATGCGATCGCCTCATACAAATCTGCCAGCGCAATATCGACCCCTACAGAAGCCAGCCTAAAACTCGTATCTAATTTGCCATATTTTGTCAGCAGCCACTGATCTTCAGCTTGTTTAAGGTAGTGCCCCACATGCGGGCAGTACTGATCTATCAACACGTATTCCTGAAACGTTTCACTTGTACGATACGCTTCAAGCTTGTCGCCCCGGTCATAACCCTGAGTCGATTTTGAAAGTACCTTCGCAATCAAGATTGGACTAACCACCGTATCGTTACGATCTGTCTGGAGCTTAGGTGGCTTCTGTGTCACCATTACGTCCGGGTAAGTGTAGAGAGTTGCTTCGGGTAGCCACAACCGCTGGTCAGCCACAAAAATGCTGTAGGCCAGTCGCCTCAAGTCCAATGTCAATAAAAAAGACAGCATTCGAGCAATCTCATTATGTTCTGATGTACCGCCCGATGTCTCAACAATCTCTCCATTGCGAAACTCGTTGCGAACAGCAGACACTACCTCCAGCGCCAGATATTCTTCTGCCGTATGTGTCTTTGTTTGCAAAGCTGCGCCAGTCATCGCCTACTCCTTGCCGCTACTCAATACACCTTTACACTAACCCCTGAAATCCATGCTCGATGAGCTTTTGAAAACCTGAGCATCCGCAATGCATCCGTCATCGCTATCTAGTCAGTGCCACCCCACGTCCAGCGAGGATTGCCTTCTCGCATGGTTTGTTCCATTAGGGTTGTTGTGAAGTTGTTGGCATCTCTCATGCCCGTCATATCGAGAATGACCCTTGCCTGCCCGTCAATCATTTGAACCCGCAGGTAGGAATGGCTCGTGTAGGCTTCACCGTCGACGGTGGACATGCCTGCTGTTGCTTTGCAGTTGGTGTATTCTGGCTTGAGGGTGCCTGTCCATACGGCGCTAAAGTCAGTGAGCTGGGTGACGCTGATATTGGTTGCGATCGCGGCTAGCTGAATCATGCCATCGGTTGCATAGCCGCCCGGCGCCGGTGGGCGCCTGGTCTCGTAGGCGGTTAGAGCTTCCGGGCAGCCCACACCCGTACCGCCAAGCGGAAGGACATTTAGCTGAATGGTCGTGGCCAGTGAAGCAGCACCCAGGCTACCCAAGATACTGAGAGGAAATGCTAAGAGCAGTGCTTTTGAAAGAGTCATCGCTTATTTCCCTGTTGTTTTAGGAGCTAACTCTACTTATACCGCCTTATATCGCCTTAAGGCACCCTTGCTGCTAGATGATGAGCAATCACGTACGCTCTACAGCGTAGATTGCCTGTAGCTGATACTCACCATCAGCTGCCACTTCAACAACATCATCGGCAGCGTTCGCCGTTTCTACACAAATGAACCTTTGATAGTCCTGCGCTGCTAGGTCAGCCATCTTTTCAGCAATCTCCGACCAGGGATTCCACACAATGGCTGTCTTGCTGCCTGAAGTGGAAATGCGAATGCGCCTGCCAAGATCGCCATCTTCAACTACTAGCTCAGGTTTGACATCTGTGTAGATGCGGTCGACCTCTCCGGAGACGGTAACTGCGCCAGTCTGTGTCTTCTGCTGGCCGCCATCTGGCTTGTCGATATACTGGGTGTCTTCTAGGCCAAGCACCTTCACCTGGGCAATATCACCCGTTGTAAGGTACGTGTGAAGAGCTTGGGTAATTGAAAAAGACGTATCCCCCGTGTTGCGAGTCGTCAGGGTGACTGTAAGCTCATTGCCGACTAGCACATCCATCGTCAGCTCGAAGGCATACGGCCATATGGCCTTCGTTTCGTCCGTATCCGTCAGGCCAAAACGAACTCTGGTTTCACCTGTGGATGTTGCCTCCGTGCTGAGCAGAGTCCACATCCGATTGCGCACAAATCCGTGACTAGCGCGGCCCTTGCCTTCTGGATCTGGGCCAAACCATGGCCAGCAGATAGGAATACCACCTTTGGTCGCTTTGCCCACCTTGTAGTAGGCATTGTCGCTGACAAACATCAGGTCCTCTGGTTCGCCTGCTGGCTGGAATGATAGGACCTGCGCTGAGTACACCGAAATTTTTGCGGTTGCTTTCTCGTTTTGGACTTCCACAATTGGAAACCCGCCTTTCCCTTCGACGACTTCTACCTGGCCTGTAATTCCAAACGATTCATTTAGCTGCTCGACAGTCATACCGTTTTCCTAGGGCGGCTTGCCCCTTTATTTAATCTTGTGGGATGCCGCAGTATCAAGTCTGAGCGATACATTCTTCCGCATAATCTTGCGGCAAGCGTCTGAGCCGTCAATGCCTGACAACCTTAGATTGCGTCTGGATCTTCTCCTAGTTCACGCAGACGTGCGGCCAGCTGTTCTGCTTTGCTCTGCGCTTGCTTTGCCTCGTTCTGCGCTTGCTCTATTTTTTGCTGAGCTTGTTCTGCTTGTTCCTCTGCTGTCAAGATGCGACGGCCTGTTTGCTCAAACCACCCCAATAGTTCCATCGGTTTGTCGCCTACTTTTCCTCTGTAGCGACCAATGCCCAGGTTTACTTCGGGCATCCAGTAGGGTTCACCTATCTGAAGCTGATAGTCACCTTCGATTAGCTTATAAACTTCGAAGGGGAGGTGCCCGTCTCTTTGCCAGTGGTTGGGATTGTAAATAACGTAGTAAAGGACGCCTAGCTTACGGTAAAGCTCTAGTTTCTCAATATATTCATTGCCGGGTGACCATGACACCATTTCAAGGGTAAGGGTCGGGACGATGTCGTCTTCTTCCCAAACAACATAGCTGCGCCGAAAGGTATCTCCCCTGTAGCGAGGCACGCCTACGCTTAAGAAAGCATCTGGTATGACAGGCACCCTCGGGTTCTTACCCGCTGTGTGGTAAATCCCCATATCCACGCCGAAGTACCAATCGGGTTTATCTGCCCACAGCTGGTTGAGAATGAACAACAAGATGTTGGGCAGGAGATTCTGTTCTTCATTATCCACAGGTGTATCGTCTGAGTCAGGTAGCTCAGAGCCTAAGGGAAGGTCTGTATTAATTTTGGACTGAACCATGAGTATGCCTGGGTATGCCTTTGGTCTGCCGGTTGAGTCAGGTTATCTCTATAGTAGTGGATGGCGCTTGTCATTAGTCGTGGATAGCGCTTGTCATCGCTGTCAGTGTTGAATCTTCTATCCTCAGGCCTCTCTTAATCTGCTTCTTGTTGTAGATCTGGTTCGTGCTGGGTAGAGTTCGCTAGGGCGGTAGCGATCGCATCCACTACCCGCCCCACTTCGGTCACCGCTATCCCCAGTCCCCCGCGCTTTTGACCCTTCGGCACCAGCGCCCGCTTAAACCCGAGCTTGGCTGCTTCCTTGAGCCGTAGCTCCATTTGCGATACCGGGCGAATCTGTCCGCCGAGGCCCACTTCACCAATCAGCACTAGCTCTGGATCGATAATGCGATCGCGAAAGCTCGCCGCTACAGCCACTGCTATCCCCAAATCCGCTGCCGGTTCGCCCACATTCAACCCGCCCGAAGATGCCACATACGCATCTAGCTTAGAGAGGGGAATGCCCACGCGCTTTTCCAACACCGCCAAAATCTGCAGCAATCTGTTGTATTCAATTCCCGTTGTAGAGCGGCGCGGTGAGCTATAGCTAGTAGGGCTCACCAAAGACTGTAGCTCCACGACTAGCGGGCGAGTCCCCTCACAAGCAACAATCGTTGCCACCCCAGGAACATTCTCTTCCTGACTGCTCATGAAGAGTTCAGAAGGATTCAACACTTCTTCCAATCCTTTGTCCACCATTTCAAAAACGCCTAGCTCATGGGTGGCGCCAAAGCGATTTTTGACCGAGCGTAGCAGTCGGTGGCTGGCGAAGCGATCGCCCTCGAAGTACAGTACCGTATCGACCAGGTGCTCTAGCACTTTGGGACCTGCGATCGCTCCCTCTTTGGTCACATGACCCACAATAAAAAGTGAAATATTCTCTCTTTTAGCAATCTGCATCAGCGCCGAGGTGCATTCTCTTACCTGGGCAACAGACCCAGGCGCTGAGGTCAGCGCCGAGTAAAACAGAGCCTGAATACTGTCGATGACTGCGACTTTGGGCCTGAGAGAATTAAGCTCTTCTAAGATGGTTTCCAGATTTGTTTCTGGGAGCAGGTATAGATTTTCCAACAGATTGTTGGCGCTCTTTTGGTGCCCGTTTTGATTGATGCCCAGATTGATGCCCAGTCGGAGCGATCGCAGTTTCACCTGCTGCCCCGACTCCTCCGCGCATACATACAAAATCGGTGTCTCTTTCGCCAGCTGATTCGCCGTTTGCAACAGCAGCGTCGACTTGCCAATACCCGGGTCACCGCCCAATAGCACCAGCGATCCGGGCACAATGCCCCCTCCCAACACCCGGTCTAGCTCGTGATACCCCGAAGGAATACGCGTCTGAGGATGGTCTTGAATTTGGTTGAATGTCAGCGATAGCCGAGGTTGGGCAGGGGCCTTTTTGCGGCGGCGACTACTCGAGCGCGAAGCCATACTGGGCCGAGCTGTGTCCGTCTCCTTGGCTTCCACCACCTGCTCCACCAGTGAATTCCACGTATTGCAGGTTGGGCATTTCCCAAAGTGCTGCCGGGTCTCAGCCCCGCAGGCATTGCAAATGTAGATTGAACGGGTTTTAGCCATGGGTAATTACTTGCTTCCAGCAGCACATTTTAGATAGCAGATCTCAAATAGCAGTTCAGGTCAGACAGCAGCAGCTCAAGCAGCCTTTCAAAGAAAATATCGCCTAATGACTTGCTGACTTTGTAATAGTATAAACGTACTTTTCAGAGTGCTTTCAGAGGGGACTTCGAGGGCCCTTTCTGAGTGGGTCAACCTCAGTGCCTGTTTTCTCCATATCCTGTAAAAGTGCTATCTCTGATACATTTCTTCGCAAAATCGGATATTCTTCCGTAGCTAAAAATGAGAGCGTTACGGCCCTCTTGTGTCTTTGAATGCTAACTTTCATAAAGCTAAACCGTTGTCCTGCCTATGATGTAGCGATTTGTATCAGTTCGTGCCGCTCGCCTTACAAACCTTAAGAAACCCTGAAAGCCCTCTGCCTAGATAGCTTTCGGGCAGTTCTAAGGCATACAATTGGCACAGCAAGCAGAACTGCTGCCTTATCCGGTAGTTGCTAAACGTCATACAGGGGATTAACTTTTTAGTCGTTATGCCTCGTATAGGTTCACATTATTAGCAGCGACTTTTTCTGCCACGACTTTATCTAGGAGTTTACAGAGCATTGGAAAGCGTTAAAGAAAAGATTCTGGTTGTTGACGACGAAGCGAGCATCCGGCGCATCCTTGAAACGCGCCTGTCGATGATTGGCTACGACGTTGTAACAGCTGCTGATGGTGAAGAAGCGCTAGATACTTTCCGCAACGCAATTCCCGACTTAGTCGTGCTGGATGTGATGATGCCTAAGCTCGACGGATACGGCGTTTGCCAGGAGCTGCGCAAAGAGTCAGATATTCCTATTATTATGCTGACTGCCCTGGGAGATGTAGCAGACCGCATTACTGGGCTGGAGCTGGGTGCTGATGACTACGTTGTTAAGCCCTTTTCGCCAAAGGAACTAGAGGCCCGCATTCGCTCTGTACTCCGCCGCGTCGAGAAAACGGGCGCGTCTGGGATTCCTAGCTCAGGCGTCATCACGATTAACAATATTCGCATCGACACCAATAAGCGGCAGGTTTACAAGGGCGATGAGCGTATCCGACTCACTGGCATGGAGTTTAGCCTGCTAGAACTGCTTGTGAGCCGTTCGGGTGAGCCCTTCTCTCGGTCAGAAATTTTGCAGGAAGTGTGGGGCTATACCCCTGAGCGCCATGTGGATACTCGCGTGGTCGATGTACATATTTCTCGCCTGCGAGCCAAGCTGGAAGACGATCCGAGCAACCCTGAGCTCATTCTGACGGCACGGGGAACGGGCTATTTGTTCCAGCGGATTGTC
The DNA here is from genome assembly GCA_038523095.1 of Cyanobacteria bacterium J06626_6. GTDB lineage: Bacteria > Cyanobacteriota > Cyanobacteriia > Phormidesmidales > Phormidesmidaceae > Phormidesmis. The sequence goes on from JBCBJS010000005.1 coordinate 82,482, forward strand.
GAACCAGGCGAAGAGTAAGTCTGATAGAATTCTTAAAGTTTCTCTCGGTCCGGCTAGGGCCAACTCAAAGGATAGAGCTTTAATGGATTCGACGCAGGTACGCATCGCAGTAGACGCAACCGGTGGTGATTTCGCGCCTGATGAAGTGGTTGCTGGCGCTATCAGAGCGAAAGAAGAGTTAGGGATTGACGTATTACTGGTGGGCGACCCGGAGCAGATACGGGCCTCAGTTTCCCAGCCTGTTCTGCTTGAGGGCATTGAGCTAGTGCCTGCAGAAGGAACCATAGAGATGCACGAAGAGCCCTTGAGCGCGCTGAGACGCAAGCCCAAGGCTTCTATTAATGTGTCGATGGATTTGGTGAAAAAGGGCCGAGCTGATGGCGTGGTGTCGGCAGGTCATTCTGGGGCAGCGATGGCAGCAGCGCTGCTGCGTCTAGGGCGAATAAAGGGCATCGACAGACCGGCCATTGGTGCTGTTTTTCCTACGGTGATTGCGGGTAAGCCAGTGCTGATTTTAGATGTCGGTGCTAACGTTGACTGTCGGCCCAAGTACCTAGAGCAATTTGCCTTTATGGGCAGCATTTACTCTCGCTACGTGCTGGGCAATGAAAATCCCAAAGTCGGCCTGCTGAATATTGGCGAAGAAAAGAGCAAAGGCAATGAAGTGGCTGTGACTGTGCATAAGCAGCTCAGCGAGCAGGCCGCCATTAACTTTGTGGGCAATGCAGAGGGGCGCGATGTGCTCTCTGGCGACTTCGATGTCATTGTGTGTGACGGCTTTGTGGGTAATGTGCTGCTGAAGTTTGCTGAAGCGGTGGGTGAGTCGGTATTGCAGATTTTGCGTGAGGAGCTTCCCCAAGGTGTCGCTGGAAAAGTAGGCTGCACACTGCTCAAGGGCAATCTCAAGCGAATTAAGCAGCGGGTGGATCACGCTGAGCACGGTGGCGGACTGCTGCTGGGTGTGGCGGGCATTGCTGTGATTAGCCATGGCAGCTCAAAGGCACCTTCTATTTTTAATGCGATTCGACTGGCAAAAGACGCGGTCGATAACCAGGTGCTCGACCGCATTAAGGGCCAGTATCAAAAGGTCGCAGCCACAGCCAAAGGTGAATAACTACCATGACTCAGCAAACATATGGCGTTGCCTTTGTGGGTAGCGGCTCGGCTCAGCTTGAGACGGTGCTTACCAATGACCAGCTGACAGATATTGTCGATACTTCCGATGAGTGGATTTCTACGCGAACAGGGATTCGGCAGCGCCATATTGCCAATGCGAGGGAGTCTATTCGGTCTTTGGGTGCGGCGGCGGCGCGCAGTGCGATCGCCCAGTCCGATCTGGAGCCCACCGATATTGACCTAATTATCCTGGCGACTTCTACACCTGACGACCTCTTCGGCTCTGCCTGCCAAATTCAGCACGAAATTGGTGCTAGCCGGGCGGTCGCCTTCGATATTACGGCAGCCTGCTCAGGCTTTGTGTTTGCCTTGGTGACGGCGGCCCAGTACATTCGCACCGGGGCCTATCGCCATGTGGTAGTGGTGGGCGCAGATATATTGTCGCGGATTACTGATTGGCGCGATCGCCGGACCTGTGTCCTGTTTGGGGATGGAGCCGGGGCGATAGTTATGCAGCGCTCAGAAGGGTGCGATCGCCTGCTGAGCTTTGAGATGCACAGCGACGGCAGCCTAAACGGGTGCCTGAACGCCGCCTATCAGCCCAGTTCAGTGCCGCTGACAGGCGAAGTTACCGTACAAAAAGGGCAGTTCGTGCCGGTCACTATGAATGGCCGTGAGGTGTATCGGTTTGCCGTTAAGCGAGTTCCCGAAGTGCTTGAAAAATCTCTCTTTCACGCGGGCCTCTCCACCGACGATGTAGACTGGTTGATTTTGCACCAAGCCAATCAACGAATTTTGGACGCTGCCGCTCAGCGCCTGGGGATTGCGCCCGAGCGCGTTGTGAGCAATATGTCTCGCCATGGCAACACCGACGCCGCCTCCATTCCGATCGCCCTCGATGAATGGGTCCGCGCTGGCAAGATAAAAGCGGGCGATACCTTGGCCCTCTCTGGCTTTGGCGCAGGCCTGTCGTGGGGGGCGGCGATTCTGAAATGGGGCGCATAAAAGGCCTACAACAACAGACACCGTAGACTAGGATAAAAAACAATGACAAAAACAGCATGGGTGTTTCCAGGACAAGGTGCACAGGCTGTCGGGATGGGAACCGATCTCGTCAATGTTGCCGCTGAGCGACTCACAGAAGCTAAAGAGATCTTGGGTCGCTCTGTGATTGAAATTTGCAAAGATGAAATCCTGCTAAACGACACTCGCTACACCCAGCCCTGTCTGTACGTTGTCGAATGTGCCCTGGCCGATCTGTTGCTCGAAAGGGATGAAAAGCCCGACGTAGTCGCAGGCCACAGCCTAGGTGAGTATTCTGCGCTCTACGTTGCGGGTGTATTTGACTTTGCTGCGGGGCTGCGGCTAGTGAAGCGTCGCGCGGCCCTGATGTCTGAAGCGTCAGAAGGGGCTATGGCAGCGCTCATGGGCTTTAAACGTGGCGAACTAGATGCCAAGATCCAAGAGACTGAAGGCGTCGTGCTAGCCAACGACAACAATGCCGGACAGGTTGTCATTTCTGGCACGCCCGAAGCGGTAGAGGCTGTCATTGCCAGTGTGAAAACCAAGCGCGCCGTCAAGCTCAACGTCAGCGGCGCTTTCCATTCTCCTCTGATGGCCGATGCCTCAAAAGCCTTTGAATCTGTTCTAGCAGAGGTAACCTTTAACGACGCCTCTATTCCAGTCATGTCCAACGTAGAGCCTACCCCAGCTACCGATGCTGTGACCCTAAAGCAGCGCCTAACGCAGCAGATGACGGGCTCTGTTCGCTGGCGAGAGATTTCTCTGAGTTTGCCGGAGCAGGGCATCGAATCTGTGGTAGAAATTGGGCCGGGAAAAGTGTTGACCGGACTGATTAAGCGAACCTGTAAAGGCTTAGCATTGAAAAATGTGCCTACTGTCGAAGCTGTGAACGGCTGATGGAGGAGCGCTGACTGAGAAGAACAATGGCTCAAGACCGTGAACCTTTTATTAGCCTAGCGCTCTACCATCTCTTTAAATGGTCTGTGGTGAGTCCTGTGCTGCATGGCTATCTGCGTGGACGTATTTATGGCGCAAAGCAAGTGCCGATGTCTGGACCTTTGATTGTCGTTGCGAACCACGCGAGCAATTTTGACCCGCCGCTGCTGTCGAGCTGTGTGCGAAGGCCGGTGTCTTTTATGGCGAAGGAACCTTTGTTTAAGGTGCCGGTGTTGGCATCTGCGATTCGAGCTTATGGAGCCTATCCAGTGAAGCGGGGAGCTGCCGATCGCAGCGCGATTCGCGAGGCGATAAAACAGCTTGAAAAAGGCTGGACCGTGGGCATTTTTTTGGAGGGTGTACGAACACCGGATGCTCGCATTCCCCACCCCAAGCTGGGAGCTGCGCTAATTGCGGCGAAGGCTCAGGTGCCTCTGCTGCCTGTAAGTTTGTGGGGGACAGAAAAGATTCTTAAGAAAGGGAGCGCGCTACCGAGGCCGGTGCCCGTAACCATCCGAATCGGCGAAGTGATTCCACCGCCAATGACTAAAGACAAAGATGAGCTACGGGCGGTCACGCAGCGCTGCACGGATGAAATTCATGCGCTGCACGAATTGGGCCGGTAGTACGATAGATACAGGAGACGTAGGAACTTAGCTATGGCAGGGGATTTGCGGGCAGAGCTGATAGATATGATGGGACCGGTGCAGTGGGCATGGCTGAAGCCCCATGTGCAGAGAGATGCCGTCGTGGTGGTGAATGAGCAGCTGGACTTGGCTGATGTGGGGGTTGCGATCGCATCCAACAATACCCAAGCCGTACAGCGCTGGATTACTGAGCAGCTGATTATCAAGCCCGATGCCGATCAGCTGATAGCCTGGAGCAGTCAAAATAAGCACTTTACCTCGCTCATTGTGCAGCCCTACGTTCTGGTCCAAGAACCCAAATCAGACTCGACTACCGACTCACTCACCTCCAAGCAGGTCGATTAGCTGTCTATGGAAGATCATCCGCTTTGGCAATATTTCAGCACTTCTTCGCTGCTGCGATATCTGTTGCTGTTTGCTTGTGGATGGGCTGCGATAGAGCTACTGAACTATTTTCAGATTGTGGTAGTCATCTTTACCTCCTCAGCAATTCTGGCTTTCTTACTGAGCTATCCTGTCCGCTGGCTGCGGCGGTTTGTCGGTCACAATTTTGCTGTTGTTGTTGTTTTTACCGTGGCACTGACCGTGATTGGTGGCATGGTCGCTACCATTGGCCTAGCCGTTCTTTCTCAGGGACAACCTTTAATCGATAATCTCACTGATTTTTTAACCTCGCTGACGCCACGTGTGGAAGCCCTAGAGCAAACCCTACAGCGATGGGATTTGCAGGTCGACTTGCAGTCTCTAGGCGCGCAGCTACGCGACCAGACAGCAGGGCTGCTAGGCGCTGGCATCGGCTTATTACAGGCGTTACTCACTAACTTTCTGCATTCTATTTTGATTGCAGTAGTGACTCTTTTTATGTTGTTGGATGGTGCGAGGCTCTGGCAACTGTTTATCAGAACGCTGCCGCCTGGTCAGCGCTTGAGGGTGACAGAGACCGTACAGGAAAGTCTTTTAGGCTTTTTTTGGGGACGGCTACTGCTATCTGTTTTCTTTGGGGTGTCTACATTTTTAGTCTTTCTTGTTTTTAAGGTCCCTTACGCGCTGACGCTGGCCGTTATTGCTGGCGTGTTCGATCTAATTCCTGGAATTGGTGCAACGCTGGGAATTGGTCTTGTTTCGTTGTTTTTACTGTCGCAAAGCATTCTGTTAGCTTTCCAGTCTGCGGTGATCTGCGTACTATTGCAACAGGTGGAAGAAAACCTACTGCTCCCTCGAATCATGCGTGATTCACTAAATATTAATCCGGTGGTGATGTTTTTTGCGCTGATTGTAGGCGCTCGAATCGCTGGCATACTGGGAATATTTCTCTCTATCCCGGTTGCCAGCACGATTGTAAGCCTATTGGAAATCGACGAAATGAAAGGAGCATCTACAAATGACTTAGCCTCTGAAAAGCCTGATTAAGTAGGCCGACTAATTATTTATAAAAGGCATTGTGTGGCGATACATCTTGTCTCAGAGCCCCAGCATTGGGGACGGGGGCCTCTTTAGCGCGAGACTATGCAACATTTTATTAAACAGGGCTAACTAAGCTTTTATTTCTAAACTTTGTCGCTGGAAAAACAATAAGAGCCCGCGTTCATTGTTCATCGCTATTGATATTAGATATCATCAGCTGTAAACTGATTAACATTAATCATTCTCGGTAATAGAACCATGAAAAAGAAGCTAAAGGCAACAGAACTCTTCTTATCTCTAGGACTTGCAGCAACGCTAGTAACTGCCTGTGGCGGCCCTGCCCCTGAAGGTGGCGAAGCCATCGAGGGAGAAGGTGCTCCTGTGGAAGAGCCTATAGAGGAGGGCGGCGAAGGTGGTGAAGGCGGCGAGGGCGGCGAAGGTGGTGAAGGCGGCGAAGGTGGCGAAGGCTAAAGCGACGTTTCTTCTAGTCCGCTGTTTGTCGGTTAGGCAAGCAGCGGACTTGCAGCCAACCTGTACTTGCTATGTCTGCAGGGCGATCTCACAAGCTCTCTGAGAGTATCGCTATAAGCAACAAAACTATTGCTGTTGCCGAAACCTGCCTGGCGTCGTCCCGGTCAGTTCTCGAAAGGATTTACCGAAGTGGCTCTGACTGTTAAATCCGCATGCGAAGGCAATCTCTGAAAGTGACCGCTTTGAACCCATCAGAAGATGTTTTGCTTTTTCGACTCGCTGGTGCGTGACGTATTGGTGGGGTGATCGCCCGGTAGAGCGCTTGAACAGGCGGCTAAAGTGATATTGGCTCATACCCGCCACAATGGCCAGATCTGCCAACTTGATGGATCTATCCAGGTTGGCCTGAATATAGTCTGATACTTGCAAGAGTCGGCGATCACCCAAGCCGCCAGAATATTCTTGGATGAGGTGTGATCGCCCTGCTGAATACTGGCGCAGCAGATGCACCGCCAGCACGTTAGCTAGCGACTCTACGTACAGCTGACCCACCCAGCCGCCGCCCTTGTGCAGTTCGGCTCTTAGCATCATGATGGTTTGCTCGAGCTGTGCATCGCGGGTTCGAAACTCAGTGACAAGCTCTAAACATTGAATATCTGCCTCAGCAGCCTGCTCTGCAACAATTTCAAGAAACGTAGTCGGCAGCTGAATGTTCAAGTAGTGATCTTCTCCTTCGGTTCGATAAGACGATGGCACGTGCAGGGGCATGATGCAGATATCTCCCCTGGAGTAGAGCCCTGTATAGCGATGTCTGCCGACAGCCTGATGAATACGGTAGGGCTGAGGTGATAAGCACAGTGCGATGGAATGCCCCAAGGCGCCGCCGTCCATATCCACTTGTGCTGGCGGCAGATGATACTCCTCTACCAGCAGGGGATCCCAGCCCAGCGACTGGCTGGTCAAAATAGGTGAAGACTTTACCGATGTCGAAGATAGCAGCTCAGTCATAGCTGGGTCTTGGCCACAAGCCAGAATTTGACAGCAGGATTTTGACAAACCCGCACGGTTTTGACAGGCAAACCCGTCACAGTTGTTTACCTTTTGATTGTAGTCGATAGGTAAATATTCATGACGCCCTTTCTGTGTTCAGATGGCAATAAAGAGGAGACAGGGTTGTACCTGCGTTGTCTCCCTTTTTTCCTATTCCTTCGCCGTGAGTTGCTCGCAAGCTGGCTATTTATCATTGGGTCATTCATGTTTGTTGTAGATGGCGTTTTGGAAAATCTGCAAAGTGTTTCTTTTTCTTCTGTTCTCCACCTGAGCGCGAGTATTTTGTTCACTATTGGCTCGATCTTTTTCGTTTCTAAATGACGCTTCAAAAACACGATATGACGCTTCAAAAACACGATTCAAATAAATCAAACAGAACGATGACAATTGCTGTTTGCCTAACTGGTTCGCTCCGCAGTGAACTCAGAGAATTTTTCAAACTGGCTGTTCCACTAGCCGGTGCTCAGGTAGCCCAGTCTGCTACTGGCTTTGCCGACACGATTATGATGGGTCGGATGGGGTCAGAGTCACTGGCCGCAGGCGGTCTTGCGGCGATTATCTTTTTGGCTGTAATGACCACGGTTACGGGCACCGTGATGGGGGTGAGTCCGCTGGTGGCTGAAGCGTTTGGGGCAGGTCACACTCGGCGCATTCAACGGCTTGTTCGGCAGGGGTTGTGGCTGTCGCTGCTGGTGTCGATTCCGCTGATGATTGGGATGGGTTATTCGGGCGATATTTTGTTGAGCACTGGCCAAGATGCGCAGGTTGCCAAGTTGGCCAGCAGCTACCTCAATACAGTGTTGTGGAGTTTGTTGCCCGTTACGGCGTTTGCCGTGCTGCGATCTGCGGTCTCTGCGCTGTCTGTTGCCCGCCCTGTGATGGTGATTATTGGCATTGGTACCGCTTTCAACATTGCTGGTAACTATGCATTGGGTTTTGGTAAGTGGGGTCTGCCAGCGTTAGGGCTGCAGGGGTTGGCCCTAGCAACTGTGCTCGCTTGGTGCGGTATGTTCTTTGGGTTGGCTGCCTACGTTGTATGGCATCCGTCACTGCGGCCCTATGCCTTTTTTCAGTCGCTACATCGGCTGCGGCCTCGCACGCTTATGCAGTTGGCGTGGGTAGGGGTGCCCATCGGTTTGTTTTCCGGGTTAGAGTCGGGCTTTTTTATGGTCATTACGCTGTGGATGGGCTGGTTGGGAACGGCAGCTTTAGCTGCACACCAGCTTGTGCTGCAAACCATTGTTGTTGCGTTTATGGTGCCGCTTGGCATTTCGTTCGCAACGACGGTACGCGTGGGGCAGTGGCTCGGTCGCCGTCACCGGCAGGGTATCGTACAGGCGACTGAGGTCAGCGTGAGTGTAACGCTGTTGCTGATGGTGGGCATATCGGCATTGTTTTTGTATTTGCCGAGGCAGGTGATTGGTCTCTATTTGGATGTGAATCGCCCTGAGAATAGAGAGATTGTGGCCATAGCGACACCCCTCCTGACGATTGCTGCGATCGCTCAAGTGCTAGACGGCATCCAAAAAGCGGTGTACGGCGCGCTGCAAGGCCTGCAAGACACGCGAGTGCCGATGATATTAAACATTCTTGGCTACTGGGGGATTGGGCTGAGTAGCAGCTATTTATTTGTGTTTGTTTTCGGCATGGGTCCTGTTGGCCTGTGGCTAGGGCAGTCAGCTGCAATTGTGTCAGTGACAGTTCTCTTTGTCTGGCGACTGTTTTACCATTTTCACAATCTACGCAGGGCTTTCAAGCCCCTTCAGCCAGATAGCCGTCACTACGATGAACCCTGCAAGTGCTGCGGATGAGAAAACGAAAGCTATCTGCTGACTAGCTCACTTTGTTGCAGATTGCATGATCTCGATGAGTTTCTTCTGCATATCGTCTGTGGCAGAAACAATGATTTCTTTTTGTCGGTAGCCTTGGCAGGCAGAAGGCGGTGGGAGCGGTTTGCCATCGTAGGTGGTGAGGCAGTAGCCCATTTCTGAGGCCATCCAGGCAAGTGCTGCTGTATCAATAAACTGGGCGCTGGCTAAAATAACGCCTGCGACCTCACCGGTGAAGAGACCGTTGATCGGTGGGATAGGGGTGTCGGCAGAATATTCTGTTTTGAGATCAACGACGGGAAAGTGCGATCGCACCATAGGTGCCAGCGGGCTCAGGGCCGTTCCCAAGACCACTTTATCGCCTGGGTTGTCTATCTTTAGCGGCTTGCACTCGTCTAGGCCGTCAGCCATCGTGCCGATGAAGGTGCCCTGATTGCGCAGGCTGTAGTAGTAGCAGTTATCGGCAGGACGAAGTGCGATCGCCGCTTCAAACCCATCCGCATTGATGATAGTCATCATTACCAGATAGTTAGGATGACCATCCTTGTAGTAACGGGTCCCATCGATTGGATCGAGGGTGACTAGGAAATCGCCCTGCGGCCCCAGATCAATGGCTCGAAAGTACTTTGTGTTGTAGGTTTTTTCGTATTCTTCCCCGTAGAAACGTACGGTTGGAAACTTGGCCAGCAGCGTCACTTCAACAAAAGTCTGAATAGAGAGATCCGCGTCGGTCAGCGCGTTGGCAAAGAGATTGTCGCCATCGTATTTGTCGGGGTGGGTGGCGATGCGGTGCTGAATTTGCTGAGCATAGGTGGCTGCCACTTTTAGAAACGGTAGCATGGCAACCAGAATCTCTTTGGGTGTGGATGAGGGCGGAGCAGCGTTCACGGACATGGCATAGCCTCAAAAAATAGACTTTACTAGATATTCGTTGTTGAACGTTCGTGATTGAGCATTTGGGCAAAGATGTAAAAGCGTAAAGGGATTAATCTGCTGAGCTTTGGCTCTGAGCTTTTTTCTTTGGCCTACGGGTTTGTAGCCACATGGTCAGTCCAGTAAACACTAGCACTAGGAGCCCAAGTCCGTTTAAGAATGGGTAAACAAACGAGAGATCAAGGGGACCGTAGTGTCCTTTGTGAATTTCTAGCAGCCAGAAAAAGTTGGATGCTTTGCCGCTGTTGACAGCCAGCTGGAAGGTGGTACCGGTAATTGCTGTCAGAATGAGAGGCAGCACCATAATGGGGGCAATGCTGCGGTGCCATTTTCGGATCTGTGCTTTGCTAATTGCCATATCAACGATCTCCTGTAGATCTTTATTTTCAAAAGGTTAACCCTTGTTGGGACGAAATTCACTTATGAAGCATATTGCGATCGCAGGTGCTGGACCAGCAGGGGTCGCGACAGCGCTTTTGCTAGCTCAGCGCGGCTTTAGGGTAACCCTCGTAGAGCAGGAATCAACATTTGATCGAGCTTTTCGAGGAGAAGGGCTGATGCCTTCTGGTTTGGCTGCGCTACATCAGATGGGCCTTAGAGAGACCTTTGAAGCAATTGCCTCGCGCCAGCTAGATGCTTGGGATTTTTATGTGGGCGGTCGGCGGCGGATGCGAGTGGTCGAGCCGACGGAAGATGGTTTAGCGACCCAGATCTTCAATCAGACGGCGCTGCTCAAGGCGATGGTTGAAAAAGCGCAGCAGTTTCCAAATTTTGAATTTCATCCGGGCTGCCAAGTCGTTGACCTACTGCGCAGCCAGGCGGATGAATCTGCAGGTGATACCGTTGCTGGCCTGCAGATAAAAGACAGGTGCAGTGGACAGGTCAAAGAGATAGTAGCAGATGCCATCATTGCTGCTGATGGCCGCTATTCGCGGCTGCGAAAGCTAGCAGGGCTAACGCTATCCTCTGTTCCCGCTCAGTTCGATGTGCTCTGGTTCAAGCTGCCTGCACCGCTTTCTCTAAAGCATGAAACGCCCTTTGTGGCCTGCCTGCAGCCGGATCGTCAGTTTGCCTTTTATCCTTCGTGGGACGACCGACTGCAGATTGGCTGGATTGTAGAGAAGGGCGACCGCCAGTCATCACTGACTAAGTCTAGCCCCGCAGAAGACTGGATTGAGGCGTTTGCACAGGCGCTGCCGTCGGACCTAGCGCGGCACTTTCGGCAGCAGTCGCATGCGCTGGAAGGGCCGATTTTTCTAGACGTGCGGGTGGGCTGCTGTGCGCAGTGGAGCGTGCCAGGACTCTTGCTGATTGGCGATGCGGCGCACCCAATGGCGCCCAACCGAGCGCAGGGTATCAATATGGCACTGCGGGATGCGATTGTGGTGGTGAACCATCTCGTCAGATTCGGCGGGGCATCAGCTGAGAATTTTTCGGACGCAGATGCATTGACGGATATTTTCCGAGCCATTCAGGCAGAGCGGCAGCCGGAAGTAGAAGCTGTTCAAAAAATGCAGCTAGCAGAGTGGCGGAAGGTGGCCTTTATCTCTCAGCCGGGATTGCCCTATCAAGGGTTTAAGGCGATCGCATCCCTGTTTGGCCGGTTTAAATTTGCTCAAGATATTTGGCTGCACGAGCAGAAAGGTCTACGGGAAGGTGTATCTCAGGTGAGTCTTCGGGTATAAAACTGGAGAGCCACAATAGGCACGATAAAAGCAGTTTCTTTCGATAGAATTACACTGACTAAACTAACCCGTTTAGTAAACTTTTCAAGCTGGGTGCTGCTATTAGTTTTTTATCTCGTTCTTTTCATGGAGGCGCTCGATGACTTTTTCTGTTCGCCGTGCTCTAGCAGGCTCTCATCCCCGCATTTGGCGTCGTGCTTTGAGCAATTTGCGTGTTTTGAGTTGCTTGGGTGGACTCTGCTTGGGCGGCGCGCTACCGATCGTGCTACAAAAGCCAGCTATGGCGGCGGAGCGAGTGATTTTGACCTATGGCATTGTGGAAATTTCGAGCAGCCTTGAAACGCTGAGAACCTACGCAGAGACAGGAGAGGTGGGTAGTGAGTTAGCGCCGTATTTTAGATTTTTGAATGGGGAGCAGCAGTCTCAATTTCGCCAGGCCCTGCGGTTGCGCAGAGACATTGACCCGGTGCAAATGTCTCAGTTTTTGCACTCTGCCATCGGCGCGAATATTCTGCGTTCTGCTGGCCAGGTGATCCAAACCCAGGGGCGTCGGTCCGGGGCCAAAGCGCTGCGGAGCGCCCTGGTCTTGGCGGCTGCTGAGCCAGAGGGCTTCACCTTGCTAGGCGCGCTTGAGCAGTTTCCTACGGGGGCTGTGCGGGTCGATTCTCAGCGAGCCTTTCGCCTGTTTAACTCGGTGACTGGCCTCATCGAAGATACCGATAATGCGATCGCGGCTATTCGGGCACAGAGCGCACCTTCTACCCTGCTTCGGGCGTCTGTGCCATCGCTGGAAACCTTTGCCCAGCCCGGTCCCTATACGGTGACAGCGCAGACGCTAACTGTGGTAGATGATGAGCGCGATCGCGAAATCCTCACCGATGTCTATTTGCCTGCCGATGCGCCTGCCGCTGCCGTTGTGCTGATTTCCCATGGATTGGCGGGCGATCGCAAAGGGTTTATTCCCATGTCAGAACATCTCGCTAGCCATGGCTATGCCGTCGTGGCCCTCGACCATCCAGGCAGCAACCGTACCCAGCTGAATGCGCTACTGCGTGGCCGAGAAAGTGAGATTGCAGAACCGCTCGAATTTAGCGATCGCCCCCGCGATATCTCTTTTTTGCTAGATGAACTTACCCGGCTAAATGCAGGCAATGGTCCCTTTGCCAATCGCTTCGACCTCTCCCGAGTAGGAATCATTGGCCATTCATTAGGAGGCTATACTGCCCTGGCCGTTTCGGGCGCTCAGCTAAACCTTGAGACGCTGCAGGCTAACTGCGATTCTGAAGATTTCATTTTCAATGGGGCTAATCCTTCCATGCTGCTGCAGTGTACCGCCTTGCTTGCACCCGAGCAGTTTGCCGCCAACTACCGAGACGACCGGATCGATGCTGTTATGGCGCTCAATCCGGTTGGGAGTAGTCTGTTTGGGGAAGCTGGCTTCTCACAGCTTGCCATTCCCAGTCTGCTGGTATCCGGGGGCAACGATCCCATCGCGCCCGCCCTCCTAGAGCAAATTCAGCCTTTCACCTGGCTTAATCAGTCCGGCGCTGCAGATATTGATCATTACCTCGCGCTGATTCAGGAAGGCTCCCATCTCTATGAAGAGATTGCAGAACCGGGCCTAGACACCGCACCCGGCAGTAACGGTTTAGTAAGCGCTGATCTTCCCCTCGTGAACAGCTATTTAAAGTCTTTGAGCTTGGGCTTTGTACAGGCTGAAGTTGACCAAAACCTAATTTATCAAGATGCGATTGACGAGGCGTTAATTGTGCAGACAGGCCAGCCGTCATCGCCACTGTATTTTGTGGATACCCTCACCGCCGAGATGCTGGTTCCGCCTGATGTCATAACACCCAATGTCACAACAGAAGATATGCCAACAGAAGGCTCTTCACCTGCCGAAGGTGCAGCAGGCGATGCACCTATGCAATAGTCCATGCGATATTCTTTTCAGACTTAACGTCTCAAAAGGCGATAGGATTTAAATGCCTTCAGCCAACTCCCTTTAGCCCAACATTTCGACGACAGTTTCAATTTCAAAGTCATGAGTTTAATCGTTTACGGCATCCCCAACTGTGGCACCTGCAAAAAGGCAATGGCCTGGTTAGAAGAGAATGATATTGCCTACGAATTTATCAATACTAAAGAGCAGCCACCTACCAAAGCACAGATTGAGAAATGGGTTTCTGCGCTGACTGCTCGGCCTATGCGAAATACTTCCGGTCTGTCTTACAGGGCGCTGGGGGAAGAGAAAAAAGAATGGAGCGATGCCCAGTGGACAAAGGCGTTTTCCAAGGATGCCATGCTGCTTAAGCGGCCCCTATTTGAGAAAGATGGTGAGGCCGTTATGGTGGGTTTTCGTGCCAAAGAAGAAGAGAAACTGGCCAAACTCGGATAGCGAGCTGCCTCTCATAAGGAAGTAAGCGTAAAAAACAAAATGACTACAGAAAAAACCGATGTTGTTGTCATTGGGAGTGGTGTAGGGGGGCTTTGCTGCGCGGCTCTACTTGCGCACTACGGCCTGAAGGTGACTGTATGTGAGAGCCATACCCTCATCGGCGGCGCAGCCCACGGGTTTGTTCGCGAAGGCCATCACTTCGATTCGGGACCTTCTCTATATTCAGGCCTGTCCTACAGTCCTTCTCCCAATCCGCTGCGCCAAGTGCTCGATGTGATTGATGAAGATCTGTCGTGGGCGAACTACGACACTTGGGGGTGTCGCCTGCCAGAAGGTGACTTTAGCACGACGGTCGGAGCTGACCAGTTTTGTGAAGTGCTCTCTCAGCTGCGGGGACCCGCTGCTGAGAGAGAATGGCGTGAGTTGCAGCGGGTGATGAAGCCCTTGGCGAGTGCTGCTGTGGCCTTGCCCACCGCGGCTGTACGGTTCGACTGGGGGGCGCTGCGAACGGCTGCGCCTTTCGTCCCTCAGCTGCTACGACACACGGCAAATACGGTTAAGTTAACAGGGCCTTTTAGCCGCATTGTCGATGGTGTCATTAGTGATCGCTTTATTCGAAACTGGCTAGACATGCTGTGCTTTCTGCTCTCTGGGCTACCCGCTAGCGGCACCAGCACAGCAGAAGTCGCCTTCATGTTTGCCGACTGGTACCGGCCAGGCGTTCAGCTCGACTATCCGATAGGCGGATCAGCGTCTCTAGTAGAAGCGCTGGTCCGTGGCATCACCAAGCACGATGGCCAGGTAAAGACCGGCGCGCATGTCACCCAAATCAATACCCATGCTGGCCGCGCAACCGGGGTAAGGCTGCGCAACGGCGACTGTATCGAAGCCGCCAGAGCCGTGGTTTCCAATGCGTCTATTTGGGATACGCTATCGCTTATTCCCAACGGCGTTTTACCCCAGAGCTTCGTCCAAAAAAAGAAGAACACACCGGCTTGTCATAGCTTCATGCACTTGCACCTTGGCATCGAGGCTAGGGGCTTACCTGCGGATATGGCCTGCCACTATATCGTGGTGAATGACTGGGAAAAGGGCATTGATGCGCCTCAGAATCTGGTCCTGATTTCTATTCCTTCTGTGCTGGACCCTGGGTTGGCCCCCCTAGGCAAGCACACGGTGCATGTGTATACGCCGGGCAACGAACCCTACGAGCTATGGCAGGGACTGGAAAGGGGCTCTCAGGCTTACGCTGCGCAAAAGGAGGCGCGGGCTGAGGTGCTGTGGCAAGCCTTAGAGCGGGTGATGCCTGATATTCGCAGTCGCACGACGCTCTCACTGACGGGTACGCCGCTGACGCACCAGCGCTACCTGCGACGCTACCAAGGTACCTATGGTCCAGCGATCGCAGCTGGCAAAGCGCTGTTTCCAGGACCCAAGACGCCGATTCGTGGATTGTTGTGCTGTGGTGATTCTACCTTTCCGGGCATTGGGCTACCAGCTGTTGCTGCCAGCGGCATGATAGCGGCGCATTCCCTGGTGCCTGTTGCGCAGCACCATCAGACCATCAAAGCAGTCATTGGGTAATCGTTTCTAGCTAGTCGTTTCGCTGCAGATGGTTAGCTGGCTTCTATCCTGCCTACGCGATCGCTCAGCCGACGATTGTCGCGATTCATCTCTACCAACTCGACGAGTAGACGCTGTATGACTTCCTGCTGAGCATCAAAACGTTTTCTATCTTCGGCTCGGTTTGCCTCCATCTGGCTGACAGCATCGTTAAAAAGTCGTCGCGTTTCGTCCCGGTCTGCCTGAGCTTCAGCCCTAATTTCGGCTCGGTTTGCCTCCATCTGGCTGACAGCGTCGTTAAAAAGTCGTCGCGTTTCGTCTCGGTCTGCCTGAGCTTCAGCCCTAATAATCTCAAATAGCTGCTCGTTGTATTTGCTTTTGTCCGTGAGTTCGCGTACTTCTCTCTCGTTAGCCGCGACTACCCCTAGCAGCGTATCTATTTCTTCAGACTGCTTTTCTTGCTGCTGTGCAACGCGCTCCAAAATAGCTTCAATTCGGTCTAATCGCTCGCTCATGCCACCTTACTATTTGCGAATAGGAATATCCTTATGGCTCCAAACATATCAAAAATGAGTGGTTACCCACAGCGTATGTAAATATTGACACTTAATTAAGTTGAGTGCTGAAACACCGTATATTGGTATTTGCGTGTGGTGGTGACAGAAATAGTGCAAGAAAAAGTGCCATCGCAGAAAATCGTCGAGGGCCCAGCTTGAGGGGCTCAGGTTAATTGGGATATGGCGCAAGATAACGACAGTCGATTTGCCATTTTTGCAACGCTGCTTGCTTTTGGCCTAGTAGGGGGTGTTTCTCTCTTGCTGTGGTCACTTACCGAGCGAGGTACGGTGCAGCTGCA
This sequence comes from Cyanobacteria bacterium J06626_6, assembly GCA_038523095.1. Classification (GTDB taxonomy): domain Bacteria; phylum Cyanobacteriota; class Cyanobacteriia; order Phormidesmidales; family Phormidesmidaceae; genus Phormidesmis. Next base: position 98,393 of record JBCBJS010000005.1, read on the forward strand.
GTCCAACAATAACAACAGCATTATCAATAGCGATGCCCTGCCTGACGCTGTCAAAACGCGGGTCAGCGCGGGTGAAAATGTGCTCTTCCCGGATGCTTCAGACGCTAAGCAAGAAGGCATTGAAGCGATCGCTCAAAGCAACTTTGCAGGCGCTGTGACCGCGCTGAATGCCTCGCTTTCATCTCAGCCGAACGATCCAGAAAGCTTTATATATAGGAGCAATGCGCGCATTGGCGATGACAGGGCGCTGACGATTGCTGTGATAGCACCAGCCGGAGAAGCCAGCCCAATTGGTCTAGAGATTTTGCGGGGCGCAGCCCAAGCGCAGGACGATATTAATCGGGGTGGTGGTGTTGATGGATTGCCTGTGAAGCTGATCCTCATTAACGATGAGAACGATGTCGACCTGGCTCAAACTATTTCCAGCAGCCTGGTAGAAGATCCTTCCGTATTAGGCGTTGTCGGTCACTACAGTAGCGATGTGACGCTGGCGACCGCACCGATATATGAGCAGGGTGAGCTGGTGACCATTACCCCTGTGAGTACAGCCGTTGACCTCTCCGGCCTCAGTCCGTATCTCTATCGGACAGTGCCCGCCGATAGCTTTGCGGCGGCAGCCCTATCGGCGTACATGCTCTATTACAACGACGATCGCCAGGCGATGGTCTTTTACGACTCCACTAGTGAGACCAGTGAGTCCCTTAGAGAGGAGTTCTTCAGCTTTGTGACAGCCTGGGGTGGCGATATTGTCGAAGAGTACGATATGGCCGATAGCGGCTTCACAGCAGATGTGCTCTCTGAAGTAGAAGAGAAGGGAATTGATGCGCTGATGTTGGCAGCAAGCCCGGCGACCATGGATGAGTCGGCAGAAGTGATTACGGCCAACCGGAACAAGCTGCCGATTCTCGCTGGCAATAACCTCTACAATCGAGCCATTCTTGAAGAAACTGGACCGGACGCGCGGGCACTGACAGTGGCCGTCCCCTGGCACCTGCTCTCCCGTGACACGGTGAGCGATTTTGTTGAGACGTCGCGGGATTTATGGAAAGGGGATGTGAGCTGGCGGACGGCCACTGCTTACGATGCGGTAATTGCGATCGCAGCAGGGCTGACCGGCGACGCCACACGAGAGGGCTTAAAGGCTGCGCTAGATGACAATAATTTCAGCGTCGATAGTGCAACAGGACCGATCAATTTTCTGCCGTCAGGCGATCGCCGCCAGGTAGATCGATTAGTCGTGGTGGAGCCTGGGACCCGCTCAGGTGCAGGCTATGACTTCGTGCCTTTCACTTTGGATGAGCCGCAGTAGGCAAATGCCGTAGCCTAGGGGCTTGCAAGGTGGCGCTTACACAGCATGTGCTAGCGCCAAGGCTTTGCGTTTTTTCTGAATAAATAAATTAAGAAAAGTAACCAAAAGGCTGGTCTTGAGGACGATTTTTTAGCTATTGCACGCAGAATGGATGGCTTAAAAATGTGGAAACCCTAGCAAATTAAGCCTTAATGCATAACCAAAAGCCCCACGACTTCGTTATACTTGTTTACATAAGTATTTCGAAACATTAATAATTTCGCCCTCACATGAATTTCACTTCCCTCGCTAGCTTGCTATTCAAGCCCAACGTTTACCCCAACCTCGCCTCTCAGACAACGCTTGCGATCGCCCGCGTCGTTCTCGGTTTGATGATGATCCACAACGGTCAGGACAAACTTGCCGATATCGAGAGCTTTGCTCAGGCGTACGTAGCTTACCTGGGTCTGCCCTTTCCCATCTTCCTTAGCTACGTTGCAGCTTACACAGAGCTGATTGCGTCTCCTTTGGTTATGGTCGGCCTCTTCACTCGCCCGGCTGCATTTGGCCTCTTTAGCACAATGTGCGTTGCCATGTACCACCACATCAAGGTTGCAGGCCTTAGCCTCCCCTACCTTGAGCTGTCCGCCATCTACGCGGCTTGCTTCTTGTATCTCACCGTCAATGGTCCTGGCCTCTTCTCTTTCGATGCTTTGATTGCAAACCGCATCGATGTGAGAGCGTTGACAACCAAGGCAAAGCAGATCATGCGCCTGGAGAAGGCCTACCAAGCTGAGAGCGTTCAGAAGTCGGAAGTTGCAGCTCAGTAACCGACTGCTCTTTTCATCCGCTCTTTCTCATCACTGATTGGATAAATTTTTTAAGCGGTGCCAGACAATCTCTGGCGTCGCTTTTTTTTGCTCTTTTCCAATAATCGTGATTGACAGATAGTAAGGCGTGGGAGCCATGATATAGAGTTTAGGATATCTGACTTGGAGATCGGCCCTTGCCCCGCACTATCCCGCTGCATTTTGTTAACGAAGAACAGGTCAAAAGAGACTATGTCAACCAGTCAGTGTGGCTGGAGATGTCTGGCTTTACTGGCAGGCCAGGTACGCATTGCCTCCTGCCCTCCTTTGATGGAGAGCTAGATAGCGTTTTGGTGGGCAAGCCAAAAAACTTTGATACCTGGACCCTGGGACGGCTAGCTCACACCCTGCCCGCTCAAAAATACACCCTTGCTGACGACTTACCCTCTGATATTGCGACCAAGCTTTGTTTGGGTTGGGTCTTGGGTCAGTATCGGTTCACGCGCTACAAGCAAATTGCAGATGCCTTGCCCGAGCTGGCTTTTCCCGGCAGCGCAGACCAGGACTACATTACGGCGACGGCTGAGGCGACCTATCTGGTGCGCGACTTAATCAATACGCCTGCACTTGATATGGGGCCGCAGCAGCTAGGCGAAGCGGCCCAGCAGCTAGCAGAGCGCTTTGATGCAAGCTGCCAGATAATCGTGGGAACAGATTTGCTAGAGGCCAACTATCCAATGGTGTATGCCGTTGGCCAGGCTAGCGTGCAGGCTCCTAGGCTAATCGATATTCGGTGGGGAGAGTCTGCAGCGCCCAAGGTGACCTTAGTGGGCAAAGGGGTCTGCTTCGATACGGGCGGTCACAATATGAAGTCGTCAGCGGGCATGAAGCTGATGAAAAAGGATATGGGTGGTGCGGCACAGGTGCTGGGTTTGGCGCGAATGATTATGCAGCTGGAGCTGCCGGTGGCGCTGCGGGTGCTGATTCCGGCGGTAGAAAATAGTATTGCTGGCAATGCCACCCGGCCTTCGGACATCCTCACATCGCGGCAGGGCACCACCGTAGAAATTGGCAATACGGATGCGGAAGGTCGCTTGGTACTGGCGGACGCGCTGACAGAAGCGAGTAGTGAGTCGCCAGAGATGCTGATTGACTGTGCCACGCTGACCGGGGCGGCCCGGGTTGCTGTCGGCGCAGAGATTGCAGCGCTGTTTTGTAACGATCAGCCCACGGCTCAGGCCTTGCTGAAAGCGGGTACAGAGATGAACGATCCACTCTGGCAGCTTCCTCTGCATGAACCTTATCGCTCCATGCTTGATAGCAAAGTTGCTGATATCAACAACATTTCGAGTACGTCCTATGGCGGCTCTATTACAGCAGCGTTATTCCTCCGAGAATTTGTACAGGGTCAGACGCCTTGGATTCATATTGATTTTATGGCGTACAACACTCGCAGCCAGCCGGGTAGGCCAGAGGGCGGAGAGGCCATGGGGATGCGATCGCTCTTCACCATGCTTCAAGAAAGATTCAAGGCTTAGGGTGGCCTTCGGGCGCGATCGCACAAGCCATAAAAATAATCTGATGAAAGCGGTGCGATAAGGGCCGATTCCCTCTACAATGGCAGCAAAAAATCGAGCATATTCTGCGATTTTGTCTGTGATTTGTCTGAGCGTTCTTCTGAGCGTTCTTTGGGAGAAGTCGCCAGCTTGCGGGAATCGTAGGGTGGCTTACGTTCATCAGGGTTTTTTGATTTCACTGATTTGACTTCGCTAACTTGATTTTACAAATTTGATTTCTTTGACTTCACCACGGCTTTAAGCCACCTACCGCACTAGCCGCTGCCGGGGCTCGCAATACATGACATCTATCCCGCCCTCTCCTTCCTCTGGCCGCCGCTTGCTTGGCCAACGCATTCGCAACCGCCTCTCTGGCTTTATTTGGCCCCTAGTGTGGACGGCTATTCTGGCGACGGTGGGCGGAGTCAGCCTTAGAGCCGTCACGGTAATGACTCAAAATCCGCCCCTGCCTGACTGCGGACAGCTGGCGTCGGGCTTGGGGTCGGACAGTGAGCGGCTACTCTGTGCGCAGGCTAGCGTGCAGTCGGGCTCTGCGCAGGCGCTGATTGAAGCCATCGAGCTGGTAGAGCCGTGGCGTCCGAACCATCCTCAATATGAAGAAGCAAACCGGCTGATGAATCGCTGGTCGCAGGCGCTGCTGGTAGAGCTAGAGAATATGGCTCAGCAGGGGCAGATGCGACGGGCGCTGGCGCTGGCAGAGCGCATTCCTGATCGGGTGGCAATTTATCCCCAGGTGAAAAGCGCGATCGCCACTTGGGAAAAGGAGTGGACCGTCGGTAAGGACATCGAGAAAGAGGTGGCCAAAGCCATCAAGGCCCGCGATTGGGTCGCTGCCCGGCGGGACCTGCAGAGGCTAAAAATCCTCAACAGCAACTACTGGGTGCGCACCCGTCACGATCAGCTAAGGGCCAAAATTGACCGTGAGCAAACGGCCCGTGTCCGACTAGATAAAGCCCGTGAACTGGTTGAGACAGGCGACCTTGAGAAGCTAGGCGAAGCCCTGGCGCTGACCAAAGGCATTAACCTCGAAACATCTGCTTGGTCGGAATCTAAAGCAGAAATTAACCAGTGGGCTGAGCAGGTGCTGCAGTACAGCTTCAAGAAGTGGGAAGAAGAGGATATTGAGGCGGCGATCGCAGTGGTTCAGCTGGTGCCACCCGATATGGCCAATACTGCCGAAGCTAAGGACCTCATTAGCTTCGGCCACGCCAAGCGGCTAGCGAATGACCCCTACGACCAGTGGGCCCCCTCCTACGGCCAAATCTACAACTTGCTAGAAGCGATTCAGGCCGTGCAGCGGATTTCGCCCGACAGCCCCTTTCACATTGAGGCCCAAGACAGCCTGACCAAGTGGCAGAAAAAGCTCGACGACATGGTGCAGCTGCAGTATGCCAGCACCCTGGCCAATGTCGGACAGGATGTGACCTACCGTTGGGCGATCGCAGAAGCTGAACAAATTACCCAAGAGCGCCCTCAAAGGCTGCAGGCGCAAACGCTGGTTTCCCACTGGAAAAAAGAGATTGAGCGGCTAGAGGACCGGCCTATTTTGACCGAGGCGGTTCGGCTAGCAACGGCGGGCGGTAAGCGCAATTTGCAGGCGGCGATCGCTCAAGCTGCCAAAGTTGAGCAGGGCAGGGCACTGCGCGTAGAAGGGCAAACTTACATTGCCGAGTGGGCAGATCGGATAGAGATTATTGAAGACCAGCCCATCTTGAAAAAAGCTCAGGCGCTGGCTGATGCGGGTGAATTGAGTGAGGCGATCGCCGAAGCTAAGAAAGTCCAAACCGGCAGAGCGCTGTATGCAGAGGCTCAAACAGCTGTTGAAGACTGGACCGAGGAGCTGCAAATCATCGAAGACCGGCCGATCTTGATCGAGGCGCAAAACCTAGCGGCTATTGGCAGCCTGAGTGCAGCGATTGATGTAGCTGCTCAGATTGCACCTGGCAGAGCGCTGTATGGTGAGGCCCGCGCAAGTATTGCCATTTGGGATGAGGAAAGGGCCTATATCTGGTCATTGGATGCGCCTGCGCAGAGCGATGGCTTCAACGACGACAGCTTTACTGAGCGCGCGCCCTACGATGATGGCTATTACGATGATGGCTATTACGATGATGGCTACAGCAGTGGCGAATACTATGGCGAAGATTATTACGATGATGGGTTTTAGCAAGGATGCGCTTAGCGATGGCGCGGCAGCTAAAGCAGCGTAACCGATGCTATAGAATAAACGTCAATTCAGCCATGGCCAATTTAGCCAAGGCCAATTCAGCTATGAAAGTCACCTAGGCCCTGATGAGCGATCGCCCCATTCAACTAATGCTGGTTGACGAAGACCCTGTTTTTCGCCTGGGCTTGAAGGTGTGGCTGGAGCAGCAAGGAGATTTTACGGTGGTTTCAGAAGCAGGAACCGCCGCTGATGCGCTATCAGATGTGCGATCGCGCTTTAGCCGCTATCAACAATCATTAGACGACCCGTCCCTCCGGAGAAAAGGTGAGCCGCCAGCCCCCCCGATTGATTTGGTCTTGCTGGACCTGGGTATGGGGGCTAAAGAACCGGGTAGCCTGCCTGGGCTGACGCTTTGCCAACAGCTGAAAGAGTCTTTTCCTAGCTTGCCAGTGCTTGTTTTGAGTGCCCAGGCTGAACCGGTTTTGCAGGCGGCTGCCGAACGTATGGGCGCAAATGCCTACGGTACTCGGAGTATGTCGGTAAGGCGGCTAGCTCAGCTGATCCGTCAGACGTCAGCAGGACTTGTTGCAAGTGGCAATACCCCAGGTTCAGCTTCAGCGGCACAATCAGAGTTAGCCAAGAATAGAGAGCGATCGCAATCTGTTCAATCCGATGTTCAATCGAATATTCAACCCGACACGCAATCAGGACAAAATCGCGCTGCTTCACTGTCTCGCCTGAGTGATATTCCAGGGCCTCTCACCGCGATGCGGATCAGTATGCGGCTATCAGGCATGCGGCAGATAAACCAGTCACTCTCAGAGGTGGAAAGGGCTAGGCAGCAGACAGCTTCCTGGCTAAATCAGGCGGTGCTAGAGGGTAAAAAGAGAGAACTCATTGCCGCTAGGTGGCTGATGGCTGCACTTTGGCGGACGCCCCAATTTGAGTCCGGCGCAGCCGAGGCGCAGATGGTCGGAACGGGTGCTGGTCCTCCTCGTCGTTCGGCCAGCACAGACTGGATTCGGTTTGCCCAGGGGCAGTATGGCGGTAGCTATGCCGACAGGACTGCCGCGCGATATCTAGATCGCGATGCGCTGATTCCTACTGCGACTGCTGCCGTCGCAGCGATAGAGGCGCGTCAGTCGGGAGGCTTGCAAGGTCCTGCAGGCGATGTGCAGAATGCCGTTTTCGAAGGTGTATTTGCCAAGCTACAGCGTCCGCTCAAAAATATTAGCGACTGCCCCCTAGAAATCGATATTCTGCGCCCTGACAAAAAATTGGAATTGTTGTATTTGGTGCTGCGTCAGTTAGAAGACTTACTCGCGGATCTGCGAGCTTCTGACTTGCAGCCAGGACAGCTTTCTACGCGGGCAACCAGAGTAATTCGCGATCTTTGGGATGCAGTGAGTACAGACTTTTTTGGCAAATATTACACGGTGCGGGTCGGCAATGTAGAAGAAGAAGTTGTGACTATCTTGAAGCGCGAGCAGCCCGTGGTCGAGGCGCAAATTTTAGACAGAATTCCGCTGGTGCCTGAACTGTTTGGCCACTGGCTATTTCAAGAGGCAATGGTGATTGAGAGTGCGCCCTACATGGCAAGTACCCCCCAGGCGATCGCCTACAGTGAGCGTCTGCTAGAAAATTTGATGATTCAGGTGGCAAATGCGGTGATTCAGCCGTTGTTGAACCGGCTAGCCGATACCGAACCCATTAAAAAAAGTCTTTACACTAGCCGTCTGATGTCTTCTCGGGAGATAGAGCGCTTTCGCAATGATCTCTCATGGCGCTACCGTATGGACCGGCTGGTGAATGAGCCCAAAGCCATTTTTGAGAGTCGCTACAGCCTCTTTACTCTGACGCCTGGCGGCATCAATCGCTCTTCTATTTATGCGCCACGGCGGGCTGAGCTAGACCGTCTCAGGGGCATTCCGCTGGTGGTGACCCTTGCGATGGAAACTCGAGATGCCCTTTCGCCTCGCCTGCGGGCGGCTATCTCTTTGGTGGGTAGCAGCGTTGTATACGTGCTCACTGAGGTGCTTGGCCGGGGAATTGGCCTGGTAGGGCGAGGTATTTTTAAAGGGATGGGGGCAGCCTGGCAAGATTCGAAGGGAAAAGGGCGCGATCGCTCTTCCTTTAGCAATCAGCAGGCCTACCAAAATACCTACGTCGAAAATCCCTATTCGCAGGATTTCAACGAGTGGGAATAAGGGGACTTTGCTATGTCCTTGCTATGTCCTCAGAGTGATTCTACGACTCATCATGGGGTTTTGGCAGGCACCGTTCTAGCCAACGCGTTATCCTGAATCTGTTAGATTTATGCTCCTTTATGTCCCAGTCTATTTGTATCCTCGGTGGTGGCTTTGGCGGTCTCTACACGGCCCTTGCGCTCAGCAAGCTCAACTGGGACGATACGCAGCCCGATATTGTGCTAGTCGATCAGCGCGATCGCTTTGTCTTTGCCCCGCTGCTCTACGAACTTGTGACCGGTGAACTCCAAACTTGGGAAATCGCCCCTCCCTACGAAGAACTCCTAGCGAATACGGGTGTTCGCTTCCACCAGAGCGGTGTAGACAGCATTGATACTGACGCCCAAACTGTAGCCCTGACAGACGGTCAGCGCCTAACCTACGACCGGATAGTGCTGGCACTTGGCGGAGAAACGCCAATGGACATGGCCCCTGGTGTTGCTGAGCACGCCATCCCATTCCGCACGCTAGAAGATGCCTACCGGCTCAAAGAACGGTTGAGACAGTTGGAAGCTGCTGACCCTGACAAAATTCGGGTTGCTGTCGTCGGTGGTGGCTACAGCGGTGTAGAGATTGCCTGCAAAGTAGCAGAGCGTCTGGGTGAAAAGGGCCGTGTTCGCATCGTCGAGCGAGCGGGTAGCATCTTGCAGACTTCGCCAGACTTTAACCAAGCAGCCGCTAAAAAAGCGCTCAGCGAAAAGAATGTGTGGGTCGATTACGAGACTACCGTTACAGACGTCACCGCAGACTCCATTTCCCTAGAGTACAAGGACAAAATTGACACCATTCCAGTCGATATTGTGCTGTGGACAGTGGGTAGCAAAGTGAGCCCCGCCCTAGATGCACTCGATCTGCCTCGCAACCAGCGCAGGCAGTTCACCATTGAACCGACTCTGCAAGTCACTGGCTATCCAACAATATTTGCGCTGGGAGACCTGGCAGATGGATTGGACGCTGCGGGGCAGAGCGTCCCGCCGACGGCGCAGGCGGCTCTGCAGCAGGCAGACTACGCTGCTTGGAATATTTGGGCAGGGCTGACCGGTCGGCCCTTGCTACCGTTCCGCTATCAGCACTTAGGTGAGATGATGACCCTTGGCAGCGATAATGCGACGCTGACTGGGCTCGGCATCAAGCTGGATGGTAGCTTGGCCCACGTTGCCAGGCGATTGACGTACCTCTATCGCATGCCTACGCTAGAGCATCAGATTCGAGTCGGGCTCAACTGGTTGACCCAACCGGTTCAGGATTTGCTCGTCAAAACGGGAAAATAGTACCGAAATAGCACCGAAAAAAGTGTTGAAGTATGAATTATGACGAGTGGCATGTCAGTATATTCGACATCACCAGTCATAATGCATTATTCGTACTTTTTCATACATGCTTTCTTCTTCCGCTTCGCAGACGCTGCCAAAAGTAATCTTTTTAGATGCCTTCGGTACCCTGTTTGGGGTAAAAGGTAGCGTTGGTGAGCTATATAGCGGCCTAGCGCGAACCGCTCAGGTAAATACAGATCCGCAAGCGGTCAACCGGGCGTTTTATCAGAGCTTTACGGCTGCTGAAAGATTGGCGTTTCCCAATGCTGTCGCCTCGGCTATTCCAGAGCTGGAGTACCGCTGGTGGAAGGCCATCGTTGCTGAAACCTTTGAGCGGGTGGGAGCCCTCGGTAAGTTTGAAGACTTCGACACGTTTTACGCAGGGCTCTACGGATACTTTGAAACCAGCGCGCCTTGGCAGGTCTATCCAGATACGCTGGCATCTCTGAATCGATGGCACAGGATGGGGATAGGCCTGGGGGTAATTTCTAATTTTGACTCTCGCCTGTACCGGGTTTTGAGCGTTTTGGGTCTGGCCAATTATTTTCAGTCGGTGACCATTTCGACTGAAGTGGGCGCTGCCAAACCCTCACCCAAGATTTTTCAGGTGGCTTTGGCGAAGCACCAATGCACTGCTCAAGAAGCTTGGCACGTCGGGGATAGTCGATCGGAAGACTACGTGGGGGCTGATGCTGCAGGTTTGCGGGCGGTGCTGATTTCCCGTTAGGACCTTGCGGGCGTTATCTATCACCCATATGACGTCAACAGCCACCAGAAGGTCAACTTGTAACGGGTGATGAGAGGATGATCTGTGGACGAAAGTTGATGATTCGGGAATCTTACAGGATGAAGCTTCTTTGCGCTGCTGCTACCATGACTCCCTCACGTTTCTCGCTATTTAGGTTATTCACATTCAGCTTTTTGGCGATCGCATGGGCAGCCCCTGCAAAAGTTTTTTCTGCGGCTCAAGCCCAGACGGTTTCCCAGGTCAACCTGCCGCCTTCGCTGCCGCCAGAAACCATACCCAGCGAGCCGCTTCCCCCTGCCGATGTATCCCCTGTTCGGCCCACTGAGACCCTACCGGATATGCCCCTACCTCAGCTGCCACCGGTCGATGAGCTGCTAGGTGACCCGGATGGGGCCAATACGCCAGGCGGTGTTACCAGCGGCCCTGAAGAGACTTTTGTCGTCAGCGGGATCGAGCTTGAGGGCAGCACGGTTTTTACCAATGAAGATTTTGCCGAGCTATTTGCGCAGTATATCGACCGGCCAGTGACTTTCAATGAGCTGCTGCAGCTGCGCTCTGCGGTGACTCAGCGATACGTAGATGCAGGCTTTCTCACTTCCGGGGCCTTCATCCCGCCGCAGACTCTAGAGGAGGGTGTAGTTACTGTTCAGGTGATTGAAGGGGTGATTGAAGAAATTGAGATTGTGGGTACTCGGCGGCTGAATCCGGCCTATATTCGCAGTCGCCTTGGCCTAGCCGCGCAGCCGCCTATCAATGCCGATGAGCTGTTAGCTGGTTTGCAGCGGCTGCAAATTGACCCGCTAATTGACACGGTCTCTGCCGATTTGCAGGCTGGTGTGCAGCCGGGTACCAGCCTGCTGCGCGTAGAGGTCACCGAGGCCGACTCGTTCGATTTGACGGTGGGGATAGATAACGGGCGATCGCCCAACATTGGCAGCTTTCGCCGTCGGATAGATATTAACGAAGGCAATGTGTTTGGCATTGGCGATCGCGCCTTTGTCGGCTACGCCAATACCGATGGCAGCAACAGCTTAGACCTGAGCTACTCCATCCCAGTCAGCCCTCACAATACGCGGGTTATTTTAGAGGGGGGCATTTCTGAGAGCCGCGTGATTGATGACACGTTCGATGTACTCGACATCAGCTCTGATGCGTTTTACTACGAAGTGGGCGTTGAGCACCCGCTAATAGAAACGCCGACGCAAGAGCTGACGTTGGGATTCGAGCTCTCTCACAAGGAGAACCAAACCCGCCTAGGCATCGATAATATTGGTCCCTTCCCGCTGTCTCCCGGTGCAGATGACAATGGTGAAACCCGTGTGACTGCCCTGCGCTTTTCGCAAGCCTGGACCCAGCGCAGTCAGCAGCAGGTCTTTGCCGCTCGCTCTCAGTTCAACCTGGGCGTAGATATTCTCAATGCCACAAACAATGACGGCGACGAGCCCGACAGTCAGTTTTTGTCTTGGCGGGGACAGGGACAGTGGGTCCGCCTGCTAGGTAGAGACTCGCTGTTTTTCCTGAGAAGCGATGTGCAGCTTGCTAGCGATCGCCTACTTTCTTCAGAGCAGTTTGGCCTAGGCGGTCAGCAGACCGTGCGGGGCTATCGTCAGGATGCGCTGCTGCGAGACAATGGCGCGCTGGTGTCGGCAGAAGCCCGCTTCCCCATCATTCGCTTTTCTGATGAGAGCATCGTACAAATCACCCCTTTCCTCGATATGGGTACTGCTTGGAACCACAGCGACAATCCAGATGGCAACAACTTCCTAGTCGGTACGGGCTTTGGCCTGCTTTGGCAGCAGAATGACAATCTCTCTGCCCGCATAGACTGGGGCATTCCGCTGGTCGATATCGACAGCACTAGCGATACCCTACAGGACAACGGCATTTACTTTTCGCTGCAGTACAACCTGCTCTGATAGGTTTCTTTCGGCGCTAACGGGTTTCTTTAATAGCGCCAGTAGCGGCGTCCGTAGGTGAATGCGCCCACGACGATGCCCACGATAGAAAAATAGTCGATACCGCCAACGAGCAGACCTGGAACTGGCAAAAGGCTGCGCAAAAATAGAAAAATCAGCACGCAGCCGATTAGTCCCCACATGGTGCCTGCCCTCAGCAACACCTGACGGAAAAATCGAGCGGTGATGAAAATAGCCAGTGCGCCAATGCCCAGCGAAACGGCAGCTGGAATGAGCAGTGCTATGAGTGGTAGCAAGAACTGGGGTGGCGCGATATTCATGCCGGTGTTGGCGATCGCAACTAGCCCTAACAGCAAGAAGTAGTCAAGTACGGTGGCGATCGCGACGGTCACAAAAGCACTCTGAAACAGCTCTGCCCAAGGCAAATATTTCATGGGCCGGAAGGGATTTGACATGGGCGAGTCTGGTTGGTGGATTGTGTCAGATGGCGTGAGGTTAGGTGGCGTCGGTCAAGGCAGGGCGACGATCACAAAAAAGGCTACTCAAAAGTCAGCGCTTGGCCGCGCACCGTCGTGTCGATGTTGCCGCGATTGTAAACGACCTGACCGCCGACGATAGTGACGACTGGCCAACCGGTAAGATTCCACCCTTCAAAGGGACTCCAGCCGCATTTGGTTTGCAGCTCCTCGCGCAGGACGGGCCGATAGGTCGAGAGGTCCACGAGGACTAGGTCGGCATCATAGCCAGGTTCAATCAATCCCTTATTCGGAATATTGTAGGCCTGCGCGACTGCCGTAGACATCCAGTGTGAGACTTGGGTCACGCTGCAGCGATTTTCTTTGGCCTGGGTCAGCATGAGTGGCAAAGACGTTTCCACCCCGGGCATGCCAGAGGGTGCGTTGGGATAGCCTTGGGCCTTTTCTTCTAGGGTGTGCGGGGCGTGGTCTGTGGCGATGAAATCGATGACGCCATCTAGCAGCGCCTGCCAGAGAAGTTCGCGATCGGGCGGATACTTCAGCGGTGGATTCATCTGGGCCAGCGTGCCCATCTTTTCGTAGGCGCTGACATCTAGCAGCAGGTGTTGGGGGGTGACTTCTGCGGTCACCCAGCTAGGCTTATCGCGGCGCAGCAGCTCTGCTTCTTCCCCGGTCGACATATGTAGGATGTGCAGCCGTCGCTGATACTTTTTAGAAAAGCTTAGGGCGAGCTTGGTAGCAAGCAGCGCGGTTTCATTGTCCTGAACTTTAGTGTGGGTGGCTGGGTCAGTTTCCCCGGCAAATAGCTGCCGCCGCTCGATGATTCGTGCCTGGTCTTCAGCGTGAACGGCAATTAGGCGATCGCCCACCGCAAAGATTGGCTCGATAGTTTCAGGGGTATCCACTGAGAGAGGGCCATGGGCTGAGCCCATAAAAATCTTAATGCCACAGGTGGGGTTAGCCGTTCGGAGATCTGGTAAGTTTTCGGCGGTTGCGCCAATAAAAAAGCCGTAGTTCACCAGGCTCTTAGAAGCTGCGATCGCCAGTTTGTCGGTCAAAATAGCTTGGGTTGTTGTTAGCGGCAGCGTATTGGGCATCTCTAAAAAAGACGTAACGCCCCCCCTTGCACAAGCGCAGCTCGCCGTAAAGAGATCTTCTTTATGCTCTAGCCCCGGATCGCGAAAGTGCACCTGCGGATCGATGACCCCAGGCAGCAAGGTCATCCCCTGACCGTCAATGGTCTGCGTATTGTTAGGGACTTCTAAGCTGGTGCCTATGGCTGTGATTTTGCCATCTGCGATCGCAACTTCTCTAGGCGCTATCTCTCCAGAGGGAAGCAGCACTTGAGCCCCTTGGATAATCAGCGGTTGTTTCGCCTGTGGTGCATCTGTCATAACCTGTTTACCCGTGTGGTTTATCTACCGTCTATTCACTAACGCTTACCCTTACTATGATTGAAGACTTGTCGGCCTAGCCAGCAAACGCCCCGGCAATTTTAATGTTTTAATCAGAGGTAGGGTGCCGTAAGGTAGCGCGTTGTAAGTTGCTAGTAGGAGCGCCCTTGGCTGGCTGAGCTGCTCTTGAAGCTTTTCTCAGCTGTAAGGAAAGCTGTAGAGAAACCCTTTACACTGTGCTGAAACGCTATACTGCTTTGTTGTCGGCTTTGCTTGCTCTCTTACCTATCTGAAATTGTACTGTCGTGTCTGAAAAGCAACAGAATCCGTGGGTCGAAGGACTTCAAACAATTGGGCTTAGCATTGTCTTAGCCTTGGGTATTCGTCAGTTCGTCGCAGAAGCCCGGTTCATTCCTTCTGAGTCCATGCTGCCAACACTCAAAATTGACGACCGGCTCGTTGTCGAGAAAATCAGCTATCACTTCAACCCACCGCAGCGGGGCGACATCATTGTATTCAGAGCGCCTCAGAAGGCCCTAGAAGCTGCAAAGTCTACGACTAACGATGCCTACATTAAGCGAGTAATTGGGCTGCCTGGAGAAACCATCGAAGTCAAAGACGGCAAAGTCTTTGTAGATGGTACCGCGCTCTCAGAGGACTACATTCAAGCGCCGCCGGTGTACACCTGGGGGCCTGAAACGGTGCCAGAAGGTGAATATTTGGTGCTAGGCGACAATCGCAACAGTAGTTCTGATGGTCATGTCTGGGGATTTCTGCCCCGTGAAAGCATTATCGGTCGGGCAATCGTTCGCTTTTGGCCCCTACAGCGCATTGGCGGGCTCAATTAAGCCAGCACGCAGAAATTTAGGACAATATGGCAGTTAAGACGGTGTGGAAGCGCACTTCAGAAGATTAGGTCCGCCAGGTTAACTGGCATAGATTCGATGCATTTTGTGGTGTCGGAGAGGCTAGCCTGGTCTTTGTTAGATAGTTATTTCATACCGGCAGCCTCGTCATGACAAAGCAGCAGCCAAATCTTTGGGTAGAAGCCTTACAGACATTGAGCCTTAGCGTGCTGATGGCGTTTGGCATTCGTCAGTTTGTGGCCGAAGCGCGGGTGGTGCCAACGGGGTCTATGCAACCAACGGTAGAAATTAACGATCGCCTGTTCATTGAGAAAATTAGCTACCGCTTTCAAGCGCCGCAGCGAGGCGACATTATTGTTTTCCGGGCACCGCAGAAAGCTTTGGACGCGGCAAATTCTACCTCTGGCGATGCCTACCTGAAGCGCATCATTGGCCTACCGGGCGAAACTGTAGAAGTCCGCGATGGCAAGGTGTTTATTAACGATCAGCCTTTGGCCGAGACCTACATTAAGGCACCCCCTGTGTATACGTGGGGGCCTCATGTGGTGCCGCAAGGTGAATATTTGGTCCTAGGCGATAATCGCAATGGCAGTTCTGATGGCCATGTATGGGGGTTTTTACCGGGTGAATCCATCATTGGCAAAGCGACAGCTCGCTTCTGGCCGCCGAACCGGTTTGGGGGATTGGATTAGGCCAGCCTGTCAGCCTATGGCAACTGGGTCCAGATGCGGGTGACTTTGCCCTGCATGGGGTGATCGATCCAGGGCGTGTTGTGAGAACGCGATCGCAGTGCATCTGCCGTTGCCGTCCAGTGAATGGTCGGGTCGAGTAGGGTTAGCTCTGCAGGCATACCGACTTTCAGCGGCTCGGCTGGAAGCCCTAAGCAGCGGGCAGGCTCTGTGCTCAGCGCGTTCCATAGCTGCTGGGCAGACCACTGGCCGCTGGATACAAAAGTCTGCCATAGGACAGGAAGCGCTAGCTCTAGGCCAATGGCTCCCGGTGGTGCGGCATCGAAGGCGACGGTTTTTTCTTCGTAGGTGTAGGGGCTGTGGTCGACAGCGATCGCATCAATTACACCATCAGCAACCCCTTGGATCAAGGCCTGTTTGTCAGCGGGTGTGCCCAGCGGCGGATCGTGGCGCAGGTTTGGATTGTAGTGCTTGAGATCTTGCGTGTCGAACAGTAAATGATGCCAAGCAACGCTGGCTGTAATTGGCAGATTCCTTGCCTTTGCCTCACGGATCAGGTCCACGCTTCGAGCCGTGGAAACCCGCATCACATGAATGGGCGTAGAGAGGTCGCGGGCAAACTCTATGAGCGTTGTTAGCGCAGTTGTCTCAGCCATATCGCAGACGCCTATGAGCCCGAGTCTTAGGGCATCTGCCCCTTCTCGGGCGACTCCTGTTCCAGCAATCTGCAGATCGCAGGGCCAGAGGGCTACAGGTTTGCGAAGGGGCTGCGCATATTCCAGTAGGCGTCGTAGCAGAATCCGATTGTTTAGCGGGAGGCCGTCGGTGAAGCCAATGGCCCCTGCAGAGGCGAGTTCGGCCAGTTCAGTAATTTGTTCGCCCTTGGTCTGCAGCGTTGTCGCGGCCCAGGGCATCAGCTTTGCCAGATTACCGTCATTGGCAGCCTGATTCACCCGATAAATCGCCGCAATCGAGCTGACGTTATCAGTGCTGGGCCGGGTGGTTGGCAAGATGCCAACGCGGGTGAATCCGCCTGCTGTCGCGGCCTGCACCAGAGAGCGGTAAGTCTCCCTCGACTCGTGACCGGGTTCACCGCTCTGGCTGTAGAGATCTATAAGGCCAGGGCCTAGAAATTGGCCTTGGGCGTCGATGATGTCTGCATCTGATGGGAGGCTGGTAATGGTGGGTGCGATCGCAGCAATTTTCCCTGCCTCAATCAGCACATCGCCAATGCCATCGCCGCCAACATCAGCAGCTACATTGAGCAGATGAGCCTGTCTAATCAGCTGAGCCATAGGATTGCCGTGATTTTTACCTAAAGAGCACCTGCCGCTGTCTTATCGAAAATGCTTCCTGAAAGGTGAGTGGTAATATTCGCCGCGCTCAGCACAGGTACGCTATCAGGCCCGCCGTGGTAGTCAATCACGCTGACTGCCCCATTCCCCTGCTTAAACTGCCAGAATTTCTCTGGCCCAAGGCCAAACACCTGACACAGAATGGCCTTGTTGATGGCATCGTGGGCAACCACCATGACTGTGTGATGACTGCCGTCTGCTTTGAGCTCGCTGTAGGCACTGACGATGTCTTGCCAGCCCTTTTTCGCTCGATTCCAAACGTCTTTCAGGTTTTCACCGCCGGGCATTTGCACGGTTTCGGGTTGGCTTTGCCACTGGGCCAGCATGCCAGGATAGCCCGACTCAATTTCGGTGTCTAGCATGCCTTCCCACTCGCCGTGGCTGATTTCCCAGAGCTGTTCGGTGGTTTCTAGTGTCACATCCGTGTGGTGCTTCAGAATGCCTTCAGCGGTTTCCTTGGGCCGCAGCATAGACGAGCTAACCGCCCCATCCAAATGAATCTGTTTCAGAAATTCAGCGGCTTGCGCAGCCTGCTTGTGGCCATTTTCATTGAGCGGAATGTCGATTTGGCCCTGAAAGCGTCCGTCCCGGTTCCAGTTGGTTTCGCCATGGCGTACCAGCAGCAGCCGCGGGCCTCTGAACCGGGAGCGTCGGCTGGCGATGGGCTGGCCTAGGTGACTGGTCAGGTTCAGCGACTCTAGCTGCACGCCGTCTTTCCAGCCACCAGCAAAGTTCAGCACGTTAATGGCGCAGTTGTCCTGACCCATGCTGTTGAGGCTTTCCGGGCCAAGGCCAATGGTAGACCCCACCAAGGCGCGGTTAATGGCACTGTGAGCGACCAGTAGAACGGTCTGCCCGCTGTGCTTTTCGAGCAGCGTTTGCCAGAAGCCTGCAGCACGCTCCCAGATTTCGCGCACCGGGTAAAAGTCTGTGGTCGTGCCATCGTCGTTGGGCAGAGGCATCTTGAATTCGTTGGGCTGGTGCCGCCATGCCCTGTACATGTCGGGATAGGTTGCTTCCACATCGTCAAAAGAGCGCGATTCCCACAGGGGCAGGTTGATCTCTTTGAGGCTGTCGGTGATTTGAATGCTGGGCAGGGTGCGATCGCCCTGCGCATTTCCTTGACCCATCGTTTCAACAATCAGCTGGCAAGTCCGGCGAGCACGTTGCAGCGGGCTAGCATAAATCGCGTCTAGGGTCAGGCTATCGAGGGTGTTGCCGACAGTGCGAGCCTGCTGCTGGCCCAGTTCGGTGAGGGTAGCCACATCGTGATGGCCTTGAATGACGCGTTTGGCATTAGAGGTGCTCTGTCCGTGACGCACAATGATGACGGTAGTTTTCAACGGAATTGCCCTCTTCTAATGTGGTTGCTATGGGTGGTACTGCAGATGATTGCCAGAGCCATCTTACCAATGCGTCACCCTAAGGCCAGCTTAAAATGAAGCCATGGAGAGAATAGTGACCTACAGTCCGGCCTACACGCTAGTGCCGACCTACGAATGCTTTAACCGCTGCAGCTACTGCAATTTCCGCGTTGCTCCGGGCGAAGATGAATGGATGAGTTTGGATGCTGCACGGAAGAGACTGCGTTCATTGCAAACTCAAGATGTGGTTGAAATTTTAATTTTGAGTGGGGAGGTGCATCCGCGTAGCCCCCGGCGCTCGGCTTGGCTGAAAAGGATTTACGACTTGTGTGCGATCGCGCTCGACATGGGCTTTTTGCCCCATACCAATGCGGGCCCGCTCAGCTTCGAGGAAATGGCTCAGCTGCGGGAGGTGAATGTATCGATGGGCCTCATGGTGGAGCAGGTGAGCCCAAAGCTAATGGAGACGGTGCATGCCCACGCGCCTAGCAAGCAGCCGCAGGTGCGATTGCAGCAGCTGGAGTTTGCGGGGCAGCTGCAGATCCCGTTTACGACTGGTTTGCTGCTAGGGCTGGGTGAGAGTGAGAATGATTGGCGGGAGAGTTTGGATGCGATCGCTTGCAGTCATAGGCAGTACGGACATATTCAGGAGGTCATATTGCAGCCTCATCAGCCGGGGCAGCGTCAGCAAGAAGTGCGATCGCCCTGCCATGGCCGTACTCTCCTGCGGGCAGTCACCCTCGCCCGACAAATTCTTCCGGCTGACATCACCCTACAGATTCCACCCAACCTCATTCGGTCGGAAACTGCCCTGCTTGCCTGCCTCGACGCTGGCGTCCGCGACCTAGGTGGCATCGTCCCCAAAGACGAAGTCAACCCAGACTACACCCACCGTTCTCACAGCGCCACCACTGACCTGCTCCAGCAGCACGGCTGGAAACTACAGCCTCGCCTGCCGGTGTATCCGCAATATATTGAGTGGCTATCTCTCTTTTTGCAGCAGGTCTGCAGAAAGAGAGCTGAGCGGAACGCTGTGTAGAACAGGCTTCCAGATACTTTATGAGTAGAGCCTGAGCTGCTCCTGTGTGCTTTTGTTCCAATCTTTTCAGGTCTACTCAGCTACGCCTTAAGGCAACCTCAGAAGCAAACCTGATATTCCTGGCATTCTTAAATCAATGAAGCAAACACATTGATTCCTCCCAGTTTCTGTGGGAGCCAAACCATGAAAACTCTAAATGCTAAACAATTCTTTTCCGCTCTCGCTTTGACCGCTGCTACCGTTACTTTCGCACCCATTGCTAACGCCGCAGAGATTGTTTCTCCTTCTATTCAGCAACGCCGTCTTACCTTTCTAGAGAATCAAACCAAGGCTGTTGAAGATATCCAAGCGACTCGCCTTGACTTCCTAGAGAGACAGACCAAAGCCGTAGAGGATATTCAGGCAACTCGCCTAGAGTTCTTAGACAATCAGACCAAGGACATCGACAACATTCAGAAAGTTCGCCTTGAGCATCTAGATACCCAAACTAAAGCCATTGACAACATTCAGGAAGCTCGCCTGGATCACCTAGATACCCAAACTAAAGCTGTCGATGATATTCAAGCCGTCCGTCTCCATCACCTCGATACTCAGACTAAAGCTATCGACAATATCCAGGAAGTCCGCCTTGAGCATCTCAGCACTCAGACGAAAGCCATTGGCAACATCCAGGAAGCGCGCCTTGAGTTTTTAGACAATCAGACGAAGGCGATTGAGAATCTTCACCAGACTCGTCTGGAAGAAGGAGCAAGACGCAACAAGTAAACTCTCTATTCGCTTGCTGCTCGGTCCTGCCGGTAGCTAGCGCTAGGTTTCAGCACTGAGCGGACAGGCTCGGTGCTGAAACCTGTTAAGTTTGGATGCCTACTCTCCTGCTCCAACAATGGTTCTATGCTTCATTCCCTAGGCATCCTTTTCTCTCCAGCCACGCACTAAATCACACTTTCAGCCAGGCGAAAAACTCTTTACTTGGGCTGCAGGTAAACATCAAGGACAGAGACAATGGTTTTGTAGGGAGCCTATCCTATGGCGCTGACCAGTGTGCTTACCTCAATGATGTGTAGCTCACAGTAGAGTGTGAGGGCCTAGTCATTCTAGGGGAAGACTGCACCTTGAGATGGACTCTGTTATCGCCTATAGCTGGCTACGATGTTGAATCCTTTAAACCCCAAATAATTAAATTTATTTGGACTATGCTAAAAATCAGACTAAAATGATTTCCTGTAAATTGAGATATGGTAAAGCCTGTGATAATCAGCGTTTCAGCTGCTCTTGCTATTCATCGCAGCTATTGATGAGATCCGAAGAAATGACTGTCGATGCCAGTACTTATTAGGTTTTCTAGGAAAGTACGAATAATCGTATACCCAGGTGATCACCAACCCACCCACGTTCATGTGAAGGACAATCAGTATGAAGTGAAAGTGGATATTTCCGGCGATACTGTCCAAGCGATGCGGCTATCTAAGCAAGAACGATTCAAAACAACACCGAAGTTTACAGCAGAGGCGCTGCAACTATGTCAGGCAAACCTAGACTTTCTCAAAGAAGAGGTGAAAATTTACTATGAAGCTGAGTAAGGCTGTGTCGGTAGAGTATCAAAGAGACCGTAAGGTAGTAGTTGTCTCTTTCGCTGATGGTTCACAGATCTCTTGGCCTATTCGCTTGTTAGAAATGACCGAGCGTACCGAGGACGGGTATGTTGCGATAACACCTAGCGACGATGAACTATTAGCCGTTGAGCTTTTTGGCGGCGATTCTATTATGTGGGATGAGCTCGGACAGATTTTCCGAATCGAAGATCTTCAGAACCATATATATGGCCGAAAATCTTGGATGGAATCACTGACAGCAAAGATTGCGTCCTAGTACCGCATAGTGTGTTGTCATCCTTTAAAGAGCGGATTACGCCTAATTATTTTTGGACAAAAACAGGAGTCGATTGAGTAATGGCTACCTTCAATCTAGACAGCTGGGGAGACGCCCTTGAGTAGGTGCTGACTGATTATACGGCTATTCCCTACTTACATATAGCGAGGTTGAGGAGGAAACTATCTTTGACCGCTCCCCAAAGAGAGACTAAATGAAATTTTCGACTTTATACAAGACAATAATCCGAGATTTACCGAACTAACTACCAACGAATCGCTCATTTACGGCGCTGTTGTATCAGCTCGAATTGATGACGATGACTATGAGCAGATAAGTCTCTATCTGACAGCTCCTGCGGAAGCTTTAACCCAACTGACATTGATGACAGCTTCGATTGGGAGAATCAGACAGCTGGTATAGCTTTGACCTTGAACGGAACTCGATACAGTACTGACCTAGAATTTAATCGTGACTGGCTAGATCCGAAATTCTTTGGGTTCGTTGAACGCGCGGCTGCTGAAGAAATTCTGAGTGGGCAGTTCTACTCTTTGTCTGAAGGTGGATACGAAGTAGAAGGTTATATCTTTCTGAATGAGGAACAGCTAGAGGCTTTGCGATCGCAGCAACTCATCACTGTACCTGCAGACTAGAAAACGACTTTCTAGAAAAAGGTTTTCACCGACCTATACCCAACCCTGGACCACGGAGCTGTAGCAAGTACTTTAGGATCATCGGCTCAATGCCACTCTCTGGCTTGGCCTCAAGAAATTGTTTGAAATCCTCAAGACCTGCAAAGATCACATGTCAGCGCTGTCTCTGCAGGTCTTGAGGGTTTTGGGGTTTAGTCAACTACCAGTAAACGTCTCAGCTACACGCGACCGCGCAGCATCTGAGCCATCTCATTTTGCTTTGGCGATAGCTCCAGCGCGGTCTCTTCGGTGATCCGCCCAGCCTCATATAGGCCGTATAGAGACTGGTTCATGGTGCACATGCCGTCGAAGGTGCACTTGGGCAAGATGGCTTCGACTTCATCAAGCTGACCGCGCAAAATGTAGTCCTTGATGGCGTCTGTATTGATCATGATTTCGTGGAAGGCGGCGCGCTTGCCGTCGGTTGTGCGGCAGAGGCCCTGGGCGACGACGCCAATGAGTGATTCTGCGATCGCAACTCGAATCGGTGCCTGCTGCTCCGGCTCATACATGCCCAAAATCCTCTCTACGGTTTTCACTGCGCTATTTGTGTGTAGCGTCCCAAATACTAAGTGACCGGTTTGAGCAGCCTTGAGCGCGGTTTCGATGGTTTCGCGATCGCGCATTTCACCCACCAAGATAATGTCAGGATCTTCTCGCAAAGAAGCCTTCAGCGCATTCTGAAATTTTCGGGTATGGACGCCTACTTCCCGCTGCTTAATTAGTGACTTACGGCTCTGATGGACAAATTCTACCGGGTCCTCAATGGTGATGATGTGCTTTGGCATCTCCCGATTGATGTAGTCAATCATGGCGGCCATGGTGGTGGACTTACCCGAGCCCGTAGGGCCTGTCACCAGGATGAGCCCCTTGTGGTAATGACACATGTCCTTAATCACCGCAGGCAGATTGAGCTGCTGCATCGTCAAAATCTCAACGGGAATGAGTCGCATGACGATGGAGGGACCATTCAAACTGTCAAAAATATTGATTCTGACACGGGAGAAGTCGTACTGGGCAGCCCCGTCAAAATCAAGACTTTCTTGAAATTCCTCGATTTGCTCAGGGGTCAAAATCTCCGTCAGCCAGCTGTCAAACATCTCCTGGGTCGTTACCGGAAAATCAGTGGTGTTGATTTCTCCTCGGTTGCGGTAGCGGGGGACTTCCCCGACGCCAACGTGAATATCAGAGTAGCCTTCGTCAAAGGCTTTGCGAATAATTTTTTCGAGGGTGGGGCCGCTGTTTGCACCCTTTGGCATCGGTGGGGGCGCCGCGGCGCGGTGTCCGGCTGCTTGCGCTGGGGGCGGCGTCACCATGCGAGTAGGGGGATCTGCTGCCGGGCGAGCTTCGGGCGTACCTGCCTGTGGTTTTTCTTGGGGAGTTGGGCGCGGGGGCGGCGGTGGAGGCATCGCGGGTCTAGGTGGTGGTGACGGTGGCGATTGCAGATTGCTCATGGGTGCCCCTTGCAGAAACTGTGGCGAATGTGGACTTACGTATATTCAGCTAAACCCTAGCTATGACAGGGCTTTGCGTAATTTCAGTTTGCCCACAACGGCGCTGAAAAATGGGATTGCACTCAGCCCTAGCTGCACTAGGGTGAAACCCGGCCAAAACTGCTCGATAAACCATCGGCAGCCTGTGCTACTTTATTAAGGCTGTACAAAATTCACACATCTGGATTTTCGGGTGTTTGGCGAGATACGCGGCACGATTTTGTTGACTCGGTTGTGCTTCTTGCCAGATGCAGCCAGATGGAGGTTTTAACCCGAAAGGAGAAAAATTAAATGCCAGTCGTAACTCTGTCCGATTTATTAGAGTCGGGCGTTCACTTTGGGCACCAAACGCGTCGTTGGAATCCGAAGATGGATGAATACATCTTCACTTCCCGCAACGGTGTCCATATTATTGACCTCGTTCAAACGGCCAAGCTACTGGAAGACGCCTATAAGTATGTGCGTCAGGAGGCTGAAAGCGGTAAGAACTTCTTATTTGTAGGGACCAAGCGCCAAGCGGCAGGAATTGTCGCTCAGGAAGCGAGCCGCTGTGGTTCTTACTACGTAAACCAGCGCTGGCTAGGTGGCATGCTGACCAACTGGTCTACCATCAAAACTCGCGTGGACCGGCTCAAGGACCTCGAGCGCATGGAGCAGTCCGGTGCTATGGCCCTGCGACCAAAGAAGGAAGGGTCTATGCTGCGCCGCGAGCTAGACAAGCTTCAGAAGTATCTAGGCGGCATTAAAACGATGCGCCGCATTCCAGATGCTGTGATCATTGTAGATGTCCGGCGTGAGTACAACGCGGTGCAAGAATGCCAGAAGCTGGGTCTACCCATCATTTCTTTGCTAGATACCAACTGCGATCCGGACGTGGTGGATGTGCCTATCCCAGGTAACGACGACGCGATTCGTGCTATCAAGCTTGTGGTAGGTCGCTTAGCAGATGCTATCTACGAAGGTTCTAGAGGTGGTAATACCCCTAGCGGTAGTGGAGGTGTTGACCACTCTGCTGATATCTACGATGGATACGATGGTGCCGACTACGACGAAGAAGGTGCCGAAATTAGCACTGTAGAAACATCTGGAGATGCGCCCGCTGCTGACAGCTAGGTTTGACCGTCAGGTTTAATGGCCCGGTTCAACAGCTAGCCCGATAGCCAGGTTTGATAGATGAGCCCAGTGGCCAGATTCGATAGCCAGGTTGGCTAGTTTGATTACACACATCCACAGAACGACCCATAGAACGGAGGCACAATGGCAGAGATTTCTGCGAAGCAGGTGAAAGCACTGCGCGACCAAACCGGCGCAGGCATGATGGATTGTAAGAAGGCACTCAAAGAAAGCAATGGTGATATGGACAAAGCCAGTGAGTGGCTGCGTCAAAAAGGCATTACCTCTGCTGCTAAGAAAGAGAGCCGCGTGGCTTCAGAGGGCTTGGTTCACAGCTACATTCACACTGGTGGCCGCGTAGGTG
Source organism: Cyanobacteria bacterium J06626_6 (assembly GCA_038523095.1). GTDB lineage: Bacteria > Cyanobacteriota > Cyanobacteriia > Phormidesmidales > Phormidesmidaceae > Phormidesmis. The sequence goes on from JBCBJS010000005.1 coordinate 123,171, forward strand.
TACTGGTTGAGATCAACTGTGAGACAGACTTTGTCGCTCGCCGGGAAGAATTTAAGGCGCTGGCACAGGATGTAGCCATGCAGATTGCGGCTTCCCCCAATGTTGAATATGTCCGGGTTGACGATATTCCTAAGGATATGGTCGAGCGCGAAAAGCAGATTGAGATGGGTCGCGATGATTTGGGCAGTAAGCCTGACAATATCAAGGAAAAGATTGTTCAGGGCCGTATCGACAAGCGACTCAAAGAGCTTTCTCTGGTGGATCAGCCATTCATTAAAGACCAAAATATCTCTGTTGAAGAGCTGGTAAAGCAAGCAGTCGCTAAGCTAGGGGAAAATATCCAAATTCGCCGGTTCTCTCGCTTTATTCTGGGTGAGGGGATTGAGAAAGAGGAAGTTAGCTTCGCTGATGAAGTCGCTGCTCAGACAGGTCAGAAGAAGTAGCTTTCCTGCTCGGTAGGGGTTGCTAACCTATTAGAAACGTTGAGAGTCGGGTTCTTCGTTGTGATGGAGGACCCGACTTTTACATAACTTACGAAGTAAATGGTTAAAGCAAGTGGCCAAATTGAAAAGGATCTCAAGGCACTTCAGCAACGCACGCAAGCCATGGCTGAAGCTTTGGACCTACTGTATGACGGTTACTTAAAAGCTTTGGGCGAAGCCACGAAGCGTCAGTTAATGTCGGCGGTTTACCACCTGTGTACCCAGTCTTATCCGGATCGATTTGTCAGTCTTTCTTGGCAGCAGCGTAACGATTTGCAGAAGTCTTTGCAGGTGTTGGCTGGCACGGTGTACGAACAGCTGGCGGCGCAGCGATCTCAAGCCAAAACCATGAGCCGTCGCCCGCAGCGCAACACAGGGCTTATGGTGTTGCACCGCTTGCTGGAGTCGCGCAGTGCAGGCGCGGTGATTCAAACGAGTGGCGAGAGCGATGAGGAGCTGATCGAGAAGCTGGCTGCGATCGCGCGCTCAAATGCCACCTCAGAGACGGGTACCAGTCAGCTAGAGGATGCGGCGCCGCCTGAAGATGACTGGTCAGGTGATGTCCCTGCTGCTGAGGATGACGAAGATAGCTCATATGGCCATGCAGACCTGGGTGAAATGGACTACGAACCCATTGCGTTTGGGTCCGATTCAGAATCCTATGAAGAGACTGAATCAGACGACCCGGAAGCGGATGAGCACGATTTTGACATTGATGTGCCAGCCGCCGACCAGCGGTTGACCTTGTCTGAAGAGGAAGATTTGCTGGCAGCTTTAGAGGGGTTAGCCCGGCGCTCCACCGAGGCTGAGCAAGCGGCAGAAGCCGTAGAGCAGCCCCTAGCGCCTGTACACTTGGTCAAGCAGCAAGTCCTTATGGAAAAAGCCATTCAGGATGTTTTTCGTGCCATGTCTGAAGCTGTGAACGAGTTACTGCAAAAAGCAGAGGTCATGCCCAGCTTCCCCAAAGCGTTGATGGCCGCGGCCGCTGATTCTAGGGGGCTAGGCGAACCTGTTAACTCAGTGCCAAACGTTGTAAAAGTGTCTGTACGAGTCATGCACGGCGACGCTATGTCGCTCGACGATGACGATGACGAGCTGGGCGAATCGGGTGCTGAGCGGCGTTCCAAACGTCCAGAGGGACGCTCGGGTTCAGAGCGCCCAGAGCGCCCATCGCATCAGTCTTTTCGTTCTTCTGCGAGTCGTGGGGGAGACAGGCGCTACAGGCGGGCTTCTGAGCGGGAGCGTTCGGAGCGTTCTGACGGCGGCGATGAGGGGCGCCGGGTGCCTCGGCGATTTGTTCCCCGCGAGATGATGGAGATTGAGGCACTGCCCGAATTTGCGGTAGTGAACTTGCAGCTGAGCGAAATTGAGTTTGCCGATCCGACGGTTTCTGTTTGGCGGAGTCGATTGCGCCAAGAGCTGAATAAGCTAAAGCAGTTAGGTGTGCGCTATAAAAAGACACAGCGATCGCTAGAAACTGCTCAAGCGGAAGATGCTTGGCGTGCGAGCTGGACGGCTGTGGAAGAATCGTGAGTGAAGCTCTTGAAACGGGCGTTGAGAACAGACGACTAAAAACGGGCTATGGAGCAATCGAGATCAAATCATGATCAGTCGGGCCAGTCAGCCACAGGGCAGCTGACCCTAGACGCGGTTTCTCCTTCAATTGAACAGTCTGAATCCAAAAAAGTAGTGGTAGATGCAGTAACTGCGCCGAGTCCGCCTGCGCTTCCAGATTGGGTCCGACTGCAAAAAGCGCTGAGCGTAGAGTCTGACCGTGGTTTCAACAACATTGAAGGGCACCAGCAGCGCTTTAGTGAATTCCTCTCTAGCAGTCTGCTAAACGGTCAAAAAGTTCTTTCTGAAAATCTATCGCCCCACGTCAGCCCCGACAAGTGGAAATCTCTGGCTGACAGATTCGATAGCTACACTGACCTATCGTTTTCACAGCGGCAGCACCTGGTTGCTGATACGCGTCGGTTTCTGCATCGGGCCAGGCAGTCTGCCGATTCCTTACCGCTGCTGGCCGAATCCGGCGGGCGCTACAGTGCTGACTCGTCAGCGTCTCGGCGGCCGTCATCAGCCAAGTCTTCGAAAAACGCCAAGAAATTTGGTGCACAGCAGACGTCGACATCCTCTAAAACAGCGTCGTCTAATAAAGCGAAATCGTCTAAAGCGAAATCGTCTAAGGCCAGATCGCCAAAAACAACGGATGTCACCGGCCTAATCGACCGTCCAAATTCCAATCATCCATTGGACAAGCCGCTGACCTATCTCAAAGGCATCGGCCCCCACAAAGCAGAGAAACTCGCCAAACTTGGCCTGCTTAGCCTGCGCGATGCATTGTTTTACTACCCCCGCGACTACATTGACTACGCCCGGCAGGTCAAGATCAAAGACTTGGTGCCCGGCGAAACGGTCACCATCGTCGCGACCGTAAAGCGCTGTAACTGCTTTAGCAGCCCGCGAAATGCCAAGCTGACGATTTTTGAACTGACGGTGTATGACAGCACTTCGCGGCTGAAGCTTAGCCGCTTTCTGGCGGGCAATCACTTTCGCTCTAGAGCCTGGCAAGAAAGGCAAAAGCGGCTATATCCGCCAGGTTCAGTAGTGGCAATTTCTGGTCTTGTCAAGCAGACAAAGTACGGCATCAATATTGATAGCCCGGAAATTGAGGTGCTAGGCGATCAGGACAACCCGATTGAGTCACTAACCGTAGGCCGGGTGGTGCCGGTGTATCCCCTGACTGAAGGGGTTGGTGCTGACTTGGTTCGTAAAGCGGTGGTGGCCGCATTGCCCTCCATTGTGGAGCTGCGGGATCCGCTGCCAAAGGCGCTACGGCAAAAGTACGATCTGGTAGAGCTGGCAGTTGCGATCGCACATATCCACTTTCCACCCAGCACCGATGAATTAGCGATCGCCCGTCGCCGCCTCGTGTTCGATGAATTCTTTTATCTACAGCTCGGTCTGCTCCGCCGCCGCGCCGCTCAGCAGCAGGAGCAGACCACCATTCAGATGGCGCCCACGGGTGAACTCATCGAGGCCTTCTACAAAGTGCTACCGTTCAAATTCACCGGCGCTCAGCAGCGAGTCGCGCAGGAAATTTTGAACGATTTACAGTCTACAGCGCCCATGAATCGTCTGGTACAGGGGGATGTGGGTTCAGGTAAGACGGTGGTTGCTGTCGTCGGCATCTTGGCGGCGATTCAGGCTGGCTATCAGGCCGCTCTGATGGCGCCCACAGAAGTTTTGGCAGAGCAGCACTATCGCAAGCTAGTGGAGTGGTTCAATCTGTTGCACCTACCGGTAGAACTCCTCACTGGCTCTACGAAAGCAGCCAAGCGCAGACAGATTCACAAAGAGCTAATGACGGGTGAACTGCCCGTGCTAGTTGGTACCCACGCTCTTATAGAAGACCCTGTGAAGTTCAGCAATCTGGGCCTAGTTGCCATCGATGAGCAGCACCGATTTGGCGTCGCCCAGCGGGCCCGACTGCAGCAAAAAGGCGACAATCCCCACGTGCTGACGTTGACAGCAACCCCGATTCCTCGCACTTTGGCACTGACGATTCATGGCGACCTAGACGTCAGCCAAATTGATGAATTGCCCCCCGGCAGAAAGGCAATTCAAACGACGGTACTCGGCGGGCGTGAACGGGCCGATGCATACGACCTGATTCGCCGAGAGATTGCCCAGGGGCGGCAGGTGTATATTGTGCTGCCGCTGGTCGAAGAATCGGAGAAGCTCGACCTGCGCTCGGCGATGGAAGAGCATGCCCGACTGCAGGAAACGATCTTCCCTGACTTTCAGGTCGGGTTGCTCCATGGACGCATGAGCTCCGCTGATAAAGATGCGGCCATTAGTGCCTTTCGCGATCAGCAGACGCAGATTTTAGTCTCGACGACGGTGGTCGAAGTGGGTGTCGATGTGCCCAATGCCACGGTTATGCTGATTGAGCATGCAGAGCGATTTGGCCTGTCTCAGCTGCACCAGCTGCGCGGGCGGGTCGGTCGTGGGGGCGAGCAGTCTTTTTGCCTGCTGATGACCAATAGCAAAAGTGACGTGGCCTTGCAGCGGCTACGGGTCATGGAGCAATCCCAGGATGGCTTCTTCATCTCTGAAATGGACATGCGCTTTCGCGGACCTGGTCAGGTGCTGGGCACACGCCAATCGGGCCTGCCCGACTTTGCCTTAGCTAGCCTAGTAGAAGATCAAGAAGTCTTAGAAATTGCCCGCACGGCTGCCACGAATGTAATTGCTCAAGAAAGCGCAGAAGGCGATGGCCTCACCCGCTGGCCCCTCATGGAAAAGGAGCTAGCACGCCGATACAAAAAGCTGATGGGCGGCGCGATTTTGACTTAGCCTATCGAAATTAGCGCATTGAATCAGTGCGAGATTAGTCAGTTGGGACGCTAAGCTATGGTGTATGGCTAGAAGAGCAATATGGCATAGGGAAGTTGGTAATTGCGATGTCCACTTTTCAGCAGGCTACGGGCGTATCGTCTAGAGGCGCATCTTCAAAGACTTTTATGCGATGGACGGTGGAAGAGTATCACAGCTTAGTGCGGTCGGGTATTCTGCATGGTCGCAAAATCGAGCTTTTACAGGGGGATTTGGTAGAAGTGGCGCCCGAAGGTCCAAAGCATACTGCCAGAACGGCTTCGGGCGCTGAATACCTGAGACAGCAGTTTGGCGGGTTGGCGTTGGTCCGAGAAGCTCATCCGATTACGCTATCTTCGTCAGAGCCTGAGCCTGACTTGGCGGTTGTGAGAGGTCAGAGCCATTCAGAATACGAGGAACGGCACCCCTATCCTGAAGATATTTTTCTAATTGTTGAAATTGCCCAGTCGACCCTTGCCTATGATCTAGGTGAAAAAAAGCAGATCTATGCTGAGGCCAGTATTCAAGAGTACTGGGTGCTAGATACAACAGGACGCAGGCTATATGTTTTTCGCAATCCGGTAGCAGGCAAATACACAGAGTCTCTGGTATCCAAAAGTGGCGAGCTGAAGCTGGCGGCTTTCCCAACTGTTGTGCTGAGCGTTGACGCGATTGTGCGATAGCGACCGCTCAGGGAGAAATGTATGCTTAGTATTGCTTCGTCTTTTTGGCCCCGAAGAGGCTAAGCAGAATGGCTGCGCCAATCATGCCTAATCCTAGGGCAAAGGCGAGCCAGATACCGACGGGTAGGGCAATGGTGGTGATGGTTAAAAAGGTGATGGAGACGAGGGTCGCATTCTGAACGGAGAGAATGGCGATCGCAATCGCTAACACCGCTGGAATCGTCGCGATCAGAAGCTTCACCATGACAACGCTCCGTATAAAACCTGTATGAACCTATCTGACTAGGATAGTACGTTCATGGCAAGGGCGTTACAAAAGGGGTCTTAAGCCGCGATCGCAACACTTCCGCCAGTCTGCTCTATCTCATGACTGACAGGCTTTGTGGTCTGAGCCTGTGTGACTTCCAGATAGATATGCTCTAGGCCGATGGCATGGCGCGAAATGGAGTCGATGGGTATGCCTGAGAAGCGATTGAGCAGCATGGGTAGCTCTAGGAGCTCAGGGACCCAGAAGGCCAAGTCGTTGCCATAGCGGCGAGGCGTGAAACCGTGGGAACGGGCCCGGGCGATCGCACCGTCCTCATCTTGCGTGTCGATGATGACGATTTCTTCGGCAGGAATGCGCTTCCGCAAAGTTTCAAGGGTGCCCTCTGCCAGTAGCCTGCCCTGTTTGATAACGCCAATGCGATCGCACAGCCGCTCTACCTCATCTAGTAGGTGGGTGGTGAGAAGCACCGTGACGCCCTGCTGCTTGAGCGAGCGAATGAGTTCCCACACTTCATAGCGCGCTTCAATATCCAATCCTGTAGAAGGTTCGTCTAGCACAACGAGCTTGGGCTGATGGATAATCGCCGCTGCTAGGCTCAGCCGTCTTTGCATGCCACCGCTGAGGTCGCCGACAACACTATTGGCCCGGTCTGAAAGATTCACAGCTTGGAGACAAGACGCCACACGCTCATCCATTTTTCGACTGCCCAGCCCATATATGCGTGCAATAAAAGAAAGATTCTCCTGACAGGTAAGGCTTTGGTAGAGCAGATTCTGCTGAGGCATCACGCCCACCAGCAGCTTAGTTGCTTTAGAAACGGGCTCACCGCCAACCAAAATTTCTCCACTGTCAGGCTTAAGTAAGCCACAGAGTAAATTGAGCGCAGTGGTTTTTCCGGCTCCATTCGGCCCGAGTAGACCGTAAACTTCACCCGGTTCTAGGCTTAGCGACAGCTTATCAAGTGCCTGCCTGTCTCCAAACTGTTTCGAAAGGCGGGTGATTTTTAGCATGAATTATTGTGATTTTTTCCTAAATCAGTTTTCTAGCTGGGCAAACCGTTCATTGGGCAGGACTAACCTACCGAACAATCAAAGTTGATAGTTCAGGGTTATCATGCCCGAATATGGACAAATGTTAAGTGACGCTGGGCCAGTTCTCTTGGATGGTCTGTTTGGCTACGAGCTGATTAGCACATTGGTAAGACTTTGTAGCGGTTAGAATTCTGTGGCCATTAGAACTCTATGCCTGCCTGCGCTTTCACGCCTTGCTCCTTGAAAGGATGCTTGATAAGGGTCATTTCAGTGACCAGATCTGCCCGATCTATCAGGGCTTGCGGCGCGCCTCTCCCAGTGAGGATGACGTGACTCATCTCTGGCTTTTCTGCCAGCCCTGAGAGGACTTGCTCTGTAGACAGGTAGCCTAGCTTCAGTGCGATGTTGACTTCATCTAGCAAAATGGTGCGATACGCCGGGTCGCGAATGTAGGTAAGCGCTTTTTCCCAGGCGGCTTGAGCGGTTTGGATATCGCGATCGCGGTCCTGGGTCTCCCAGGTAAAGCCTTCTCCCATGGCATGGAATACTAGCTGCCCGGGCCAGTGGCTAAGCGCTGCTTTCTCGGCGGGCTCCCACCCTCCTTTAATGAACTGCACGATCGCGACTTTGAATCCATGTCCTAGCGATCTCAGCACCATGCCTAGGGCCGCCGTCGTTTTGCCTTTTCCATTTCCCGTATTGATGATGACTAGGCCCTTTTCGACGGTCCTTTCTGCCAATCGCTGTGCTTGAACTTCTTTACGGCGCTCCATTTTGCGCTTGTACTGCGCTTCGCTGAGTCCTGCTTGGGTGGCATCGTCGTTGAGCTGTGTGGCGGTTTGGTCGAGGGCGGCTGGGTTGGAGGGAGCTGTCATACAAAAAATTAGGAAAAAAGAACACACTTGAGGCGTCCTAATTCTATCTGAACGTTCTGCCTAGAAAACAGCTTCTGGAAGGGCGCAAATGGGAATAGGCCAAACCGGAATAGGCCAAGGTGTAATAATGATGGTTGGCCAGCTTTACTCACGGTCGAATACCGCCATGGGTTGGCAAGTTGTTGGCAAGCTATGGCCCCCTGTTTAACCCCTCTCACTCGTATGACCCTTAAGCGAATCGTCCTTTCTGTTTTGACACTGCTCGTGGCGCTAGTGATGGGAAATTCGCTCATTAGTAGTTTGGGTGAGCCGCAGGTGGCTAATCAGCTACAGCTTTACCAAACTGATTTGCTGGTGCAGGCCAGTGAGTGGGAAGGTAGCGGGCTCCCAGCCGCAGAGGTGCAGCAGTTTCGGCAGGCTGTTTTTGGCAAAGATGCTCTCGTCTCGGCCAGTGAGCAGTATCGAGAAGTAAGAGAAGATGCCGCAACGGGTGTGGCCAAGCTTCAGGAAAGGCTGACAGCGTCTGTTGAAATGAGCCCCGAACAAGCCCAGGCGATCGCGCTTAAGGCCCAGACTCAGCAGCAGCTGATCAATCAAATTGACCTCAGGCTTGGGCTAGTGCAGGTGCAGCAAAACGAAGTTGCCGAAGCGCTCAGTACCTGGCAGGCGCTTGCTAGTGAGCCGGGAGAAAGTGCCCTTGTCGCTGCTGTACTAGCCGACCTATGGCGCACGCCACCAGTTGTTCGCCCAGAAACCGAGGCCGTTATTGGCCAATCGCTGCGAGGTTGGTTTCGTAACGTTGCCTTGGCGCGCTTCTACAGCGTGCAAAACAATGCTAAGCAGCTTGCGCAGATAGAAAAAGTTCAAGCTGAGACGGCAGAGCGGACGTTGATTCAGCTGAGCGTCGTGGATATTTTGCCTGCGGTCGGTGGACTGTTGGGTACGGCTCTTTTGATTGCCTTAGTGGGGCAGCGATTGCTAAGGGGGAAACAGGCTCTGCTTGCCGTCAGCAATGGGCAATGGCAGGTGCCCTGGGACTGGGAAGTGGTCTGGCTCGTGATCGTCGGGGGATTTTTATTTGTTGGTCAGCTGGCGCTTCCGCTGGTGCTACAGCTGGGGCTCATGGTAGCGCAGCCCGGTAGTTTGCAGGCTGCCTCCGGGCTATCGACACCCGGATTGGCTTCATCTGGGCTGGTTCCTTCTGGATTGGCTAGCGCAGGTCTTGTTATTGGCTTAGCTAGCCGGGGTAAGGCCCTGTATTCGCTGGTATTTTATTTGCTCATGGCAGCGAGCACCCTAGGCGTGTTGTACTGGGCGATTAAGGACTATTTGCCACTGTCAAAAGAGTGGTTTCGCTTTGAGCTGTCTGGAAAGTGGCCCGTCTGGGGCTTAGGCGGCTACTTAGTGGCGCTGCCTCTCATGCTGGGCGTGTCCGTGCTCAATCAGCAAATCTGGCAGGGACAGGGAGGCAACAATCCGATTTTGCAGCTGGTGCTAGAAGAGCAGGATCCTGTGGCGCTCGGGATGTTTTTATTCACAGCAGCAGTGGCGGCTCCTATTTTTGAAGAGATTTTGTTTCGGGGATTTTTGCTGCCTTCGCTCACCCGCTACATGTCTACATGGGGAGCAATTGGGCTGAGTAGTCTGATTTTTGCGGTGGCACATCTGAGCTTTTCTGAAGTGCTGCCGCTGGCAGTGCTAGGTGCGATATTGGGTTTTGTGTACGTGCGATCGCAAAACCTGATGACCTCTATCTTGCTTCACAGCACTTGGAATAGCGTTACGATGGCTGGGCTATTTTTACTGGGCAGCGGCGGTCTGTAAAGCCTCTTTTGAAGAAGCGACTGCAATCTGCTATTCAACAGATTAGAGAGATAATCAGACCGCTAATCATCGTAGATTGTCCATCAAAAGACCGGAAAAAAGCCAGGGAAAATCGCATGAATGCACTTATCAGCCTAAGCATCGGCGTTGGTTTGAGCAGCTCAACAGGCTTTCGCATTTTGGTGCCCTTTGCCTGCTTGAGTGCGGCGGCGCTGTATGGCGGCTTCGCGCTGCCAGCTGACATGGCTTGGCTAGATTCTTTTCCTGTCTTCATTGGGCTACTAGTGGCCACGACGCTTGAAATAGCAGCTTTTTATGTGCCTTGGGTAAATGATGCTCTCGATACGGTGGAGTTTCCGGCTGCGGTAATTGCCGGAACGTATTTGACCGGGGCTTTCGCCGCCGACTTACCAACGTTGCTGCAGTGGAGCATGGCGCTGGCAGTTGGGGGCAGCGCAGCGGGGACGATTCAAGGAATGACTGGCGTGACGCGATTTGCAACCAACAGCGCAACAGGCGGCTGCGCGAGCCCGGTGACGGCAAGTCTGGAGTGGATGAGCTCTGTGATGCTCTCTGTGCTTTCGCTGACTTTGCCGCTACTCGCCCTATTGCTAGTCGTGATGATCTTGCTATTTGCGCTGAGGCGACTCTCAAAGCGTCCTAATGCGCTTTAGCCCTATGAGATTTTAGAAGCCCTTAGTCATCGTCGGACTGTGGGGGCCAGCCATCATCTGTGGCTTCCCGCGAGACGGCGTCTTCCGCACCGGCTGCCTTCGCTGCAGAGACAGGTTCTGAGGCGACAACAGCTTCTGAGCGAGCGGAGGGAGTCTTTGTTTCGTCAACTGGCTTAGAGGCAACAACCGACTCAGAAGCAGCCGGCTTAAGGTCTGACGCTTTAGAATCCGATGCATTAGACCCTGGTGGCTGAGAACCTGTAGATTTAGTCTTTTTTTTTGCAGGTGTTGCGGGCAGTGCTTCTAGGCCGAGCTGTTCGCGCGCTTGTGCGAGGAGATAGGCCGCGCCCTGACGGCCGCTGTCTAGCAGGCTCTTGCCTTTATCTGCGACGCTGGTGGTGTCTCCAGCTGCCGCCACCGAGGGGCTTCCTTGCTCATCGATCCAAGTCCGCAGGCTATTCCCCGTTTTTACAGATGCATCGCCAAACCAAGCTCCAAAGACGAAAACAGAGCAGATAATTAGCCAAATAAGCTGGGCAGACTCCTTCAGAATAGTGCCTGTGAGATTGAGCGCGGTTTGGTAGGTTTCTGCAGTTTCATCAGAAAACAGGAGATCCCAAAGCTTTGAGGCTTGTAGTTGAATGCGGTCCATGATTTTAACGGCGGTAGGGTTTTAATAGGTGATGGTAGTCATAATACGGATAGCCGGGAGATTGGAGCCATCCTATTGAGCGATCATGGGTGCTGGGAAAAGCGCCTTAGGTGTGCCTTTTGTCAGATATTAGCCGCCCCAGACTTTTTGGAGGACCGCGTCAGGTTGGATGTCGGCAACGTAGCCGGTGCTAGAGGTCACGCCCAAGAAGCGAGTGTCTTCGCCATCGGTAGGGGGCAGCATTTCATTTGGCTTGTTTTTGCCGAAGAGCGCCAGGGTGAAAACTTTCAAGGCTGCTGCTAGCTGCATGACGTAGCTATCAGGCGTTAAGACCAGGTTGGCCCCTGCGACGATAGCGGCAGCCTGCCCTAGGTTTTTCGCTGGAGTGACGATCAGCTGCGGGTCAGCGGCCTTGAGGGCACTGACCTGCGCAGCGCTACCGTCTGTTTGTAGTAGCACAACCGGCATATCGGGCTGTTTGGCCCGAAAGTCTGAAATGAGAGTTTGCCAGCTGTTGACCGGATATTGGGCCCGCTTGTCTGCGTGGCCAGTGTCTTGTCCTGGATAGAGCAGGACATAGCCGCTGTTTAGGTTGAGGCGATCGCGCAAGTCGCTAGCCCAGGTGATGTCTCCTTCTGGCACGTTGACTGCAAGTGCTGGCGTTGGCCCATCTATCGAAATAGCTTCTAATAGGTCGTGGTAGCGCTCTGCCTGATACTGCGCCTTGTCTCGAGACTTGTCGGGAACGGTAGCCGTGTAGAGCCAAGCGGCACCTGTCTCGCTGTAGGTGATGCGGGTAGGCACGCCGCTCAGCCACAGCAGCAGTCCCATTTGCCAGGTAATGTCAGTGGTAATGGCGACTTCATATTCTCGGTCACGGACGATGCCCAGCAAGTTGGCCCAGTCCGATGGACTGTTTGCCGCTGAAAAGGTGAAGGGAATGACGGTATCGACGATCTTTGAAACTCGGTAGGCGGCGGTCGCCTCGGGCTCAGCGACGACACCAATGTCAGCGTTTGGATAGGCCTTTTTGATGTCATCTAAGGCCGGAAAAAACAAAAGCTGATCACTGATGCCACCAGGGACTAGGGCCAGTATGCGCATGCGGTTAAGGTTGCGTATTTTATCCGCTCATTATTTTAAGGGACACCGGGAAGCTTACGACCATTCCTTGGAAAGAAAACCAAAATCGGCTTAAAACGGTGTCCTAAGTCACTTTCCGGGTTGCTGTGTTGATGCAGCTGGCAAGACATTGGTCGGTAAGACATGGGTGGGCAAAATATTTTCGACCGGTTGGCTGGTTGGGGGAGAAAAGCCAGCCAGACTGTAAGAAGATGTCAGGTAGGGTATCAGAGACGGTCAGCTGTGGAGATAAGTACGCCGACTGAGCCTAAATTTTGAATCAACGCAACGATCTGAATAATGCATTTACTTCTTCCTGCTGCGGGTGTGGGTCGCCGCATGGGCAGCGATCGCAACAAGCTACTGATGCCGCTGTTGGCAAAGCCGATCTTGGCTTGGACCTTGCAATCTGCGGGTGTGTCTCAGGCAATCGACTGGATTGGCATTATTTGTCAGCCAGTAGACCAGCCCGACATTGAGCAAATGCTAGAAGCCTGTCAGCTACAAAAAACGGTGCAGTTTATCCCAGGTGGCAATACCCGTCAGGCTTCTGTTTACAACGGGTTAAAAGCACTTCCTGCCGAAGCTACCCACGTCCTCATTCACGATGGGGCCCGCTGCCTTGCAACCCCCGGGCTGTTTGACCGCTGCGCTCAAGCAGCGCTGAAATACCCCGGCTTTATCGCTGCGGTGCCTGTGAAAGATACCATCAAGCAAGTAGATGAGAAGAAGGTGATTACCCATACGCCAGACCGCTCTCAGCTGTGGGCAGCGCAGACGCCACAGGGATTTGAAGTGGCCCTACTGCGGCGGTGTCATGCTCAGGGTCAGCAGGCAGGCTGGCAGGTGACAGACGATGCAGCTCTGCTGGAGAAATGCGGTGTGCCGGTGCAGATTGTAGAGGGAGAAGAGACGAATTTGAAGGTGACAACGCCAGTGGATTTAGCGATCGCTCAGTTCATTTTGCAACAGCGATTGAATTCAGATTGAACCGGCAAGTACTTGCATTGATTTGGCAAACACGCTAAGCGAATCGAGCAAAGTCATAAAAGAATACCTTTCCAAAGTCTAAAGCTCTCACACTGACACAAGCAGCGTGAGAGCTTTTCGAAGTGGTAGCCAGCGGTTTAGGCACCGATGACTTATCTCAATCGAGTGAGAGCAAAAATAGGAGGCTGTCGCTCATGTGAGGATGCAATCAAGCGTGCGAGCATACAAAAAATATTGCCTACAGGTCGCCACCTCGAAGCGCTAGCAAGAAGACAATGGCAGGGCCTGCAATGACCACCAGTGCCAGCATGGTAAGCTGAGCAATCAGTACAAAATCAATACTACTAACCGCAGAAAGAGCACTATCTAACAAAGCCTTTTATCCTCCGAACAGTTCTTAATCGAATCACGTTAAGTAATTTCGCTTCACAGCATTGTACCTGCTTGTGGGAGCCCAGGTTAAGGTTTGTTTACAAAATTCTAAGCTGGATAAACCTTTGACTGACAGGGTATTTCAGCGATTGTATGCGGTTGCCAGCCACCGATTACAGTAAATTGTGCTCATGCGTGAATGGACTGATTTGAACCTATGGCAACTTGGCAATGTGTTACGAACTGCGGTGCCTGCTGCCAGCTAGAGCCGGCAGACCGCCCTGACTTAGAAGACTATCTATCGCCTGACGAGCTGGCACTGTATATGAGCTTGGTTGGCGAGGATGGCTGGTGCATTAACTACGATAAGGCCAAGCGCAACTGCCGAATCTATGACGAGCGGCCAAACTTTTGTCGGGTTCAGCCTGATATCTTTCAGCAGCTGTATGACGTCGCCCCTGCCGACCTCAACGACTTTGCCATAGAGTGCTGTGAGCAACAAATATCCGGCATCTATGGCAACAACAGCCCAGAAATGGACCGGTTCTATGAGGCTGTAGGCATAGATAGCATTATCGTCGAAATTGAGGGTGAGGCAGATTCTGCTGAGACCTAGCTGCAGATGTTTTATGGGATGGTATTTGTCGGATGGGGCAACTGTCGCAGATAATGAAAAAAATATGAAACCACGACAACTGTGACCCCTTCTGAACCTGCTGCTTCCGATTTAGACACTTCAGAGTTGAATTCGCTAGAACAGGCGTCGGCTAGTAGCGCTGAAATGGTTGACGACTTGACTGGTAAGGCGAATAGCGCTCAGCTTTCTTCTGGTGGTGTTTCTGAAGGTAAAGGCGGCTTTTGGGCTGTTTTTTTATCAACCTTCATCACGATTTTTCTTGCCGAACTAGGCGATAAGACTCAGATGACAACGCTGCTGATGAGTGCCGAATCCCAAGCGCCAGTGACCGTGTTTTTAGGCGCGGGTTCGGCGCTGGTGGCAACGAGCCTGATAGGGGTTTTGCTAGGGCAATGGGTCGCCAAGCGGATTTCGGAGGAGACTTTGGATATCTGCGCTGGGATTTTGCTGCTGCTGATTACGATTGGGTTGGTGGCAGATATTGCGGGGAAGGGTTAGTGATGGATTTGCAGTTATTTTTTGTGAGCTTTGTGGCGGTATTTATCTCTGAGCTTGGAGACAAAAGTCAGCTGGCTGCGATCGCACTTGGCGGATCTTCCCCCTCTCCCAAAGCCGTATTTTTCGGCACGGCTAGCGCGCTACTGCTGGCCTCTTTCCTGAGCGTATTGCTCGGTGGCAGCACTGCCCTTTTCTTCCCAGAGAAGCTCCTAAAAGGCGTTGCTGCCATTGGCTTTGGATTGCTATCTGTTCGGCTGCTGTGGCCAGATAGTGATGTTGGATAGCACTGCCCGGGCACTGCTTAACTTACATCATCTGCCTGGAGATATCCCGGTAGCAAAGGCGCATCAGAAAACCTGTTCCGGCCAGCTTGAGGGCTTCGAGACCCCAGTAGGCCAAATGCATGAGGGACATCGATGGTGGCATGGGTTCGTAAATGTGGCCACTGAGATTGAGGCCAAGGGCGCTCATGTGGGGGGTGAGCAGATAGGTGTAGATGAGGGCGATCGCAAATAGCAAACTGCCAATCATCAAGGCCCAACGGCTGCGGGCGCCGCTGACGGTTACAGCAAACTGATCGCGACGCTGCCGAAGCGCGAGCAGACCGGTTAAAACAGTGGCTGCGCACAGTAGCTCAACTCGATTGAACAGCCAAAAAAGACTGTAGCCGCCGCTGGCAAAGCCAGGGTCATTCATCATGCCTGATTCGTACATCATCGGCATGAACAAAAAGTCTAAAAGAACGCTGCTGCTGAGCCAAAAAGTGACGATTAGTAGAACAAGGGCAGTCCAGTTGAACCGCCCCCAGGAGCGGTCAAAAGAAAGATTAGATGTGTTGGCCATATCGGCACTCCTGGCTTAAAAGGATACAGACTAAACAAGGATACAGAGTCATTTTCTCCACCTTAGCTAAGCTGCCCAGCTTTACCCGTGAATATTTCTTTCAGAGAAACTAATTAGCGCAAGGCAAGTTTTAATTTCTACACATTGCTTAAACTGTTGTGGCTCAAACTGTCGTGCCGATTCATGACTTCTTGACTGCTCCATCTATCGCCCCGTTTCCTGATGTGGCAGCGCGTAAGGATGGGAGCTGTTTTTATTCGGCTTGTTCTGTTTGAAATTTGTTTGATCGACTGTACCTTGCTGGTCATGCAGGCATTGGCTAGTAGCGCCGATAATAGAGGCAGCTGTTTCGATGTGTGGAGCTGTGCAAAATTCAATGGGTAAGGTTGGGCGGCAGTGGCTGACAGTAGTGGCAGTAGTGATGGCGATCGCAGTCAACGCGCTATCTAACTTTTTTCCCCCTGCTGGGAAAAACATCGGCCAGATTTCGAACACAACATTTTCCGAGGTGCTGATTACACCTGCGGGCTACGCCTTCGCCATATGGGGATTGATCTACATCGGTCTGATTGTGTTTAGCCTGTATCAGGCTCTCCCTGCTCAGCGTCAGCAAGCAGCCATTGCGCTGGCTGCGCAGTGGCTAATCGGTGCCTGCCTACTGCAGATTGTGTGGGTGTATGTCTTCTTGCTATCTCTCTTTTGGCTATCGGTGGTGTTGATGTTTGGCATCGTGTATTGCTTGGCCAATGCCTATCTGCAAACGCGGGCAGAAACAGTGGTCCCTAGGCGAAAAGTTCGCTGGTTCTTTCAGGCCCCTTTCAGCGTTTATTTTGGCTGGATTACGGTGGCAGCGGTTGTGAATGTCGCTTCAGCGCTGACGGTGACGGTGCCCACGGGGAGCTCGTCCCTATCGGTAGGTGCGATCGCTTGGACCATTGTAATGATGACCGTGAGCGCTGGAATTGCTGCGACGGTGGCCCTCCAGTATGACGATGCGGCTTTTCCGGCGGTGGCCGTTTGGGCGTTGTGTGCGATCGCGGTTCGTCAGTCTGCCATTGTGCCGATTGCCTTTGTCGGGATTGCCCTATCGGTTGGGTTGGTCTGTATCATGGTGCGAGCTCGAGGGGCGGCTAGGCGTTCGCACCGTGAACCGTCTTCACCCACTTGAGCTGCTTGGGCCGAACGGAAATGCGCATCGCCATGGTGCCGATGACAACGAGCCAGTGCAACATGTAGGCAGACCCTCGCAGGGTTTGCATTAGGGCCCTGCCAACAGACATTTCTTCCGCTTGGCGCAGCGTGGTGAACATGCCGATACAAGACATGATGACGGCCATGGTCGTCATCGGTCCAAATACCGGTAGCTGCCCGCGAATGAGGGCAATCAGCAAGTCGGGAAGCGCGACCACTGGCAGCATGTACTGAATCATCCAAAAGCCTGCCATATCGAGCGACTTTTGCCAGCCTAAGCGGTTTTTGGCAAGCTGTCGCCAGTAGTCTAGGTAGCGCTGAAATCCGCCTTCTGCCCAGCGGTTGCGCTGATGCCATAGCGCGATCGCGCTGGTCACCCCCTCTTCTCCGACAGCCGGTGCAAATAGCAGGCCAATATTCCACTGCTGTAAGTGCAGCTGAATAGTCAGGTCCAAATCGTCCGTGATGGTCTCCTCGTTCCAGCCGCCGCACTGGGCGATAGCGCTGCGGCGTACAAACTGGCCGTTGCCTCTCAGTTCGCCGATGCCGCCAATGGCGATGCGCCTTTCTTGCATGTAGCAATCTAGGGCCATTTCCGCCTTTTGCCCGCGTGTCCAAAAGTTTGTGCTGTCGTTGGCGATCGCCTTACGCACCTGCACAGCGCCTGTCTTTCCGCCGCCTTGCTCAGGGTCGAACATCGGCACCACATGCCGCAGTAAATCTTTTGAAATCTGCGCATCTGCATCAAAGACCGCCAGTAGCTCTCCTTTGGTTTGTGGCCAGACAAGATTGAGCGCGCCGGATTTGCCACCTGTTGCTTCTGGGCCGCGATGGATGATGTTGAGGTTAGCGTGCTGCTCGGCTAGGGCGTCGAGAATTTGAGGGGTGGCATCTGTGCTGTAATCGTCGATAATCCACAGGTCGTAGCAGTCTTCGGGATAGTCAATCGTGAGCAATGACTGAACCAGTCTGCCAATCACCTGCTCCTCGTTTTTCGCTGCAACCAGCAGCGATACGTGGGGATAGGTGCGGAGACGCTTGGCCAGACAAGCCGTAGCCGTTTGTCCCGAAGGCAGCGCTGCTGGCGGCGTTTGCGGTTTTGCCAGAATCACTCGTAGGGCGTGAATGCCCATCACCCCTGTAAGCAGTAAAACCAGCGTATGGCCCCACTGCACGCTGTGGAGAAAAGCCGTTACTAGCCACAGAAGACTCAGTGCGATCGCTGCCTTAAGTCGCCTGCCCTCATAACCTTCAAATAAATCTCCATCGAAGCCGAATTCATCCTCAAAGCTCAACTCAGGTTCAACCGGCTCAACCAAATCTGTCATGTGTCTTTTTGTATAGATCCCTTAACAAATCCTTTCAGTTTAACCATAACCTCTTGCGGGACTCTCGATACAGCTTTGGTTTGGGTAGCTAACTTGTCGATGAGCAACTTGACTGGCGGGCGGGCATTCTAGGGCGAGGTTATTTGCTGATCAGGCATCTCTCTCAAGGTACTTCTCTACTTGTACGTCTACTGCAGCCCATGTCTCTTCAATCGATTAAGCCTGCTACTAAGCCAGAAGCCAGCGTGTATTTGCCCTACTACCAAGGGAAAAAGCGAAATGCGCTGCCCTACGCCATCGGGCTCTACAAACAGGGCAATATTGAAGGCGAACGCAAAATTGAAGGGTCGGGAAGCATCCCATTCTTGGCAACTTGGAACGTCTCGATGCTGCCTGCAGACCTGACTCGCTGCCGAATGCAGTTTGATGGCGACGCAGAGCTAACTTACGAAATTACGATGGCGACCTTTGAATTCGTTGATTTTTTGATTAGCGTTGTCGTGGCGATGAATCAAAACAAAGAGCCTGACTTTGACAAAGCGTTTTACCGAAAGCTGCTAAGAATTGACGAATAAAATTCTGTTTTGCGTGTAAAGTGCCCGAATCACGCCGTTAGCACCGTTAGCGCCAAACTACTAGCTTCAAGCTAGCAGGTTAGTTTAGCTGGCTGCTTGCCCTCAAATGTTGTGGAGGGCAAGCAGCTTTTTTGATTTTTTTGTTACGACTTGTAAGCGAACGTGTCAGAATAATTGGGTGGATTAGGCACAAGCTGAAGGCAGCGTTCTCGCATAGAGGAGGTGGCCAACGCGGTAAGTCGAAAGGAGTGAGGGCGTGACCCAGTCATTAGGCCGGCAACCAAAACATTTACTCATTGGGTCGGTTGAAGCGTATAGCGGTAAGTCTGCCACGGTATTGGGGCTGGCGATGCAGCTGAGATCGCAGGGCTTTGATATTGCCTATGCCAAGCCGATTGGCACCTGCCCAAGCGAAGGGATGGATAACCTGGATGAGGATGTTCGCTTCATCGCGCAAACTTTGAGCCTGAGTACTGACCGCGTCAGGCCGACGCTCTTTGTACTAGATGAAGACACGATTCAGCAGCAGCTTTCTAAAGAAAAACTCATCTACCGTCCAGAGGTAGAGAGCGTTTTAGAAAGCAAAGGTGAAGACATTCTGCTGATAGAAGGACCCGGAAACTTAGAGGAAGGGTCGCTGTTTGGCCTGTCGCTGCCGGACATGGCTCAAATGAGCGAAGCTGCGGTGATTTTGGTGGCGCGCTATCACTCTGCGCTGGTGGTGGATAAGCTACTCGCTGCCAAACAAAAGCTGGGTGATAAGCTGTTGGGCGTAGTGATTAACGATGTGCCAGATGACCTCATGCCAACAGCACAGGCTGCGGTCCGAGATTGCCTAGAGCGACATAATGTAAGGGTATTTGGCATTCTGCCACGGACAGCCATCATGCGTAGTGTTAGCGTTGAGGCGCTGATGCACCATCTGAACGCGGAGATTCTCAACACGCCTGAGCGCATCGATCAAATGATGATTGAGGAGATTTCTATCGGTGCGATGAATGCCAATTCTGCTCTGCGCTATTTCAACCGCGCTCACAATATGGTGGTGGTCACAGGGGGCGATCGCTTCGATATTCAGATGGCTGCCTTGGAAAGTTCTACCCAGTGTCTGGTGCTGACGGGCAGGCTAGCCCCACGCAAAGACATTTTGGATCGTGCAAACGATGTTGAAGTGCCCATTTTGTCCGTTGACTTAGATACGCTGACAACGGTGGACATGATTGAGCAGGCCTTTGACCAAGTGCGGCTGCATGAGCCGATAAAAGTAGAGTGCATTGGGCATTTGATGGAGCAGCACTTTGACACCAGCCGGGTAATGGATGCGCTAGGGCTCAGCCCAGCGATGACCGCCTAGTCCAGCTTAGGATTGTAGCTTGAGGTGGGTGCTTAGATGGCGACATATGTAATTTTTCAGTGGTTTGGTAAGATTGCATAATCATTCATCTCCGTATCCTCCCGTTCCCCGAGGTCGCCATTGAGTCAGTCCGTCGAAAATCCACTTGAATCTATTAAGGTAGACGACTTTTTACAAGAGCTGGCCACGATTCAGCAGTCTGGTTCGAAGCGCATTGCTGTCTTGGGTTCCCGTCACGTACCGATTACGCATCAGCGCCTGATTGAGCTGATGAGCTACGCGCTGGTGCTGGGTGGTAATCGTCTAATTACGTCGGGGGCTGCAGGGACAAATTCTGCCGCTATTCGAGGGGCAATGAAAGCAGACCCCAATCTTTTAACGGTGATTTTGCCGCAGAGCTTGAAAAAGCAGCCCCGTGAGTCTCGCGAACAGCTGGAGCTAGTGACAAACTTGGTAGAGAATTCGGCGAACGATATGCTGCCGCTGGCAGATGCGAGTTCGATGTGCAATCAGGAAATTATTGGCCGGTGTCAGCAGCTGATTTGTTTTGCTTTTCACGATAGTAAGACGCTGCTAAAAACGTGTCAGGATGCTGAAGAACAACGGAAGATTGTAACGTTGTTCTACTTTGATTAAGCCGTTGACCTAGACTGCTCTGATTAAATGAGTCTGCTCTAACTTGAACTTTTGGGCTCGTTTTGAATAGGTGATTTCTCTTTGGCTCTCTAACGCTGGTTCTATAACTACATTCTCTGTGGATATTCTCTACTCGCTGCCGTTTGTTTCTCCCAATAATATTTTGCTGTGCAGTATCGTTGCTGCAGCGGCGTTGATTTATTTCCCGTATTTGATGGTGGCTGCTGGACGGTTTCAGGTGGGTTATGAAATGGGTGCGCCGCGAGGCATGTTTGACAAGCTGCCTGAGTATGCGCAGCGAGCGACTTGGGCCCATCAGAATTCTTGGGAGTCTTTTGCGCTGTATGCGCCAGCCGCACTGATGGCCTTTGTCGTAGCGGTTCCGGCTGAGCAGGTGCTCGGCACAGCCGTTGTTTATTTAGTATCGCGCGTTGGCTACTCGCTGTTTTATGTCTTAGATGTGCCTATCTTGCGATCGCTCTCTTGGGCAGTCAGCATTAGCAGCATCGTGTCCTTATTTGTCGCTAGCTGCCAGTCTGCGCTGGTTTAGGGCCTAGCGACTGGTGAAATCAGGATA
Organism: Cyanobacteria bacterium J06626_6; assembly: GCA_038523095.1. Lineage (GTDB taxonomy): Bacteria > Cyanobacteriota > Cyanobacteriia > Phormidesmidales > Phormidesmidaceae > Phormidesmis. Next base: position 144,160 of record JBCBJS010000005.1, read on the forward strand.
ATCTTCGCTGAATCCTTGAATTTTGGCTGGCTATGGCTGTTGCCCTCAGTTGCTATCTATCGTTATCATCAAGTCCGACTATGAAGGGTCGTTTGACCTCAATGACACTATGGCTTCCAGTTCTTCATTTGATGTGGTGAGTGACTTTGACCGTCAGGAGTTGGTAAATACTCTCGACCAAGCCCGGCGCGAAATCAAGAGTCGCTACGACTTAAAAGACACTAAAACAATGCTAGATCTCAAGGAGGGTAGCATAGATGTCGAGACGGACAGCGACATGACGCTGAGAGCTGTTCACACCCTGATTCAGACTAAAGCTGCCAAGCGAAATCTGTCGATGAAAATTTTTGAGTTTGGAGAGATTGAATCTTCTAGTGGAAGCCGGATACGACAAGAAATTAAGCTTAAGAAGGGCATCGAAAAAGAAGAGGCGAAAAAAATCTCCAAGCTAATCAAAGACAACTTGAAGAAAGTACAGGCATCTATTCAGGGCGATGCAGTCCGCGTGTCTGCCAAGAGCAAAGACGACTTGCAAGAAGCGATGCGACTGATCAAAGAACAAGACTGGCCCATGGCGCTACAGTTCAATAATTATCGGTAGAATACGCTAGCATCGTTTGAGGTTAAAGGGTTTTAGCTCCTCTATATATCCAATGACATCCATCTTGCCTGTGGGGTGTAGCCGAGCTTGCTGTAAAGACCAATGGCAGACGTATTATTTTCAAAAACCTGTAGGCTGATTTGGTCGTAGCCTTGCTGCTTAGCCCAGTGATGGGCGTGCTGCATGAGCGCAGTGCCAAGTCCCTTACGACGGTGGCCCTTATCGACATACAGCAAGAATGTGTAGGCCTGTCTGTGCCCATTGCGCTGGTCAATCGCTTCACCTAGCCAGAGACAGCCCATTGGCTCATGGCGCTGTAGCCCAGGCAGCGCGCCAGCAGGTGCTGCTTCAGGCCCAATTAACCACCACAATTTTGACTTGGCATTGAAATGTCGATTTACGGTGTCGGCAAGGTGACTGCTTGTTTCAGATGCGCCAAGATCCCGGTAGGCTCGCTGCATAAACTTAACGAGGCGAGCCCTGTCTAATGTGGAGCCCGCCTCTAGGCGATAGTTTGGGATGGGAAATGGCTCAGCCATCGGCTTGCTTACTACGGGCGAAGTCCCCTATGCCAGAGGAGAAGGTAGGGCAACTGGGAGCGCAGAAACGGGTTCTTCGATGGGCGCAGGGGCCATCATATCGCTCGGCAGAAAGATGCGAGCGCTGGTGGCCAGCAGCGCAAGGCCAAAGATGAGCACGATAAATAGGGGGGCAATGTATTGGCGAAGGAAACCCATGGTGCGACCTTTAATGAAGTTATGTAAAACACTCTTCCTATCTTAGCCGGATTGGTCACTTTCGAGCGATATTTACAGGCTTGAGCAGCTGCTGTGTAGAAAGGCCCAGCCTTTGTCAGTGGTGGAAGTCCAGTGCTGACGAAGGCCGGGCTAAAGGTGTTATGGAGAGAGTTGTTGTAGATGCAATGACGTTTTAGCGAATGATGCCTTTGTTGCGGCTATCTAGTCCGGCTAGGCGAGCCTCTTGCACATTATTAACAGCTTTGGTTTGCGTGTCTAGATGCGCTAGGCGAGCTTTTTGGATATTGTCAATGGCTTTGGTTTGCGTGTCTAGATGCTCTAGGCGAACTTTTTGGATGTTGTCAATGGCTTTAGTTTGCGTGTCTAGATGCGCTAGACGAACTTTTTGGATATTGTCAATGGCTTTAGTTTGCGTGTCTAGATGCGCTAGACGAACTTTTTGGATATTGTCGATATCCTTCGTCTGATTGTCTAAGAACTCTAGGCGAGTTGCCTGAATATCCTCTACGGCTTTGGTCTGGTTCGAGAGAAAGTCAAGGCGAGTTGCCTGAATGTTTTCAACTGCTTTTGTTTGATTTTCTAGGAAGGTGAGGCGACGTTGCTGAATGGAGGGAGCCGCAATTTCTGCAGCGTTGGCAATGGGTGCGAAAGTAACGGTAGCAGCGGTCAAAGCGAGAGCGGAAAAGAGTTGTTTAGCGTTTAGAGTTTTCATGGTTTGAGCTCCTTAAGGAATTAACTTGAAGAATCAAGTGGTTTGCTTCAGTGATTTAAGAATGCCATTGGCAACCGGTTGAGTTCTGAGGATGTATTAAGGCCCTTCTGAGAAGTTCTGAATAATCTTGGATCAGAGTCCACAGGGCTTTCTCAGCATCTATTCAGGAACGGCAACTGCGACGGTTCTAAGGGCTAGATGGCTAAGATGACTCTGTAGGTAGAGGTAGGTAGAGGGTCAGCTCTGCCGTACGGTGAGTGCTTTGGTGTGCATCAGAGATATAGGGTTGGCATGTACTGACTTTGGACCTAATAGATGGCGCTATCTAAGGCTACGAAGAGACAAGCGATCGCCAAAAATCACGATGGGCGATCGCTCGGCCCTTCTCTACAGCTGCCAAAACCTCTGCAGCAGTACTTCGATACGCTGAATGCTCAGGCCTTTGACCAAACTGCTCAGCTATTTTTACCAGAAGGACAGCTCGTGCCGCCTTTCGAAAATGCCATTGTAGGAAGAGCTGCGATCGCAGCCTATTTAGCAGACCAAGCGCTCGATATGACGCTCGTACCCCGCCAACTTGAGCGGATAGAGCCCACCACACCAGCAGAAGCATCAGAGGATAACTATCAGAGGCTAACGGTGATGGGTAAAGTGAAGACGCCAATCTTTAAGGTCAATGTTGCTTGGCACTTTGTCCTAGATGCAGCAGGCAGCATTAAAACGGTAAACGTAAAACTGCTGGCAAAGCTAACACAGCTACTCACCATCAAATGATAGATGCGAGATACTGCTAGGTGGAACCATTGGTCAGATGAAAGAAAGCAACAGGCATATGATCGCTCAAACGTTAGAGGTTGAAATGGTACGTCTTCTAACCTGTGAGAGTCGCAAGATACAACAATACTGCATAGCCTAAAAATGGAAAGCAAAGGGTGCTTGCGGAGCAGATAGAAAACTGTTGAGTAATCTCTTTTCGTCGTTTTATGGAGCACAGCCGCTTTTCACGTATTGTTACAAAGAATTGAATTATGCCGATTTCTACATCCATTGAGAATCCAGAAGCAGCTGATTATCAGACTGACTTTGAGCAGTTTAAAGCGCAGTTTGATAGCCTCAGCGTAGATCAAAAGCTGGCTACGCTCTGGCATGTTTACGATGGCCTGAGCGAAGAAGTCATCGAAAATCCAGACGATAACAAAGAATCTGATAGCTCTAGTGACCTGTATAACCAGCTTGCCGAAAAGTCGGAAGATGAGCAGCTGCAGTTTATGCGAGATACACTGTCTGGCCAGAGCAATGACCTGTCGAATACCTACAGTAAACTAAGCAACACAACAAAGATCGCACTGTGGTATCGCTTAGGCCAAGGGATGGCCAAAGGCTCAGTCGTAAACGTACCTAGCGACTATGAACTCTCTAATGAAGCTCAGGAACTAGTGAACCAGATTAATCAAATCGATTTTGAGCAGCGTTACATCTTTATGCGCAATGCGGTCCTAGGATAAGTTGTAGGTCGAACAGCTTCGATAGAACAAGCCGGGCGTAACCGATTGCAGTAAAGACTCTCCTGATACTGGTTGCGCTCGGCATCTCCTACCTCTTTATACTAAAGACTATCAGTTAAGGTCTTTCATCCAGAAGGTCTTTTGTCTAGAAGGGCTTCTGGCAATGCACTTATGAGCACTGTTCAAATTGTTTGGTTTAAGAAAAGCTTTCGGCTTACGGATCATCCGTGTTTGGCAAGCGCCGCTGAGCGGGGGCCCGTCTTGCCACTCTACATCGTTGAACCGGCCTACTGGCAGCTGCCAGATACAAGCTATCGTCACTATCTTTTTTTGAAAGGCTGCATTGAAGAAACCGCTAAATCTCTTCAGGCACTGGGCGGTGGCATGCTGATTCGAACGGGGTCTGCTGTTGACGTGCTGGCTGCGCTGAATGAGACGTTTCCAAATTTTGAGCTGTGGTCTTATCAAGAGACGGGAAATGCCTGGACCTACGAAAGGGATAAGGCCGTTAGGCAGTGGTGTCGTAGCAACGGTATTCCTTTTCATGAGCCCTTGCAGTTTGGCGTATGGCGAGGATCGAAGATTGACCGCGACCATTGGGCAAAACATTGGGATGCTTTTATGTCTGAGCCTGTAGCTGAGCTGCCTGCTAAGATTTCGTTTGCTGAGCATGCCGATCTCGAAGGGTTAGATGTGACTGTTGTACCCGCTTCTGCAGATCTAGGGCTTACTCACGACGGCATTCAAACGCTGCAAACACCTGGCCGACAGGCTGGCTTAGCCGTTCTCAATAGCTTTCTGCACGAGCGGGGTGAAAGCTATCGCACGGACATGTCATCGCCTGTGACAGGTGAATCGGGCTGTTCTAGGCTTTCGCCCCATCTCACCTATGGCACCCTGTCGATGCGAGAGATTTATCAGACGGCGCAGAAAAGATTGGAGGTGGTGCGATCGCTCCCAAAAGAAGAGCGAGGAACCTGGGCCGGGGCGCTTAGTTCATTTATCGGTCGGCTGCACTGGCACTGCCACTTTACCCAAAAGCTAGAGCTAGAGCCCGAGCTGGAGTGGCTACCTATGGCCCGAGCCTATGTTGGCCTAAGAGATCAGCCTTTAGAAGAAGATGCCCAAGCCCAAGCGAGTGGTAGGCAGCAAAGGCTAGAGGCCTTTGAAAAGGGGCAGACGGGCTATCCTTTTGTGGATGCCTGCTTGCGCTATCTGCGGGCGACCGGCTGGATAAACTTTCGGATGCGAGCCATGCTAATGAGTTTTGCGAGCTACGATCTGTGGTTGCCCTGGCAGGAAAGCGGCACGGTTTTAGCGGGCCTATTTACGGATTATGAGCCGGGTATTCACTGGCCTCAAACGCAGATGCAATCAGGCGTAACCGGTATTAATGCGATTCGGGTTTATTCGCCTATTAAGCAAGGGCTAGATCAGGATCCTGATGGGGCCTTTACCCGGCGGTGGGTGCCAGAAATTGCCCATCTGCCAGATGAGGTACTGCAAACACCCTGGCGCTATGAGAAGAAGTTGCTGGACTATCCTGCTCCGCTCGTAGAGCACAGAAGCGCGGTTGCTGCTGCCAAATCCAAGGTTTGGGCGATTAAGAAATCACCTGATGCAAAGCAAGAGGCAGAAGCTGTGTACAAAAAGCATGGGTCTAGAAAGCGACCTAGAGATACCTCAAATAAGCGGCGCAAGACAAAAAAGAAAACCGCAAAAGTAACGGCTAAAGCCGATCAAAAATAGGCCGCGATCAAACATCGCATAGGAATATATGTCACTGAATTATTTGATTGGCGATCTGCTAGATAGAGTTGTCGTTGCAAATGAGAAAAGCCTGTTGGCAGATAGCGACTATGTGCTGGTTGTTCTCAACCGCGCGCTCCGATGCGAGAACAATCCGGTGGTCGAGGCGGCTCAGTGCCATGCCAATGCGCTGGATGTGCCGCTGGTAGTGTATTGCGAGACAGACGCAACGGCTACCTATTCGTCTGACCGGCTGGTTTATTTTGTGTTGGGTGCCTTTAGAGAGCTAGCGATCGCACTCTCAAAACAATCTATTCCCTGCATTCAAACCTTTAGGCAGGCGGATGATCAGCAAAATTTGCTTGAGTTACTAATCGCCCGTGCCGCCGCCATATATACAGACGAAGACTACACTGCTTGGGATAGAGCTCGTCTGCAGCGCGTGCAAGACCTGGCGCAGCAGACCGTCTTCTTGGTCGATGCGGCGCGACTGGTGCCGACCCGGCAAATAGCTAAAAATATTAAAACAACGCCGACTTTTCGAAAGGCCCACAGTGCTCTAAGAGAAAAATACGTGGGACTGCGGCAGGTAACTTTAGAAAGTAGTGCGATCGCACCTCACAGCTCTTCTTCTCCCTTCGACCTCCCAACCCATCACAATTTCGCTGACTACACAGATGCCGACCTGCTCTCCCTGCTGACGGCTGCCGATATCAACCACGACATTCCCATCTCTACCGAGCATCCGCCTACTCAGGCAGAAATCAAACGCCGCATCGATATTTTAAAGACTGAAATCTTAGCGCGCTACAAGTGGATTCGAAACAACGCAGCGCTGCCCCATTCGACCTCTCAGCTGTCACCCTACCTGCACTTTGGCATGGTCGGCCCGCACCAAGTACTGGCTGAAATTGAAGCTGCTGATGTCCCTAAAACCTACACCTGGAAATTTAGAGATGAATTTTTAACCTGGCGGGAATGGTCTCACTATCAGGCATTCCATACGCCCAATCTTCATCGGTTCGAAGCACTACCAGATAGAGCAAGAGAGACGCTGCAAGCACATGCAGACGACCCCCGCCCTGAGCTATGTACTGCTGAGGAGATTTTCTATGGCAGCACACCCGATGCTACCTGGAACGCTGCGCAAAGAGAATGGCTAGCCACTGGCTGGCTACACAACAACTTGCGTATGTACTGGGCAAAGCAACTGTTGCGCTTTACGCCCGATCCCGAAGCTGCCTGGCAGCTTGCTTGCAAACTCAACGATGCAGTGTCGCTAGACGGGCAAGACCCGGCTACTTATGCTTCTCTGCAGTGGGCATTCGGCGCAGCTAAGCCTGGCTACAGTGAGAAACCTATATACGGCTGGGTTGCCCCCAAATCAGACCGAGCTATTCTCAAGCGTAAGGGAATGCCTGAGTGGATAGCAGCAAGACAATCGTCCCAACGTTGATTTTGTTTGTGTGACTGTCTTAACGTCTCGGAACATTGGAAAATAAGCTGCACACAGAGCCCTTCATCCGCAATGCGACAATCTGATTCCAGGTTTCTGGGCCAACTACACCATCGGCTATCAGGCAGTGCTGCTCTTGAAAAAGCTGTACGGCTGTTGCTGTGAGGTGGCCGTATACGCCGTCTTGCACTAGGTCTAGCGGAATTGCTGCGGCCAGAGTTTGCTGCACAGCTTCTACGGCAGTGCCCGCGTTGCCGATGGAAAGGTGCTGCAGGCTGTAGGTACCTCTATTGATAAAAGCCCGCGTGCGATCGCCTACCACACCATCTACGGGCAAGCCGCCTACGCACTGAACATATTTCACCGCTGCGAGGGTTTTAGGGCCAAAGCAGCCGTCCACTCTGAGCGCGACGTAGGGATGAAACTGCAGGTGAATAGACCGCTGAAGTGCTTCGACTTCATCACTTTGTGAACCGAGCGATAGCGTCGCAGAAACATAGAAAACAGCAGTAGACATTGCTGATAACTCCTTGGCATTTCGGGGATAGAGATGGCAAATAGTCAGACTGCGAAACGACAGGCAGCGGGTCTCGCAGGTCACTTCTATCTATCGGGACAGCTAAGAAGTTTTACGCATAATTTTTGGCCGTTGGGTTTGGCCGTTGGGTTGACCACAGCTAAACCAATACCCTGCTTCAAAAGCGCTTGCAGCAGCATGTCTCAAAATTCGTAGGTGATGCTAGCTACTGCCTTTTGCCATACTGAGTTAAAAATTACTCAAGCGGGTACTGAGAAAAAATCTAATTTCGTCTACTTTTGAAAGAGCGCCTGTAGGGCGAACAGACCATGACAGATGGAACGTGTTAGTGAGGAACCTAAGCGCCATGATGGGTGAGGATGCCGTAACCTACGCAAAGAAGATCTCTGCGGCGTTAAATGAGGTGCTCCGCGACCATCAGGTGATCGCAAAAGTAGGTATGCGCAGGCAAGATAGTCTGCTGTACATTGCGCTTGAAGCCGTCGTGCCGTTTTCTTTAGAGAGCGATTCGGTCACTCAAGAAGGCCGCATTTCTAAGGTTGAGGTGCCATCCTCAGCGCTCCTGGCTGTCGTGCAGCAGGCACTGGCTCAGCTCAAAGATGAGCTAGAACTCGGGTGGGTGAAGCTCACTAAGGTCAGCGGTCGCTTACCCGGAAAGCAGTTTCCCCTCTGGCAGGAAGATCTGTTGCTGGCTCGTGGGGCATCAGCAGGCAATGTGAGCGTAAAGGTAGGCGGCGACTTTAGCGGTCAGATGATTATTGGTGACCATAATCAGGCTTACAGCTACACCTACAACGTTGCCAATGGTGGCATTCTCAATGTCGCTGCGCCACCCTCTGTGAGTCCTCGACCGACGCCACTCACTCTCAAGCCAAAGCCCATCGCGCGATTCTTAGATCGGCAAACGGTCCTGCCAGTGGTGAAAGATGCCTTAGGCCAGCTATTACCCGTGGAAATTTTTGCAGCTGAGGGTTTTGGTAAAACTGCCCTATTGCGGTATCTATCTCACGACGAGACGTTCGCAGCCCGCTTTGCAGATGGACTGGTGTATCTGCCTGTACATCAACAGCTAGCAGGCGATGTGCTTCAATCGCTCTACGATGTGTTTTACGAGGCGCAACCCCCTTTTAAGCCTAGCTATGGCTATGTTCAGCAGGCGCTTAGAGAGAAACAGGTGCTAGTCATGCTCAACGGGCTGACTTTGAAGATCAAAGAGATGGAGCAGCTGCTGGCTGTTTTACCTCAGTCAGCTTTTGTGATGGTGTCTGAAGAGCGGATTTACTGGCAGGAGGGTGCTGCGATCGCACTAGAAGGACTGCCCTTTCCAGAATCTGTTGCGCTGATTCAGATGGAGCTTGGCCGCGCGCTTTCTCCTGAAGAACAGCAGGCTGCTCAGCTGCTCTGGCGGGCTTTCTTAGGAAATCCTATGAAGCTGAGGCGAGCGGCTGCCCAGGCAAAGGCACTGGCGATCGCTGATGCTCCCCAGGCTAAATCGCAAACGCAGTTTGTCGGCGCACAGCAGGTGCTATTTGCGCTGGTGCACTCAGCCCAAGAGGAATCTGGCGAGCCGCTATCTGAGCCGGTGCTGTTCCAGTCCGTCCTGCGTAAACTCTCTGCCCCACAAAAAGCCGCTTTAGCGCTTATGGGCGCTATGGGTGGAACGGCACTCAGCGGCAGTCAAGCGAAAGCAATTACCCAGCTACCGTCAGCAGCTGCGGCCTTAGATGAGCTGGTAAATTTGCATCTGGTGGAGGCGACTAGCCAGGGCTATCAGCTCAGTTCTGACCTGACTTTTTTAGTGCCGCGATCGCTAGACCCACAGCCTTGGCTAATCCGCGCAGCTGATTACTTTACCTCCCGCGGGGCTGCCTACAGCGCGGACCAAGGCAGTGCACTAGAACACCCTGAAAGCGTAGAACCCTTGCTACATCTGCTGAACTGGACCCAGCAGACGGAGCAGTGGCGCTTGAGTTTGGCCCTGGTGCGACAGATGGACAAGCCCCTGACGATGGGCCGTCGCTGGGACCGGTGGCAACAGGTTTTGCAACAGGGGGTAAGGGCTGCTGAACAGTCGGGCAATGGCAATGCGGAGGCTTGGGCGCTACACCAGTTAGGAACGCGATCGCTGGCTTTGGGGCAATCGAATCAGGCAGATGCCTGGCTAACACGGGCGCTCTGGCTACGTGAGCGGCTCGGTGATACGGCAGGCGCGGCGGCAACCCGGCACAATTTGGGCCTAGTTTTGCCATCGATGATGGTCTCGGAAGTTAACGCGGTGGCGCCGGTCGAGCCCTCATCTGCTGGTTTCTTTGAGGGATTTGCTACCCAAATAGGCACTGGGCTCTCTCGTTTTTTGAGTTCACCGATTGTGCTTGTAGGTCTGCTCTTGAGCGGGATTATTAGCGGTGTGCTCTGGTACCGAGCGTCTGTGTCCGATAGCCCTACTTTGCCTGCAGACCTTCGCGAGCAAACGGACGGTACAGCTGTCAATGAGCCACAGGCGGAATCGAATTTCTCCCTCAGCTTCATCCCGACAGAGCTGGCATTTGGAGAGGTCCTTCTCGAAGAGCGAGTTCAGAAGTCTCTGCAGATTAGAAACGAGAGCAATCAACCTATGGAGATTGAATCGTTTGAAATCGTGGATGGGCAAGAAGACTTTGTGTTGATAGAACAAACCTGTACAGCGGAGCCACTCTTCCCTGGGAAGCGCTGTCAGGCAGGTGTATTTTTTGAACCGATAGCGGCGGGCGATCGCACTGCGAAACTGAAAATAAATACCAGTGATAGTGAAGGCAGCTTAGTGTTTCTGTCTGGCGCAGGTACGCCGTCGGAAGTGTCTGATCCTGTAAGGACGGAGCAAACACCGCTATCTGTACTAAGCGTCATGAACGATCAGGCATCGGTTGGGACTGGTCGCTCAGTCGTGGTCGATGTGTTGGCTAACGATATCTCTTCTGACGGGAGTGCGATGTTGCTAGTAGAAGCGAGTCAACCTGCAGCGGGTAGGACGAGAATTGAGGGTGGTCGGATAGTGTATGCGCATAGTGGACGGACGGGAGATGGGCAGACTGGGGCACGCGATCGCTTTACATACACAGTTAGAGACGCATCGGGCCAGTCGGCCAGTGCAACAGTCATTATTACTATTGAAGGTAATACGCCTGAAGGTAATACGCCTGCTGTAACTGTTCCTAGTCCAACCCTTGCTCCACCGTCAGATTCTGACAACTTGCCTGATTCACAGAACGCTCCCGAGCTGACTGCGGAGCCAGTACCGAATGTAGAAACAGAGCCAACACCTACCGTGGATCCTGCGCTGAATGAGCAACAACCGCCTTCTGTGTCTGACTATGCTTTCACGATTCAGCTGGGCGATTCTCTCACAGTGAACTTATTGGAAAATGCCCGTGACCCCAATCTTAACGATGTGCTTCGGCTCGCTGAGGTCGCTAACACGCCTGTTGGCGGTGACCTAATAGACAACGGAGATGGAACCGTGACCTATCTCCCTTGGGAAGGCCCAGAAGCGGAGCAGTTTGGCTCATTTACGAATAACTTTCAGTTTGTAATTACAGATGACAACGGCGGTTTTGCGCAAGGCACCCTGTCTATTCGCGTTGTGGTGCCCGCTCTGCAAGCGCCTTAGTAAGCGATACCCAATAGCCTTTTCCTCTGAATGCCGCCCTTGTTTGGTAGCAGTGTTGGTTACTAGGTAGGGCCGTCAAGGCTCGTAGATGCGTCTTTGTTTTCAGAAAGGGATAGTTTCCACGTCCTTTCGGCTGAGTCGCTCAAACTTATGAGAAATCATGGTGACCACCATGTCTACGATGGCGCGAGCGGCATCTTTAATTGGCCATCTCAATTCTAGCCGTCTTCTATGCCAGGGCGCGGAGCGGGGAAGGTAGGTTGTTTGTTCAGCTGCTTGAGCCATGTGCCCCCGCCTACGGCCATCAGTAGTGCTAGCCAGCCAGTGGAGGACTGAAAGAGTAGAAATCCGCCAACTGTGAACATTGAGCCAAATAACAACAGACCTGCGGCAAGGGTTTTCTGTATGTCGAGCGTCAGGTTTTGCTGCGGTGGCAGGCCCGTGCGGTGTTGCGGACCGTCCCAGCCCGGGCCGCCAGGCCGCACTTTCGCATAGAAGCGGTCTAGGGTAGCTACGCTCTCTGGCGGTGTCAGCAGCATAGTACTTACCCAAATCAGCGTAGTGAGCGCGGTAATGAGTAGCAGCTTTTGCCCAAAGGTCAGTGTCTCTGAGCCTGGGCCAGCGCTGACGATAAATCCAACCAAAAAACCGCTGATGATTGCCGCAAGTTCTGCAGCGGCGTTGATACGCCACCAGAACCAGCGCAAAATCAGGACGAGCCCAGGGCCTGTACCAATCGCGATAACTAACCGAAAGAGCGTACCAATATCGTCGCTGATGAAGGCAGCCACTCCGCCAGTTACAGCGATAATAATAGAGCTCAGTCGACCGGCAAATAGTAATTCTCCGGTGCCTGCATTCGTGCTCAAAAATCGACCGTATAGATCGTTCGTCAGGTAGGATGAGCCCCAGTTGATGAGGGTGGATGCTGTGCTCATAAACGCGGCGATGAGCGAGGTCACTACCAGCCCTAGAATGACGGGTGGTAAATAGTTCACTATGAGAAGCGGATAGCCCAGTTCTCTATCGGGCAAGTCGGGATAGATGATGAGAGCGGCAAGCGCTGTGATAATCCACGGCCAGGTCCGTACGCCGTAGTGAAGCGCGTTAAATAGCCAGGCGGCTTTTTCAGCGTCGGCTTCGCTTTGGGAGGCGGCGAGGCGCTGGATGAATTCACCGCCGCCATCGCTACGGCGGTAGGCCCACCACTGCAAAAAGCCGTAGGCCAAAAAGGTGCTAGAGGGAATGCTGGCGATCGCCCGCCAGCTAAATCCACCCCCCCAGCCCATCGGTAGCACGCTGAGAACGTCCGGGTCGCTCAGAGAGAAATATTCTACTAAGGGGCGCATGCCGCCTACGGCATTGACTGATGCGATCGCAACTACCCATGATCCCAACAGTGCCAAGACAAACTGAAACAAATCTGTTGCGACCACATTCCACAGGCTAGAGAAGCCTGCATAGACAATGACTAGCGCACTCAGGACGATGACGCTCCATAGCCTGAGATTGTCTGTCGCTGGATCAAGCCCGAACAGCTGCCAAAAAGACAGCACTTCCAGCACTTTAGCCATGGCTAACATTGCGTAGCCAATGCCTAGACAGTTGATCGGTACTGCAAATAGAAATGCCTTCACCCCGCGTAGAACAGCTGCAGTGCTGCCGCCGTATCTCAGCTCGCAAAATTCTGCATCGGTTACGATTTCTGAGCGTCGCCACAGCCGCGCAAAAATGTAGACCATAACGACGTGGGCAAAGCCAAAGCTCCACCACTCCCAGTTGCCAGCAATGCCTCGGTTGCCAACAACGCCAGCGATATACAGCGGCGTATCGACAGATAACGTCGTGGCGGCCATGCTGGTGCCCGCTAGCCACCAAGGGAGCGATCGCCCGGAGGCAAAGAAATCAACCAGATTCTGAAAAGACCGGCGGGATAGATAGATGCCCAGTATCAGTACAAGAACGAGGTAGCCAATGACAATGAGCCAGTCAATAGTTTGCATGGGTCAGTGATTGCAGTCGCTAACTAAAAGCCCTGCAATCATGACATGACAGTGCTATCTCAGGAACCTTTGATAGAGGAACTTTTAATTGATAGAGGAACTTTTAATGAATTGACGCCTGAGCGCTCCCCAGTTTTACCGGCTGCTCCAATGACCTATAGTTCGTTTACAAAAGAGCCATCGACAAGTTCTGCGCCGGGTGTTGCTGTTTTGGCGGCACCCGCCTCAACAAGGATAGGGCCAGCATCGCTAATGCTATTGGCGGCGTTTAGCTCGTTCTCTTCGGCAAAGGCGATCGCCTGGTTGTCTGCTATGTCTAGCATGGTGATTTTGCCCATGAGCTCGGCGACTTCTTCGGGGGTGACTTCAATCCATTCTGCAATGATGCTGTTGGCTTCTTCAGGATTGTTCTCACGGAACTGGTTTGCTTTCTCTAAAGCCTGTAGGTAAGACAGGATATCTTCTCGGCGCTCAGTCAGCAAATCTTCGGGGGCGGCTAAGCCATTGACGATAATGTTGGTTCCGGCTGCTGTAAAGAGAACAGTGTTTTCATCGCTGGCATTGACCGCGTTGCTAACGAAAGGTTCGTAGGTTGCGACAGCATCTAAGTTTTCAGCAACTAGGGCGACAGATCCATCGGCGGCTGTCAGCGGAACAACGTTAACGTCGTTTTTGCTGAGGCCTGCAGATTCTAAAAACTTTTCAACAAAGACAATTTCGTAGGGGACTTCTTCTCGGGCGATCGTCTTGCCTGCGAGGTCTGCTGGACTGGCCACATTTCGACCGACTATGGCATCGACTTCGCCAGAGTAATCCGAGGCGTAAATGAACTTAAGGCCCGGCGTTGTATCCGACAGAACAACCAGATCGGAAGCAACCAGCCAAGCCATGTCAACCTGGCCCGATAAAAAAGCTGTATTGACTTCTGTAACCGATTGAAAAACGGTTTGTTCTATCTCGATGCCTGCTTCTTCGAAGAATCCTTGAACCTCAGCAATTTTGGTTTCTCCCCAGCCTAGCCAAGGAACGAGAGCAACCCGAAGCGGACTGTTACTGTTGCTCCCAACAGCACTTCCGTCACTGTTGGCGGTATCTGTTGGTCCAGAGGCGGTTGGACTATTACAGCTGAAGATGACGGTTGAGGCTGCGCTTAGAGCCAGTAAAGCTGACGACCGGAGAATCTTTCTTCTACGCATGGTGATTTAATTGACAAACGCTGCCCGTATAATTACATACACAAAAATATCATGAAAACACGCTGTGATCTATTGTAAGCAACACATTCAAGAATTTTGATTTGAAAGGGATAGTGTCATACATTTATAGCGTTGTAATGGTGTGTATTCGCTGAAGGATGCTGATATGGCAGGACGACTACAGGACAAGGCCTGTGTGGTGACCGGTGCGGGATCTGGCATTGGGAAAGCAAGTGCAGTAAGACTTGCAGAAGAAGGTGCAAAAGTGCTGTGTGTTGATATCGACGCTGAGTCGGTATCGTCTACTGCTAGGGGTATTCAAGCGAGCGGTGGGATTGCAGATGCTTTTACAGCAGATATCAGCAATCCAATCAAAGTGGGCGAGTTTGTTCAAGTTTGCGTAGAGCGCTACGGGCGTATAGATGTACTGGTCAACAATGCAGGGGTGAATCTACCTTGTATTTTTCACGAAGCCACCGATGAGCTGATAGACCGCACCCTGAGTGTGAATGTAAAAGGAACAATGTACGCTAGCCGGGCAGCGATCCCCCACATGCTAAAGCAGGGCAAAGGCGCCATCGTAAATATTTCCAGCGTAAACGGACTGGTGTCTGAGCCTTATCTGACGGTTTATTCTGCTTCTAAAGGTGCGATTGTGATGCTGACGCGGGGGATTGCGCTGGACTACGCCAAGCAAAATATTCGGTGTAACTGCATTTGCCCGGGCTGGGTAGATACCCCCATCAACTACGCCCATGCCGACATGCTGGGCGGCCTAGATAAAGTGTACGAATCCATTGATAGTGTTCAGCCGATTGGTCGTCCGGGCGAGCCGAGGGAAATAGCTAATCTGGTGCTGTTTTTGGCGTCGGATGAGTCGTCTTTGATGACTGGGTCTGTGGTGACAGCAGACGGTGGAATGACGGCTCAGTAAGCACGCTTGCCGCCTTGTGCTTTTGGCCAGCAGGGCTCATACTGTAAGTAGTTCTTATGTACTATTTGTAGTGAGTATTGGCGGGTCATATGGCTTGCTGTCTGAGAGAAAGGCTATGGCGCTGCAGTGGACTTTTGAACAGGTATTGTCGCTTTCTCCCAGTGCGATCGCACTCAGGCGCGGCAAGGCCCTCGCCCACTCTTCTCAGTGGCCCATGCTCGGATTCCAAAACCAGGTGGTATGGGGCGAGTGGCAGACCCATCAGAAGAAACCCTATCGCACCATCATTGACTTGCGCGGTCCTGAATTTTGCTGTAGCTGCCAGAGCCGGCAGTTTCCTTGCAAGCACGCGATAGGATTGTTGTTGCTGCTGACAGAGCAGTCTCAATTTGGTTGCGGTAAGCTGCCAAAGTGGGGTGCGAAGTGGCTGGAGGGTAGAGCGCAGGCTACGCGGGCCGCTATGCAGAAACAGGATGACAAAAATCAGCTGGTCCGTGACCCGGTGGCGGTAGCGGCCCAGATACAGAAAAGACGCCTGCGGCTGCAGAAGCGATCGCTCAACGTGGAGGCGGGGCTGGCCGACCTGGAGCAGTGGCTGAAAGACATTGTGCGCGCTGGCTTGGCGGAGCTGCCCGCTCAGCCCTACCAATTTTGGGATGCAGCAGCAGCAAGGCTAGTCGATGCTCAAGCACCCGGCTTGGCTTCACGAGTTAGGAGCTTAGCGGGCATTCCCCACTCTGGGCGCGGCTGGCCAGAGCGGATGCTGAAGGCGCTGGGGCAGCTGTATCTGCTGGCGCAGGCGCACCGGCAGATAGAGACACTATCGCTGACGATGCAGGCAGAGGTCCGCGCTCAAGTTGGCTTCACCCAGAATAAAGAAGATTTGCTGCAGCTCGCAGATGTCCCGGGTTCACAAGTGACTTCCCTGGTAGATGATTGGCAGGTACTGGGTAAGTTCGTCACTGTGGAAGATGCGCTGAGAACTCAGCGGGTATGGCTGTGGGGGATGCAGCACAAGCGGGCAGCACTCGTGCTGAGTTTTGCCCACGGTCGGCGTCAGTCTTTAGACAGCAGTTTGGTGCCGGGTGCATGCTGCCGGGCCAGGCTGATTTTCTATCCGGGGACGGGGGTACAGCGTGCTTTTGTGGCCTCTCGGCAGGCCGCGGAAGAGCAGCCCAGAACTGGTATTGGTCATGCGCATATTGAGGATGCGATCGCCCAATATGCCGAGTCACTAACGGCGAATCCCTGGCAGGCGCGCTACCCGATGGCCCTGAGTCAAATTTTCTTTCGGTATGTATCAGGGCAGTGGTGGATGCAAGATACCGCGGGCGATCGCTTGCCATTGTCAAAGGCATTTGCCCAGGGATGGGAGCTACTGGCCCTGAGTGGGGGGCGATCGCTGAGTGTGTTTGGTGAGTGGGATGGGATTAGCCTGCAGCCATTGAGCGTATGGAGTGAGCGAAAATTTTTGGCGCTGTATTCTCCGCTGAGTAAGCCTGCCACACGTAGCCGGAGGACGGGTTAACCGATGGAGTGGTGGCAGGGCTTTGTTAGCGCAGCACTGGTGGGTAGCAATCGGCAAACGCCCGCGCTGCCGCAGACCTCTGATGCGCTCGCAGGCCTAGTGCGCCAGTTGGATTGGGGGTCTGAACCTGCCACGGCTATTCTCTCGGTGGCGGGGACGGTGGCTCTGTATCAGCAGGTGGGCTGGCGTCCTACTAGTGGCGCAGGGCAGGAGACAGATGCGGCTCACTGGGAGGTGCCTCAGCCCTGCGATCCTGATCAGCTACCCTGCTGTAGTCCGCAAGTTGCCCGGTACCTCGATACCCTCCTCGACGAGTATCCGCAGGTCGTGGCAGAGCTGCTGTCACTGATGGCGGAGTCAGGCCAGCGGGTACCGCCAAAATGTTTGCCCAAGCTACTGGCATTCGGCGCGCAGCGCAGCGAACTCGCCCCTGTGTCGGGAGATGTGCTGGGGGCTGTGCTGGGCCGACGGGGCCGCTGGCTTGCGGCGCAGAATCCGAATTGGCACTATGCGAGCGGGCTGCAGGGAAAGGGCGCTGCAGACGATGTGTCGATGCTGCGGTCGCGCTGGTATACAGGTGGGCGGCAGGCGCGTCTGCAGGCAATTCGGCAGTGGCGACAGGCTGAACCGGAGGGCGCTAGGGCGGCGATCGCTGAAACTTGGGCCTCAGCCGCGTGGCGCGATCGCGAAGCACTGCTGAGCACATTGGCCATTCATCTTTCCCTAGCGGATGAGCCCTTTTTGGAAGAGGCGCTGGCAGATCGTGCCAAAAACGTACGGCAGCAGGCGGCTAACTTGCTGTCGCGGTTACCGGCTTCTCAGCTCTGTCAGCGAATGGCCGAACGGGTGCGTCAATTGGTCACGCTATCGGTCGATTCGGCTAACGCGGATGCTTCTCTAGCGATTGAAGTGGACTTGCCAGAAGCCTTCGACCGTACCTGGGCTCAAGACGGCATCAGTCAGCCGCCGCTGAACGGGTTGGGAGAGCGCGCTAGCTGGCTACAGCAAATGTTGGCAAAAACACCGCTGACGCACTGGCAGTTTGCTGAAGGTCCCAGCAATCGACTGGTAGAACCGCAGACAATTGTTGAAGCCGTGGCTGCTCACGAGTGGCGGGCGGTGCTGCTAGGGGGCTGGGCACTCGCTGTGAGTCAGCAGCAGCAGTCCGAACAGGCGGCTGTGTGGGCGCAGGCGCTGCTGCATCAGTTTGGTGCCTATGAGCTAGAAGAAACCGTTTTAAAAACCCTGTTGTTGCTGCTGCCCCTGCCGATGCGGGAGGGGTATTTGCGATCGCAGCTTCCCCAGCCAAACAACGACCGCAATGTGGCCCACTGGCTGCGGTTAGTAGCCGAAGGCTCTCAGCGATGGGACTTTGACTTTAGTCGTATTGTGCTGGCTCAGCTAATGGCCGTGGTAGAAAATAAGCCCAAGTACGGCGAGCTGTTTCGTCCGCCGGTGAGCTTGGCCATGGCACTGCATCCAGGGCTGGCCGCGGAAGCTTCGCAGCGGGTAAGGCTGCTGCCGCAGAAGCCAACGGCGACTTGGCAACGGTTTTTAGATGAATTTTTGGGAGTGCTGAATGCGCGCTGGCAGATGTATCAGGCATTTGCAGAAAGCGGATAGCTTGGGGGTGTTTAATATGGACTCTTTCTCTTTTTAGGTTCTCTTTCTCTTTTTTTAGATTCTTTCTTCATCCAGTCCGCTCCTATTCAACAGGTCCAACTTTATGGCAGTGAATTCATCGCCCTCAAACTCTAAACGTGATCACTCTGAGCGTGCTAAAAAAGCGCCGTCTGACCCAGCAGAGGCGCTGCCGACTATTTTGCGACAGCATGCGGAGCAGGCATTTGCCCATGAACTTGTCGCCTTGCGTGAGGCTGATACTCGTCAGCGACCGCCGAACTGGCACCTTTCTCCCTGGGCCGTGCTGACCTACCTGATGGGGGGTGAGCTTGAAAATGGGGCTGTGATTTCGCCCAAGTATGTGGGGAGTCGGCGGCTGATGGAAATTGCGATCGCAACTTTAGCCACTGACCGGGCACTGCTGCTGTACGGGGTGCCTGGTACCGGTAAATCCTGGGTGTCAGAGCACTTGGCTGCGGCTGTTTCAGGAGATTCTACCCTGCTGATTCAGGGGACTGCGGGCACGAGCGAAGAAGCTATTCGCTACGGCTGGAACTATGCCGAACTTTTAGCGAAGGGACCATCACCGTCTGCTCTGGTGGAAAGCCCGCTCATGAAGGCGATGACAGCAGGCAAAACCGCCCGCGTTGAAGAGCTGACTCGGATGCCTGCGGACATTCAAGATACCCTGATTACAGTACTCTCAGAAAAGCTGTTGCCCATCGCTGAGCTAGGCGAAGCCGTCCAAGCCAAAAAAGGATTCAACCTGATTGCCACGGCCAACAACCGCGATAGGGGGGTGAATGAACTGTCGAGCGCGCTCAAGCGACGGTTCAATACGGTTGTGCTGCCGGTGCCCAGTGACGCCGAAGAAGAAGTGAGAATTGTGCGACAGCGGGTTGAGAGTCTGGGGCAGACGTTGGAAATGCCCGCTGAACCGCCTGCTCTAGAAGAAATTCGCCGGGTAGTGACCATTTTTCGTGAGCTGCGCAGAGGGATAACAGAAGATGGCAAAACTAAGGTGAAATCTCCTAGCGGTACGCTGAGTCCGGCAGAGGCCATTTCTGTTGTTAATAGTGGCATGGCGCTGGCAGCTCATTTTGGAGATGGTCAGCTAAATGCGGAAGACTTGGCGGCAGGTATGCAGGGCGCGGTGGTGAAAGATCCGGTACAAGATGCGCTGGTGTGGAAGGCGTATTTAGAAACAGTGGTGAAAGAACGAGACGGGTGGGATGATATTTATCGCGCCTGCCGGGAGCTGGCCTGATGACGACCGTATTTGGCATTCGTCACCACGGGCCAGGGTCGGCGCGCAGCTTGGTGCGATCGCTGCAAGCCCTCTCGCCTGATATTGTCCTTGTGGAAGGCCCGCCGGAAGCAACAGATAGTTTATCTCTATTGGCTGAGTCTGATATGCGGCCACCCGTTGCTCTGCTGCTGTATTCTCCAGATCATCTTCAGCAAGCGGTTTACTATCCCTTTGCTGTATTTTCGCCGGAGTGGCAAGCCTGTCAGTATGCGATTAGCAATCACATTCCGGTGCGCTTCATTGACCTGCCGCAGACCCATCAAATGGCAGAGCGCGTCGCGCAAGCCTCAACCATTCACTCAACTGTTCAACAGAGTATTCAACAGAGCGCTTTTACGGCGCCTGAAATTTCAGAAGTTTCAACAGAACCGCCGCTAACATCGGAACAGATGCGGCAAGATCCGCTCTCCTATCTGGCCCATGCTGCTGGCTATACCGACAGCGAGCGCTGGTGGGAACACCTGGTCGAACATCGGCAGGATGACACGGCTATATTCACAGCTATTTTAGAAGCGATGAGCGCGCTGCGTGAGGATATTCAGACACAGCAAGACCCAGCTGAGGGCTATTCTCCCAGGCAGCGCCGAGAGGCGCAGCGGGAAGCCTACATGCGCCAGTGCATTCGCAAAGCTAAGAAAGAGAACTTTCAACAGATTGCTGTGGTCTGTGGTGCCTGGCACAGCCCGGCAGTGAGCGATCCGCTGCCTGCGCAAAAAGCAGATAGCACCCTGCTTAAGGGCCTGCCAAAACTAAAGGTAAAAGCGACCTGGATTCCCTGGACCTACGACCGTCTTTCAACTCGGGGCGGCTATGGTGCAGGCATTACCTCGCCGGGCTGGTATCACCATCTTTGGCAATCTGCTCGGTCGCAGGGTGCGGCCACCCAGACGGCGATTGCCTGGCTGACTAAGGTAGCTCGGCTACTCAGAAAGCAAGACTTAGATGCGTCTGCTGCTAGTGTGATTGAAGCGGTCAGACTGGCTGAGACGCTGGCCGCCATGCGAGAGTTGGCAATGCCGGGCCTTTCTGAACTCAATGCCGCAACGCAAACGGTTCTGTGCTTTGGGGATGAGATGCCGCTGAAGCTAATTCACCGCCAGCTGATTGTGGGTGATCGCATTGGTCAGGTTCCTGCTAGCACGCCGCTGATGCCGCTTCAGTCAGACCTGCAGCAGCTACAAAAGCGTCTGCGCCTAAAGCCTGAAGCGGGTGATAAGCTGCTGACGCTGGATTTGCGAAAGCCGACTGATTTAGCGCGATCGCACTTGCTGCATCGGCTACGTCTACTGGCGATTGACTGGGGTATTCCGCAGCCATCGACTGGCAAAGGCACCTTCAAAGAAGCCTGGCAACTGAGCTGGACACCTGAGCTGAGTCTGACGGTGATTGAAGCGGGCAGATGGGGCAATACGATTGTCGATGCGGCGGTCGCAAAGGTGCGTCACAGCGCCTGCGAGGCTACGCAGCTAGACGGGCTTACCCATCTCCTAGACCGGGTGCTGCTCTCAGACCTATCTGCTGCAATTGTTCCTCTGATGCAGCGACTGCAAGCGGTTGCGGCGCTTTCTAGTAGTGCCGTGCACCTGATGGCCGCGCTGCCGCCCCTGGTGAATATTCTGCGCTACCGAGATGTGCGCCAGACGGATGGCGACCTGGTGAGGCAGGTGGTCAATGGCTTAGTGACTAGGTTGTGTGTTGGCTTGCCCGTAGCCTGCGCCTCGCTGGACGATGAGGCCGCTGAAACGATGCTGGATGCGATCGCCCGTACTCACAGCGCTATTAGCCTCTTGCGTCAGCCCGAACATTCACAGTCCTGGTCTGCTGTGTTGCTGCAGCTTTGCGAGCAGAGGCAGCTACACAGCCTGATAGGTGGATACAGCTGTCGGCTATTGCTCGATGAAGGTAGCCTGCTACCCGAAGCAGCGGCGCGACGACTTGGCCTAGCCCTCTCTTTGGCCGCCGAGCCCGCCCATGCCGCTGCTTGGGTAGAAGGGTTTTTGCGGGGGAGTGGATTGTTGTTGCTGCACGATGCCACGATATGGCAGGTGCTGGATGAGTGGGTTTGTGAACTTTCAGAAGAGGCGTTTACAGTGCTGTTGCCACTGCTGCGACGAACCTTTTCTCGATTCCCAGCGTCGGAGCGGCAGCAGATGGGAGCGGGCGTCCGGCTGGGGAGCGGGCTGTCTCGGAGAGCGGTGGCTTCCCGGCTGAGCCGTCGTTTTGACACTGAACGTGCGGATGCTAGCCTGCAGGTCGCAGCCAAGCTATTAGGGTTGTCAATGGGGGAGGCAGGCGAATGGAACACTCCGTGAGTGCCGAAGTGAGTGCCGAAGTGAGTGCCGAAGTGAGTGCCGAAGTGAGTGCCGAAGTGAGTGCCGAACGGTTGAGACGGTGGCGGCTGGTGCTGGGTGGCGGCGAAGCTGATGGCATTACGGGCGGAGAGATTGAAACAGAGGGCGGGGCGGGGAGTGCCAATCAGTCTGGGGGGCAGGGCCAATCGGTCAGCTTAGGCAGCGGTGATTTGGAGATGGATAAAGCCTTAGCTGCGCTGTACGAAGGTGGAAAAACGCGACGTGGCGGATTGGCAAGCTCTGCGCCCAATGTGTCTCGCTGGCTAGGCGATATTCGCAGGTACTTTCCCAGTTCTGTTGTGCAGATCATGCAGAAAGATGCCCTAGAGCGACTAAATCTGCATCAGATGCTGCTGGAGCCAGAGATGCTAGAAGCCGTCCAGCCCGATGTGCATTTGGTGGCTAACCTCATGGCGCTCAATGGCGTGATTCCGGAAACGACGAAAGAGACGGCTAGGCTCGTTGTGCGCAAAGTGGTAGATGACCTGCTAAAAAAATTGCGATCGCCCATGCAGCAGGCCATTACTGGTAGCCTGAACCGCGCCCAGCGCAACCCCCGCCCTCGCCACAACGAGATCGACTGGCCGCGTACGATTCGGGCGAATCTACGCCACTACCAGCCCGACTATCGCACGATCATTCCAGAGCGGCGACTGGGCTACGGGCGCAAAAGGTCAGCGATCAAAGAGATTGTTCTGTGCGTTGACCAGAGTGGTTCTATGGCCACATCTGTTGTTTACGCCAGCATTTTTGCCGCTGTGATGGCGTCTCTGCCCGCCGTGAAAACGCAGCTGATCGTGTTTGATACTACCGTGGCTGACCTCACCGAAAAGCTGGCCGATCCGGTAGATGTGTTGTTTGGGACGCAGCTCGGTGGGGGAACGGATATAGGCCAGGCACTCGCTTACTGCCAGAGCACTATCCGCCAGCCCCAGGAAGCCATCTGTATTCTCATCAGTGACCTCTACGAGGGCGGCAACCCCCAAGTTTTACTCAGGCGTATGGCTGGTCTTGTGGCCTCGGGCGTTCAAGTGATTACGCTGCTAGCGCTCAACGATGAAGGTGCACCGGCTTTTGACCCGGACAATGCTGCTGCCTTTTCCGCTCTCGGTGCGCCTGCTTTTGCCTGTACGCCTGACCAGTTTCCTGACTTGATGGCGGCAGCTATTGGCCGCGGGGATATTCACCAGTGGGCAGCCAGGGAAGGGATTGCGATCGCGTGAGCAGACTGCTGTTCTTTCAGTCAGCTGGCCGCGTTTTGCCCATGGCTGATTGAGCGTTTAATGAGGCCTAGTCCGATGATGCCAAGCAGTGCGATCGCGCCTATCCAGGCCCAGTTCACAAAAAGTCCCCAATCAATTCTCTGAACGGCTCTATCTACCAGCCAAATTCCCAGCAGGACTAAGCTACTAAACGTCACTTGAACAGCGCCTAATGTTCTTACTTCCACTGCTGTTGCTCGCTGAGCTAGCAGCGCAGAGCCCGCAGCACCCGCCAAAAAAATAGAGCTATACAGCTGAGCATGGAAAACATCTAGCGGCCACAGCCAGGCCTCCCCCGCCGCGACGGGAGAAAATAACAAACCCAGCCCATACGCTCCTAAAACACCGGCCTGAATGCCTAGGCACACAGCCCAAGGCCCAGGCAGTCGGCGTAGCCCAGTAAACCTGTAGGCGCTTAGGCGGCCACAGTAAAAGGTCGCACCCACGCAGTCTGCCAAATACAGCCAAAACCAAAGGTCTGTTGCCCGCCGTCCCACTTCAAACTGCTGAAGCTGCAGGCATGACACCATGAGTACAATCGTTGTAAATATCGACATCATTGGAATAATCAGCCGGGCCAGTGCCATGCGCCTAGATAACACCAAGCTCACCAAACCCACGAGTGACGTGAGATAAATCGCACCTAAAAATCGAGTGTTAAAAGGTTTTAGCGGCCAAACCCAGCGAGACTGCGCAAATTCGGGAAAACAGAACAGCGCACCTCCCACGATGATCAACAACACCATTGAGGTTATCACCATCGCTAGGAGCGCTACGGGAAGCCCTGAAGAACGCAATTGAGGCTGCTCGAGTTGAGGTGTCTCAGCTGCATTCTCAGTGAGTAATCCAGCGGGGTTATTGGACGGTTGCATGTGTGTATCGTTCATCTTGTTTCTGCTTAATTCAGGCTAACAGCACCCAGCTGCTCTAGCGTGGATATTTCTGACTCAGTGACTCCAGTAACCCCCGTGATGTTCATTCCTGCGTAGGGTTCTTTGTTTTGAAGTGTACAGAGACAGTTCCCTGTGTGTACTTCCCATAGCCGAATTGTTTTGTCATCGCTGCCGCTGGCCAAGTGCTTGCCATCCGGACTAAAAGCCACCGACCAGACGCTGTTTGTATGGCCTGTCAGGGTGTGTATGAGCTTGCCACTGTCAGCGGCCCAAAGCCTCACCGTATGATCAGCGCTGCCGCTTGCAACCCATTGTCCATCTGGACTAATCGCAACTGACATTACCCAATTTTCATGCCCTTTGAGGACTTGCTGACACTCTCCGCTGCCAACCTCCCAAAGTCGAACGGTTTGGTCAATGCTGCCACTCGCTAAAAAGTCTCCTGCAGTTGAAAAGGCGATACACCAAATTCCGCTGGTATGCCCTGTCCACGTCTCTATGCATTTATCCGACGCTAGATCCCAAAGCTTGACAGTGCGATCATAAGAGCCGCTTGCCAGGATGTTTTTCTTTGGGTGGAAGGCCACTGAGCACACCCAGTGCTGATGTTCTGTTAGCGTCCGGCGACATTGGCCGGTCTGTACGTCCCAGAGTTTGATGCTCTGGTCGGCGCTGCCGCTGGCAATGGTCTCTCCTGCCGTGTCGAAGGCCACCGACCAGATGGATTTGGTGTGGCCAGCTAGGCTGCGATAGGTTCTATCTCCGGCAGTTAGCCATAGATGGACATTGCCGTCTTCGTTGCCGCTAGCTAACCAGTTGCCATCCGGGCTAAAGGTGACTGACCAAATTGCACTTTGAGCGCCTGCTAAGGTCTCAACGGGTTCGCCAGAAGGCATGTCCCAAAGATGAACCAGGCGATCGCCCTGTCCGCTGACCAATTTCTTACCGTCGGGGCTAAAGGCCACCGCCCACACCCAGTTGCTGCTACCTTGCAGCGTTTTTAGGCACTGGCCATTGCTGGCGTTCCACAGCCGCATTGTGCGATCTTCACTGCCGCTGACTAGAGCGCGGCCATCGGGGCTAAAGGCCACCGCCCACACCCAGTTGCTATGGCCCGGCAGGACTCGCAGGCACTGCTGCGCTTGAATGTCCCAAACGCGAACTGTTTGGTCGGCGCTACCGCTGGCTAGAGCGCGGCCATCCGGGCTAAAGGCTACAATCCATACCCAGTTGTTGTGTCCGCTCAGTATCTGTTGGCATGCGCCCGTCGCTGCCTCCCAAATCCTCACCGTTTGGTCGGCGCTGCCGCTAGCTATCGACTGACCATCCGGACTAAAGGCGACTGTCCACACGCCATGTTCATGTCCTTGGCAAGTTTGCAGTGCCTTGCCGGTACGTGTCTCCCACAGCTTGAGGGTACGGTCGGCGCTACCGCTGACCACTAACGCTCCATCGGGACTAAACGCTACAGACCAAACGCCGTGCCCGTGTCCTGCCATCGTTTTCAGGCATTCTCCTGTGTTTGCATCCCACAGCTTGAGGGTGCGGTCGGCGCTGCCGCTAACTAAGCGCGTTCCATCGGGGCTAAACGCTACAGACATCACCCAGTTTTGGTGTCCTGTCATCGTTTTCAGGCATTCTCCTGTGCTGGTATCCCACAGCTTGAGGGTGCGGTCGGCGCTGCCGCTAACTAAGCGCGTTCCATCGGGGCTAAAGGCTACTGAGCACACCCAATTTTGGTGCCCTTGGAAGGTCGAAATGTGCGATTTGATGTCCATTGAGGTGGATGAAAAGGCTGTCTGCCACAGCCAAATTTCACCGTTGGTGTCGCCGGTTGCGATCGCCTTTCCATCCGCACTAAACGTCATCGTACGAATGCTACCGAACGGCTGATTAAAGACAGAACGAGACAGATCTGAACGGGTGAAATTCACATCGTGTAGGTTCATGCCTTGGAGATAGGCCTGCCAAATCGCTAGATTGGAAAAGTCGTAGCCGGTCAGGTCGACTTTGAGCTGGCGTAAAAGCGTGACTATATTGCCGCCTACGTAGCCGACTTGCTTCGGTTGCTGACGGGTCAAGTCAAGATGCTCGGTAAGGGCTGCTGCGATCGCTTGAGAAGAAGCGTACGATTCGCGCAGCTGTTTGGCGACAGGGCTGAGGATGAGCCGCGTTTGAGCCTGGCGGATGTAGTCTCTGGCGTCCGCTTTTACCAGTGCGTAGCGCTGCAAAAAGTCGGATTGCTGACAGCTGATTTCGTGGCAGATTTGATGGATCAGTTCACCCGTAAAGTAGTCCATGATTACGGCTTGCTGAGTGATGCGCGATCGATTTCTTTCGATCAGAGAGCGCCGTTCGAGGGAGTCAATCGCCTGGAGGACTTTGTTGAGTGGTACGGTTTCAGCTAAGTCGGCCTGAAGCGTTTGCCATGCCACGGGTTCACGGTTGATGGCTAGCCAGTACATGAGGTCTTTTTCTAGCGGCGTCAGGCGATTGATCTGCCTGACTAGCAGCTGTCGAATATCGCCAAAGACGAGAGAGTCTTCTTGGGCAAGGGCCAAAAAGCTAGAGATGTCGCCGTCAAAATAGTCTCTTACGGCAGCGGCGATCATTTTGAGCGCTAGTGGATTGCCGCTGTATGCCTGGACGAGTTGTTCCCATTCCTGCGCTGTTCCATTGAGCTCGCCAATAGTTTGCACGAGCTGTTGACCGTTGGCTTCGGCGAGACCTGAGAGCTGGAAGCATCTGGTGGGGAGTGAGTCACCAGCTTGGAGCGCTATCTCTTTTGGCAGTTCCCGTGAGGTGATGATAAAGCAGCTGTTGTGGTCGGTTTCTCCGATTGTTTTGAACAGGTCGCCGTAGCCTTCGTAGCCGGTGCGATAGGTCCCAGCGCGATCGCCCTCTTCAAATAGCGGTTCTACATTATCTAGCACAATCAGGCAGCGATGGTCCCGCGCGCAGTTGATCAGCTGCCGGAGCTGAGCATCTAGGGTGTCAGCAACCTTGTTTTCAGGCAAGTGAATATCGGGTTGTTCTAGAAAAAAGTTCAACAGATTTTTTAAAGTCTCTTGCACTGGCGGTGCATTTTTGAGGCTGCGCCAGATGAGATAGTCGAAGCTACCTGCGATGCTGCGGGCTAGCTTTGCGGTGAGAGTTGTTTTGCCGATGCCGCCAATGCCGCAAAGTGCGACCAGACGAGTGCGATCGCGCTCAATCCAGTCTTGTAGCGTTGCCAGCGCCTGCTCACGACCATAAAAAATCGATACATCCACTGCTGCGCCCCAGTCTTGAGGCGATCGCTTTTGTCCCTGGGAGGGAGTTGCCGCAAGGGTTTCATCCGGTGAGTGTGCCTGCTGCGTAGCAGGCGAGTGCGCAGGAGAAGCCGTGGGTAAATCATCATCGGGCGCAGCACCGGCAGGCAGCCCATTGCCTAGGTCTGCAATGGCTTCCCAGTCTACGTTTAGCGTTTCGCATAGCTCTGTAAAGGTCGCAAAGTCGACCGGTTTGCCACCCAAAAACTTCTTGACCGTTGCTAGCGAGTAGCCCGCCCGCTCAGCTAGGGCGCGTTGGGTCTGAAATCCATTGCGCCGAACTGCGATTCGGATGGTATCAACGTAGCCGGTCTGCACCTTAATCGAACGGGGCATCGTGATTAATCTGCCAGCGAAATTAGCTCAATAGAAATATCAAATCCCATAAACGACCCCAGGTCCACCTATATTAAACCGGCTCGTTCTTAATTATGGCTGTGCGCAGTGTGGCAGCGGATAAAGCAATCCTTAAAACCGGTAAAACCCCCGGTAAAAAAAGTCAGCCACAAGTTAGCTTTTCTCAGCCCTGATCGTAGCCTGCCAACGTTTCTAATAGGGATACAGAGCAGCAAGCCAAGGCTCTACTGCTCACACACTTAGGTCCTTCTCATTAGGTATTTCCCATGAAACGCTTTACTCTATCTGCACTGTCTGTAGTCCTCACACTGGGTGCGATCGCACCTACTGCTCAGGCACTTCCCCAAGGAGACCCCGATTTCAAACTCCAAACCCTTCGTCTAGAAGAACTTGACGCACGAAACAAGTCAGCAGCAAAGTCCACTTTCAAACTCCAAACGCTTCGTCTAGAGGAACTTGACGCACGAAACAAGTCAGAGAATAGCGACTACCCCTACGGTCAGACCCCAGCACAAACCAGTGCACCGACCAGCTGGACAGAGAGTGCCCCCACTACGAGTGCTGAACAAGTAGCTCCCGCAGATGCGGACGCTACAGTGGTTATAGAAGAAGCCCAAGGTGAGGATGCTGATTCTCAGGCGATTTCTCTTATAGAGCGACGGCATCAGGTGCTCGACCGCGACTAGCACTGCAGGGTGAATCTCCACAAGTCAACACTTCCCCGACGTGAAACGTTAACAAGCTGGTTTCACGTCGGGGAATAACAGTGACCAACACTTTATCTGATGGCGGAATCTGATTTTCTGTTTGGATCAGCTGAGTTTGAGTCTGTTGCAATCCGCCAAGCGCACGGCTGAGCTCAGCCGTGCGCTTATTAAACTGAATCGGAATGTAGATAGAATCAGGATGGAGAGGGCTAGCAGAGGTCGATAGATGCAGATGCGCTGCTATCTGATGGACGGCAGAATACGATAGTGCGAGCGCTGACGGGCATGCTTTGAGGCTATCACGACACACAAACGGCCAACTCAACGGTTGCTGAGTCATCCATTTGCAGATCATCATTTAGTTCTCTCAATAGCGGGCTCCGAGCTTGCATAAACTGTTCTAACTCAACAGTAAGCAATCTGCTGAGCTTTGTACTTTGACCCGTATATCTACTGAGTGCGGTAATTAAATTAACAGTCTTAGCAAGGCCTGCATGGTATTTTTCGGTATCGGCAAATATCAAAACAGCAGTATTTATGTCGCTTCTTTGTGCTCTCTTGTCGTAGAGAGTAGGGGGCGACTGTCAGGCGTGCGAAGGCTGCTATCACTTAATTTTTGTCAAATTCAAATGGAACTTAAATGATGAATCGTAAGGGTTTACAGGTCTTTGCAATATCTACCGTGAGGGACTGGTTTGTGTGGCTTGCAGGGCAATCGGCCAGATGGTTTAGTCGGAGCCCCGACGGCTGGGCAATGTTGCCTGTGCTAATACTGCTAATGGCGATAGCCGCGCCCGCTGCGATCGCCCAAGAAGCTGCTGAATCTGCCTCGCTGGCAGACAGCATTTTTCAGCCGATTGTCGATTTTCTCTCCGTTTTACTCTTCTTCAAAATCGGCGGTGAAAATGGCTTTCCATTTATTGTGCTGTGGTTATTTGTAGGGGCAGTCTTTTTTACCCTGCGGATGGGATTTATTAATCTGCGTGGACTCAAGCATGCGATCGCAGTTGTCCAAGGCAAATTCGATGATGATTCCCACGACGAAGGCGAGGTCTCTCACTTCCAGGCCTTGGCTACAGCGGTCTCTGGAACAGTAGGGTTAGGTAATATTGCCGGGGTAGCGATCGCGATTCAGCTCGGGGGGCCAGGGGCTATGTTCTGGCTAACCGTCGCGGGGGCCTGCGGTATGGTCAGTAAGTTTGTGGAATGCACGCTGGCGGTCAAGTATCGCCGCCGCCTGCCAGATGGCACCATCTTGGGCGGGCCCATGTATTATCTCAACCAGGGCTTGGCCGCTCGAGGGCTGCGACCCTTGGGCCAGGGGCTGGCTGTTCTCTTTTGCATTCTCTGTCTTGGCGGCAGCTTGGGCGGTGCCAATATGTTCCAATCCAACCAGGCCTATGCGGCTATCTCTGGGCTACTTCCAGGTTTGCCTGCTTGGCTGTTTGGTATCGTGCTGGCGGCGTTATCGGCATTTGTCATTATTGGTGGCATTAAGCGCATTGGCTCGGTGGCCGAAAAGCTGGTACCTGCGATGGCAGTGCTCTATGTGCTCGCCTGCTTGGTGGTGATTATTTCAAACGTCACGCAAGTGCCTGCGGCCATTGGCACCATTGTCTCTGAAGCATTTGTTCCGAAGGCAGTGGGCGGTGGCTTAGTCGGTGTGATGGTTCAGGGCATTCGCCGCAGCTCCTTTTCGAATGAGGCCGGTGTCGGCTCAGCTGCGATCGCTCACTCTGCTGCCCGCACCGATGAACCCGTCAGAGAGGGCTTGGTTTCTCTCCTAGAGCCCTTAATCGATACCGTTATCATTTGTAATCTCACCGCGATTACGATTGTTCTTACAGGGGTTTATCTCGACACCGGTGAAGAGCTTAGCGGTGTTGCGATGACTGCGAATGCCTTTGGCTCAGTGGTGGCCTGGTTCCCCGTTGTGCTTAGCATTGCGGTATGTTTGTTTGCTTTTTCCACCATCATCTCGTGGAGCTACTACGGCATTCAGGCTTGGACCTATCTCTTCGGTGAGCAAAGCGCCCTCTTGTTCAAGATTATCTACGTCGTTTGTACGTTCTTGGGCTGCTTGACCAGTATCTCTTTGATTATTGACTTTAGCGATTTGCTGTTGCTAGGAATGGCCTTTCCCAACCTGTTGGGCTGCTACATTCTCTCGAATGAGGTGGCAGGCGATCTCAAGAGCTACTGGTCACGCCTAACGTCTGGCCAGATGGTGATGGCGGAATCGTAATGTTCTAGCGGTGGTGACACTCTTGGTGTTAGAAGCGCTGTTCCTTAGCGCGCTGCTCATTGCTCCAGGTTTGCTTTTCCTGGGGCGATCGCACCGTGTACTCACCGTAAAATTGGCTAAATCTCCAAAACCATTGCAACGCCCTGGCAATCAAGGGCTTGCGGTGGTTTTGTTGTAGGTTAGCCTGTTGTGAAACAGAAGGAACAGTAGAAGAGGGTCTAACAATCATTGGAAATACCTCAAATATTTAAGACATTTCCAATGTAGCGAGACCCTCTATAAAAGGCTAAAGGCTCTGTAGATAGAGCTTATGCAAAAATCCGATAGGCATAGAAAACTCGTCTCTAAATCGCTACTGCTTGAGAATCAGCACAGGGCAGTGAGCTAGCCGAACGACTCTCTCCGCCGTAGACCCCATAAAAAATCTCGACACGCCCGTCTGTCCCCTTGAGGGCATAACGATCAGCTCTATGTTTTGAGTCTCAGCATAGTCAATAATTTCAGCACTTGGATCGCCTTCCTCTATAGAGAAATTGAGTCCTGCATAGGTTTCGGGTGGAAAATTTTCGTGAAATAGCTTCATTACGTTTTTCCGCCGCTGATCGCCATCAACCGTGTCCCATATCATCCCTGGTTCTGTGACTTCTAACGATTTAAGTACGTATAAAGCGTAAACGTTCGCATTATCTCCTGCAAACGCAATTGTTTCTTTGAGCGCGGCTAGAGACTCCTCAGAAAAATCTGTAGGAACCAAAATTCGGTCCTTTGAAAATAAAACCATGAGAGCAAACCGTTAGCTTTAACAAGTATCGGCAAATACAGTGTTTGACACTTTACTTACGCCCCAATAGTAGCGTTGCAACCTCTACAGGAAAAAGCATATAGCGCTTGGCACTTTGCTTATGCCTCAATTACAGTGTTGCAACTTCTACCGGACAAAGTAAAGTGAGTCACAGCGATAGTGGCAACGCGCTGGCACCCACAGGATCTTAACAATTGTATTCTTTTGACTGACTGAACTGATGGGTGTCTGGTACGGTTAAAGATAGCTGCCTTCGCTGTGACTCACTTTGCTTTGTCCGGTAGAAGTTGCAACACTGTAATTGAGGCGTAAGCAAAGTGCCAAGCGCTATATGCTTTTTCCTG
>JBCBJS010000006.1:0-166033 GCA_038523095.1 Cyanobacteria bacterium J06626_6
ATCTCTCGATCCAATTGAGAGATGCACCGAACTTTTGCCAATCTGTCGATTGAGACTGTCGCTGAAGAAACGCATAAGTCGGAAGATTCATATAAGCAGACTGACGAAAGCTACAAAGCACATTCTACAGCTGACTTCTAAAATCACTGAGTCCGCACAGTCTGAATTAAATCAAGTGACGTAGTTCTACGGAGGGAAAACCGCAGGTGTATTGACAATCATTGGTAAATAAGCGCCCTGCTATCTTGACGTGCTTAAAGCCTTTGAAACTTCTCTACTTCTCATACCTTCCTTTGAAATTGCTATGACGCCCGCCAACTCTCACTCACGCTTTCCACTATGGCAATATCTCACGCAGCCCATTGGCCAATACGGGCGTAAGCTTATTCTCAATCCCCGGAAATTTTGGCACAAGAAAAAAGTACGACACATTGAGCGCTGCTGGATCATGAGCTATCAGCCAGAAGGCCGCACGCTCTAGAGAAGAAAAGGAAAGCATGAGCATCCATGATCGTCTGTAAACCACGAACGCCAGACGACAAACACCAAAACGCAATCGAAAAACATAGCAAACGCCGCGATCGCTCATCCTAGATCGCGGCGTTTGCTATGTTTTGACTTGTTTGTTTTGGCTACCTGTTTCAGCTACTTGTTTTGGCTATGCTCTGGCCGTTACGCTTTCCTAGCACTACTCTATCTCAACGGTTTGGCTGAGTTCTTCCTTTGCGTCTTCCCAATCAGCGATCGCACTCCCCAGCCACAGCCAATTATTGCCTAGCGCGCTCGAACTGAAGTTGCTAGAGGACTCGCTAATCACTCTCCGATAAGCCAAAGAAGCCTGTTCCAAAAGTTGATTACGCACTGCTGGATCTGCCTCAATTTTTGAGAGCGCCAGTGCCGACATCGCCACACCTGCGTGGGCGTTCAACACGTACTCGCCAAAGGATTGCTCCGAAAAATAAGCACCTTTTGCATCAGGCTGACGCTGTGCCAAGTTAATTGCCCGCTCCCACGTCTCTAATGCGAGCTGCTCACGGCCCACCGCGTAGTGAGCAAAGCCCAATGCCATGGTGATTTCCATCCAGTCCGATTCGCTATCTAGCGCCGCCATCCAGGAGCGCATCGCATCGTCTGCCGAGAAGTTATCTCTGCCTTGCTTTACCAGTCCCCACTGGGCGCGACCTCTGAAGAAAGACACAATCACATCTTCCTGCTGTCTGCGATCTGCCGTTTCTAGCGCTGCGATCGCCTGCAAATACTCACCTTTGTCAATCAACGCCTTCGTGGCAACCGCCGCCGCATCCAAATCGTTCTGATTGAGCGCAACCTCTATCTGAGCAGGCAAACCCAATTCACCCAAGGTCTCAGGAACAGGCTCACGTCTTGGCGTTCGCAGCGCCCGCTGCGCCCAGGCCACCGTCGTAACACCTAGTAAGCCAATCAGCACCATCGTGGCAATCCCCGGCACCGTCAGCAGCCGGGTATGCACCGTGTGGCTGCGGGTCAGTCGCTCACCTACAAGCTCAGGAACATCATTTTCTGCAGGCACCGACTTATCCTTTGCGGTAGATGTCGATGTACTTATGGTCGCTTGTTCCAGAGAAGGCATTGCGGGCGCTACCGCAGTCAGCTCTCCATAAAATCCTTCAGGCGTCTCGATGTCCTCTGGCACCTGAAGTTCCCCATCGACATCGACCGTAGAAAGCGGTGTTGAAAGCTTTTTTATAGCTGCCTTTGCAGCGATTTCAGAATCGGAAGCTTGGGCACTCACAAGCGGTTGCTTATCCGTTTTTCCACCAGCGGAGACCGATTGCTCTGACGCTGATTGTCCTGACATGGGTTGCCCTGACGCTTTATCTGCCTGTTTAGAACGCATAACCATAGAATCTGCAGCAATCGGTGGCCGCTGACGAACCGGTAAATCAATCTCAGATAGCCCAGGTTCAGAGAACATATCGCCAAAGGGATCGTTCGCTGAATCCAGCACGTCCGTATTTTCGAGATCGCCAGTGGTTCTTACCAAGTAGCCATCGAACAAAGGATGCATGTAAAGCGTTGGCAGCGCCCAGTAGAACTGATTGGAACCATAGGCAGAGATCAGCCCCTGCCGGGTCCGGTTCAAGCTCAGGTCTATGGACTGCCCTTTCTTCAAGTTGCGATACAGCAACTCAGTAAAGGTAATCGCCACATGGTCAGGAATCCGCTCGGTCATTGCAATGACCCCCGGCATTCCTCGATTCACTAGCGCCTGAGCCAGATTTCGCTCCTGCCAGCCCTCTTCAGAACTAGAGCTATATCCGCCTCGGCAAGAGTTAAATACAGCTAGCTTGATGCCGTTGTTTACAAGCAACCCAGCTAAATCTTCACCACTTAGCCGCTCAGTCAGGCCAGTTTGCCGACTGACGAGATAAAGATCTCCCCCAGCATTGCCCAAGTTGCTGTGACCCGCGTAGTGCAGCACCTGATAGTTGCCCCGCTCCAGCTCCTGGGTCAGCTCAGCGCGGCCCGGCTGCTCCAAGATCTTCAGCCGCACGTCCACCACAGAATCGTCGTGCCCAATCTCATCGGGCTCTAGCTCCGCCTGCAAATGGTGCACCTCCTGCTTGAGCTCCAGCCGCTCTTGGTCTTCTGGCGAGGCAATCACCATGAGAATTCGCAACACTTGGCCGATAGTGCTGGGCTTAACCTGCGGAATCGAATGCTCCTGCCTAGGATCTAGAATATAACGAGAAAAAATAACGTCTGTACCCGTTGCCAAAGGCCGAGTACCAGCGTGGAGCGCTTCCCACGGCAGCTGCTGCAGTCGATTGTCTTTTATACCGATGCGCAGGCGCAGTAAGTCTTGATGATTTTGAGCAACGCCTTGAGCGGTAATCCAGCTGTCGTGAAGCTGACCTCTGAATAGCTCATTGTGAAGGGTCTGGCCCAGTTGAACCAGCGAGACCAGGCCGGTTTCGCCTCCCGGGTTTGACCGCCTAATAGAGCCTGCGCGAGTGGGAATAGCCCGGCTCTGCTGCCCTTGTAGTAAACCAAGCAGCGGATCGTGCATGAGTGATTTGGTCTGTTCTAGCCACTGTGCAACCGGCCAATGGACTCTTTCTTCAGCAAGCTGCACGCCCTTTTCCACGTTTTCAGTGCGGACAAGATACTGATCGCCACCCACGGCAGTGATAGATATTCCAAATTCCTGAATCACAGCTGCTCTCACCCCTGGATATAGTTGCTGGGATAACCCCTATCGAGCGCCCTCTGCCCCTGCCCAAGCCGTTGGGCAGCCACATGGCAAACGAGGTAGACGCAAATGCAGCCCTGAGACATTCGCCAAGCGCCTGCCTCTCTCCCTACGACCGGAAAAAGACAGCTTGCTGTTCCGCTTGCGTTGTCCACATTCCATTCTAGGGATTTTTTCAAACAGCTGTCTCAGTGTACTGAGGAAACATTTCAGACTTCCCAAACAAGGCCTCCTCTATTCAGGTTAGGGAGGGGACTTGACTTCTTCAAAAGTCATTGGGACAGTTGCCATCGCGCCCACTTCAGGCATCTGAGCGGGGGGCTGGGCCGACCTCACCGATAGCGTACCCCCAAAGCACAAAACAGCAGGCACCCAAGACCTGTAACGAATCAGTAAAAATTGATGTTGCCTCTAACAACAGCCGATTTTGTTGCAGAATGCAGCCACTTGGGCAGGCTGTCACCCTGTTTATCTATGTCTCACGGCCTACTAGAGATAGATCAAGAGCACACACAAAAGCACAGACAAGCTGCCATCTATTACAATTTGCATGTCTGGCAGTCGTTCATTTGTACCATCAAGCCAACTATCTGGGTCCATATGCTAGGCCACAACTATCCCTGTGAATATCTATGTGAATATCTATGGTTGCCTCACCACCAACTGCCGCTGAAATTGAGTTAGATAGGGCGCTAAAGCTAGCACAGCTCAGCGAAAGCCTAAGACCGGGACAGCGGGCTCTGGCGAAATGGCGCTCTGGGCCCCTAGCCGTCTCGGCGGTGCCTGGCTCAGGCAAATCAACGGGAATGGCCGCAGGCGCCGCGATCGCAATTGCCCACCATCAGCTCCACGCCCGCAAACAGCTCGTTTTAGTCACCTTTACCCGCTCCGCCGCCGCCAATCTCAAGGCCAAAGTCCGCAAGCATCTCAAAGCGCTTTCGCTCCCTCAAAACAGCTTCGTTGTCCACACACTGCATGGCCTAGCGCTCAACATTGCCACTCGCCACCCCGAAATTTCAGGCATCAATCTCTCTAATATTGATTCAGAGGGCACCACGCTCATTTCACCGACCCAGAGCCACCGCCTCATTCGAGCAGCTGTAGAGCGATGGATCGCCGGTAATCTACTGGCCTATCAGCAGCTCATCGAAGGTCAGGACTTTGACGGAGAAGAGACCGAACGGCTGCGCAGGCAGACGGTGCTCCGCACGGAGGTTCTGCCCAACCTAGCCCATACAGTTATTCACGAGGCGAAAAGTTCGGGGCTACTGCCGGATGCCCTGATGGCGATCGCCCAAAGCATGACGGTGGGCATTAGCGAAGGCAGCGCTGACTATGCCGTTGTAGTGATCGCCGCAGGGCTCTACAGCCACTACCAAACGCTGCTATCAGACCAGGGACTCATCGATTATGACGATATGATTCTGGCTGCCCTCAAAACGCTACAGGAACCCGCCATCCGCCAGCTGTGGCAAAGCCGAATCTTTGCTATTTTCGAAGACGAGGCCCAGGATTCTTCACCACTGCAAACTGAGCT
Source organism: Cyanobacteria bacterium J06626_6 (assembly GCA_038523095.1). Lineage (GTDB taxonomy): Bacteria > Cyanobacteriota > Cyanobacteriia > Phormidesmidales > Phormidesmidaceae > Phormidesmis. The sequence continues at coordinate 4,770 of JBCBJS010000006.1, forward strand.
GCTGCAAGTGCTCGCTGGCGACCCAGCAGATCCGGCCAAGCCGCTCAATCTGGTACGCGTCGGTGACCCAAACCAGGCGATTAATTCCACATTTACACCAGCTGATCCGGTCTTCTTCAACCAGTTTTGCGATCGCTGCCAGGAAGCAGGCCGCCTAGCCACCATTGAGCAGGCTGGCCGCAGTTGCGATCGCATTATGACCGCAGCCAACTTCACCCTCAGCTGGGTCAATCGAAACAGCCCCAACAACCCTTTTCGCAGCCAAGACATTTTGCCCGTAGGGCCAAACGATCCGCAGCCTAACGCAAACCCGCCCCAGATTGGCGGTGGTGTAGAAATTATTCAGCCAGCCACTACTGTTGATACCGTCAAGCAGCTGGCCAAACGGGCGATCGCACTCTTCCAAGCATCGCCCGAGGCCAGTATGGCCATCCTAGTTCGCGAAAGCCGTCAGGGTAGGTTCATCCGTGAGCTGCTCGAAGATCCGAAGCAGCTTGGGTTTGACTTTGCAGCCAGTGGCATTGAAATTTACGATGTGGGCGCGCGCGATCGCAAAAGCCACATTCCCCGGGAAATGCTCGACCTGCTGCAGTTCATTGAGCGGCCCCACTCCCCCGACAATATCAAAGCCGCCCTCCGGGTCTTAGTTTCCCGGCAGCTTATCCCCACCCAAGACCTCAATCCCCTCGCCACCAAACCCGAGCAATTTCTGTATCCCGGCCCGCTCGATACCCCACCTCAAGACCTAGCGGCGCACCAAGCCCGCCGCTACTGCGCAGCGCTCCTCCGGGCCCGGCTAGAGCTGCCCGCTTACCACCTGATTCCCTTCCTGGGCCTAACGCTCCGCTACGACCAGAGCGAACTGGCCACTGCCGACAAGCTCGCCGCGCGGATTGCCCAGCAGACTCTCGAAGACAGCACCCTCACCGCCATGCTCAGCGCCCTCCAAGAACTGCTGAGCAGCGAGCGCTTCCGCGCCGTCGAAGCCGAAGACACCGAATCGCAATACGCCCGCCCTGCGCAGCTCACCATCATGACGATGCACAAAGCCAAAGGGCTCGATTGGGACGCCGTCTTTCTTCCCTTTTTGCACAAGCGCAATATTCCTGGCGAAGCCTGGGTCCCCCCACAAATGCAGTTTCTCGGCCCCTTCTCCCTAGACGAAGTTGCCCGCGCCCAGCTCCGCGCCCACACCCACGCCGTGTACGCCCAAGACCAAAAACCAGCTCCCATCCCCAATACCGAAACCGCCTGGCAGCAGGCCAGCAACCTCAAACGAGCTGAGGAATTTCGCTTGCTCTACGTCGCCATGACCCGGGCCAAGCAGCTACTGTGGATGTCTGCAGCCAAGCAAGCCCCCTTCACTTGGAGCAAATCCGACAACTTGCAAAACGCCGAGATGAGCCCAGTGGTCGCAGCCCTATCCCAGCATTTGCTCAAAAGCTAGAGCATCGACCGCACTAGCGCATAAGCACTTCCATTTCAGATTGCTTACGCTTACGGCGACCGCTCTTCTGATTGCGCTTTGCAATTGGGTTCTTGACTCCCCAGTAGCGGGAAGCAGCAGTCATAGTCATGTTGAGCAGTGCAGAATCACCTAGGGGAACCGGCGTTGGAGGACAGCTGGACTGGTAGGGTAGACACTTAAAGATTTCGCGGGCGATCGCAAAGGCCAAGGGGGGTGGAACCGAGTTGCCAACCTGGCGAGCGCCATGCCACTTGGTGGCGTGAAACCTAAACCAATCAGGAAAACCGTGTAATCGGGCCATTTCTCTCACCGTAATGCAGCGAGCGAACTTGTAGTGGATAGGCCGAGGGCTGGTAAATGAACCTCTAGCAGCATCTGTGCCTGCCCGCAGCGTGTTAGAGATGCCATCGGCCGACAGCCGGAAGAATCTAGAGATGGGCTCTCGGGTGCCAGGCTCGGTCTGGGAAAACCGCCTGCGAGAAACCGGGGTATGCGCTGTGCGGCGGCTACTGGTAAGCAATCGAGCATTCCAGAGTCGCCGGTATCCGCATCGCCAGCCATCAGTGCTACAGCATCGCATCGAGGCCGAGTAGGCGTTCGACGTTACTCCAGGGTCAGCTATATAGTCAGCTATCACCTGATCGCCCAAAAGCAGCTGCTCAAATTGCTCTGCATCAGGCAGATCCGCTAAGGCGTCTGCGCAGTTAACAGAAGCAGCCAATGGTGCCGGATAGCAGGGCAAAGCATACCCTTGCTTTGCCCCCAACACAAATAGTCGTTCGCGGCACTGCGGAACGCCATAGTCTTTTGCATTTAGCACTCGCCAGGGCTGCAGCACTTCGTAGCCAATACGGCGGAGCCGATCGATCACTTCCTGCAGAAAATTAAGATGGGCACCGATCGTCAGCCCCTTCACATTTTCAAATAAAAAGTAGGATGGCTGTAGTTCACTGACAAGCCGAATAAACTCTTTGGCCAGCACATTTCTCGGATCGTCTAGGGCTCGCTGGCCTATAAGGGAAAAACCCTGGCAGGGCGCTCCACCGACAACCACATCAACCGCTGTTTGACGGTCTAAGCCTGCGATCGCACGTAGGGCATCACCGCTCACATCAGCAACCGATTTTGGAATCACCGCACAGTCTGGAAAGTTAAACTTGTGTACGCAGGCATGCACAGGGTCAATTTCAGCCGCTGCCACTACATCGAATCCTGCTTGCTCAAACCCCAGGCTCAGGCCACCGGCACCCGCAAAAAGGTCAACGACTATGGGTCTTTTGCTATTCATTTTTCAGTCATCTTCCCGCACAGGCCTCTAGCCTACTCATCGCTCTCTACCCGGTCTAAAACATCTTGAAAACAGGCTTCACCAACCGCTGAAGGAGGGGTGTCCGGATCGTCAAAGAAGTAGTCGGCCACCAGACGGACTTCCTCAATGGGCTTAGAGAACGCTATCCGCTTTGTCTGAGCCATCGGAGGTGGCGATGGCAAGTTGGGACGGAATACCGCCACAATTGTCCTCAATGGAGAAAGCCTCTTCAGAAACTTCGATATTTGCCCAAAAGCCTTCGTATGGCTTTTCTTCTAGCTACATTGCTTCTCGTGTCACGCGCTGAATGCCATCTATGCAGTTATCCAACAAATCAAGGATGGCATCTTTGAGATCGATATCTCGCGTGAGCATATCCACGAAAAAGGTTTTCGTCGGTGCCGCATTAATTGAGCTCACGGTTAGATCCTCATAGACACAGCACTTTAAGTGCTTTCTAATTTAGTCATAATTAGATATAAATTGAGCTGAAGAGCGAATTTAAGGAAAGGGCTATATTTTGAGGCTAGCGTAAGGTAATCATTTTGCTGTAGACCTTATCACAGCGTTCCGTTTCTACGCCGCTTTTCGGTGAATAGCCATTTCGCTCGTACAGCCTTACAGCCTCCTTGAGCGCAGTTGCTGTCTCAACCCAGATTTCGGCAAATCCTTTTTGCGCCGCAGCCTGCTCCAACTTACCCAGCAAAAATCTCCCCAATCCCTGCCCTCGCGCAGCAGGTAGTAAATACATTTTGCGAATTTCCACGGCTTTATCGCCCCGTTCAATGGGGTAGTACCCGCCCGTACCGACAATTTCGCCCTGGCGCTCTACTACCCAAAATTCACCACCTGTTTGCAAATAATACTTCTCGACTTCTACCGCATCTTGGTCACTACAGCCACCGCAGCTCACTTCCCAGCCCAGGCCGTATTCCTCTAATACGGTTTTGACGACGTTGGCAGCCGCGTCGCGATCGCCCACCACCCAGTCTCGAATCAAAAAGTCTTTAAACAAAGTCTCCATCAGCTATGCACCCGTGGTTCAAGATGAAGCGTACTCAAAATGTCACTTTCTATCTCGGCGAGCTCTGCCAGACGCTCACTTACAAGATCGGCATGGAAGTAAGTCGTAGCCAGTAGCCAATAGCTACCGTAGTGCCGCGCTTCCGAGGCCATCAGCGACCGGTAGAATTTGGCTAGCGCAGGGTCCGGGCAATGCTCACCCAGCAATCCTAACCGCTCGTGACTTCGTGCCTCTATCAGCGCTGACACTAACAAAAGATCCAGCATCCGGTCAGGCTCCTGACGACGAACGCACTTTTTTAGGGCGGCACCATAGGGTGGGGGTGACACGGGCTGCAGGGGAATGCCTCGCTTATCAAGCCAGTTATTGACCTGCTCGTAGTGGCTGAGTTCTTCTTGAGCGATCGCAGTCAGCTCTCTCACTAGCTCAGCACTGGAAGGATAGCGCGACATCATTTGAATCGCGGTTCCCGCCGCTTTTCGCTCACACTGCGCGTGATCTAGCAAGATGGTGTCTAGGTTGGCGACAGCCGAGTCGATCCAAGCCTGGGAAGTTGCCGACTTCAAAAATTTGATTTTATTCACCCTAGGCCGCTCAGACAGAGACGGCTTGGCAGAACCCGCAACAACCATAAAAAAGTAGGCTTCACACAACAGCTGAAGTTATTGTAGCTGCGCCTGCAGGTGCTGCACCAAACCTTCTAGGCCCAAAAGATAGCTATCTGCACCGAAGCCACTGATTTGCCCGATGGCCACTGGCGCAATATATGAATGATGACGAAACGCTTCGCGCTTGTGAATGTTGCTCAGGTGAACTTCTACGGTGGGAATCGCCACAGCAGCAATCGCATCTCGAATCGCCACGCTGGTGTGGGTATAAGCCCCCGGATTAATCAAAATGCCCTGGTGGACGTTCAAAGCAGCTTGAACCTTGTCCACCAGGGCACCTTCATGATTCGATTGAAAAAACGTCAGCTTAACATCGAGCCGATTGCCTAGCTCACTCAGCTTTAGACAAATACTTTCTAGCGTTTGAGAACCATATACCTCAGGTTCTCGCCTTCCCAACATATTGAGGTTGGGTCCATTTACAACCAGAATACTTAGCACCAAAACACTTGAGCGCTAGGTTTCCTAGCATTTACTGGTCTCTAAAAGCTCAACGTTAAAAGATCAAAAGCTCAATGGAAGAAGCCGACTATACCGACTTGCTCACCCTAAAAATTTCCTATAGAAAACTCACTCTCAGAAGCCACACTTTACTGGAAGCATGCTCCTGAAATGCAGTCATCCCTCAACGGCGACGCTGAACGCGTCGGTCATCGACCGGAATGGGAATGGGCTCGTGCTCAGGCTGAGCTTCAGGTCCAAACAAGGCATCCATCACCTTGTCGATCCACTCTCTGAGCTTGTCAAGCGCCTTATCAATGTAGTCCATGAGCTAGATTACTCCCTCTCATACCTTTCAATTCCTATCTCAGGTGACGACTGTCACAGACAGATAGAGGTCAACTAAGCGCTGTCAAGTATCTTATGAAAGCAGCCCGCTATGTAATTATGATAACCAATCGTGAGTAATGATCAAGAATACTCACTACGGAATTTACATAATTTCTCTTATTCCTTTAGGAAGAAATATCCAGCGAACGGCAGAAACTCGCCTCATTAGGGCTTCAGATGCTGATGCTCTGCAGCCTTAACCGTAGCAAATTCAACGCACTCAGCGCGCTTCGCTCTCGAATCTGCGCCCGGTCGAGGTTCGCACCAAACAAATGCTTCTCCGTTTCCGTCTGATTCGCGGATGATATGCCGATGTACACCAAGCCAACAGGCTTCGTCTCGCTACCACCGCCAGGACCCGCGATGCCTGTAATGCTCAATCCCCAGTCTGTCCCGAGGCGATTGCGCACGCCCGCAGCCATAGCAGCAGCAACTTCTGCGCTTACCGCGCCATGCTTCTCTAAGAGAGCAGACTCTACTCCCAACACAGCTTGCTTTATCCGATTGTCGTAAGAGATCACACCGCCCCAAAAATAGCTGGAGCTACCGGGAATAGCCGTGACGAGCCGCCCCAACCCGCCTCCTGTACAAGACTCGGCCACACTCAAAGTTTGGCCCTGAGATAAAAGTAGCTGAGCCACCCTATCAGCTAGAGTGTCATCGTCCTGTCCGTAGTAGTTAGCCCCTGCAATCTGACAAATCTCCTGAGCAACAGGGTCAATCACCACATTCGCTGCCGCCACAGAGGCCGCCTTCGCAGAAATGCGCAGCTTTACCTCACCGTCAGACGCGTAAGGTGCAACAGTGGGATTGTCAGCCCCCAGAAACGCATTCACCTTCTGCGCCAGCGTCGATTCGCCAATGCCCCAAAACTTAAGCGTTCGGCTGTGGATGACACCATCGGCCCAGCCAGTCGTCTGCAGGTGGGCCACGGCAGTCGCCGCCCACATAGCCTTCATCTCCCGAGGGACACCTGGAAATGTCATCACGGTCAGCCCAGATCTGGGCTGCCAGATGACACCGGGTGCAGTTCCCACCGGGTTCGGCAAAATATCAGCCCCTTCCGGCAGACGTGCCTGCTTGCGGCTGCTCTCCGTCAACGTCCGATTGCGCTTGGCAAACTTCCGCGCTAAGTCAGCAACGACCTCGGGCCGCTCTATCAAAGCAGCATCAAAAAAGTCAGCCAGCGCAGCCAACGTCAGATCATCAGGGGTTGGGCCTAGGCCGCCGGTGAAAATAATCAGTCGGGCACGTTCGCAGGCGATCGCCGTCGCACGCTGAATCCGGGTAGGATTGTCTCCGACCACTGTTTGGTAGTGGTGGGAAATCCCCAAACTTGCCAGCTGCTGTGCGAGGTAGCGGGCATTGCCGTTGAGAATATCTCCCAGCAGTAGCTCCGTACCGACACAGATGATTTCAGCGCTCTTGTTCATGGATTCGATCAAGCTATTAGATCAATTGTATTCTGGCCCAAACAATCAGATCAATCTGACAGATAAAGGGACAGCGTGAACACCACAGAAGAATCGGACAAATCTTCAGCAGAAATCAGGCAGCTACGCAAAAGACTCTGGCAACTGCTGGTAGGCGGGCTCGCCTTCCGCAGCAGCATCGCAATATTTTTGCCCGCTGGATTCGACGAAGCCTACTATTTTCTCTACACGCAGAACGCAGCTTGGAGCTACTTTGACCATCCGCCGGGTGTTGCTTGGTCGGCAGGCATAGGCATCTGGCTAACAGGAGTAGTCTCCCCGCTCACGCTGAGACTAGGCGCATTAGGACTATATACCGGCAGCCTTTGGCTGCTGTATGCGACAGGTCGGCAGCTGTTTGGCCCGAAAGTTGGGTTGCTAAGCTGTGCGATCGCCACCCTCACGCCACTCTTTTTTCTCGGTTTTGGGACCCTAGCCGCCCCTGATAGTACACTCATCTTTTTCTGGAGCGTGGCGCTTTACCTGTGCGCTCTAGAATTCTTCCCCTCCCGCCATCGTCCCTACATTCCGACGGCCCGGATTTGCTTGATTGCGGGAGCCCTGGGGCTTGCTTGTTTGGGTAAATATCACGGCTTCATGCTGGGCCTGAGCATGTGCGGATTTTGCGCTTTCAATCGGCCTTATCGCAAGGCCCTAGCTTCAAAATGGACTGCAACAGGGGGGGTGCTGTTCGCCCTGACAGTCCTGCCAATCTTCTATTGGAATGCCCGGCACGGGTGGATTTCTTTTCAGTTTCAACTCGGCAGTCGCTTTGCTGAGTACGGCGATCACAGCAGTGGCTATTCGCTCAGCTCGCTGGTAGGCGTTTGCCTAGCGCAGCTGGGCTATCTGTTTCCCAGTGTTGGTATACCGCTCTGGTGGGCCTCCCTCAAAAGTCTTTTCAAACAGGGCCTATGTAGGAAAGAGCAAAAGACCGCTAAGCTCACCGCAGATAGGCTGAGCTTCCTGCTTTGGAGTGGCTTACCTGTTGCGCTCTGTTTCACCCTTGTAGGCGGGGCGACCCACACCTTTCCAGCCTGGCCTGCCCCCGGGCTGTGGAGCCTAACAGTCGTGCTGGGCTACGCGGCCTCACGGTGGCCACAGAAAGCTGTGCGTCGCTGGCTGGGCATTACGGGGGGCGTGGTCGCAGTGCTACTGCTAGTAGCCCTTTCCCACATTGCCTTCGGCACGCTGCAAAAGTCAGGACGCCATGCCCTATTCGGTGGCGTCGTAGCTATTGAACAAGACCCTTCAACGGAACTGATTGATACGGTGCAACTTCGCGAGCAGTTCAGCGATTCCGGTGAATTTTGGGATGCGATCGCTTCCAGCCAAGTCATCCTCACGCCAACCTACTGGCTAAGTGGCTATATTGCTATGTCAATGCCAGCAGAAGTCACGCTCCCTGTTAGCAGCTTCACAATCGACCCTAGAGGCCTTGCCTTTTGGTACGAACCAGAGGCATGGCTGCAAAAAAACGCCCTTTACATCACCCTCGAAGACAAGACACAAACCGAACTAGACAAGCTTTCTCCTTACTTCGAGTCCATTGCACCTATCGCCAAAATCGCCACCCAGAGGGGCGGTGATGCATCGAACGTATTCTGTTTGTACCAGGCAAAGAATTTGCGAAGGACCTATCCCTATCCCTATTGAGAGAAGCCTGATTGGAGAAGCCCAGCTAAATTGAAGATTCGGCTAGATTGAACTTACTTAGCCAGCCGTACAGCACGCCAGCCCGTGTAGCTCAATAGCGCTGTAGACGCACAGACAAAAGGAATTCCAGCTCGCAAACCAGAGACGGCCATCGCTAGGCTGCCTACCCAAAGCGCCAGCACATAGATAAACACAACGGTGAATCGATGGGAAAAGCCTGCATTCAAAAGTCGGTGATGCAGATGGCGCTTATCAGCCACAAAAGGAGACAGTCCCTGACGCATCCGCAGCAAAATCACCGCTGACATATCTAAAATTGGCACTGCCAAAGTCAAAGAAGGCAGCAGCACCGCCACAGTCGTCACGCCTTTGACTAGGCCAATGACGCCAACTCCGGCCAGGGTAAAGCCGATAAAATACGCGCCTCCGTCCCCCATAAATATCTGAGCCGGGTTGAAGTTGTACCGTAGAAAGGCCAAGGACCCACCGGCTAAAGCCGCAGCAATCAGGGCAGCCGCAGGCTGACCCATATATAGACTCACTACCATCATGACAATTGCGGCAATGCCAGACACTCCAGCAGCTAGGCCATCTAGCCCATCAATCCAGTTGATAGCATTTGCCATGCCCACTAGCCAAAAAATGGTAACAATCAAACTAAGCCAAACCGGCAGCTGAGTAATTCCAATAAAAGGAATAGTCAAAAATCGAATATCTACCCCAACAAACCAGGCGACCGAGGCCACCGAAGCCTGCATGACTAGACGGCTAAGCGGGGAAAGACCAAAGAGATCGTCAATCAGTCCGATAAGGAAAAAGGCTAGGCCTCCAAGCGTTACCCCCCAGACCGAATACTCCGAAACAGGAGACAGCGGCTCACCGGTGCCGCTCAAAAAGCCACCTGCGGCCCATACCAGCAGCAGCGCAACGAGAACACCAAAGAAAATGGAAACTCCGCCCAGTCGAACCATCGGCTGACTATGAACCTTTCTGCCACCAGGCAAGTCCACCCGGCCACTGGCCAAACCAGCTTTTCTAACAATCGGCGTCAGGATGAGAACTATGACGGCTGAAACGATAAATGCGAGCAGATGGTAAACCGGAAACGCCATCAGAACAGGTGCCGTAGTGTGGACAGAGGATTAGTGCTTAACTATAAGGCTATCTATAACAGGGCTCTGTAGATTAGTACGGGATGAGCCGTGCCCAATCCGGCTACCCATCAAACGCTTTCAAAATCTTTTGGCCGACGGTACCACCACTAGCGTTGCTGCATTTGCTGACTGGACGGGCATGGCCATTTGAGCCACACAATCAGCCTTGCTCGGCAGCAGTATACCCTTACACCACTTCCTTACAATACAAAAATTATCATCACATTCTCATATATACCAGCAAAGCTGACTTTGGCAACCAGATGCGGTAGCCACTACGCCTCAAAATACGCTCTATTTACTATTGGTCAATTTATTAAAAAGAGACGATAAAAAATAAACGTCTTAGTCAGTCATAATCCCTGACTAAGACGCTCTGCACATCTGTATTTTTTTGGAAATAGTGTTGTGATAAAGCTACGGCCCGACTGCCGTAGCTTTATCGAGATTAAGCGAAGTTGAGCGCTACACCAGCGCTGGTTCTCCCTTTTTCAGATGGGGATAGAGCGGGAAGCGATCGCACAAATCACTCACCCGGCGCTTGCAGTCAGCAGAGACAGCACTGTCTTCCGGATTGAGCAAACAGTCAGAGATGATATTGGCAATCTCTACAAATTCTGCTTCTCCCATACCTCGAGTGGTCATAGCAGGGGTTCCCAAGCGAAGGCCGCTGGTGACAAACGGAGACTCTGGGTCGAAGGGCACCGTATTCTTATTGGCTGTAATGTTCACCTGACTGACTAGCGCATCGGCAATCTTTCCTGTCATGTTGATCGAACGAAGATCTAGCAAAACGATATGGTTGTCGGTCCCATCGGAGACAACTTTAATGCCTCGCTGTTGGAACTGAGCAGCGAAGGCCTGGGCATTTTTGATCACTTGAGCGCAGTAAGTTTTGAACTCAGGCTGTAGCGCTTCACCAAAGGCAACAGCTTTTGCCGCCACAACATGCTCTAGAGGACCGCCCTGGCTACCCGGGAAGACGGCCTTGTCAAACCTTTTGCCCAAGTCGGCATCGCGGGTCATGATCAGCCCACCGCGAGGGCCACGCAGGGTTTTGTGCGTGGTGGTGGTGACCACGTCGCAATGGGGTAGCGGGCTTGGGTGGTGGCCAGTGGCAACGAGGCCAGCGATATGAGCAATATCTGCCATCAGATACGCACCCACTTCATCTGCGATCGCTCTGAATTTTGCGAAGTCAATCGTCCGAGGGTAGGCCGAGTAGCCACAAATGATTAGCTTAGGCTTGTGCTTCAAGGCAATAGCACGAATGTTCTCAAAATCGAGCTGCTCGGTGCCCTGGCTGACGCCGTATTGAACAACATTGAACCACTTGCCCGAAAAGTTCACGGGAGAACCATGGGTTAGGTGACCACCGTGGGACAAATCCATGCCCAGAATAGTGTCTCCTGGCTGCAGCAACGCTAGGAAAACTGCGAAGTTGGCCTGCGCACCCGAGTGAGGCTGAACGTTCGCATGGGCCGCGCCAAACAGCGACTTCACCCGGTCAATCGCCAGCTGCTCAATCTCATCGACAAATTCACAGCCGCCATAATAACGCTTGCTGGGCAGGCCCTCAGCGTACTTATTAGTCAGCACCGACCCCTGAGCCGCCATCACAGCAGGAGAGGTAAAATTCTCACTGGCAATTAGCTCTAGGTGAGTCTGCTGGCGATTGAGCTCTTTGTCCATGATGGCAGCAAGCGCTGGGTCTCGCTGCTGCAAGAAATCGTCGTTAGATCTGGTCATCACATGTCCCTTTAATCAACTCAGTTTTTCGGAAAAATCTTTTTGTGGGAGATTTTTTGTGGGAAATCTCTTTCAGCTCCATAAGGCCTCTGTGCAGGCAACTTCTAGACACTTAATAAATAAGACTTTTCCGCGGTGCTTTTAAGGCTTTTTATGATAGCCCGTCGCAAACCGGAACTGATCGGAAAACAATGAAAAATTCTATGAGTAAAGAGAATGGGGCTCAATGGATATTTTTTATGACGTCCCCTAAGAAGAGGGGCATGGGATTAAGGCACTGAAGTTTCTCAGACCCTGACGCAGAACAGATAGAAAACCGACGACCTACAAGAGAAAATCAGGTTTGTGCCGAAATGTAACGCTTTGAAACATATAATGGATAAATTAAGCATTGCTTAGTAATTGAAGGAAAGCCCATGCGTCAGGCGTTTGGTTGTTTTCCTATCAGCGTTATCCCGCTGTAATTATCATGCATCGGCGACTAGTCCGACGTTACTGCCGCCGTATACAGTGATAAGGAGCGACTGCCCAGATAATGGGCAACTGCCAAGCGTTTACCAGTGGGATAAGCGATGGTCCCCGCAGTCGCGCTAGCCATGCTTTTGTAGGGCAATTTTGGCGAACTTGTCCGACCATTCTTGTTCATTTTTTCCCAGTTTGAGGCATTGATGCTGCAACTGACCCACCCTTCAACGACCCTTGCTCCTAAGTTTGTGCCCCTTCAGGAGTCCTACGAACGATGTCGGCAAATAACGGCAGAGTATTCCAAAACGTTTTACATGGGTACGTTGCTCATGCCAGAGGCCAAGCGGAAAGCGATCTGGGCGATATATGTGTGGTGCAGGCGCACCGACGAGCTTGTCGATGGCCCCCAAGCGAAGTTTACGACCGAAAGTACGCTAGACCATTGGGAGTCTCAGCTCGAAAGCCTTTTTGCTGGTCATCCAAAAGACAATTTGGATGTTGCGATGGTAGACACGCTCGAACGGTTTGAACTCGATATCCAGCCGTTCCGAGATATGATTGCGGGCCAGCGCATGGACCTGCATCGCGATCGCTATCAAACCTTCGAGGAACTTAAGCTTTACTGCTACCGGGTTGCAGGCACGGTCGGCCTGATGTCTACCGTTGTGATGGGCATGGATAGCGAAGTGAATACTGCACCCTGGATGCAATCCAATCCAGCGGTTACACCCATTGATGAAGCCGTTTCCCTGGGCATGGCGAATCAGCTGACCAACATTCTACGAGACGTTGGCGAAGACGCCAGACGCGGTCGTATTTATCTCCCCTTAGAAGATTTAGAACTCTTTGACTACACCGAAAAAGATCTGTTTGAAGGCGTCGTTGACCATCGATGGCGAGCCCTTATGCGATTCCAAATTCAGCGAGCGCTGAAATATTACAGAGAGGCAGAAAGTGGCATCAGTCGGTTACATCCGGATGCCCGGTGGCCGGTGTGGACGGCGCTTATTCTCTATCGCAAAATCTTAGATGTCATCGTCGAAAACGATTACGATGTCTTCACTCAGCGGGCCTTTGTGCCCAAAGCCCAAAAGTTTCTCTGCCTGCCTCAGGCGTTGGTTCGTGCCCGTATGTCGTAAGAGACTCCACTCGCAAACGATTCAGCTCACAAGAAATTCAACAGGTCCGTCTTGACAGAGATATCTCTGTTGAGCCTCTAGAGAAGCTATCGGATAGGCCGACAAAGAAAACACAAAAGGCCTTTGCAATTGTTGCAAAGGCCTTTTCTTTTCAAGCTCCATAAAGCGCAAGCACATCTATAGACTTTGATGAAGTCTACGAATGTAGATAGAAAACCTAGGAAGGCGTTGTCTGCGCAGCTAGCATTTCTTTTAGCTTAGCTAAGTCTTGCGCCCAGCGAGGGTCCGGACCGGTTGCAGCCGTTTGAGATTCTGCAACAACAACGTTATTACCGCCCCGACGGCCACTGCTTTTCTTACTCCGCCTAGGCTGACTGCTACCACTACTTGGCGCGTCATTCTCCTTTTCAGTACGGGGCATCGCTTTTTCAACTTTGAGCGTTGAGTCTTGCAGGGTAAAGCCGTTGTACTTTTCAACTAGGGAGTCTGCGATCGCTTCGTCCTTGGCAGTCACAAAGCCAAAGCCACGACACTTGCCAGTCTTACGGTCTGAAATGAGCTTCACTGAAACCAAGTTTTCAGCGTCTTCAGTGAAGATAGCTTCAAACTCTTCGCGCTCTAAGCTGCGAGGCAAATTGCCAAAGTACAAACGAACTGACATCGAGAGGAACCTCTAACTTTTAAATTCAACAACAAGCTTCAGGAGCGTTAAACAAGCAGTAGAGCGCCCATGATGCTTTATCAGCGGGTATATGAAAGCTTTTCTATCACACTGCTTTTTAGAAAGATTCATTCAAACCTTTCGTACAAGCTCAACGATTGACGGAGCTTTAACTGCTGGGGTGGACCTGTTGCAAAAGAGCAACAGTAATTGGCCTATTTATGGCCTACCAAGGCTCTACTGGTGGCCCCAAAGAGATGCCGTCGGGACCGATTAACAGCTCTATTCATACAATCAAGCCATTACAAACAGGTCGCTACAATCCAAATACGAACAAGACCTTTACCCAGGCCCGAAATCGAGTAGAAATATCTTGGTCGCTAGTGACCTAGCTAACAGTCAGGCCAGATAGCTGATTCTGTAGCTAACCTTACCTAAAATATCATGATCTCAGGTGCCCAACCAAGTCATTCCCTTGAACTCAGCACCCCCAAAAGGCTCATTTCCCAATCGTCCCACTGAGGCGTAATGAGGCGTAAGTACCACGCACCGAGTCGGTAAAACCGTTCACATAGACCATACGGATAGATCGCACAGAATCGAACTAAACGACTTGAAATTCAGCCCTGTCAAAAAAAAGCCAGTCGAACAATTCGACCGGCTTAGATGCTGTGTTGAGAGTAGGAGAACCCGCGCCTAACTCAAGATAACCGCAGTCGCAAAACCTCTGGTTTACCTAGCCGATAGACAAAAGCAAGTTCTTGCCCAAAATGTAGCACTAATGGAAGCCTGCTCGCAATATTTCTTCACATTCACAGACCGACAGCCAAATGGTTAGCAGGCTGACTACTCCACATATCCGCTGCTTTGCACCAAAGCCCATAGTCCCCAAAAGCTAGTGACTGCCGCCAATAACAATGAGTAGAAGGGGTGAGCCGCTTGCAGCAGTGTTCCATTATCCAGACGTAGCCTATCGACATCCAGCCAGGGGCGACTGCCCCGCCGAAACCAGCCCAGCACCTGCATCGATTTTCCTTGAACCAGTGCAGGCGTCTGCTCCCTACTCAATACATTTCCCAAGGGACCTAGCAGCGAAAAGTAGTGCAGCTTCACCAGACCAAAGGACGTTTTCAGAAGCAGGTCCTGTCCGAGCCAGTTGGCAATGCCCGGCCGACCCACCAAAACACCTGGTAGCTTAGCTGGCAAACTGTCGGCAGGCAGTATGTCTGGGCGACTGACCCAGTCAGGCACCGACTGAGAAGCGGGCATCGCCATGTCCAAATCGGGAAAAAATCGATTGATTCTCAACAGGATGCCGACGCTAGTACCCAATAAACAGCAGCACTGGAGAAGGCCCATATCTTGATACATCCAGTCTAGGGCTGGCCACTGTAGCCAGATGGCCACCAGACCGGTTCCCCACAAACCCAGGCCGATCAGTAGTCCAAATGCAAGTCCAAAAAAAGGAGTTCCCTGCTGAAGTAGCACCTGCCTGTCCTGCTGGGTCATCTTTTGTTTTTGTCGGGAAGCGGGCAAGAGCGGAATCTCTAAATCTAGTCTCCAATGCTTAGCGTAAGCCATGAGCACTCGCAGGCGATCGCCCAAAGGAGGATGGGTCTCGGCGCAGCTCAGCCACAGCCGTAGCGGCTGCCCGCTATCCCAGGCAAATAGCTGGGATAGCGGTAGGTGACCAAATAGCGGCTGCCTAGCTAGGTCTGGCACTGCGGGTAGCAGAGGCATTAAGCTTTCTACGATGGGCGGGGTGTAGGTCCGCTGCTCTACACTGGCCGCTAGTCCAAAAGCGAGGTTGGTCAATCCACGCGTCAGCCCATTCGGATTACCCGTCAGCTCAGCAGCCATGCGATCGCTATAGTAAGTGCGCAGGCGAGATAGCCAGCGGCTAGGAATACCCAACAGCCAAAACACGGCATAGCTCACCATTGCCAGCCCGCCAGCAGTGTACTTTAGGAGCTTAGAAGGCTGACGGTTACCCCACACCGACAGCTGCCAGTATCCCTCTAGCAGTACCTGCAAAATAAGGCCCTGCGCCGACAGCAGGGGCCAGTGCCAGCCCTTCCAGTGGGATAGTTCGTAGGCGACTAGCGCCGCAATTTCATCCTTCTTGAGCTGGCTAAGCAGCCCTTGAGAGATCACCAGCCTGGCATTTTTAGGTCGCCAGCCGTAGGAAAAAATTAGCGGTATGTCAGTTTTTAATGTCCACAGCGTCGGAAATGAAAAACGACGCTGACGGCAGTACCCGTGAATCAGTGCTGCAGCTTCTGCAGAGTGCGCCCGTAGCTGACTGGCTGACAATGGCTTTCGATCAGCCGTTAGCAGTAGCCAAGCATCCCACAGCCAGGGGGCTGCCAACGTTAATAAGCCTAGGCCAAAGAGCAAAGGCCAAGTCACATCGCTAAAAGAACTGGGCAAACTGCGCACCCAGAAGGGAAAAAGATTATCTAAAAAGTGAAGGTAGCCGTTGAGCAACGAGAGGCTGCTATGGATGAGCGATCGCAAGAGAAGATAGAAGGCGATCGCACTACTTCCCTGGGCAAACCACAGCTTGCCTCGCTTCATCTTTCCGAGCGATCGCCCCTTCTGCAATCTCCCCGCATAGGTCCAAAGGTAGCCTGCTGCTGCCTTACTGGCAGTCTTTTCATCAGTTTCGCCCCCCCTCAAAGCCGCTGCATCTGTCTCTCCATTCAGGTAGGCATAGTGAAACATTGACAGCCCAGTCCCTTCATCAGGGCCTTTCTCAGTTGCGCTATCGGGGCTGTCTGCGACTTCCTCAGGGGAAGAAAGCACTCGCCGCCGCGATGTTTTAGACTTTGCAACTGTGGACTTTGCAACTGTCACAAAAGCGCCACTACTGTTCGGCATACGTGAGACAACATCGCTCTGATGGGCCACAGGCTGCAAACTACTTTGTGCCTGATCTGAGTGATCAGAGGGTGCGGGGTCGAGGGGGGAAAATCCAGAGCTGGGCTTAGCCGCCTGAGCTGAGCTGTTCCTAGGCGCTGCCAGCGGAGAAAAGCCAGACTTCAGTCGCTTGGGCCTCGCTCTGCGCTGCTCAATCTTCTCCAGCGTCGTTTGAGACCACTGCTTTAAGGCAGGCCTTGCGCTTGTGCCAATTGTCTGGCAGAGCGCTTCAGCTTCTTGCCATTTTTGCTGAGCCATATACGCTCGTACCAGCCCCATATTGGCCTGCATTCGGTAGGCACTACGCTCACAACGGCTCAGCTTAGAGAGCAGGACGACCGCCTGGGCATAGTCGCCCTGCTGGTAGGCAGCAATGCCAGCCTGAAACATCCCATCTAGTTCCGTTGCCGAGCTCATAGGCCATGTGGTGGTAGCGACTCAGCGTTAGGATACGCAAATTTGGCCGAGATGTAGCAACTGAAGCAAATGCAGACAGATTGAACGGACTACATCACGCTAGCGACTATCCATCGGCCTCTTTTTCCAGCAGTCCTTCGACAAAGGCATATAGGCCCGCCTCACTTTCACCGGCTATCTGCCGGTCTTTCAGGTCTATTAACCCGTGAGCCAGCTGGGCTGCCCGCTTTTTGTACACCGAGTTTGCAGCCAGCAGGTCTGTAAAGACCTCTTGCTCCACCTCTAGTCGGTTGGCTTCATCTGAAATGTGGGAGGCATAGGCCGATTCTTCTACGTCGTAGCGCAGCAGAAAAATCAGCGCCTGAGACTGCGCCTGGAGCTTCTTTTGTAGCTCACGGGTATCGAGGTCTAGGCGATCAAAGCCAACGTTGCCCGTAATGCGCAGTTCTACGATGGGATGCTGCTTTGGGCGAAGCTGTTGGGTCTTGATAGCGTTTTCGATGAGTGCGATCGCACCTGTCTCCACCGACTCAATGTCATCTGTCCCGCGTAGCTGCTGCTGCAATCTCACAATCGGTCGCTGCTGATAGTCCGTCTTTAGCTCAGCGCGAACGCTCCTAGCGTCAATTTCTACCAAGAAAGCGCCCCGCTCAAACTGACTCTCCTCAACATTGTTCGCCTCAATAGACCCCGGATTAAAAATCCAGTCGTCTTCGCGGTAGCTTTTGTGGATGTGCCCCAACGCCAAGTAATCGATGCCCGCCTGCTTCAGCGGCAACACTTCCCGGTAGCGCAAAGCACCAGAATATCTGGCAATTTGCCCTTCTAAACCATGGTGAAATAGCAAAATCGACGGCCCGGGCGCTTCCGGCAGCGCACCTAGCGCCTCAGCAATCTGCTCAATTGCACGGGGCGCTGCCGCACCATACCAGTTAGACCCTAGCACCCGCACACCACAAGCCA
This sequence comes from Cyanobacteria bacterium J06626_6, assembly GCA_038523095.1. Lineage (GTDB taxonomy): Bacteria > Cyanobacteriota > Cyanobacteriia > Phormidesmidales > Phormidesmidaceae > Phormidesmis. Next base: position 22,665 of record JBCBJS010000006.1, read on the forward strand.
AGTCGATGTAGCCACCCCGCTGAGTCTCCTCATCCCAATGAGCGTAAAACGCTTCACCCGCACTCACGTTGCCCGGCTCTAGCAGTTTTAGCAGGCCCCAATCTGACAAGTAGCGCAGCCAGCTAGATTTTGTACCGTAGGGCGCATTGTCATGATTGCCCTCGATCGCCAGCACCGGAATATCGGCATCCTTTAAAGTTTGCAGACAAACCTGAGCATGGTTGAGAACGGCGGGCTTGATATTGCGATGCTCAAACAAGTCACCACCAATCAGGACAAAATCCACCTGCTCACCGACCGCATACTTTTCAAAAACGTCTTTCAGCGCATAAAAAAAGTCCAACGTTCGAGCTTTGCTGTCGTAGCGGTCAAAGCCCAAATGAACGTCGGACACATGTAAAAACTTCGGCATGGAGCGATCACGCTAAAAATAGAAACAGCTGGACTTACAACAAGAGGCTTCAATTGTAGAACACGTGAACTGCAAATCGGCCAAAGTACCCAGAGCAATCTCTCATCCCGGTCTTTACTAAGTCAGAACCACGGTATTTACCTCTTACCTCTTGCATATCAGGATAACCCCACTACACAGCTTCAGCTGTAGAGGCCGCAAGTTCTTCTAGCCGCTCTTGCTGGTCTTGAGAGATGCAGGTTTGAATGACGGTCTCAATATCACCTTCCAAGATGGGCGGCAGCGAGAAGTTTTGATTCAGCCGGTGATCGGTAACGCGGTTGTCTTTGTAATTATAGGTGCGAATTTTCTCAGAGCGAGAACCAGAACCCACCTGAGAACGGCGCATAGAAGTAATCTCAGCCTGCTGTTCTGCCAGCTTCATCTCGTACAGCTTGGCCCGCAAAATTTGCATGGCACGCTCTCTGTTTTGCAGCTGCGATCGCTCCTCAGTACAAAAGACCCGAATCCCCGTCGGCTTATGCATCAGGTCAACGGCAGTCTCGACCTTGTTTACATTCTGACCACCCGCACCACCAGATCGGGCCGTCGTCATCACGATGTCTTTCGGGTCGATATGAATTTCCACATCATCCACTTCAGGCATCACAGCCACCGTCGCCGTAGAGGTGTGTACCCGTCCACCCGATTCAGTCAGCGGCACTCGCTGCACCCGGTGCACCCCAGATTCAAACTTCAGCTTGCTGTAAACCTGGTCTCCCTGCACTTCCATGATGGCTTCTTTCACGCCCCCCATATCCGCTCGCGATTCACTCAAGAGGCTCGCCCGCCAGCCCTGACCCTCTGCATATCGGCTGTACAGACGGAGCAAATCACCCGCCCAAATACCCGCCTCATCACCGCCGGTACCCGCCCGAATCTCCAGCATGATGTTCTTGTCATCATTGGGATCTCGCGGCAGCAGCAAGATTTTGAGGCGTTTTTCGAGCGCGGCCAGCTTTTCCTCTAGCTCTGCCACTTCCAAACCCGCCATTTCTTTCAGCTCAAGGTCGCTGGTCGACTCTTTATAAACCTCCCGCGCTCCAGAGAGGTCCTGATCGGTCTGCTGCCAGTTGTGGTAAGTGTCGACAGTTTCTTCCAGAGACGCCCGCGTCTTAGCAATTTTTTGGAATTCACTAGGATCTTTGGCCACATCTGGGTCGGCCATCCGCCGAGTCAGCTCTTCAAAAGTCTGCTCTACTGAGTCTAGTTTTTGAATTAAGTAAGTTTCAGCCATCGTCTTTTATCGGAATACGTTTGCGAAGAGAGAAAAAGAGGGGCAAAAAAATATCCGAGTAGCCAATCTCCAAAGAGATTTGCCACCCGGACCCGTTGTAAGACTATGGTTGCTACTTCTTAGCGTCGCCGCCCTCGGAAGCAGCCGTTTCTTCGGTCGTATCGACTTCGCTCGACATACCGTACTTCCGCAAGAAGCGCTCGACGCGACCTTCTGTGTCAATGATTTTTTGAGTGCCCGTGTAGAAGGGATGGTTGCCCGACCACACATCAACACTTAGCTCAGGCTTCGTGGAGCCCACAGTCATTACCTGCTTGCCATTGCAAAATACTTTGGCTTCTGGGTACCACTTGGGATGGATATCTGCTTTTGGCATCGTTCTAGAAAGAAATTGTTGTGGGTTTACTTCTGGACTGTTGTTGGAGAATGGGACTAGCGAAGAATTGGACTAGCACTGAAGACAAAGGAAACTGCCTACAGAGCCAGCAGAACGGCTGCGCAAATCCGAAGTTAAGGCTTAAAGAATTAACGCTTGGAGAACTGGCCCGCTTTGCGAGCTTTTTTCAAGCCGTACTTCTTACGCTCTTTCTGACGAGGGTCGCGGGTGAGATAGCCCTCCGTCTTTAGAGGCATGCGATTGTCAGGATCTAGCATGCACAGCGCGCGCGCTACGCCCAGCTTAATGGAATCCGCTTGGCCAGTGAGTCCACCGCCGCGCACATTCACCAAGATATCGTAATCTCCTTCAAGCCCCAACGTTTCTAGGGGTGCTTTTGCCGCTGTGAGGTAAGCGGGATTTTCCTGCAAATACGCTTCGCCAGGTTTTTTATTGATCGTCAGGGTGCCATTGCCGGGAACCAGGCGAACCCTCGCCACCGAGGACTTGCGACGGCCAGTCCCCCAATATACAGCGCGATCAGATTGGTCTGCCATGGTTTATTTAGCTCCGGAGGTAGTGTTAACAGTTAAAGATTGGGGGGACTGGGCCGCATGGGGGTGATCAGGGCCTGCGTACACTTTCAGCTTCGTAAAGAGCTGACGCCCTAGAGCGTTCTTGGGCAGCATACCCTTTACGGCCTTCTCAACGATGCGCTCAGGAATCCGAGCCTGCAGTTGATTAAAGGTCTCAGTTTTCATCCCGCCTGGGCGACCAGAGTGGCGGCGATATAGCTTTTGCTCGCTCTTTTTGCCCGTGACAATCACCTTGTCAGCATTGACCACAATCACAAAGTCACCGATGTCCATGTGGGGTGCGTAGTTAGGCTTTTTCTTGCCACGTAGCACCTGAGCAATTTCAGTGGCCAGCCGACCTAAGCGCTGATCGGCGGCATCTACCACATACCAATCGCGCTCGATTTCTTTAACAGGAGTAAGGGTAGTTTTAGTGGACATAGGGTGTACCGTAGGCGTCTCGTGAATCGTTTCTTGAATTTGCCAGTCTTGAAAACGGCTGGTGAGTGAATCCGTCAGTTAACTTTTCAGCTCGCTAGGACGGAAGTAAAAATTGAGGCTGGGTATCGACCCAAACCTCAGGTTCAAAAGGAAAATTTGGATAGCCAACCCGCAAAAGACAAAGGCCTTGGGGTGGAGCACTATATTTTACCAAATCGCGGCGCTGCTTTTGCCAGATATTGGTAAATTCTTTGGGTGAAAGCTGGCCTCGGCCCACCTGCACAAGCTGGCCCACCAATAGGCGAACCATGCCATATAAAAACCCTTTTGCCTGGAGCTCAACTCGAACAAACTGCCCGGTGCGATCGCACTGTATCTCTTGCAGCTCTACCCAGGAATGGGCCCGGTCTGACCCAGCCCGGTGAAACGCGGCCAAATTGTGATAGCCCACCAGAGGCTCTAGGGCAGCGCGCATCAGCGACTCATTGAGCGGCTGATAGTAGTAGTGCCAGACAAAAGGCTGTACAAACAAATTGGGATAACGGCCCGTGTAGAAAAGGTACCGGTACCTCCGCCACTCAGCCGAGAATTGAGCATGCCAGTCGTCGGCGACAGCGGCAGCTGCTCTGATGACAATGTCATTCTCCAGCCGGTCGTTGAGAATAGTGGCCCAGCGCTCAGCGGGAATTGCCGTAGGGGCAGCAAAGTGAGCAACCTGCGCCGCAGCATGCACCCCTGTGTCGGTTCTACCAGCGCCAACTAGGGTTACTTGCTGTCCGAGTACAGAGGCGATCGCAGCTTCAATTTCCCCTTGCACCGTTCGTACGGCCTGCTTCGAAGACTGACGCTGCCAGCCATTAAAGTCAGTGCCCTTGTACTGTACGACCAACGCGACCCGTTGGGTTTGGCGCTGTGCTTGCGATAGCTGGCCCAACTGGCGGGATACCTTCATGATTCGGGCATTTGACCAACTGTCAGACCGCATATCCGGCCGAGCATTCGAACCAGCCTCCCAGCAAACAGCCGACCCCGCCACAGACATCTGCAGATCCTCAGGCATCCGGCAGATCCATCGCCTAGGTCAGCTCAATGATCGCCATGCGAGCATTGTCACCCCGACGGCTAACCGTACGCACAATCCGCGTGTACCCACCATTTCGGTCTGCGTAGCGCTCCGGTGCCTGATCGAATAAGGCATGCACCAGTTGCTTATCGAACAGATAGCCCATAGCCTTGCGACGAGCCGAAAGCGAACCGTCTTTAGCAAGCGTAACCATACGCTCGGCTTCAGAGCGAACGGCCTTAGCCCGGACTTCGGTAGTCTTAATTCGTCCGTTGCGAATTAGCTCTGTGGTGAGCGATCGCAACAGCGCTTTACGCTGGTCAGCAGCCTTCCCCAGCTTTGGTACACGGCGACCATGTCGCATGGTTATATCCCCTTCCTAACTTGTAAAACAAAAGAAACCAAAACCTCCATCACTCAGCAAGCGCGGAGGCAAAAGTTTCAAAACAGCTTATGGGCCTCACTGCCAGGCTTACTGCCAGTGAGGCCCATAAGCAAGGCACTACACAGACTTAGCAGGCTTCTCCAGCGGCAGCATAATGCCGAGGTGAATCTGTAGCGCTTCCACCACTTCTTCTGCAGACTTCTGACCAAAGTTCTTGATTTCCAGCAAATCTTCTTGGCTGTAGTCAAGCAAATCGGACACTGCGTTGATTTGGGCCCGCTTCAGGCAGTTGTAAGCCCTAACAGAGAGCTGCAGCTCCTCAATCGGAATCTGATAGGTCGGATCCTCTTCCTTAGTATCTTCATCCCGCTTGGGCTCTAGGGTGACATCCTTGAGCGGGTTGAACATATCTACCAGCAGCGCGGCGGCCTCGCTCATAGATTGCTGAGCTGTCAGGCTACCATTCGTCCAAATCTCCATATTGAGACGGTCCTTTGGCATGCCTTCAGCATCAATGAAGTTCTCAACGCTGTAGTTGACCTTCTTCACCGGCATAAAAACCGCATCAATTTGCATAAATTCGACGCCGCCTGTCTCTTCCCGGCTACGATCAATCGCTCTGTACCCCTTTCCCTTCTCAATCCGAAACTCCATTTCCAGCTTGTGCCCTGCTGATACCGAAGCAATGTAGCGGTCAGTACTAATTAGCTCAACCTCGGCAGGCAGGTCAAAATTCGCAGCAGTTACCTTAGCTGGGCCTTGAACTACTAGGCGGCCAATCTGGGGCTGCGCAGAGTAGCTCTTCAGAACCGTCTCCTTCATGTTCAACAAAATGTCCAAGACATCTTCTCGAACACCAGGAATAGTTGAAAATTCGTGGCTAGCACCGGCGATACGCACAGAGGTAACAGCCGTACCCTCCAAATTAGAGAGCAAGACGCGCCGCAGAGCGTTGCCTACGGTCGTCCCTTGGCTACGCCCCAAAGGCTCAATCACGAACCGGCTATATTGGCTCTGATCATCTTCAACAATCGACTCTACACAATCAACTTGGAATGCCATTCACTAACCTCTCTCGGTGCTCACTAGGTGCTCAAGTAGCCTGATGCTGGCCAATATAAATGACCCATGGGCTAAAGATTTTAATATCCGCAATTACTAAACAGTCGAAACTTAAATATTTGAGAAATATTTCACGCAAACTTATGGCGACTTGGGCAAGATTCCTCAGCAATCTTGCCCAGAATCAAGTTGCACTTTATACTCGGCGACGCTTGGGCGGACGGCAGCCATTGTGAGGGATAGGCGTCACATCTCGGATCAGCGTGATTTCAAGGCCAGCACCCTGTAGCGCTCGGATAGCCGTTTCACGACCGGAGCCGGGCCCACTTACCTGCACTTCACACTGACGCATGCCCTGGTCAATCGCCCGGCGCGCAGCGCTATCCGCAGCAGTTTGAGCCGCGAATGGGGTCCCTTTTTTAGCGCCCTTGAATCCACTAGCACCTGCAGACGACCACGAAACTGCATTTCCGCCCGCATCGGTGATAGTCACGATGGTGTTGTTGAATGTGGATTGGATGTGGGCAATCCCGTTGGGAATATTTTTCTTTTGCTTACGAGGGCCAGTCTTGCGGATAGGTTTTGCCATGGTTTTAGTCGTCTAGTTTGCTTTGTCTAGGGTGCTCTGTAGCGCTTTTCTATGTTGCTTTATCTGTGGCGTGCTTCTTACTAGGGCGGTAATCATACGAAAACGCGAACCGACAGTCTGTCAGTGCGCGTGCCGTTTGCCTTCTTAGCAGCAGGCGTCAAAAGGCCCTTACTTGCGAGGCGGCTTTTTCTTACCAGCGATCGTACGCTTGCCGGAGCGACGTGTGCGGCTATTTGTGCGGGTGCGCTGACCTCGTACAGGCAGACCAACCCGGTGACGGCGTCCCCGATAGCAGCCAATGTCCATCAATCGCTTGATATTCATATTGACCTGACGACGGAGATCACCCTCAATCAGGTAATCGCCCTCCACGGTCTCTCTAAGCTTAATAACGTCCGCATCAGACAAATCTTTTACGCGGATATCAGGATTGACACCCGTTTTCTCAAGAATCTTGTGAGAGCGACTGAGACCTACACCGTAGATGTAAGTCAGTCCGATTTCAATTCGCTTATCTCTTGGCAGGTCAACGCCCGCAATCCGTGCCACCGATTATTTCTCCCTTTCGTTTTCCCTTTTATCTGCTGTATCTCTACTAACTAACGGGCGATTACATCGCTGCAAACATCACCCTCTAGACTTCAGGTATCTAGCTGGACTCAGGTATCTAGCGTCGAAGCCCAAACATAGCATCGCTAAACCCTATCTATCACTGGTTACCTACTCAAGATGCTCTTTCTTGATTGCCAACAAGATCTCTAAAGCCCGGCTCTCTAGCAGCCAGGCTCGTGACCGCTAACCCTGTCTTTGCTTATGCTTAGGGTTAGGGCAAATAACCATGACCCGACCACGACGGCGGATAATCCGGCATTTTTCACACATTTTTTTAACAGACGCGCGGACTTTCATGTCCCAAAGTTTTTCTTTACTACAGATTTGCAATCCTATCAGAGCAACCCGACATCCAGCAACATATTGTTTTCTTTTTCTGATTTCGTTTTTCGAGGCGTCTTGGCATCTTTGCAGATTGGCGACCTCATACACTGGCGTCCATCACCGTCTCAGCGTCTTGGAGAGAGACGCCTAAAAGCAGGCAAGACAAGCAGGCAAGACAAGCAGGCAAGACAAGCAGGCAAGAACTAAAGCGAGAGAAAACAAGGGCAAAAAGCCATGAAGCGTGAGCTAAGTGCACCCTTAGCTCACGCTTCTATCCTGATTGATAACCGACGCAATCAGCCGGAATTCTTTGACAGTACAAACCCGTTTACGGGTTGCCAGCGATCGCAGCAGGCTATGCTACTATGCGCCCCGCCGCAGCGCAGCTTCAACCTGACGAAACTCTTGCTCCAAGCGGTCCTGTAGTTTCTTCGGTACGGGGCGATTGGGATAGGAGCTGTAGTGGCCAGCCAATGCGTTAAGGGCAGTTCTCATGGTAGAGAAGGAGCTTAGGTTGGCAACTGCACCGTCGCGACGATAGCGCGAAGCAAAGCCGTTAATTTTGGCCTTGGCAGCGTCCTGAAGCTCCGCCTTGTTAGGCGCGTCTTTAGGAAGCGCAATCGATTCTCTCAACGTATCAATCAGGGCAGCGGTATCTTCTGTGTAGTTGCCAGTTAGGCCATCGCTGGGGCCAACCGCACTACAGCCAGTGAGGCCGATAACCGCTACCAGCATTAGGGCAAACACGCGGGACAATAGGTTTCTCATAAAAGGTTTGAAGATGAGCAGTACCAGCTGGGCAAGGTTGGCGCTCGTCACGGTTGTTCAAACCGTTCGCCATGCCTGCTGAAAAGATGAACATATGTAACAGTCTATCTGATGAGGGCCGCTTGAGGGTCCACGTCCGATGAGATGTCTGTCAGATATCTGTTTGTCAGATGTCTGACAATTCCTGTGCAGGCCTATGCCGGGTAGATTCTCAATCGGCGATTTGGCTCATCGCCAAAGCTCAGCGATTTCAACCGGTAGTGCTCGGCCAGCTCATGCTGCATCTTACGAATCTTGGGAGAGCGGGGCAATAGCTCTACCGGCTGACTTTTGGGAATCACAATTTGCTCTACGGCTAGCCGAGCTTCCTCAAGCGCCTCCAGCTCATCGTCTGCGCCGTTGTGTGAGAACAGATCCAAATTCACGCTCTCTGGCATATCGCCTTCATCATCGAGGTCCAGCAGCCTTCTGAGCGATCGCGTAATTTGCGGAATACTGTTCGACTTTACGGTGTAAATCGGCAGCTGACGGGCTTTTGCAACCTGCTTCAGCTTGGAATGATTGCGAATGTGCGATCGCAAAGCCAGCACCGCATCCGCAGCCGAGAGCTCCTTGGTGAACTTCACAGGCAAATCGAGCGTGCTCACTACACGGTCTAGCTGCTGACGGCTGATGCCATAGGCATAGACCCGAGTCACATCCAAGTCGTCATCTTCGTGAAAATCTCCACCAGCAACTTGCGCCATCCGGGCAGAAGGCACTGGCAGCTGTCGCAAAGAATCATCTAGGAGCGATTGAAAATGGCGTTGGTCGTCGGAGACAGAAGATAGAAGCGGCGTCGGGCGACTCGGCCGCTTGGCAAAGCTATCTCCAAAATTATCTGAACCCAACGGCGTAACCAGTGGCTTCATTTTCCCGGTTGTGCGCCATCCGCCCGGACTGGCCTGTGATTTCAGGCTACCGGGCTTGAGCTTGCCGCGCCTATCTGCCCGCAGCGCGGCGGTGGCCATCACAGATTGTCCAGGGAGCTCATCGGTGATCACCAGCTTGTTGTCTGCGCTAAGCGATCGCACCTGCTGCCCAGGCACATGCCCCCTCAAGATGAAGTCCACCGTATTGGCAACATCTTCATGGACGACCCAGCGCTGGCGCTCCAGCATTTCCACCGCAATATCAAAAGTGGGCGGCGCCTTGCGCTCTAGCACGCTCTTTTGGCTGCCTCGCCGCCGCGCTTCATCGTCACCCAAAGTCACAGACTGGATGCCACCCACCAAGTCAGACAGCGTTGGGTTTTTGATTAGGTTTTCCAAACGGTTACCGTGGGCCGTTCCCACAAGCTGGACACCTCGTTCAGCAATCGTTCGCGCGGCCAGCGCTTCTAGCTCAGTACCAATCTCATCAATCACAATAACTTCGGGCATGTGGTTCTCCACAGCCTCGATCATCACCCGATGCTGCTCCTCGGGGCGGGAAACCTGCATGCGGCGCGCCCGGCCAATAGCCGGATGGGGAATATCTCCATCACCGGCAATTTCATTCGAGGTGTCGATAATCACGACTCGCCTCATCAGGTCATCAGCGAGCACGCGGGCAATTTCTCTCAGCGCAGTCGTCTTACCCACACCCGGCCGACCCAGCATCAAAATAGAGTTGCCGGTCTCTACCAGGTCACGAATCATGCCAATCGTGCCAAAGATGGCGCGGCCAACTCTGCAGGTAAGCCCGATGATTTCGCCCGCCCGGTTGCGAATAGCGCTAATGCGATGCAGCGTCTTCTCTAGTCCAGCTCGGTTGTCGCCACCAAAATGCCCGACCCTATCGACACAGTGCTGCAAGTCAGCTTTAGAAATAGGCGTCTCAGAAAGATACTCAACAGCATCTGCAAACCTAGCTTCCGGCTGTCGGCCTAGGTCCAAAATGACCTCTATCAGCTGATCGCGACGGGGATGGGATTCTAACTGTAAACGAATGTAGTCGGGCAACACGGCCAACAGCTGAGGCAGGTCATCCGTCACTTCAGGCGAATTCGGCCGTATCGATTGGGAGGTTGGCCCCGGGGGCGACAGATTGCGGGATAGATTGTGAGGCTGGGCCGGAGGGCTACCCGTAGAGCCGGAAGGCTGTCTATCGGGGCTACTTTTAGGCAGATCGTCGTTGAGACTCACCATACAGAACAGAGTGTAAACGAGAGACAAACGCAGAGAAACAGCTGCTATCGTCTTGCTCAACCATTGCACCAGCAAATGGGCTGTTGCGATGGTTTCCTCAAGACCGGGCCGCTGGCTTGATCGTCTCTTCATTAGCCTGCTTCACAGGCATTACGAGGGAGCGGGCAAGTGCGACAGCCGCTTTCAATGCTCGGGGGTCTTCTTCAAGATAATGGGTTTGCTCAATTTCTGTCATAAGCAATCGCCGCGCATAGCTACCGTAGGCGATCCCAGAAATAAAAGGGGCAACCATCGACGGCCCTATTGACCGGGGGTTCGAAGGCCGCCATAGTCCCAATTCACGAAGTTTAAGAACCGTGTACTGATTCGTACCACCGGCCAGCTGAATATGGCCGCGCAAATCTGCGGCTAGCACTTTTTGGGCTAGCCGCACTGCAGCGTGGGTGGTGCCTTTGCCAATATCTCCACTCATCGGTCGGCCATCGGTCTGCCAGATGAGGTCTATTCCCAAAGCACGAAGCGACATCAAACGCTGCAGCGCTTTGAGATAGTCGATCAGGCCTTCGCCATCAGGGCAGCTGATTGAAATTACCTGGAGATGGGCCACCCAGGGTCGAATCGTCTGCCACAGCTTTTGAAATTCGCTGAACTGACCAACTTGGGTATGAATTTCGAGCGCTTCGACTTGCGTGAGGGTCTGCTGGGCGATCGCATCCAAAGGCGTCGGCTGCGATCGCGCTGCGATCAGGCCCAGGGGACACACAGGCAGACATCGGCCACAGCCATAGCAGCGGGCATCTACCACCCCAGTATCGTCAATCGCCGCCGCCGGACAAATTCGCTCACAGGGGCGATCGCACTCAGCCGGACAAACAACCGGGTCAAACCAAGCCTTGCGAAAGTGCGGATCTTCTCCAGCACTCATACTCACCATAAGCAAAGGTCGCCGATAACTTGGCAGCGTGCCAGCAAGTGGATGATTCGTATCCGCTGCAATCTGGCGCGCAGCCGCTAGGCCCGATTTTACCGCTGCCACCACCGCCGGGTCAGCCGCCATATCAACGCAGTCAGCACCGGCTAGGGCATAGGCTAAAGTCAGACTTCTGACCGCTGGCAAAGCCTGGTAGCTAGCACCGCAAATAAGCTTGAACCAGCAGCCAGCACGGAGTGCCTGAAGCGGCGTCTCAACAGAATTTTTCTTCCACAATATCTATACCGAGTCCCAGATCAAGCGCCAGCTCGAGCCCGTTCAGGCAGCAGCGATCGCATCCTTGAGCGGAAACCAATCGAAAAAACGCTCCCCGCCCACTTCTAAGACGACCTTCACCCGAGGCTCTATTGCAGGCAAAGAAACCAGAAACTCAATCTCCTGGCTAGAGAGGATATGGCCTTCAATCAGCCACAGCAATAGCCCCTTAGATTTAGGAGATAAGCTCTGCAAGCGATAGCTAACAACCGGCGGAATAAAGTAGCGATCGCCCGTCGCTGAATTGTCCAGATTTTTCTTGCCTAAGTGGGGCGGACGCACACCGTGCACATCTAATAAATAGGCCGACAGATCGCCTAGGCCTCGCGCTGATAGGTAGGCGCAGTCATAGCCAGCGGAGCGCACACGCCTGCGGTAGCGACCCTCGTGGCCGCCTTCTAGCGGCATCCGCACACCTAGAGCACCCGACTGCTCAAGGTCACGAGTAAACTTGTTAAACGCCAGCAGACCCATGGGAAATCAATATATAGACTGCAAGTATCGTACTCCATAGTCCGCCCAACTTTCATCAGACTTTTAGCCAATCATCGCCGCCTCAAAGTTCTGACGAAAAGCGGTTCCCAATCAAGCATTTGTCTTCTCAAAAGAGAACGCAATGAGCACCAGGCAACTGAACCCATCTACAAGGAAGAAAATTACTTTTCGTTTTTGTAGACACACGTCAAAAACCGTGTATAGTTAAAGACTGTCGCCGGAAAAATGGATACTAGAGGTTATCCTCCAAGTCCTAGGCGTAAAGGCAAGGCTATCAGGAGATTCGATTCCCTAAGATTGAGTCTTTTGACGATAAGGCCAAGTCGATTGATTTCCAGTATGGTTAGCAGACAGCGCAACAGCAATGTAGCCAGGCTCTATTTTTTCTCGCCTGAGATACGTTGAGTGTGCGCTTTCACTGCTGACTGCTGGTTGTGTTGTGTCAATGCCTTGGGAAAGGACAGTCCTGGCCCATGCGCTTTGGCGTCGTGAAGCGGAGACTCAAGATTCGTGTCTGTCGGTATTCTTGGTACCAAACTTGGTATGACCCAGGTGTTTGATGAAACTGGTAACGCAATTCCAGTTACCGTCATTCAGGCTGGCCCCTGCGTCATTACGCAGATCAAAACAGAGCAAACAGACGGTTATTCGTCTATTCAGGTCGGCTACGGAGACGTCAAAGAAAAGGCACTCAATAAGCCAAAGCTTGGCCATCTCAAAAAGTCAGGCGCAACGCCCGTTCGCCATCTTCGAGAGTATCGGGTCAACGATACGGCAGAGTTTGAAATCGGTCAGGCTGTCACGACAGACAGGTTCGAAGCGGGCCAGCTCATCGACGTTAGCGGCATCAGTATTGGTAAGGGCTTCGCTGGCAACCAAAAGCGAAACAACTTCCGCCGAGGTCCGATGTCCCACGGTTCTAAGAACCACAGAGCACCCGGTTCAACCGGTGCCGGTACTACGCCTGGGCGTGTTTATCCTGGCAAGCGCATGGCAGGTCGGATGGGCGCCGAAAAAGTGACTATTCGCAAGCTCAGCGTCGTCAGCGTTGATAACGACCGAAATCTTCTGCTTGTTAAAGGTGGAGTACCAGGAAAAGCCGGGACACTGCTCAACATCACGCCTGCGACTATCGTTGGCCAGTAGGCACCGGTCGACAGTTAATTGGCTCGGCCACTGGAAATTGGCCACTGGAAATTGGCCACTGGAAATCGGCCACTGGCGCACTCGCAAGTCAATAGCCATCCGCACAGAAAGACTCGGCACTAAGCCCAAGAAACACCATGGTTGATTGTGAAATTAAAGATTGGCAGGGAGAGAAGGCAGGCACCGCTAGCCTAGATCTCAAAGTTGCCAGTGAAGAAAACGCCTCACATATTGTTCACCGGGCGCTCGTGCGCCAGATTAACAACGGGCGTCAGGGGACAGCCTCCAGCAAAACCCGAGCCGAGGTTCGCGGCGGTGGCCGTAAGCCATGGCGCCAAAAGGGTACAGGTCGGGCCCGTGCCGGTTCTATTCGCTCTCCGCTATGGCGAGGCGGCGGTGTGATCTTTGGGCCCAAGCCACGCGACTACACCACCAAAATGAATCGCAAAGAGCGTCGATTGGCGCTTCGCACAGCCTTTCAGAGTCGGGCAGAAGAGATGGTCGTTGTGCAGGATTTTGGCAGCGAACTCAGCCAGCCCAAAACGAAGGAAATGCTAGCTGCCATTGAACGCTGGGGTGTGGATACGACCGCTAAGATTTTGATGGTATTCAGCGAAAAGAACGATACGATTTATCGCTCACTGCGAAACGTCCCGAACGTAAGAATGATCGATGCGACGAATCTCAACGTCTACGACATTTTGCATGCTGACAACTTAGTCGTTACAGCCACTGCTCTCGACAAAATCCAGGAGGTATACGGTGAGTAAACGATTTGCAGAACGCGAAATACCTGACATTATTCGCAGACCTCTGATTACAGAGAAGGCCACGATTGCACTGGAAAACAATCAGTACACTTTTGAGGTTGCGCCCAAGGCCACAAAGCCGCAAATCAAAAGCGCTATCGAGCAGCTCTTTGATGTCACCGTGGTGGGTGTCAGCACCCAGAATCCACCTCGTAAGAAGCGTAGAGTCGGTCAATTCATTGGTCATAGGGCAGCCTACAAGCGAGCAGTTGTCACCCTAGCTCCCGACGACACCATCACGCTCTTCCCAGATGTCTAATTCCCAGATGTCTGAGTTGTTTGAGGCTTATTCCTAAGCCCAATCAAACCAAGCATTAGATTCGCGAAACAGCCATCGCATTCAAATAGCCACCACATTCAGACAGCACCGCCAACGTAACCAGCCAAGCGACAGAGTATAGCCATGGGCATTCGCTCCTACCGACCACTAACACCAGGCACGCGCGAGCGTACCGTATCCGACTTCTCGGCCATCACAACCGACAAGCCAGAAAAATCACTCACCTATTCAGTTCACCGCCACAAGGGTCGTAACAACCGCGGCGTCATTACCTGTCGCCATCGAGGCGGCGGGCACAAGCGCCTGTATCGCGACATCGACTTCAGACGAAACAAACGCGATATTCCGGCTAAAGTGGCCACCATTGAGTACGACCCCAACCGTAACGCTCGCATTTCTCTGCTGCACTACGAAGACGGTGAAAAGCGCTACATTCTACACCCAGCTGGGTTAGAGGTGGGCACAGTAGTCGTCTCTGGCGAAGAGGCTCCTTTTGAAGTGGGCAATGCCCTACCCCTTCATCGGGTTCCATTGGGTACGACGGTTCACAACGTTGAGCTCGTACCGGGAAAAGGTGGACAGATGGTTCGCGCAGCTGGCGCAGGTGCTCAGTTAGTTGCCAAAGAGGGTGGCTATGTAACGCTTAAGCTGCCGTCTAGTGAAGTTCGCATGGTTCGCCGTGAGTGTTACGCGACAATTGGCCAGGTGGGTAATGTGGAGCACCGCAACTTGACATTGGGTAAGGCAGGCCGCAAGCGCTGGTCTGGTCGTCGCCCTGAGGTTCGCGGCAGCGTCATGAACCCGGTGGACCACCCACACGGCGGCGGTGAAGGTCGTGCGCCCATTGGTCGCAGTGGCCCGGTTACGCCATGGGGTAAGCCAGCTTTGGGCTACAAGACGCGTAAGAAAAAGAAGGGCAGCGACTCGCTCATCGTGCGGCGACGGCGGCGGTCTTCTAAGCGCGGTCGAGGCGGTAGAAATGCATAGAGTCCATGCGCAGGGTAAAAGCGCACAGCTGATTAGCGTTTTCTTCCCCTGCCTTATTGACAGCAGTTCTATTGACAGCAGTTCTATTGACGATTGATTTCAGGTAAAAAGCATGTCTCGTTCTCTGAAGAAGGGGCCCTTTGTGGCAGACCACCTTCTCACCAAAATTGAAAAGCTCAACGCGAAGAACGAAAAGCAGGTCGTCAAGACTTGGTCTCGCGCTTCGACAATTATCCCCCAGTTTATTGGCCATACCGTCGCGGTCCACAATGGCCGTCAGCACGTACCCGTTTTCATCAACGAACAGATGGTGGGTCACAAGCTTGGTGAGTTTGCACCGACCAGAACGTTCCGGGGCCATGCGAAAAGTGACAAAAAAGCGCGGCGATAAAAGGAGACAGCAGACGTGATTGATATCGATTCAGATTCTCAGGTAAAGGCAACGGCCAAGTTTGTTCGGATGTCTCCTCGCAAGGTACGCCGAGTACTCGACCAGATTCGAGGTCGCTCCTACCGCGAAGCGCTGATCATGCTTGAATTTATGCCTTACAAATCCTGTGAGCCCATTCTCAAGGTGTTGCGCTCTGCCGTTGCCAACGCTGAACACAACAACGGTCTAGACCCTGTGAGCCTTTACATCAGTGAAGCTTACGCCGATCAAGGGCCTGTTCTCAAACGATTTAGACCGCGCGCTCAGGGCCGTGCCTTTCAGATTCGAAAGCCGACCTGCCATATTGCGATCGCAGTCGCCCCCGGCACCGAGGTTTAACCTTACTTGACTTAGCCTCACTTGACTTAACCTCACTTGACTTAGGCTAACTAGCCCAGCTTCACACGTTCATCCCCGTCCATTCATCACCCGTTTTCTAAGGAGTACATCAGTGGGACAGAAGATTCACCCAATCGGTCTTCGCCTTGGCATCACTCAGGAGCACCGCTCCCGCTGGTATGCCGACAAAAACCGTTATCCAGAACTGCTCGAAGAAGATCATGAGATCCGCAAGTACATCGAGAAAACCCTGGCCAATGCAGGCATTTCCGATGTGCATATCGAACGCAAAGCCGATCAGATTGACCTCGAAGTGCGGACGGCCAGACCCGGTGTTGTGGTTGGGCGTGGCGGTGCAGGCATTGAAACGCTGCGATCAGGGCTGCAGAAGAAGATCAAAGACGACAGCCGCCAAATCAGAATTAACGTAGTAGAAGTTGCGCGCGTCGATGCCGATGCAGGACTCATCTGTGAGTACATCACCCAGCAGCTAGAGCGCCGTGTTTCCTTCCGCCGCGTCGTCAGACAGGCCATCCAACGGGCCCAGAGAGCCGGTGTTGAAGGCATCAAAATTCAGGTTAGCGGTCGCCTCAACGGAGCTGAGATTGCGCGAACTGAATGGACCCGAGAAGGCCGCGTGCCCCTGCACACCCTACGTGCCAACATCGATTACGCCTACCGCACTGCCCAGACGACCTACGGCATCCTAGGCGTTAAAACCTGGGTCTTCAAAGGCGAAATTATCCCCGGACAAGAGAGCCAGTCTGAGGATACAAAATCACAGCCCCGCCGCCGTCAGCCCCGCCGCCGTCAGCAGTTTGAAGACCGCTCTAATAAAGATTCGTAGCGCAGAGATTCATACACAGCGCGTCACAGCGCACGTCTGCGCTTGCGCCAGCGACCTTCTGCAGCTGGCTGTCCCATTCCACACCACATCACCAGTTTTCTCGAAGTGTGATCCATCATGTTAAGCCCAAGAAGAACAAAATTTAGGAAGCAGCACCGCGGTCGAATGCGTGGCATGGCTCATCGTGGCAACGAAATTAACTTCGGCCAGTTTGCCTTACAGGCAACCGAGTGCTGCTGGATGACCTCTCGGCAGATCGAGGCCGCCCGGCGAGCCATGACTCGCTACATCAGACGGGGCGGAAAAATTTGGATTCGCGTCTTTCCCGATAAGTCGGTAACCATGCGCGCTGCAGAAACCCGTATGGGTTCTGGTAAGGGTAATCCCGAATTTTGGGTGGCCGTCATTAAGCCAGGTCGAATTGTCTTTGAGATTGCGGGTGTTTCTGAGGAAGTTGCCAGAGAAGCAATGCGCCTCGCTTCCTTCAAGCTGCCCTTCAAGACTAAGTTTGTCGTCAAAGCAAGCGAGGAGGGTTAACGCTAATGGCACTTGTAAAGATCAAGGAACTTAGAGCGCTGAGCGACGAAGAGCTGGCTACGGCAATTGCCGACACTAAGCGCGAGCTGTTCGACCTGCGATTCAAGCAGGCGACTCGCCAGCTCGAGACCGGATTTCACCAGTTCAAGCACAATCGCCGCAAGCTCGCGCAGCTGATGACGATTGAACGGGAAAGGCAGCTGGCCGCGGCCACGCAAGAGACTGAAAAAGAGGCATAACACACCATGGCAGCAAAAGAGAGAGTTGGCCTCGTGGTCAGCACCAAAATGGAAAAGACAGTGGTGGTCGCGGTTGAGAGCCGCGTTCAGCACTCAAAGTACGGCAAGATTATGGTGCGTACACAGCGCTATAAGGCCCACGATGAGGACAATAGCTGTAAAGAAGGCGATCGCGTCAGAATCAGCGAAACCCGTCCCATGAGCCGCACCAAACGGTGGGTCGTGGCTGACATCCTCAGTTCTGCGGAAATATAAAGAGAGGATTCACCCGTGATTCAGCAAGAAACCTATTTGAATGTAGCCGACAACAGCGGCGCCCGTAAGCTCATGTGCATCCGCGTACTCGGCGGTCGCAAGCAGTATGCTGGCGTTGGCGATGTGATTGTAGCTGTTGTCAAAGACGCCCTGCCCAATATGGGTGTTAAGAAGTCCGACGTTGTCAAAGCTGTCGTTGTTCGGACCCGCAAGGGCATTCGCCGCAGCAGTGGCATGAGCATTCGCTTTGACGACAATGCCGCTGTGCTGATCAACCAGGATGGCAACCCGAGGGGAACTCGAGTCTTTGGTCCCGTGGCTCGCGAGCTGCGCGACAAGAGCTTTACCAAGATTGTTTCGCTAGCGCCGGAGGTGCTCTAAATGGTCATCAAAAACAAAAACACCGGGCGAAAGAAAATGCACGTCCGCACCGGAGATACGGTGCAGGTGATCACCGGTAAAGACAAAGGCAAGGTAGGCGAAGTCGTCGCCACCAATGCCAAGACTTCCCAGGTCATCGTGCAGGGTGTGAATATGCGCACCAAGCACGTGAAGCCGCAACAAGAAGGTGAATCGGGTCAAATTTTGACCAAGGAGTTCCCGATTCACAGCTCCAACGTAATGCTGTACTCCACCAAGCAAAAGGTGGCTAGCCGCGTTGCGTACACCATCAACGACGATGGTCGCAAAGTTCGTATGCTCAAAAAAACCGGCGAAGTTTTAGAAAACTAGGTAGGTACTTTCAGCCTGCGATCCAAGCAGGTTGAAACAACTGCAAAAGTTTTAGAGCTAACCCATCGCCATCCCACATGATTTTTCGACTGAAAATCAGTCATCAAATTGGACAGCATTCGTACGAACATTTCCTTGCCCTGACCAAGCCCAGGGACACATTTTTTAGAGGTTACAATGGCCGACTCACTCAAAACAATGTATTTGGAGAAGGTGGTTCCCAAACTGAAAGAACAGTTTGGCTACACTAATCCCCACCAAATTCCCAAGCTTTCCAAAGTCACCGTTAACCGAGGCCTTGGTGAAGCATCGCAAAATGCTAAAGCGCTAGAATCGTCGATTAGCGAACTGGCCATGATTACCGGTCAACGGCCGGTGGTCACCAGAGCTAAAAAGGCGATCGCAGGCTTCAAAATTCGTGAAGGTATGCCCGTGGGTGTAAAAGTCACCCTGCGCTCCGAGCGAATGTATGCCTTCACCAATCGACTCATCAATTTAACCTTGCCCCGCATCAGAGACTTTCGAGGCGTTAACCCTCGCAGCTTTGACGGCAGAGGTAACTACACCCTGGGACTGCGCGAGCAGCTGATTTTTCCAGAAGTAGACTACGACAGCGTTGACCAGATTCGCGGCATGGACATCACCATTGTCACCACCGCGACCTCCGACGAAGAAGGGCGCGCCCTTCTCAAGGAGCTGGGAATGCCCTTCCGTGATAACTGAGGCCCCATGCAAGGTAACCAGAGCAAAAAAGAGGATTATGGCGTCTAACGACACGATTTCAGATATGCTGACGCGCATTCGGAATGCTACCCTTGCGCGACACCAAACCGTCGATATCCCATCGACCAAAATGACCCGCAGTATCGCCAGCGTACTAAAGGAAGAAGGCTTTATCGCGGACTCCATAGACGGTGGAGAAGGGATTAACCGGAAAATTACCATTACCCTAAAGTACAAAGGTAAGACCCGTCAGCCCATCATTCGCAAACTCTCTAGAGTCAGCAAGCCCGGTCTGAGAGTATATTCCAATCGTAAGGAGCTGCCCCGCGTCCTAGGGGGAATCGGCATTGCGATTATTTCTACCTCTAGCGGTGTCATGACTGACCGTGATGCCCGCAGGCAGGGTATTGGCGGAGAAGTGCTTTGCTACATCTATTAACTATCTATCCGTCCATGCAGGCCAAACAGGAGGAAAAGGAACATGTCTAGAATTGGCAAACAGCCTGTGCCAATCCCCAAAGGTGTGACCGTCACTATCGATGGCCAGACCGTTACCGTAAAAGGATCCAAAGGGCAGCTGTCTCGTCAGTTTCCACCTGAGGTGACCTTTGTCCAAGAGGGCGAGGAACTTGTCGTTAGCCGCGCCGATGAATCTCGCAATGCGAGGCAGCGTCACGGACTCGTTCGGACGCTGATCGCCAACATGGTAGAAGGCGTTTCCAAGGGCTACGAGAAAAAATTAGAGATTCAGGGCGTCGGCTACCGGGCCTCGACCCAAGGCAGCAAGCTCGTCATGGCACTCGGCTACAGCCACCCTGTAGAATTTGAGCCGCCAGACGGAATTACTTTTGCCGTTGAAAAAAACACGAACGTTACCGTCACGGGCATCGATAAAGAAGTTGTCGGTAACACAGCCGCCCGCATTCGCGCGGCCCGTCCACCAGAGCCATACAAAGGCAAGGGCGTTCGCTATGCAGGCGAGCAAATCAGACGTAAGGCAGGGAAAGCCGGTAAGTAACACCAGGTAAGTAAACGATGAAAACATCTAGAAGAGAATCGACCCGCCGTCGTCACGCTCGGGTTCGTCGTCGGGTCAAAGGTACGAGCGAAAGGCCTAGGCTGGCGATATTTCGCTCCAATCAGCACATTTATGCGCAGGTGATTGACGATACTCAGCACCAGACGCTGGCCGCTGCGTCTACCCTAGATGCAGACTTTACTGAGTCATCTAGCTCCACCAAAGAAGCGGCGGCCTCGGTGGGTAAGCTCATCGCCGAGCGCTCTATCAAACAAAACATTTCCCAGGTTGTCTTCGACCGCGGCGGCAAGCTCTACCACGGCCGAGTAGCTGCTTTGGCAGATGCAGCCCGCGAAGCCGGGCTGAAGTTTTAAGGGAACAGTTACACAGCTATGGCGACAGCGTCACAGCCTTAGCGGCATCACCTTTCTCTAGGGAGCCACCCACAGCCCGCACAGAACCCAACCGAACATCTCCTCAACCCAAGCTAAATCGAAGGTTAACCCCAAGGTCAAAATCTATGGCAGAGCAGCGTCGAAAAAAGAATAAAAATAGAGAAAAAGAGTCTGAATGGAAAGAGCGCGTCGTTCAGATTCGACGAGTCACCAAAGTGGTCAAGGGTGGTAAGAAGCTTAGCTTCCGCGCCATCGTGGTAGTGGGCAATGAAAAAGGTCAGGTCGGTGTTGGCGTTGGCAAAGCAAGCGATGTAATTGGCGCTGTGAAAAAAGGCGTTGCTGATGGCAAGAAGCACCTTGTAGAAGTCCCGCTTAATAAGGCATACTCCATTCCCCATCCCACAACTGGCATCGCCGGTGGGGCACGCGTCTTCATGCGCCCCGCAGCTCCCGGTACTGGTGTAATTGCAGGCGGCGCAGTTCGCATCGTGCTAGAGCTGGCTGGCGTACGCAACATTCTAGCTAAGCAGCTCGGCTCAGATAACCCGCTCAATAATGCTCGGGCAGCGGCTGCAGCTATTGATTCGCTCAGAACGCTTTCTAGCGTGGCAGAAGAGCGCGGTATTCCTATCGAAAAACTCTACGCTTAACCCAGATACGCTCAACTGAAGGAGAACCAAACCATGAGATTAGACGACGCACGGCCCAAGGCAGGGTCGAAAAGGCAGCGCAAGCGCAAAGGACGCGGCATTTCGGCTGGCCAAGGGGCTAGCTGCGGCTTTGGCATGCGGGGGCAAAAATCTCGTTCTGGTAGTGGTACTCGACCTGGTTTTGAAGGGGGTCAGCTGCCGCTTTATCGTCGCATTCCTAAGTTGAAGCATTTTCCAATCGTCAATCAAAAGGTCTACACCATCATTAATGTCAAGGGGCTAGCGGACTTACCAGCAGGTGAAGTGACCCTAGAATCCCTTATGGATGCAGGCATCATTACCTCGAACGATGGCCCTTTGAAAGTACTGGGCGATGGAGAGATTTCGACTGCGCTCACTGTTAAAGCAGCAGCCTTCACAAAATCGGCTAAAGAAAAAATTGAAGCTGCAGGTGGCACTTGCGAGATTGTCTAAGTGCCTTTTGCTGACCGATACGCCCTGCGGCCTTTATGATGAAGTAACAGGGGCCTGGGTCCATCGCTACTAGCAAGCGCTATTGGCAAACGCGATTAGATACTTCTAAGCAGCAGGCTGGCGATCGCCTCCTGGCACTCGGCCCATTCGGATTATTTTTTTTGGTTTCTTCGGTTCTCTCAAGCAATAACTATGGTTGTCAGTCAAGGCAGGTCGCCCAGCGCCCAGGAAACATTTTTACAGATGGCCCAAGCTGCAGGTCTTCGCAGCCGATTACTCGTCACAGTTGGCCTTCTCATCCTGGTGAGATTAGGTATTTATATCCCGGTTCCTGGCATTGATCGGGTTGCCTTTTCTCAATTCGTACAGGGTGGCGGTGCCGGTGGTGTCTTAGGATTTTTAGACATTATTGGTGGCGGGGGCCTTTCCCTGGTAGGTATTTTTGCCCTGGGCATCCTGCCTTTTATCAACGCCTCGATTATCATGCAGCTGCTGACGGCGGCCATCCCTGCCCTAGAAGACCTGCAGAAAAACGAGGGGGAAGCTGGCAGACGTAAGATATCTCAGGTGACCCGCTACGTTGCTTTTGGCTGGACCATTCTGCAGAGTACGATGCTTTCCTGCTTTTTGCTGCGGGACTTTGCCTACGACTTTGGTGTGCCGTTCGTCGTAGAAACGGTCATCGCGCTGACGGCGGGCTCTATGTTTGTCATGTGGGTGGGTGAGCTCATCACTGAGCGTGGCCTTGGCAATGGGGCGTCGCTGCTCATTTTCCTGAACATTGTCTCTTCACTTCCACGGGTTTTGGGTGAAACGGTTGATTTGGCTCAGACAGGCGATCGCAGCACCATTGGCGGTATTGTCATTCTCTTCTTGGTGTTTATCGCCACTATTATCGGCATTGTTTTCGTGCAGGAAGGCACTCGCCGCATTCCAATTGTATCGGCAAGGCGTCAGGTGGGTCGCAAGCTCTATCTCGAAAAAAGTAACTATCTCCCCCTTCGGCTCAATCAGGGTGGTGTGATGCCGATTATTTTCGCGTCGTCCATGCTGATTATCCCAATCTCGCTGGTGCAGTACATTCCGAGCGAAAGCTTCGCCCGGTTTATGAATGCAAACTTCCGAGCAACCTCACCGCTGTACATTTTCGTGTACTTGGTGATGATTGTCTTCTTTAGCTACTTCTATGCATCCCTGGTAGTGAACCCTGAAGACATGTCTCGGAACCTGAAGAAGATGGGTACCAGCATTCCTGGCATTCGCCCGGGCCGCGCAACGACTGAATACATTGGGAAGGTCCTGAACCGACTCACGTTCTTAGGTGCAATTTTCTTAGGACTGGTTGCCGTTGTGCCCAGTCTGGTGGAAAGTGCTACCAGGGTTCAGACATTTCAAGGATTTGGTGCGACGTCGCTGTTGATTCTGGTAGGTGTGGCCATTGACACCGCTAAGCAGATCCAAACCTACGTCATCTCTCAGAGATACGAAGGAATGGTGAAACAGTAATGACAAGGCTAATCTTTCTGGGACCGCCTGGCGCAGGTAAGGGAACTCAAGCACAAGTTCTCTGTGAAATTTGCGATGTTCCCCATATTTCGACCGGGGATATTTTACGAGCTGCCGTAAAAGCAAAAACCGAGCTGGGGCAAAAAGCTGAAAGCTATATGAACGCTGGAGAGCTGGTACCCGATGAGCTTATGTTAGACCTGATCCGCGAGCGGCTTAGCCAAGAAGATACAGCAAAGGGTTGGCTGTTGGATGGCTTTCCAAGAAACGTCGAGCAGGCTGAATTTCTGAATGAACTGCTCGAAGAAATTGAGCAAAGCTGTGAATTTGTAATCAACTTGGAAGTGCCCGATGAGGTGCTAGTTGCCCGCTTACTGGAGCGTGGCCGCAAGGACGATCAAGAGGAGGTTATTCGAAATCGTCTGGAAGTTTACCGCGAACAAACAGAGCCCCTGATTGACCTATATCGAAATAGGCAGCAGCTGTTATCAGTTAATGGAAATCAGCCGATGGATGCTGTAACTGATGAGCTGAAGAAAATTGTGCAAGTAGAAGATTTACAAATAGAAGAAACCTAGAAGAAATCTTTTCAGCTGCCGGTGAAGACTTCCACACGAGGTGCTTCTTGGATTTGCTAATCTTGTGTTAACAATGTATTCAACTGCTGATATTTACTAAGGAACTGCTAGTTTGTCTAAACAAGATCTCATCGAAATGGAAGGAACGATTACAGAATCGTTGCCCAATGCTATGTTTCGCGTTGACCTAGATAATGGGTTCAACGTACTGGCGCATATTTCTGGGAAAATCCGTCGCAATTACATTAAGATTTTACCGGGTGATCGCGTCAAAGTAGAACTCACTCCCTACGACCTCACCAAAGGTAGAATCACCTACCGGCTCAAGAAACCTAGATAGGAACCCAGATAAGAACCCAGATAAGAACCGGACTAGAAGTGCGGCATCGAGTTCACATAGCCTGACTCCACTAGGCAGCTCCATCTATCATCCTCAACGCTGCTCCAATATGGGCGGAAGCAGGGGCTCAGCGCCAAACCGTACTACATCGGCACAGGGCAGACCGGTTTCCTCCGAGACATCTGTAATGGCTTGCAGAGCCTCTTTTTCATGCAGGCCAAATGTATTGAGCGCCACCCCGATCACAGACGTCTGAGCAAATGTGCCGCCGGCGCTGACCGTCGCCTCGTAGAGTGAAATGACATCAGGCAGCGGCGGAATGGCAAAATCTGGGAAGTGCTGCAAGTGGGTTAATCCAGCTTTGTGTACCAGAATGAGATGGGTAGGCTGAGTGCCTCTCATCAACGGCAGCGTAGCGGTAGACCCTGGGTTGAGGAGAGAGCCTTGGCCCTCTATAAACAAGACGTCATAGCCATCGCCGTAGCGCGTCACCATCTGTTCTACAGTACCTGCGGCATAGTCAACACGGACGGCATCTAGCGCAACGCCCTCTTCACCCAGCATTAGCCCGGTCTGCCCTGTAGCGATCAGCTTGGCACGCCGTCCTCGCTGCTGACAGGCTTTGGTCAATTCGATGCTGGTCGACATCTTGCCAACGGCCATGTCGGTGCCAACCGTAAGCACGCGATCGCACTTCAATAATCTCGCTAGCCCCCCACCCACCATGCCATTTTCAGGCTCTTTGCGAATGTCCCACACCCACCGCCCCGGCTGAATCGCTGAGCTAATCTCTAGATCCTGATTGAGCTGCGTATGTAGCCCGTTCATCACCGATAGCCCGGCACTTACTGCGCGCTTGACTTCGGCATACCAGGGCTCAGGCAAACGCCCCCCAGAAGGCGCGAGGCCAATGGCCAAGACCGTTGGAGAGTAGGCTAGCGCCTCGGACACAGAGGCCACAATAGGCACCTCGCGATCAATTCCGGTGAGCACCTTAATCGACTCTCCCACAGCGGTTTCATCGACAACCGCAACAATCTCATTTTGGCTGTAGCGCAGCAGAGAAATCCCCGTTTTCCCCTTTGCGCCCTTCAGTCCATTGTGCAAAAAAATAACGAGGCGATCATCAGGTGTGAGCATGGCGAGTGAGTCCAAGTCCAGGACGAGTATTGGGAATCAAAGCGCCATTGGATAGCTGCGCGCCATCGAACGGATCGTCTTTGAGATTAAAATGGCTATCGAGATCGAGATGATCGGCCAGGGGAGAGAGGTGAGCTAGCGCGCTATTGGCGATCGCACTATCGGAATAGCAGCCAAACATCACCTGCAGACCACAGGCCCGGGCAGCGTGAATCATACGCCGAGCTTCGGTGAGCCCACCCGCCTTCATCAGCTTAATATTAATGCCATCGACACAGTGGGCCAGCCTGTGAATATCAGCGCTGTCAAAGCAGCTTTCATCGGCAAAGATCGGCAGCGGAGACTGCGCCTGAAGCTGCGGCAGTAAACTGTCTGCTTGCACAGCGAGGGGCTGCTCCAAGTAGCTGACGCCCCTGTTCGATAGCCACTGGGCCATGACCAGGGCATCAGACAACTGCCACCCACCATTGGCATCGATGCTGACCTTAGCACCAGCGGGCACCCCCGGCAGCAACGCTTCAAACATCGCCTGATCGGCCTCAATACCAGCGGGAGAGCCCAGCTTCACTTTGACAGAAGCAACCGTTTGCTGCGCGCGCCATTGCTGCAAACGCTGGAGAGCGCCGTCGGGAGTACTGATACCCACAGTGACCGCCGTCGGGCCAATCCGCGAAAGATCTAGACCCCACAGTTGCCATAGTGGTAGCCCAACTCGATTTCCCAGCCAGTCCCAAAGGGCAACATCCACAGCAGCCCGCGCAGCCGAACAAACACCTTTAAATTCTGAATCGAACGCTGCTTCAATCCGCTGACGCTGTAGTGGATGCATCGCTGAGAGAACGGGCACCAGCGCAGATAAATCACTCGCTATTTGCTCAGTCGTCTGCGTTTTTTCGCCAATAGAAAAAGGGGACGCTTCCCCCCAACCTTCATACCCCTCAGCCTCGATTCGCACCCAAAGATTAGTCGAGCCAGCCCGGGTCCCTCGACTGATCGTGAGGGGGACTCGCTTGTGAACGGTAAAGGGGTCAATGTGAATCTGCATTGAGCTGGGTTGCCACCTCGATTAGATTGCCATCAGGATCGCGGATATATACCGACAGGATAGGGCCTTGCGTACCCGAGCGCTGAACAGGCCCTTCAATAATTGGGATAGCTAAGTGCTGGAAGTGGGCAATCACCGCAGTCAGCGGCATTTTCGTCAAAAAACAGAGGTCTGCGGTTCCTGGCTTGGGCACTTGAGCAGCGGGCATGAGGGGCTGATCGGCTGAATGGAGATTGATTTTTTGGGCGGTTCCAATGGTGAGAGCTCGCCGCGGGTTGCCGCGGGGGTCTTGGCCAAAGTAAATCACCTCACAGCCCAGCGCCGCTGTGTAAAACTCACAGGTGCGCCCCACATCAGAAACAGTCAGCACCAGATGGTCTAGCCGATCTAATGAAATCATGTCTATCGAAGTTACTGCAGCTGAGTTTTTGAGACGATGCGTGTCTTTTTGCGATCGCGCTCCGAAAGCGTCTTCCCTGCCTGCAATTGGGTCGCATTATTTTGCAACACCGTTGCAGCGTTTTGGTCGCCCATCTGAATAGCGGTATTTGCCGCTGACTGGAGCATTGTTACCGCGCCTTGACGGTCACCTTCTTTTAACTTAACCTCGGCGATTTGCGTTTGCCGGTACTTAGCCAGTGCCAGAATGCTCTGCTGCACATCTGCATCGGGCTTAGGCGCATAGTCAGCTTGAGCGGCGATCTCAATGGGGACAGGCGCAGTGGACTGAGCCGTTAAGCCAATAGCCGGGTCATCGTAGGCAACGTGCAGCGTCCCAACTGTCGCCGTGCCTGGTGATAGCTGAGGAATGTACAGATTCAGCAAAATCACCCGAGGCTGATCTTTCATGAGGTCTCCCAGGCGCACAATCGCCTGATTACCCTCCTGCACAGCCGGGAGCTCCACCGTCTCAGGAGAGACCTGCGCAACCGGCTTGAGATCGGCTAGCCGGGAGCCATCGGCCAGCTCAATATTGAGAAAAGCATTGGTGAGTCCGACCGATTGCATGCGGGAAAAAAGACGGCCAAAGATCGCGATCGCCGCTTCTGAATGCTCGATATAGCTGAGCGAACCGCCCCCTTCATCGGCAATTTGCTCCAGCACATCCTGATTCCAATGATCGCCAAATCCCAGCGTGCTGACCGTTAGGCCGTAGCCGCTGGCCACCTGGGCCAGCTTGAGCGCCCGGTCATTATCACCGTGCTCATTTTCACCATCGGTGAGTAGCAGCAGCTGCGATACGTGGTCTTCTTTGCCCGCTGCGAGCTGCCCAATGCCTGCCTTCAGTCCATCGTCGATCGAGGTGCCACCGCCCGCTCGCAGCCCATTGACTTTCGTCTTAATGCTGGCGATGTCAGTGGCTAGCTGATTGGAAACTAAGACCTCAGCTTTGTGATCAAAAGCAACGATTGAGATGCGATCGCGCTCTGTCAGCCGGTCAATAATCCGCAGAGCCGCCTGCTTCACGGTCTCGAGCGGCGTACCCAACATAGACCCGCTACGGTCTAACACAAAACAGAGATTGAGCGGCGCTTGTGAGCCCTCACCACTCGCTGAGACAGACACCGACAGCTGACGCTGACTACTCGGCTGGTCCGCCTGTAGGTGGGCATCACTAAACGCCCATCGCAAATCAACTTTCATATGCAACTAAGTCCTTGAATAGCCATAAACCCACACCCTTAAAATAGCTTTCACGCCAGCGATGAGATCAATACATTAGATAGTCTAAATACCTTCTGAGGCTACCCAACACGTATCGACCCTACATTGAAGTAAGCAGATTGCAGTAAGTAGGCTATCTCGTATAAAAAGACCCCTGAAGATAAAAAGACCTGGGTGAGCAGTGTTGTTTATCGTAGGTGTCAGCAGAAAAGAGGTGGGGTTATCCGCCATCAATCGACCGTTTGGCAGGAGTACAGGCCGTTCACCAGCGAGCTACTATGGAAAGCAGATATTTTCGTTTAGTCGAAAGAAACGTTGAAGTTATCGCAAGTATAAGTCCCTATGAGTTCTCCTATTAAGGCCGTTCAGGCTCCTTATGCTGCAGGCGGCGCGGCCTACCGGACACCCCCACCAGACCTACAGTCGCTACTCCTCAAAGAGCGAATCGTTTACCTGGGCACGCCACTGGTTTCCTCTGATGACTTCAAGCGTCAAATGGGTGTGGACGTCACCAAGCTGATCATTGCGCAGCTTCTCTACCTAGAATTTGATGACCCCGACAAACCCATCTACTTCTACATCAACTCCACCGGCACCTCTTGGTATACCGGAGATGCTGTTGGGTTTGAGACAGAGGCCTTCGCCATTTGCGACACGCTCAAGTACATCAAGCCGCCCGTGCACACCATTTGCCTAGGTCAGGCAATGGGGACTGCTGCCATGATCCTCTCTTCTGGCGCAAAGGGATCGCGGGCCAGCTTACCCCATGCCACCATCGTGCTCAATCAGAGCCGCTCCGGCGCACAAGGGCAGGCCACCGATATTCAAATTCGGGCCGAAGAAGTTCTCGCAAACAAAAGCGCTTTGCTAGATATTCTGTCGAGCAACACGGGCCAGAGCGTCGAAAAACTCGACAAAGACACCGACCGCATGTTTTACCTGACACCCGAGGAAGCGAAGGAGTACGGCCTGATCGACCGCGTTCTAAGCAGCACGAAAGAGCTTCCAAAAGCGATTCCAGCGGGGGTCGCGTAAACGATGACTGTCGACAGAATCCTCCGCGTCCCCTACAACCTGCCCGGCAGCCGCTCCTGGCAGTGGGTAAATATCTACACTCGAATGAGCCAGGAACGCATTCTCTTTCTCAATCAGCCGTTGACAGATGGCGTAGCCAATTCCATCATATCGGCCCTCCTCTATTTGGATTCTGAGGACCAGAGCAAGCCGGTGTATTTGTACATCAACTCGATAGGCGACCCGGTCATGTCTGGTCAGGCAGATGCCTCGGCAGGCATGGTGTCTATCCGAGCAGGCTTAGCCGTATACGACACCATTGCCCACATTAAGTCTGAAGTGGTGACCATCTGCATGGGAACGGCCTATGGCATGGCCGCGCTGCTGCTATCGTCTGGGACAAAGGGGAAACGGGCCGCGCTGCCCCACACCAGCATCGCACTCACCCACCCTCAGACGCTGACCCGAGGACAGGCTACCGACATTGAGCTAGAAGCTGAAGAAGTCCTTGAGAAAAGAAAGCTCATTCAGAAGATTGTCGCTAGCAATAGCGGACAGACCCCTGAGAAAATTGCGAAAGACATGGAGCGAATGTTCTATCTATCTGCAACAGAGGCCAAAGACTACGGTTTGATTGACCGTGTGGTCGAAGCGCCAGCTCAGAAAGCAGCCTAACCTTCTCGGTGTTCAGGATTATAACGTCCCACGCTATCGGCCCGTTCTTCTCAGACCTCCCCGAAAATATCCACCCTCATTTTCTAAAACAGTCATGCCTATTGGAACGCCTAGTGTCCCCTATCGCCTACCCGGCAGCACCTACGAGCAGTGGATCAGCATTTACGAACGGCTGTTTCGTGAGCGGATTATCTTCTTGACTGAGGAAGTCGACGACGGCATTGCCAATGCCATCGTTGCCTACATGCTCTATCTTGATTCTGAGGATTCGACGAAGCCAATTTACCTATACATCAATTCGCCAGGTGGCTCAGTCACAGCTGGAATGGCCATTTACGACACCATGCAGTACATCAAGTCGGAGGTGGTGACTATCTGCGTGGGTTTAGCGGCAAGTATGGGAGCGTTCTTGCTGAACGCGGGATCAAAAGGAAAGCGATTAGCCCTGCCTCACTCTCGGATTATGATTCACCAGCCATCGGGCGGGGTGGGCCGCAGACAGGCAACTGATATTGAGATTGAAGCTGCTCGAATTGTCCAAGTACGCAGGGACCTCAATGAGCTGATGGCGGCGCATTCGGGCAAATCAGCTGAAGAAATTGCAAAAGATAGCGATCGCGACTACTTTATGTCAGCAGCAGAGGCCAAAGAATACGGCCTGATTGATCGGGTAATTGAGGAGCGGCTGCCAGCTAGCTAACTGGACCATTAGCTAGCTGTGGTCCAGCGTGACCTTGGCCAATAAAAAAGCATGTACACCTGTCAAAAATCTCTTATAATTTGGCGAAATCGTCGCTTTAGCACGGCCTCACAGTTCGGTGTCCCTTGCGGCTTCTATTGACCCTGTCTGCTCTACGCTGATATGAAACTGGCTCACCACTACAGAACGCTAGGACTTCGCCGCAGTGCGTCCTTCAGCGACGTGAAGACAGCCTACCGGCAGCTTGTCCGTCAGTATCATCCTGACCTCAACCCCGATAAGCAGGCCATTGAGCAGTTTATTCAGATTAACCACGCCTATACAGCCTTGTCTGAAGCCCTGAACTTGGCAGATACGGGGGCAAACGAAATCAGTAAGGAGGAAGCGCATTCCTCCCATACCGACTTTCCGAATGGGCATCAGCGCGCTGCTGAGCGAGATGGCAGTCACCCAACCGGGCGGCTCAATCTGAGAGAGCTGATACTGAAGCTGGAAAAGATGGGCCTCGGAAATTTTCAGCCGTCAGGCCCTGCCGAATCTACCCATGCGCCACCAGCCGAGACCTTTTCTTCTACCCCTCATCAGGCACCAACAGCGCACAGCGAAGCAGACAGCACTGAAATGCCTAACGCGACTAGTGCGACGATAAATTCGTCCATTTCAGAACAAGAAGTGGGGCTCAAGCAAGACGCCTACCTTCGGCTTAGAGAATTACTACAGCAGCGCAAGTTTCCCAGGGCGATCGCTCTAGTCGAAGGACTCGCGCACCGCCTGCCTACAGACTTAGAAATTATTCAGTGGCAAGCAATCGTATACCAGCGATGGGGCAGGCATTTGATCGGTGAAAAGCAGCTCAAAAAAGCCCGGCTTTATCTCCAAAAGGCGCTACAAACCGATCCACACAATCCCTCCCTATGCGACGAGGTCAATCATGATTTAGGTCTGCTAGATCTACTCAGTCAACACATCTCATCTTCACAGCCGCCGCTGTAAACCCCGAGGTGACCAAAATTGAGCCATCGAGCTTCATCAAAATTGAGCTGGGCAAAATCGCCCTGATTGAAACCGAGCGAGTCGAAATTGTCCTACACGCGGCTATTGTCAAAGCTATGGCAAAAGCTCTCAACTCCAGACTTCAGCACGTATATGGCAACAGGAGCAGCTAGCAAGGCCGGACAGTCTGACTCCTGCGTCAGATAGTTCACCAGTGTCCCTGGCTGATGGGCGAGCAGGGCCTCACGAAACTGAGACTGGCAGGCAATATGGCGATAGCGCTTGCTAAATCCAGCTAGCCACTGCTCATTGGTATCTGGCTCTTGCCCCGCACGAAGGGCCAGAGAAATCGCAGCATCTTCGATATCGCCGTCACAGTCTGAAATTTCTTGAAGCGCGGTGATCGCTTCAGGATAGTCAGCTAGACAGGCCTGCAGCTGAGTAATTTCATCAGGAGTGAGCATAATCATTCACAGACATCCCATTCGATGGTGCCAATGCATTAGGACATTTTTACACACGGCCGGAAACGACATTATAAAACCATCGCTCAAAGCGTTTTCCCCAAGCAGGTAAAGCGTAGAGCGCTTCAGCTTGCTGACGACAAGCCAGCCTATCGAGCAAATCCA
The DNA here is from genome assembly GCA_038523095.1 of Cyanobacteria bacterium J06626_6. Classification (GTDB taxonomy): domain Bacteria; phylum Cyanobacteriota; class Cyanobacteriia; order Phormidesmidales; family Phormidesmidaceae; genus Phormidesmis. The sequence continues at coordinate 54,603 of JBCBJS010000006.1, forward strand.
CCTGAGCGATCGCCGCTACGAGCTGCGCTATGTTTTCAGGATCAACTAGCCAGCCGGTCCGCCCTGGGCGGACAATTTCAGCGGGGCCACCGCGCCTGTAGGCAATCACAGGCACCCCGCAAGCAAGCGCCTCAATCGCTACGATACCGAAGGCTTCCGTCCAGTGGGGCGTCATCAGCAGGGCCCGCGCCCGGCCGAGCTGTCGCTGCAGCGACGCAGTGGATAAAAACCCAACATACTCTACGGGAATATTCGTAGCAGCCCGGTCGATTTGCTGCTGGCACATTGCCCAGTAAGTCGGGTTTTCCAATTTTCCAAAGATTTTGAGCGGGCATTTTGCCATTTGCACTGCAGCGATCGCATCTTCTAAACCTTTTTCCGGTGAAATACGACCGACCCAAGCCATAAAGCTATCGGGCTGAGCGCAGTAGGTGTATTGAGCCATATCCACCGAGCTGCCTAGAATTTGCCACGCGCCTACCCCAGACACCCTCTCGAATGTCTGGGCTTGAGCCTGGGTGTAAGCGCCTACGGTGCCAGGAAACTGATTTGACACTTGAGCAATCGCATCATCCATGTGGTCGCTCAACGACCCCATGCTGACAAAATGAGCCACCGGCGTCTCAAAAAACGGAGTGAGATAGTAAGGTAGCCAATCGTAGGCAAAGTTTACTAGCAGGTCGTATCGTGACTGGACCTGCCGGGCATAATCCCATATATTGGCCAGCGCCGTTCCCACCGTCACAGGGTGATCGCGCTGCTGCGTTTGCGCAGTTACCTGCCAACTGCCCGGCACCTCGACAACGTCTATCGCACAGCTTTCTAAAGCCTCTAATCCGAAGAGTGCTGGCTCAGCGCCTGCTGGGGTGACAATGGTAACCTGGTGGCCCAAAGCTGCCATTGCCCGGGCCAAGTTAGTAACCGTCAGTTCCACGCCTCCCCCAAGCCCAGATCCCAAAGGCCCCACGGGAGTAGACAAAAACAACAGCGATAAAGGCTTCACACCTGATATGACTCGCTACATAGCTCGTTATACGGCCCAACCTTTACGACTGAGAGCGTCGAATCGAGGCTTCGCTAGAGAGCAAATCTATCGGCTTAGCCCCGCTGCCGCTGGTGGGAAATGCTCGCATCGTAGAGTCGACATCTTGAGTGCGGCGAATGCGGTTGAGCTGATCGAGGGCCCAAGTCGCTGTCTGGCGAACCTCGGGGTCTTCATCTTCCGTAGCATGGCCCAGCATTTGGCTAATTTGCACCACCAGCTCGTAAATGCGGGTGAGGTCGCGAATGGCGTTCTTGCGGACTTCAGGGTTGTCGTCTTGAAGCGCGATCGCCAGCGCTCGGTTCATCGGCTTCAGTGAGCGAATGCCAATTTCAGACAAAGCTGCTAATACCAGGCTCTTTTCTTTGGAGTCAGCATTGACCATTGAATCTACCAGCGGCTTCACTGCCAGCGAATTACCGCGCTGTCCAAGCTCCCAAATCACCTTGCGACGCTTGCTAGGGTCCGGGTTGTGCAAGTCCTGAATTAGGCCATCGATAATGTCCGTCTGGCCCATTGGAGAAGTGCTCCCCAACTGGCCGCTTGCCGTAGCCGCTGTAGTAGTTGCTAGCCCGCTTACGCCACCACTGCCGTTACCATTTTGCGACGGGACGTTGCCAGCAAGACTGCTCAGTGCAGGATTCGGCGGCAAGGCAGGGTTGGCACCTGTGAGGCCCGGATCGGGCTCTACCCCTGACCAGCCATCGCCATCTGGCAAGGCTGCTTCTTCTTTACTTCGATTGGCAATGAAAAAGCCTACGCCAAAGCTCGCGGCGATCGCCATCAGGCCAAGCCCAAGCCCAAACAGCTTTCCTAGCCCACCAGAAGCACTACCAGCCGTTTCAGCGGCGCCATTTGCCCGGTCGGCAACAGCAACCACAGAGGTATCTGCACCGTCTGCATTTTCCCGGCTGGCACTTTCACCGTCTGTCGCTGGTGGTGCCGTCGCTGTTTCTGGGGCGTTTTCTACGGCATCTCCAGCAGGAAGTTCAACAGACTCTAGTGCTTTCCAGGTCTCGTTATCCAAGCGACCCGTCACATCTAGGCTCTGGCTCTCTTGAAAGGCGCGAACGGCTCGCTGCGTGGCTAGGCCGTAGATCCCATCAATAGCGCCACTGTAGTATTCAGCATTCTTTAGACGGTTCTGCAGGGCGCTCACCGCTTGGCCCCTCGACCCAATGGATAAGACATTGCTAGAAGCGCTTTCAGGCGTTGCCCCTTCGTTTAGCTGAGCAATCACGCTGCTCCTAGCTTCACTCACGGGCGTAGCTGCTTCTGGTCTCGCTATCGTAGCGCCCTCTAGCCGAGTCACCCGAGTAGCGCCGCCTCGCTCAGCCGCGACCTGTGCCTTCGACGGCACCGTAGAAACACTCAATGCGGCCAGACAGGTTAAAAATACTAGAGTAGAATGCCGAATCATCAATATTTTTACCTGCTTCTTATAGGGACTTAAAGACTTTCATAAAAAGGAAATCTTACCTTTAGTACCGCAGAAAACTACACCTAGCAGAGCTGTAAAATCGGACAGGTAAGCAGATTTTCTGAAATTACTTTTGTTTAGGCAGCCACAGACAGTCGTAACTGATCATAGAATGCCCGCCTAAACCAACTTTCTGATGCTTTCAGGTAAATCAGGACACGCCTGTTACTCGCAGGAGCCCAAGAACTAACTCAGAAAGATTAACTCAGCGATCAGCTATTGAGAAGTCAGCTAAATGAAGAGCCTCTAAAAAGTAGACCGCAGGCCGTTCAAAAAAGCTGTATTGCACTTAACCTTCGGCACTTTGATGTGTACATATTACCGTAAACGTATGCAGTACAAGCAGATGAGTACGCCTGGTTATTCGCTTCTTTATGGTTATTGATGATAGGTTTATGTACTTTTCCTTACGGCGCTACTAATCAGCTGATTTTGTCGTTGGAGCACCCACGGGCGCTATGTAGTCTGCGATGGGCAAAGATAGCTTGGTAGATAGCCATGTTGCTAAGGGCACGCGCTGATTAATCAGGTAAATGCTGATGAGCGTGAGCATGACGCCAGACCACTGCAGCAGGCTCAGGCTCTCAGCTAAAAGCACCGTGCTGAATAAGAGCGCAAACACTGGCGTTAGAAACGTCAGGGCACTTAGGCTGGTGAGATTACCTTTGGCTGCAATGTAAAAGAACACACCGTAGGCGATCGCGCTACCAAAGACGGTGGCATAGGTAATCTCTAGCCAACCCACCGTAGAAATCCCCTCCCAAGCAGACGGTTCACTCACTGCCGATGTCACGACTAGCGGCAGACCGCCTAGAATCATATGCCATCCGGTAGCAGCTACCGGATCGGCCGCTTCTGCAACAAAGCGAATCAAGATGGTGCCTACAGCCATCGACAGCGCAGCCATTAACATCAGCCATTCGCCCTGTTGAAATAGCACAGTCCAAATTTCTTGCTCAAGGGTAATCACAGGGTCAAAGTCTGCCCACTGACCGTGGAATAGAGATACTACCCAATCGTCCGGCAGACCAATAAAACTGATACCCATCAGCCCAATCAGAAGACCTAACCAACCCAAAGGACCTACCCACTCCTTAAACAGGAAGCGCGCCATAATAGCGACGGCCAGCGGCTGAGAATCGATCATGACAGACCCTAGCCCAGCCCCTGTACGCTCTAGCCCCCTAGCCAAAAAGCCTTGAAAGAGGGTGCCATCAACGACAGCAAATAAGCTGATCCACAGCCAAGCTCGCCAGCCTTTTGGCTGATCCCTGCCAAGCATGACAGAGACTAAAACGACCAAAATGCCTGCTGGCAACAAGCGCACACTAGCCAGAAACAGCGGGCTAGTCTCGGCCATAACCCCCTTCATAGCCACCATGGCTGTCCCCCACAGGAAAAAGGGAGAAATCAGCACCAGCGGATTTGAGATGAGTTTGAGATGCGGCTGCAGGGCCTGCAGCTTCAGGCCCTTGTCAGCAGGGCCTGAAGCATCGGTAGAAGGGCGAAGATCCATGCGGATACGTTCAGTGCGGCTATGTTCAGTACGGTCGCGCCGGACAGGGCGTATACTTACTCTAAAGTAATGTTAAGCCTAGCGCACCCCCGGTATTTCATGATTTGGCCCTTCAAGCGTCGCTTTCGAAAGCAAGTTGCCCGTATCGAAATTTCTGGTGCGATCGCTGGAGCAACTCGAAAGCGCGTACTCGAGGCCCTAGAAGAAGTCGAAGAAAAGAAATTTCCATCGTTGCTACTACGCATTGACAGCCCTGGCGGCACAGTCGGCGACTCGCAGGAGATATACAACGCCCTGAAGCGCCTTAGAGAGAAGGTCAAAATCGTTGCGAGCTACGGCAATATTTCCGCGTCTGGAGGAGTCTACATTGGCGTCGGCGCCCACCATATTGTGTCCAATCCAGGCACGATTACAGGGTCTATCGGTGTGATTTTGAGAGGGAACAATCTGGAAAAGCTGCTGGACCGGGTAGGGGTTTCTTTCAAGGTGATTAAATCTGGCCCTTACAAGGACATCTTGGCCTTTGATCGAGCGCTGACGCCTGCAGAGGAAGGCATCCTACAGGAGCTGATCGATGTGAGCTACGGGCAGTTTGTTCGCACTGTGGCAGAGGGCCGGAATTTATCCGAAGAGAAGGTGCGAGAATTTGCTGATGGCCGCGTGTTCACGGGTGAGCAGGCGCTGCATTTGGGGATGGTAGACCGCTTGGGCACAGAGGAAGATGCCCGGCGCTGGGCAGCTGAACTGGGCGGGCTTGATCCTGACAAGGCTGAATGCTACACCTTTGAAGAGAAAAAGCCGCTGCTGAGCCGAGTGCTTCCGGGTAGCCAGTTCGGAAATTCATCGCCCTGGGGAATAGTGCCCGAGCAGATGGCAGCGACGCTTGCTCGCATTGACTTTGAAGTTGCGACTAGCGGTATACCGCTCTGGCTATACCAGCCGCCAACGATGCGCTAGCCCGTAAAAGCGCGTGCTTTATTCATGCCGAAGTGCATATCGAAGTAAATGCCGAAAGCAGATGCAAAGAGCAAGCAAAAGCGCAAACATCGAAAGCAACAGCAGCTGAGAACAGTCACAAGGGAAAGAGCCGTGGTGGACGGGCAGGTGAACGGAACAACAAAAGCACAAGATCACTGGCAAATGCGAGCGATTAGAGGAGCGACAACTGTTCCAGAAAATTCGGTAGCGGCAATGTCAGTGGCAGTGAGTGAACTGCTAGATGCGATTGAATCACGCAATCAGCTTGACCCAACGAAAATAGTTAGCGTTACTTTTTCTGTGACGCGTGATTTGGATGCTATTTTCCCGGCTGCGATCGCCCGTCGTCGCCCCCACTGGGACACCGTTCCCCTGCTCGATGTTCAGCAGATGCATGTAGAAGGTAGCCTGCCTCGCTGCATTCGACTGATGATTCATACCTATTTGCCTGCCCATCACCCGGAAGTGAGCCATGCATATTTGAGAGGTGCACAAAAGCTACGCCCCGATCTGTGCCTGACGGTAGAGTGCAACTAAAGCAAGCATAGAGAATAGAGATCAAAGAAAACCGAGCTCAAATAATTAAAGCGCCGGTGGGCAAGTACCCACTAGCGCTCTATTGTTGACAAGCCTGCAGCATGATAGCTGGGCGCTGCAAGCTATCTATCCTCCAGCTATTTATGAGAGGAATCCTTCTTAGGCTTGTGGTGAAGGCGAATACCAACGAAGAGATCGTACACAAAGCCCAGAAAATCTTTTGTCTTTAGCAAACCTAGGGACTGTGGTGAACCCTTCTCATCCAAAAGAGGTTTCATCACCTCATAGGCAGACTTGTACTTGTACCAGGGAATAGAAGGCCACAGGTGATGGACCAGGTGATAGTTTTGACCCATGATCAGCAAGTTGAGAATTTTGCTGGGATAGACCCGAGCATTTTTCCAGCGATGCTGCTCTTTAAAGGGACGATGGGGTAAGTAGTCAAAAAACAGCCCCAGCGCTAGCCCAACCACCAAAGCCGGTGCAAACCAAAAATTGAACAGATACTCAATAAACCCAAACCGGTATGCCGTGTAGATGAACAAACCTACGGTTAACCGGCTCAAGAACCATTCTGCCAACTCATTCTTCTTCCAGAGCCGACGCTGAAAGAAGTAAATTTCGTGATAAAAAAAGCGAGCCGCAATCAGCCACAGCGGACCACCGGTTGAAACAAAATGGTCTGGATCGTTTTCAGGATCGTTCACATGTGCGTGGTGCTGCAAGTGAACTCTCGTGAATACGGGAAACGTAAAGCCCAGCATCAGCGCACTGCCATGACCTAAAGCTGCATTGATAATAGGATTCTTATGGGCTGCATTGTGAGAGGCGTCGTGGATAACTGTGCCTACCAAATGCAGCGACAGTGTGTTGAGGATAAAACAACACCAGCTTGGCCAATGGCCGACAAAATATCCAACAGTTGAAATAGAAACTAGAAAAACAGCCCCGCAGAAAATCAGCAGATTGGGGCTCACACCACCATCGGCATCTAAAAACCGCTTCGGGACTCGCCGGGTAACCGCCATCGGCACCGCTGGAGGCTCTATTGCCGCCAACACCATAAATTCGCTCCTTCACACCAGTTTTTTAATCCGCATTCTTCGGTAGTATACGCTACCTGAGATGAATAATAAAGTTTTGTGACATTCATCTGAGGCGGCTATATAGATAGCAAGAACCGCCTTCGACTGCATTTTTTCATCTCCAGAATGATTATTTTGAATCCGCACTGTGAAGATAAATAAGGCTTGCTAACACTGGTGTGAGCGAGGACTCTCTGCAGTGGATTGGGCCTCACAATGGTATCGTTTGAGCAGAGTTTTAACCCTTACAGTCCCACTAATAAAGCGTATGAGATTCTCCGGAGGAGAGGCTCGGGCAGCTCGCCCTGGCTTGCGTCGAACCAAAATCGTCGCGACGATTGGCCCTGCCACTCAAAGCGCCGACACGCTAAGAGCCTTGATTGAAGCAGGTGCAACCACGCTGCGCCTCAACTTTTCCCACGGAGATCAAGAAACCCATCGCAGAAATATTCAGCTCATTCGTCAGATTTCTTTTGAACTGCAGCAACCTGTCGGTATTTTGCAAGATCTACAGGGGCCTAAAATTCGGCTGGGAAAGTTTCAAGAAGGTCCAATTCGTTTGACAAAGGGCGACAGCTTTGTACTGACTAGCCGACAGATTCCGGGCACACAAACCGAGAGTTCTGTCACCTACGAGCCATTGGTTGAAGAGGTTCCGGTGGGGGCGACCATCTTGCTGGACGATGGCAAGGTGGAAATGAAGGTCGTCGGCAAAGACCTTGAGCACCGAAATCTAAAGTGTGAGGTGGTGGTTGGCGGCAAGCTCTCAAATAGTAAGGGCGTCAATTTTCCAGGCGTGTATCTGTCGATTAAGGCACTGACAGAGAAAGACCGCATAGATTTACAGTTTGGACTCAATCAGAATGTTGACTGGGTCGCGCTGAGCTTTGTGCGCAATCCCCAGGATGTTTTAGAGATTAAAGAGATTATCCAAAACTCTACAAATCGCCGGGTACCGGTCATCGTCAAGATCGAAAAACACGAAGCTATCGAACAGATGGATGCGATTTTGTCGCTGTCAGATGGGGTAATGGTTGCTCGCGGTGACTTGGGTGTGGAGCTGCCAGCAGAAGATGTTCCTGTCTTACAAAAGCGATTGATTTCGACGGCGAATCGCTTAGGCATTCCGGTGATTACGGCGACTCAGATGCTAGATAGCATGGTAGACAGTCCGCGACCGACGCGGGCAGAAGTCTCAGATGTGGCTAACGCCATTTTTGATGGGACCGACGCTGTAATGCTCTCCAATGAAACAGCTGTGGGTGACTTTCCTGTAGAGGCAGTCGCAACGATGGCACGCATCGCTCGTCGCACCGAGAAAGAGCAGCTTTCAAGAATTGAGGAAGAGTTCAACAAAAGCCACACCATTCCAAATGCCATCAGCCAAGCCGTTGGGCAGATTGCAACTCAGCTTAGGGCCGCTGCCATTATGACGCTGACCCGCTCTGGTGCCACGGCGCGAAATGTCTCGAAGTTTCGGCCAAAGGCACCCATTTTGGCGGTTACACCGCTGGTGGATGTCTCCCGCCAGCTGCAGCTGGTGTGGGGAGTCAACCCGCTACTCGTGGTGGACTTGCCCTCGACCGGTCAAACCTTTCAGGCGGCCATGAACGTAGCACAGGAAGACGGGCTGTTACAAGATGGTGACCTGGTGGTGATGACAGCAGGAACGCTACAGGGCGTATCTGGTTCGACCGATCTGATCAAGGTGGAAGTGGTAACGGCGGTGCTGGGGCAAGGTAAGGGTATCGGCGAAGGGTCGGTTAGCGGTCGGGCCCGGATTGCCCACGATACTGCAGCCATTAAAGACTTTCATACGGGCGAAATTTTGGTGGTGCCGCGTACCAGTGCAGACTATGTAGATGCGATTCGGCGGGCAGGCGGCATCATCACAGAAGATGACAGCATGACAAGCCATGCTGCGGTGTTGGGATTAAGGTTGGGCATTCCTGTGATTGTGGGCGTCGAGAAGGCGACGGAGATCATTCGCAACGGCACAATTGTGACGCTGGATGTGAGTAAGGGCATTGTGTGCTCTGGCACATTTAATGCGCCTCAAGAAGAGGTGGCTTTGGTGTAGGGCATTTTGCATCAACCCACAGTTTGCATTACCCAATAGCGTCGATGGATATGGGTTAAAACGAGATGTCAGCGTTTTTATGCCCTGCGGCTTTTCAGAGCGTCAGACCATTATCAGTGTCTGAATCTGTCTGTGCACCTAGCGGTGATAGAAGGCAGGGGAGCCGCGAAGGATGCGATCGCGCTGACCCTGTGCCAACCGAGAAGAGCCGTATCCCCTGTCGGCAACCGGCTCTTCGTTTCTTTCGTAGGGCGAATTGGCAATGGTAACAAAGGTATGGTTGGCGCGGTCATAGGTTAGAACAGTGCCATCGACGATGTTGTAAATCCAGCCGTGTAGCTGCACTTCATTGCGATGGAGATGCGATCGCACTGAAGGATAGGTCTTCAAATTATCAATTTGCGTCAGTACATTTTCAGCGACAAGCGTTGCCAGCTTCTCTGACTTACCCAAGTGGCCATAGTGCTCTTCGACCAGCTCCCGGGTCGCTTCAGTATGCTTGAGCCAGTTGTACACAAGCGGCATTTTGGCTTCTAGCTCACCGACCTGCAGCAGACCCTTCATCGCTCCGCAGGTGGTGTGGCCGCACACCACAATGTGCTGAATATCTAAGGACTTAATCGCGTACTCAATGGTGGCTCCTTCACCGCCGTTGGTCGCCCCGTAGGGCGGCACAATATTGCCCGCATTGCGAATCACAAACAGATCGCCGAGGTCAGACTGGGTGATGAGTTCTGGCTGCACCCGAGAATCTGAGCAGGTGATGAAGAGCACTCTGGGATGCTGCCCCTGGGCAAGTTCTTTGAGTAGCTCTTTGTGGGTCGGGACGTAGCTACTTTGGAACTCTCTGAGGCCTTTGATCAGATCTTTCATGGGGGTCGTGCCGTAAGGAAGGCGATCACTAATCCTATTTTTTCACGTTTCTTATTTCTACAGGCAAAGGAAAACGCCTAAAAAATATCACCATTGCCTATGCCTGCCTAAGCATCCACTGATGAATCTACAGAGTACTCTGGCGCCCGTGAACCGCTGGCCCTCAAAATGGGTGTATTGAAATCGATAATGGATTGGGCAACCCGTTCCGCTTCTGCTTGCAAAGCAATATTCGTCTCATCTAGCAGCTGCCACACGACTTGCAGCAGCCCATCTACGCCCTGACGACTGACCGCAGATATGCGGAAAACCCGTTCACCAGTAACCAAGGACAGCTGGGAAGCAATCTCCTCGACTTCCTCCTCTAGCAGTGCGTCTGTTTTATTAATCGCCAACAGCTGCGGGCGGCTCGCAAGCCCTTGGCCATAGGCAACCAGCTCCTGCTGAATTGTTTTGTAGTCCTCAACTGGGTCGATAGCAGTCCCATCTACAAGATGCAGCAAGAGCTTAGTGCGCTCGATATGGCGGAGGAAATCGTGACCGAGCCCTTGGCCTTCGTGGGCACCTTCAATCAGGCCTGGAATATCCGCGAAGACAGTACCATCACCTGTGGGCTTACGTACAACACCCAGATTGGGCACCAGGGTAGTAAACGGGTAGTCGGCAACCTTTGGCTTGGCCGCCGACAGGGTAGAAATCAGCGTCGATTTACCCGCATTTGGCAGGCCAATGATGCCGACTTCCGCCAGCAGCTTCAGCTCTAGGCGAACTTGGCGAATCATGCCGCCAATGCCTCGCTGTGACATTTCAGGTGCGCGGTTGCGATTACTCAAAAAATGCCGGTTACCTAGCCCGCCTTTGCCACCGGGTGCGATCACGAGCTGTTGACCCGGCTCAGTTAGATCGCCAATCAGCTCATCTGAAGCAAGGTCGTACGCCAAAGTACCGCAGGGCACTTCAATAATCAGATCTTCGCCGTTGGCACCGGTTTTATTTTTGGGACCACCCCGCTCGCCATCTTCCGCCTTAAACCGATGGGCGTAGCGAAAATCTAGCAGGGTTTGCAGATTGGGATTAGTCGCCAGCATGACCGATCCGCCTTTGCCACCAGTTCCACCTGATGGACCACCCGCGGGCACGTACTTCTCTCGCCTAAACGCTGTCAGGCCATCGCCGCCGGTTCCCCCTTCTACTTCTATCTCGGCTTGATCGATAAATTGCATGGGTAAAAGCGGTCAGGAAATACCTGGTGACTTCGAAGGTTAAGCACGAGAGCTGAGCAACAGCGTGAACAGCATCTAGAAAATGCGTTCCGCAAGAAGCGCTCCACAAGACACTTTCTATAAGGGCATTTACCCAGTGTAGCGCTAAGACATAGGGTCTCTAGATGCCATATTGTTTTGCACTTTCTCGCAAAGTTATGCATACTTTTAATCGAGTCACTGAACAAAAGTATGTATGTGCGCGTATAATTTTCAGCAGTGAGAGATTATTCACTGTGGCAGCGAGCAATCGTCCAGCCATATTTGTTGATTAGCTTACTCTCGCAAAAGGGGATGAACTAGGGTGTGCCGCTGACTGCCGAAGCAACCGTAATCAGAGGTTATTGCTATGACAAAGACATTTAGGGTCGGTGTCGTTACAGGTCAGGGAGGTGGGGGGCACTACGCCACGTATGAAGCACTACGTGCGATCGCACAGCGGGAGAACCTGCCTTGGGAATTTCAGGTCACCGATATGGATGACATCATCACTGAGCTGTCTCAGGCAGGAGAAGTGAAGAATGCCTATGAAATGTTTGGATTCTCGGGCCATGACCTCTACAACCTCATGGTGAAAGGCGGCTGGACGTGGCTGTGGCCTCTAAAAATGCGGCTAAATAAGCTACTGGTAAAGCTCAACTATCAGATCGGCATCGAAACCTTTACTCGGCACTGGCAAGAGCAACAGCCGGATATCGTCGTCTCCGTCATGCCGCTGTATAACAAGGGCCTGTGCGCAAGCCTACAGCGGGCAAAACCTGGAACGCCCTACCTCACGGTGATGACTGATTTTGCCGACTGCCCGCCGGACTTTTGGCTGGATCCGGCAGCCGGAAACACGCTGGTGTGCGGAACAGAGAAAGCGATGGAACAGGCGCGATCGCTCAACATTTCAGAAGAGCGGCTGGTCCGCAGTTCTGGCCTTGTGATTCACCCTGACTTTTATCAAAAGCGCGAGATATCTCCCGAGGAACGCGCGCAGCGGCGGCTGGCGCTAGGCCTAGCACCCGATAGAGCAACCGGCATCATCACGTTTGGTGGCAATGGCGCTAGCACAATGCTGGATATTGCTCGCCGCCTAGAAACGCTGTCAGACAGGGCGCAGTTTATTTTTGCCTGTGGCCGCAACTCAGCCGTTGCGCAGAGCCTGCGTGGCTACAGCGGATCCCAGCCGAGGGTCGTCCTAGACTTTGTTGAAACTATTGCTGACTACCTACAGCTGAGCGATTTCTTTATCGGTAAGCCTGGCAACGTCAGCGTCAGTGAAGCGCTAGCCATGAAGCTACCGGTGATAACCGCCTGCAATCGCCTGACGATGAGCCAGGAAAGATATTGCGCTGAATGGATTGCAAAGCAAGCAGTCGGCACCGTGATGAAAAGCTTTAAGCAAGTAGATAAGGCAGTAGAAAATCTGCTGCAGCCAGCCACCTACAACCAATACAAAGCCAACCTAGACACCTTTGAAAATCGGGCGGTCTATGAGTTGGCAGCGCTCCTATCCGCGCGACTGGAAACAGGTGAGATCGCCACACCAACGGCGATGGCTCCCGTATAGCTAAGCCCATCTAGCTAAACCCATCTAGCTAAATCCGTGTAGCTAGGTCCCGTGTAGCAAGCCCAACAACGCGCGTTTTCGCAGGTGCATCTATCAAACGAGGAAAGCAAATGGTCTACACATCGAAGATAGCAAGTGAACCGAGTCTCGCACCGAATGATGAACTGCCAAAAACCGTCCTAGCTACGCTCATTGCCCAGCTACCCCAAAATGATCTAGCAGTGTTTGGCAATAGGCCAGAGCGATCGCATCCCTACCCGCAGTGGCCCATCGCTGATGGTAGAGACCTAGCCGCTGTCGCCAACGTTGTCCGGTCGGGCCGCTGGGGAGGCGCGCCCTTTCCGGGCCCCCAGTCGGCCCAGTTTGCTCATCGCTTCGCCGCAATGCAGAAAGGACAAACGACTAAAACCTTTGCTGTGCCAATGGTGAACGGCACCGTCACGCTGGAAGTCGCACTGCGGGCAGCGCACATCGGCTGGGGAGATGAGGTGATTATCCCGGCGTATACCTTCCAGGCCACGGGAACCGCGCCCATCATGGCAGGTGCCGTTCCCATCCTTGTCGATGTAGACCCGCAAACCTACTGCATCAGCCCTGCTGCCATTGAAGCGGCGCTCACGGAGAAAACGAAGGCGATTATACCGGTGCATCTGGGCGCGCAGGTGGCAGATATGGACGCCATCATGGCCATTGGTGATCGGCATGGGCTAATTGTGATTGAAGACTGTGCCCATGCCCACGGCGCTCAATGGCGCGGCAGAGGCGTTGGCGCCTTTGGCCACTTCGGCTCGTTTAGCCTCCAGTCGAACAAAATTTTGACGGCAGGCGAGGGGGGAATTTTGCTCTGCCGTACGCAGGCGCTAGCCGACCGAGCCACCAGTATTATCGACTGCGGCCGGTTCCCCGGCGCCAGGGCTAACATCGCATCCCCCACATCCGAGTCGCCGGAATCAGATCTCTCAGGCATAGAACAGCTTTTACAGCATTTTCTGCAGTGTGGCGGTCAGAAACCTGGATTTTCGTTGGGCAGCAACTATCGCATGAGCGAGTTTCAGGCGGCAATGGGCAATGTGGCACTGTCACGATTTGACAGGCAGCGGCAGGAAAGAGAGGCTATGCTGGCTTACTTCGAAAAGCGCTTAGCTAGCGTTCCAGGTGTCAGGCTGCTCAAGCGTGACCGTCGCCACACCCAACGCTCTTTTTCTTTTTATCGCTACATTTTTGCACTGGTCCCAGAACGCTTTGGCGCAGCCCACGAGGAGGTGTGTCTAGCGCTGCACGCTGAGGGCATTCCCTGCACCACAGGCTATGCCGCACTGCATCGTCATTCACTTTTTCAGCCGATGCGATCGCACCTCCCCGTTCCTAGCCTCCATCCAGAAAAGTTCGACTACAGCCATCTGTCGCTACCAGTTGCCGAACAGGCGTGCAGTCGCGATGCCATTTGGATAGGAGAGTCTGTATTCAGAGCCGGAAAGCAGGGCGTGGAGGATGCGATCGCCGCGATCCAAAAAGTGCAGCGAAACGCACCTATCCTTTCAGCGGCCAAAACAGCGTTCTTGAGGATGGCAGACCAGTGAACAAACTTCAGCCTATTGATCGAAGAGAATTTACGGCCCCTCATAAGAACCCAGACGCTATCCCCATCAAGGTCAGGGTACTGGTGCTGAGAGGGGGCGGCGGCCACTACGCCACATTCCGTGCCATACGCGAGATGCTTGCGCAGCAGCGCCCTCACTGGCAGGTCGAACCGCTCTTTGCAGACAGCTTAGGTCAACAGTCGAGCCAGCCAAGGAGCAGCAAAGTCTCCCAGACCGTCAGCGCAGGCTCAGATCAGTTTTACGACTTTATTTTGCAGCACGGCCTTGGCTGGATCCATCTGCTCACCGTCCATATCCACAAGGTGATTACCCGGCTGAAGCATCGACTAGACGTGAGCCTGCTAACTGAAGAATGGCAGCAGACCCAGCCAGATTTGGTGCTCTCTGTTGTGCCCTTTCAAAACCGAGCACTAGGTGAGAGCGTGCAGCAAAGCCTGCCCAGCACGCCCGTTGTCAGCATCTTGACCGACTTTGCCGATAGCCCGCCTGCCTACTGGATGGCACCGACCAGTGATAACTACGTTATCTGCGGCACCCAGCAAGCCGCCAGGCAAGCACTGTCAGCAGGGATTAAGCCCGGTCGCATCATTCAGACCTCTGGCCTAGTGATTCACCCGCAGTTCTACCGGCCCAGACCCGACAATATTGCTGAGCACCGCCAGCAGCTGGGGCTCGATCCGCAGCGGATGACGGGGCTAGTGCTCTTTGGAGCCAACGGCTCACGGGTTATGACAGATATTGCTGAGCGCCTATCAGCATTTGGGGACCGGCTGCAGCTGATTTTTCTATGCGGACGAAACCAGGCGGTTGCACAGGCAATCAGACAGCAAGCAACCAAACAAAAGCGAGCGGTCATCACCTTTACTGACCGCATTCCAGACTATATGTCGCTGGCAGATTTCTTTATTGGCAAGCCTGGCAACGTCAGCGTGAGCGAAGCGATCGCTATGAACCTGCCGACAATTGTTGAACACAACTGGCTGACCCTGCCACAGGAAAGCTACGCGGCCGCCTGGCTAGAAAAGCATCAGGCAGGCATTAGCGTTACGAGCTTCAGACACATCTGCGCTGCGGTAGAAACTCTCACTGAGCCAGAGAACTTTGCCCAGTATCAGGCTAGTGTGCGAGCCCTAAACAACCGGGCCGTTTTCGAGCTTCCAGACATTTTGCAAGGCATTCTCGACACAGCCGCAGTTGCAAATAACTCTTCTGTAACGCTATCTAAGACGCAGCGAGGAGCTTAGTAGTGATGACCTTAAAGCAGACCAAAACCAACCTCCAAACCGCCTCTGCGGTTGCGACGCGTATCAAGACAAGTACTAAACCGAACGGTATTCACACCAGGCAACATCACGAGCTTCCTTTGAAGAGCGCCGTTGGGCTCTATCAGTTTTCGCCAGCAGCGATCGCCCAGCCCGCCACAGAAGCAGACCTGATCCAAATCGTCCGATATGCCGCGCAGCAGCAGCTACGGGTCCGAGCCACGGGCGCCATGCACTCCGCCGTGCCACTACCGGCCACAGAAGGACTCTGTGTAGCGCTCGACCGCTATCAAAATGTTTTACAGGTAACGGGCAATCTGGTCACTGTGCAATCTGGCATACGGCTGCACATACTGAATGACTACCTGGCGCAAAAAGGCCTAGCGCTGCCTATTTTAGGCACGATTGCGCTGCAAACGGTTACCGGTGCCATATCTACTGGCACTCACGGCGGCTCTCTCTACCACGCTAGCTTAAGCAGCTACGTAGAGTCGATGCGAATCATCCGGGCAGATGGCTCGGTAGTAACGGTTCATCGGAATGATCAGGTCTTTGCAGGGGCTGCGATCGCCCTCGGCGCACTCGGCCTCATCTCTACCATCACCTTCCGCTGCATACCGGCATTTTCCCTATGCACATCAGTTCATCGCATGCCGATGACAGCGCTGCTGACGCGCTTTGACGACATCCATCGCCAGAATCAATATGTCGATCTGCGCTACTCACCGATTACCGACCAGGCACATGCAGCGCTAATTAATCCCTCCACTGTGCCACTGACTAGCAACGGCGGCTGGGAAACGACAACCACCCCGCACTGGCAGCAAAGAATCACAGATAGAACGAATAAGCTGGCGCAGCGGCTGTTCCTAACTCACCGTTTTAACCGGCTGCAGCGCTGGGGAATTCAGCGATACGACCGGCATATTTACGCACCTGCCTATGGGCGCAGCGACTTTGTGCTGACCCACTTCGATGCCACTTCCACCGAGCTGCTCGCTAACGACGCCCGCGAAAATCTGGACCCGGTGGCCGATATGGAAGTGGCGGTGCCCTACAAAAAAGCGGTTACAGCACTGGCAACCTTGCGAGATTACTTTGGGCGATCGCAGCGTTTTCCCTGCATGCATATTCACATCCGCACCCAGGCAGCTGAACCCTTTTGGCTCAGCCCTACTCGAGGCCAGCCCATCTGCTGGCTTGAGTTTTGGGAATACCCCCGAACGGGGAAATTCTTTGCAGACATGCTCAGACTATTGCGGCCCTTTGACCCCGTTGGCCACTGGGGCAAACAGCTGCCCGGCCCGCCTCAGCAGCAATACCCGCACTGGGAAGACTTCGTCGCGCTCAAGCAGGATTGGGACCGCGAGGGTCGCTTTTCCAATGCCTATTTAGAAAAAGCCGTCTTTGGTAACTCCTTCGATAATCCCGGCATCGACCACAGCGCCTAGCCCTTTACGCCCATCAAAATGACCCAACTACAAGAACAAAGACAAAAAGAGCAAAGACAAAAAAAACAAAGCCAAAAAGAACAAAAGCCAACCCCAGCGAAAGCGGCCTCTGCTGCTTCCCCTGCGTTGCCCCCGTCACCCACTCATCAGCAACGCGCGACGGTGCTGGCGGCTATGTGCCTGGCGTTGTTTATGACCAACTTCGACGGCACAGCTGGGGATTTGGCGCTGCCCCAGATTCAAAAGGGCTTTGGTTCTAACATGCTGGGCGTGCAGTGGTATCTCAATGCCTATCACCTACCGGTCGCCAGCTTGCTGTTGGCCAGTGGTAAGTTTGGAGACTTTTTTGGCCGTAAAAAAATCTTTGTGCTGGGGCTATCTATTTTTACTGTGTCCTCGCTGCTGTGCGGTTTAGCGCCTAGCTTGCCCGTGTTGATTGGGGTGCGATCGCTCCAGGGAATCGGCGCAGCTGCCCTCATCCCCCTTTCGCTAACCATCGTAACGGCCACCTACACAGAGGAAGCCGAACGAACCAAGGCGATTGGCATTTGGTCAGCCGTATCCGCCCTAGCCATGGTTGCAGGCCCTGGGCTGGGCGGTCTCTTGATCGATTCGCTCAGCTGGCGCAGCGTCTTTTTTGTCAATTTGCCACTGGGTTTGCTGACGCTGGTGCTCACTAGCCGCGCCTTTCACGAGCGTAGGGCCCTTGCCCACAGCGCCCTGAATCTACCGAGCATTTTGCTCAGTGTCCTCTCCGTTGCCTGCCTCACCTACTTGCTCACAGAAGGCAGCGCAGATATCGCCGCCTGGCAAACCCGCATCATGCTGGCAGCGACCACGCTCAGCTTTGCACTGTTCGCCTGGGCCGAAGCCCGCAGCCAAAAGCCCCTGATCCCACCGGCGCTCATCCGCAATCGAAGATTTCTGGTGATCTGCGCAACGCAGATGCTGGTGTTCTTCATGTCCGGCGGTCTGTTTTTCATCTTGAGCCTGTTTTTGCAGCATGTGCAGGGCTACTCAGCAACGCTGACGGGGCTGTGCTTTTTACCGATGAATGGCGCAATTATTGCGGCCTCCTTTGCCTCTGGGTGGGTCGTTGCCAAGCGAGGCTGGCGCTTCCCCATCCTGACCGGGCTGGCTATGGTAAGCGCAGCCATCTACTCGCTAACGAACATCAGTGCGGAAACTGGCTACTTAGAAATTTTAGGGACGCTGGTGCTGGCAGGATTCGGCGGTGGCCTGACGATTCCGCCGCTGGCCGCTGGCGCTATGAACGCAGTACGAACCGCTGAGGAAGGCATCGCCTCAGCCATTTCTAGCATCAGCATTCAATTTGGCGGCATCTTGGGCATCGGGCTGCAGGGCGCTGTCTTCTCGGCTTGGCTCGGCGCTGACCTGCGGCAAACCATGGCCGACTGGCAGCTTCCGGCAGCCACCGAAAATTACCTGGTGGAAAACGCACTGCAGCATTTTGCCCAGATGCCAGCGTCACTCCCAATGGCCGTTTCACCCGTCGCCTTAGAACGGGCCGTCAAAGCTGCCTTTGTATCAGGGTTGCAGGCAACTCTCTGGGTTGCCCTTATAGCTATTTTGCTGGGTCTATTTGCGATCACCGCTCTGGTGCCCCCTCGCAAAAATCGACCAGGCACATAACCCCTTTTTGCCCCATCCATGAACACTCAGCAACCCTACCTCACCCCATTTCAGCCCCAGTTCAAAGCACATATTATTGACACAGATCTGCCCAAAAGACGCTACTACGCACAAACCGTCCTCGCCGACCTAGACAATGACGGTAGAGCAGAATTCATCATGGGCCAGCAGTATGGCACCGTTTACTGGTACAAATACCGCGATGACGGTAGCTGGACAAGACATCTATTGGGCAGAAACTCCCCTTCAGATGTCGGTGCCTGCGTTTGCGATGTCGATGGCGACGGCTGGCTCGACTTTGTAGCAGGCGGCGCCTGGTATCAAAATTCGCGAGATCCCAATAAACCCTTCAAGCGCCACATCTTTGATCGACGACTGAGGGCTGTACACGACCTGGTCGCCGCAGATATCGACGGCGACGGCAGACCAGAAATTCTCACCATGTCAGATAAGAACAATCTGCGCTGGTACAAAATCCCGCCCGACCCAACCCAGCCGTGGATTAGGCACGATATCGGCGAATCTGTTCACGCCGGGCTTTCGGTTGGCGATATTGACGGCGATGGCGACCTCGACATTGTGCGTACCAACATCTGGCTAGAAAACGTTTGCGGTGATGGTAGCGAGTGGGTGATGCACACCATCGGGCCCAGCACGCCGCCTCCCGCTGACTTTTGCCCGCCTTTTGCCTACAATGCCACCCGCAGCGCCGTGTGCGATGTCAATGGCGATGGCAAAAATGACCTCGTATTCACCGATGCTGAAATACCAGGCGGACGGGTTTGGTGGCTAGAAAATGTAGACGGTTCTGGCAATGTCTGGCGGCGTCACACGATTTATACTCCTGGCGATGACCCGAGGCGAGGCGCTTTCCACAGCCTGTATGTGGGTGATCTAGATGGTGATGGGGATATCGACGTTTTTAGCTGCGAAATGGAGGCAGTTCGAGGAGAAGGACCGCCTAGGTTTTTCATTTGGGAAAATGTCAATGGCGATGGCACCGCTTGGAAAGAGCACGTCATTTTGGATGTGAACTTGGGCGGCCACGAAACCTTAGTGGGCGACATCACAGGGAATGGACTGCCCGATATGCTCACCAAGCCCTGGCGATCGCACCGTAAAAACGCCCTTAACGGCAGGATGTACGTGCTCTTTTTAGAGAATGTCAGCCTGAAGCATCTCAGCCTGGAAAATGTCAGTGCCAAAGCAATATCTAGCCAAGCAACCTGATAAAACTACAGCGCTTGAATTGCCTCTTGGATGCGTCCGGCCAGTGCTTCATCTTCTCGGTGGGCAGCGGTAATCGCGTTAAATCGCTTGGGAGTCAGGTCATTTGCTTCAGCAATGGTCTGGGCCTCATTGCAAAAGGTCACCAGCACGGCGCGCAGATCAATCCGGTCGGCCCGGGAGATATCGGGCATATCAGAGAGGCGGGCCTGCTGGCAGCTCAAGGGCGTTTCCAAAATATTGAGTTCACTGTCAGCGCTGGTCAGAATATCGCTGGCCAGCTCGTAGGCGTTTACCCGCTCAGCTTCCATCTCAAAGACAGCGCGGGCATAGTTGGCAACATCATCGTCTGTAATCGCCTGAGCATAGGCTGCAGGAAGGTGAGCCGACCCCAACCAAAACCACAGCTGCGCCCCTGCCAACGCGCCTAAAGCCAGAGCCAGCGACGTACGACGCTCACGCAGCGCAGAGAAAACGGTATTTCCTAGCAAATTCATGACAAAAACGGCCCCTCATACAGCTCAACGATGTACAAATCAAAGATGTTTAGTACTGTTGATTTTTACTGGTTAAGGATATAGCGCGTAAAGGTCTCTTGAGCAACTAGCGACCAAAGCAGCTAGCGATTTCGATGACTTTTGTCTGCAGGGTGATTTCGTCGGGGGCGCCTCGCTTGAGCGCGTATTCCAAGTCGAGTAGCAAGGAGAGCGATCGCTGTAACTGGGCCGGTGAGCACCCTCGCACCTGCTTTTGAAGAATATAAACCCGCTTCGGATTGTTGATTTCAGCAGCTTTGGCGATCGCACGAATATCCCGTTCACCCTCGGCAGCTAGCAGGCTGACCCATAGCCACTTGCGAAACTGACTCACCAGCGTTGCCACTACCCGCAACGCAGGCTCGTTGTTTGCGAGCAAGTCGTGCGCTAGGCCCAGCGCTTGGTCGGTCTTACCTGCAATCAGGGCCTCCGCCAGCTGAAAGCTCGTCTGAGTGCTAACCGCCACCAGCCGAGTAATCACTTCAGGTGGCAAGGGGTCTGTCTTCACTTTGCCCTGAGCGCTCCAATACACGCTGAGCTTTTCGACTTCGTTGTAAAGCCTACGGGTATCTGCGCCTACGGCTTCTGCCAGTAGGTCGGCGGATTCGGGCTTTAGTCGCAATCCCATCTCCTGGGATACGCGCTTGACCTGCGTGATTAGCTGGTCGGTTTGCCAGGGTGCGATCGCTGCAAATTCCCGCACATCCGCGTGCTTATTTAAGAGTTTGGTCGACTTCAGGCGTCCGTCTGGCTTGTTCGCACTGGTTAGCAGCAGCACCACGTTTTCGGGAACGGCTGGCAGGGTGCGGCTCAGCTCTTCCATGACAGCCTCCGAGCAGCGCTGCCCCAAAGACGTGTCGAATAGCCACACAAACCGCTGCCCCAGACCAAAAGGAGGCGTCATCGCCTGATTTAGCGCTTGAATCGGCGCGTCGGGAAGGTCCGGGGCAATCCGGTCGTAGTTAAAGCTGGCCCAATCTGGATCGAGAGCGCAATCGCGCAGTGCCATCACCGCCTTCTTCAACCGAAACTCATCGGCTCCCCAAAAAAAATATACTGGCATCGCTCATTCAAAACCGGATGTGTCAACTATCCTGTATTTGCTTACAACATCAAACGGACCAAATATAGTTTAATAATTGTTTAAACCATAGAATTAAGCACCTTTATTTTGATTCTTTGATAGACTTACTTCTATAAAACCTTACGAAAACTATTTTGCGCTTTCTAGTTCGCACTGAGGACTTATCTGCGAAATAGAAACTCACCCATGCCAGAGGTATTGACGCTGTGATTCATGCGACGCTCCACCAGCTGAAAGTTTTTGAGGCGACTGCTCGCCACGGCAGCTTCACCCGCGCAGCAGAAGAGCTGTATCTTACGCAGCCGACTGTCTCCATTCAGGTCAAGCAGCTGACCAAAGCTGTCGGGCTTCCCCTATTTGAGCAGATCGGCAAGCGTCTATACCTTACAGAAGCCGGACAAAAGCTGCTCGACACCTGCCAAGAGATTTTCAGCGGACTCGAAAAGTTCGAGATGTCTGTAGCTGACCTCAAGGGCATGAAGCAGGGTCAGCTCAAGCTTGCTGTCATTACCACTGCGAAATACTTTGTGCCAAGGCTGCTAGGGCCTTTTTGCCAGCGCTATCCTGGCATCGATATTTCGCTTAAGGTGACCAACCACCAGCGGCTGCAAGAAAGCATGGCTGCCAATGAAGATGACTTGTACATCATCAGTCAATCGCCCAGCCAGCCAGATCTCAAGATTCATCCTTTCTTAGAGAACCCGCTGATTGTGCTGGCACCGACGGGGCACCCACTCGCCAAGAAAAAGAATATCCCCATTGAGATGCTAAACAATCAGCCTTTCATCATGCGTGAACCGGGTTCGGGCACGAGAAAGGCCGTCGAGAAGATATTTTCAGAGAAAGATATCAAGGTGAAGGTGAGTCTGGAGCTGGGAAGTAATGAGGCAATTAAGCAGGCGATCGCCGGTGGCCTGGGCATTTCAGTCTTGTCTCAGCACACTATTATTTCCGAAGGCACCACCGGCGAATTCGCCATCTTAGATGTCCAAGGCTTCCCCATCGAGCGCCACTGGTACGTCGCGAATCTTGCAGGAAAGCAGCTTTCAGTCGTTGCAGAAACGTTTCTACAGTTTCTCCTCGAAGAGAGTCCAGGGATGGCTAAGCGCCTACTGCCAGGCCTAGGCAAGGCAGCTCTGCATAACACGGAGAGCAAACAACCCAAAGAAGCTGTGAAAGCATAGACGAACGCTAGATTGAGAACAGACATCATTAAATTGGGCAAAGATAGGACTTCATCCTTACCCAATTCGCCGAAAACGTTGTGTCTTAAATTGTCCGCATCATTAGAGATATTCGAACGAACTTAGCTAGACGCTTTGAGCGCTTCAAGAACTTTGTCGTGAATTTCTCCATTGCTCACAACAACGCCCGTTGTTGTCAAACGATCTGCTTTAGAGAAGTCTAAAGTTTTGCCATACATATCGGTCACGCGTCCACCGGCTTCTTCTACCACGATGACGCCAGCCGCATGGTCCCAGATTTTTTCTTGGTAGCCAGGATATTTGGGAGAAGGCAGACGAAGATAAAGGACTGCATTGCCAGAGGCAACTGCGCCGTATTTCGCTTGAGAGTCCATGCGCATGGAGCCGGTGGTGATGCCTGCAGCTTTGGCGATCGCACTCTGCAAACTCTGGTCACCATGGCCAGACTCCACGCTCTCTACAAAGCGAAAGTGCTCAGCATCCGCCGAACTCGTCACTTTAATGGGCTCAGGCGTACCGCCATCAATGGCCTGCATCGTCGCCCCTTCACCCCGCACCGCGACGAACAATATGCCCGTCGCTTCTCCATCTTTGAGCTTGAGCGTCAGCGCAGGGCAAGCCAGCACACCCACCTTAATCTCACCCTCGGCAAACATTGCTAGCGCAACGGCATACTGATCCTTACGCAAAAAGCCTTTGGTTCCATCAATCGGATCTAGCGTCCAGTAGCGACCTGCCACAGCACCATTACCATGGTCAATCCACTGCGTCACAGCCTCAGGCGTCGCCTCAGGTTCTACCTGCTTTACATAGCCGGTCACCTGCTGCAGCCGCTCAGCCATCTCCGGCGTTTTTAGCTCAGCGGCATCCTCTTCGCCCACCACCGGATCATCTGGAAAAGCTTCGAGCAAGGCTTTACAAACAACGGCCTGAGCACCAAAGTCGGCCACCGTAACCGGGCTTTTGTCCTTTTTCTCAATGGCTTCAGGAACCATCGTCTTGCGAACCTGCTCACAGACAATCGCCGCCGCTGAGGCAGCTGCGATCGCAACGTTTTTTTCCTTCTCAAAAGCCATAAAAAATCTTTCCCCGATGGACGAACTGTAAAGCTTCAAATAGTATTCACTGCTTTGCCCAATTGCTAAGCAACTGTTCAAATAATCTCAATGGGTCAGTCCCGATCAGTCTACGGTGAACCTGCTCCCACAACAGACGAACATCAAATTAATTTGTTGTCTCTTCATCCTCAGAGACATCTCCCACCTCAGCTTCAGCCATGCGATAAATCTTTGTCCAATCTCTTGTGCCCCAGTGCTGACAGGCAAATGAAGCCGTACGACTTGCTTTTAGCAGCGCTTCTTCAAACGAATGCGTTAGATAAAAGTGACAAAACGCACCGTGGAAAATATCGCCCGCACCCAAGGTATCTACCGCTCTCACCTTCGGCACTTCAATCTCACCGGAAGTATCCCCGTCCTGAAAAATAATCGACGCTGCACCTCGGGTAATGGCACACCGCTGAACGCCTAGGCTCGCTAAGTAAGCCAGCACCTCGTCGGCACGTTGGCATCCTGGCGGATAAAAGTTGGCCGAAGCCACAACCACCGCCGCCAAAGGTAGCACCGTTTCAAACTGGGGCTTCCAGCTACCTGCATCCACAACTACTGGAATATTCTGAGCCTTTGCCCACTGAGCAATTTGAGCACTCACCGCCATCTGATGGCCATCGACTAAGACCACATCCACGCCTGACAAGCTCTCCTCAGAAAGCTGACTAGCCGCTATCCGACCGACGTCTATTTGCAGATCTTCAGCGCTACGCGAAATAACGGCCCGGTCTCCAGACTCCGCAGAAACCACAATTGAGGAGACCGGCGGCGGCGACAGCCGGTCCGCCGCTAGGTCAGCCAGCGTCACGCCCTGCCCCTGAAGATCTTCTCGAATAAGGCTAGCCAGCGAATGCGACCCAATCACCGACATCAGCGTGGCCTGGTTATTGCGTCCTAGCTGGGCAAAGGCAACGGCGGCGTTGGTTGCTGGCCCCCCAGCAACGATCAAACTTTTTGTAGCGGTCACTTTTTCATTCGCGGCAGGCGGATGCGCAGCCTGATAAATGCAGTCAAGCGTCGTCACACCGACAAACAAGCCTCTTTTTCCAGTCAATGGCTCAGTCGTCATAGGCTCAATTAGTAAAGTCTAGTCCTGCCAGGCAACTCCTGAACCCTGATAGGATTTTTACTATAGATCTTATTATCCGCCGCGCCCTGCCCGTCCTATTCTTAAAGGCCTTCGCCCGTGCCAGATGCCACCGCTACAGATCAACCCCAATTGGCAAATGGCACCCTTTACCTCGTCGGTACGCCCATCGGCAATCTAGAAGACTTGTCGTTTCGGGCGGTGCGCGTACTCAAACAGGCCGATCTGATTGCAGCCGAAGACACGCGCCACACGGGCAAGTTACTGCAGCATTTTGCCGTTACAACTGCGCAGATTAGCTACCACGAGCACAACAGGCAACAGCGAATTCCGCAGCTGATTGCCAAACTCAAGCAGGCACAGGCGATCGCACTCGTTACCGACGCGGGCACACCAGGCATCTCAGACCCTGGCTATGAGCTGGTCTGCGCCTGCATTGCAGAAGGAATTGCTGTCGTGCCTATTCCCGGTCCCGCTGCTGTAACAACGGCGATCGCAGCAGCGGGCTTACCCTGCGATCGCTTTGTTTTCGAAGGTTTTTTGCCAGTTAAGGGAAAATCTCGTCAGGCGCGCATTGAGGCCCTCAAGACAGAACCACGCACCGCTGTTTTGTACGAGAGTCCGCATCGGTTGGTGAAGACGCTCACGGAGCTGAGTGAAAAATTGGGGTGCGATCGCGCCATTGTGCTCGCCAGAGAACTGACCAAGCGCTACGAAGAATTTTGGCGTGGCAGCTTCCAAGAAGCCCTCTGCCACTATCAAACCACTACGCCAAAAGGAGAATTTACGCTGCTCATCGCCCCCGCTGCCCCCTCGACAAGAACGCTCTCCCAAGCAGAAATCATCGCAGCCCTCAAAAGTCTCCTCGCCACAGGACAATCTCGCACCGAAGCCAGCCGCAACTTAGCCCAGCAAACCCACCTTTCCAAACGCGAAATCTATCAACTGTCTCTAAAGATAGACATCTACAGCCTTTTACAAGATAAAAACGCAGGCGACGAATTACTGGATTGACCCTGGTCTAATCGCATTCTCATTCACTCGCTCTAAACTTAGAAAAACAAGACTTAAGAAAACAACAGCTCTAACCTTTCTTATCCTCAAAAGTTAACGCCCATGGCCCCTCAATCAAGCATTAAGCGCAGACGATTTCTACAGTACTTTTTAGGCAGTAGCGCAACTGCCGTTGCCATCGGTGGAATATGGCCTGCAATTAGCCCAGCCCAAGCCGACGATGATTTAGAAGAGCTTTGCCTTCGCTATCCTTTCAACTCTCGCTGCGAAGATTATTTACCAGGTGTTGCAGCCCTAGATGAAGCCGATGAACCCTACCAGGCACAGTCGACCTTGGCAGTTGTTGAAGCAGGCGATCGCCTCCCCGCTACAGGCCTCAGCGAGGAAGCCTTCCTGGTGATCGAAGAAGGCCCCGCCTTTGCCAATTTCGCCATCAGCGCAGTCTGCCCCCACCTGGGCTGCACCGTCGCTTGGGAGCCCGAATCCAATGAATTTGCCTGCCCCTGCCACGGCTCACGCTTTGATGCCAGCGGAGAAAGAACACGCGGACCCGCCTCCCGTGCCCTCTCCCTAGTTACCGTCGTTGTCAAAGATGACCAAGTGCGCCTAGTGGATAGAGAGCCTGTAGAAGAGCGTTAATAGACAAAAAAATTCGCGAATCCCATCTCGAAATAAGATCGGGATGAAGCTTCATGTTCCATCGGCTTAGCTAAAGCACGATGTTACTCATGATTGCAGTAAGCTTTGTACTAATTCGCTGTTGTCATCCGAATGATCCGGTAGGTCTTATGTCAACGCTTTCTAAGATTTCAAGGTGAGTCAATGCTGACCCGACTTCGTGTTTCCGGCTTCAAAAATCTAGTAGATGTGGACATTCGATTCGGGCCCTTTACCTGTATCGCAGGTACGAATGGAGTGGGAAAGTCCAATCTTTTTGATGCCATAAGATTCCTAAGTTCGTTAGCTGATCGCCCTTTGATTGAAGCAGCACTTTCGGTTAGAGATGAAGAAGGGAAAAGCGGTGATGTGCGTAGCCTATTTCATCGTGTGGGCGACACCTACGCAGATGAAATGTTTTTCGAAGCAGAAATGATCATTCCGTTTGAGGCCGTGGACGAACTAGGTCAGACGGCTGAAGCGAGTATCACTTTCGTAAGATACTCACTCAAACTCACATATCGGTCTGACGATAGTTTGAGGTCATTAGGCTCTCTAGAAATTCTTGAAGAAAAACTAGAACACATAAAACGAGGAGAGGCAAACCTTCACATTAGGTTTCCCCATAAAGTAAAAACCTGGCAAAAGTCCGCCCTCGTTGGTCGTAGAACATCACCTTTCATCTCTACAGAGGGTCAAGGCGATAATCGATACATCAAACTTCACCAAGATGGTGGTAGCAGTGGAAGGCCTCTATCTCGCCCTGCATCAAAGCTTCCTAGAACTGTGCTTTCGGCAACAAACGCTGCTGAGACACCCACTGCACTTATTACAAGGCAGGAGATGCGGTCATGGAGACTGCTACAACTAGAACCAACATCTCTCAGAAAACCCGATGCATTTACAGCGCCCACGGCAATAGAACCAGACGGATCTCATCTTGCTGCTACGCTGTACCATTTGGCAAACAGAACTGATAAGACCACCACAAAACAATCAAAGGATGCCACAGAACAAATCTATGCCGATGTCGCAAGTCGCCTTTCAGATCTAATTAGTGATGTTAAAAGTGTTTGGGTCGATAGAGACGACCAGCGGCAATTACTAACTTTAATGGTCTCAAATCGTGACGGGACAGAGCACCCGGCCAGAGCACTTTCAGACGGAACTATGCGGTTCCTGGCACTTGCTGTCTTAGAGCTCGATTTAACTGCTGAAGGAGTTATTTGCCTAGAAGAGCCAGAGAACGGAATTCATCCGGAGCGCATTCCAAAGATTCTGCACTTGCTTCAAGATATCGCCACAGACACCGATGAAGAAGTAGGAGCAGATAACCCGCTAAGACAAGTCATTATCAACACTCACTCTCCATCTGTGGTGCAACAGGTTCCCGATGACAGTCTTGTAATAGCAGAACTTAAAGACACGGTACAGGAAGGCAAGCGATTTAAAAGAGTCAGCTTTGGCTGCTTGCCTAATACTTGGAGACAGAACAAGGCTCAAGTCTCAGAACAAGTCAACACAATTGCAATGGGTAAGCTCCTTAGCTATCTCAACCCTATTTCTAAAGAAACTGAATCAACGAAAGAGCCAGAAAAAAGAAGAGTAATTGACAGAAAGGATCTAACTCCCTTGATTCCAGGGCTTGCGGAGCAGTTCTCGTGAAAGAGATTAGGTATACGCTCCTATCCGAGGGATCGTCAGATAAAGCACTCTTACCAATTTTGAATTGGCTCTTGCAGATTCATTTACCGGGATATGCAATCCAATCAGAATGGGCTGACTTATCTCGTTTTCCAAAGCCGCCAAAAACATTAGAAAAACGTGTCTCAGCAAGTCTCAAATATTATCCATGTGATGTTCTGTTCATACACAGGGATGCAGACAATCAGGGACAGGCTCAACGCCGAAATGAAATCAATGAAGCGATAGAGAGAGCAAATTTAGCAAAGGGCATTTCTACTATTTGCGTCATTCCAGTTCGGATGACCGAAGCTTGGCTGCTCTCCGATGAATCGGCTATTCGTGTGGCTGCAGACAGCCCAAAGGGCCACCAGACACTGGATCTTCCACACCTTAAGAGCATCGAAAATATAGCCGATCCCAAGGAACTCCTCTACACAATGCTTAGACAAGCGAGTCAGGTATCGGGGAGAAGGCTCAAAAGGTTCAATCAGCGTCTCAGCAGTAGGGTACAGCGCATATCAGAAATGACCCAAGATTTTTCACCTCTACGTGAACTAGAAGCCTTCGGAGCGTTAGAGCTATCAATTCAAGATTTTGTCAAGGCAGAATTCTCTACGGATAATTCCGGCAATTTATAATTTGACATAAAAAAGCAGGACCGAAGCCCTGCTAGCTTATCGAGACTATATTGCTAAAGCTGATCATCAGAAGGCTTAGCCAAGCGCTTCGGCGCCACCAACCACCTCAAGAATCTCTTGGGTAATCGCAGCCTGGCGCGCTTTGTTGTAAGACAGCGTTAGCGACTTCATCAGCTCTTTAGCATTGTCGCTGGCGCTGTTCATCGCCGTCATTCGAGAAGCCAGTTCGCTAGCCGCTGACTCCTGCAACGCCCGCAGAATCTGGTTGTTTAGGTACAACGGCAGCAGCGCATCCAGAATTTGAGCCGGATCTTGCTCAAAGATCATGTCTTTTGGAAATTCGCTAACTTCCACATCCGGTGCATCTGTCCGCTCTACGGCGAGACGGCCATCGCGGCTTGTCAGGCGAAAAATCTCATCGTCCTGAGCCTCTAAGCCCTGTGGGTCTAGGGGCAGCAGCGTCTGAGTGACCGGGCGGTTGCTAACTAGGGAGATGAACTTGGTATAGACCAGCTCCACCCTGTCAACTGATTCCGATAAAAACAATGACAACAGCTCATCGGCAATGCTGCTTGCTTCATCTGCCGTCGGAATTTGCTCTAGGCCCACGTACTTTTCAGCCATAGGCTGGTCTCGCCGCTCAAAGTACTGGACCGCCTTACGACCTACCAAAACATAGGTAAATTCGATGCCTTCAGCCTTCAGCTCTTTCGCACGATTTTCAGCGCGACGAATGACGTTGGCATTGTAGCCACCGCAGAGACCCCTGTCTCCAGAGATAACCAACAGTGCAACTTTCTCTACCTCTCGCTGCTGCAGAAGCGGCAGACCGGAAGTGTCCTCAAACTTAAGTCGACTCTGCAGACCGTACAGCACCTGGGCTAGGCGATCCGCAAAAGGGCGAGTGGCATTGACCTGAGCCTGGGCACGGCGCACCTTAGCAGCAGCCACAAGGCGCATCGCCTCAGTGATTTTCCGCGTGTTTTTGACCGACTTGATGCGATCGCGAATGAGTTTCAAATTAGCCATAATCGTTTCCTTATAGGGATGCTGATCGATTTACTGAGACACGTTCATAACAGCAAACTTACCAGCCGCCCTATCTATTGCCTCTCCCTCTGTTTACTCAGGCAGCTTTACTTAGGCGGCTAAGAATGCCTGCTTACTCTCGTCAATGGCCTCTTCCAAGAGCTTGATCGCTTCGTCAGTCAGCTTCTTAGTGTTGTTGATTTCATCTACGTAGGCTTTTTTGCTGGTATTGACGTAGGCAATCAGCTCACTGACATAGTCAGCCACCTTCTCCACAGGAATGTCATTCAGCTTATCGTTGATGCCCGCGTAGATAACGGCGACCTGCTCAGCCAAGGAGCGCGGTGAATACTGCTGCTGCTTGAGCAGCTCACGTAGTCGCTGGCCTTTTGCGAGCTGCGCCTGGGTGGCTGGGTCTAGGTCAGAAGCAAACTGAGCAAATGCCTGCAGTTCATCGAACTGAGCTAGCTCCAGCTTCACCTTACCGGCTACCTTCTTAATCGCTTTGGTCTGCGCAGCAGATCCCACCCGGGATACCGAAATGCCCGCATTAATAGCAGGGCGCAAGCCCGCGTTAAATAAATCAGAAGAGAGGAAAACCTGACCGTCGGTAATCGAAATTACGTTGGTTGGAATGTAGGCCGATACGTCGCCCGCCTGCGTCTCAATAATGGGCAGGGCCGTCATGCTACCTTCTCCCAGCTCTGGGCTCAGCTTGGCAGCGCGCTCTAGCAGACGAGAGTGCAGGAAGAAAACGTCTCCCGGATACGCTTCACGACCGGGTGGACGACGCAGCAGTAAAGACATCTGACGATAGGCCTGGGCCTGCTTGGTCAGGTCATCATAGATAATTAGCGTGGCTCTGCCCTTGTACATGAAGTACTCCGCAATGGAGGCACCTGTGTAGGGCGCTAGGTACTGCAGGGCGGCCGGGTCGTTGGCGTTTGCAGCAACCACGACGGTGTAGTCTAGAGCCCCGCGCTCTTCGAGCACGCCGACAACCTGCGCAACCGAAGAAGCCTTTTGGCCCACGGCGACATAAACGCAAACAACGTCTTGATCGGCCTGGTTCAAAATAGTGTCAATTGCGATCGCAGTCTTACCCGTCTGGCGATCGCCAATGATTAGCTCGCGCTGGCCCCGGCCAATGGGAATCATCGCATCAATAGCTGTGATACCGGTCTGCAGAGGCTCATACACAGACTTACGGTCAATGATGCCAGGCGCCATCGACTCAATTAAACGATTGTCGGTAGTGTTAATGTCACCTTTGCCATCCAACGGACGGGCCAGCGTATCAACCACTCGGCCTAGCAGCGCATCCCCGACAGGGATAGAGGCAATCTGACCGGTGGATTTGACGGTACTGCCTTCCAGAATTTGGCGACCCGTACCCATCAGTACCGCGCCCACGTTGTCTTCTTCCAGGTTCAGCGCAATGCCAACTGTGCCATCTTCAAAGTCCAACAGCTCACCGGCCATGGTGTTGTCGAGGCCATAGATTCGGGCAATCCCGTCACCGACCTGGAGCACGGTGCCGACACTGTCAGCCTTCACGCTCTGGTCGTACTGTTCTATCTGCTGCTGGATAATGCTGCTAATTTCGTCCGGTCTGATGCTTACCATTAGGAGTCGCTCTACTAACTACCGATTTATACACTACAAACATTGAAAAATTTGGTCGGTCCCTACCGTTGGAACCTTGCGATGCTTCCCGCTATGCTTTTAGGCTCTCTTATCAGCTGATATTTTTTGGATTCATTTACTAAAAAACCCCTAGCTGCAAACTAATCCGGCGGAGCTGGCCGCGGATACTGGCATCCAAAACCTGGGAGCCAATCTGGATAATCACTCCACCTATTAAGTCTGGGTCGAGGCTCGTCTCCAGTTCGACTGCCTTGGCATCGGTGATGCTCTGAACTTTCTGGCGAACCGTTTCTCGCTGCTCATCAGTAAGTTCAACTGCAGAAGTTACCTGGGCAAGAACCGTTTGCTTCAGCTCACGCACTTGAGCTTGGAACTGTTGCAAAATGGGCTCTAATAAATAGATGCGACCTCTATCAACCAGCAGCATCAAAAAATTCTTCATCTGCGGGTTGGTATCGTCTCCGAGGACCTGTGCCAAAACGCCTTTTTTAGCGTCCTTGTTGGCGACGGGATTAGCGAGAAACGTCGATAGAGAATCTGACTCCTTAATCAGCACCAGCAGCTCAGCGGCGATCTGGCTCAAGTCATCGACTGAATCTTTGGATTTGGCAATTGAAAGGAGCGCTTGGGCGTAGGGCGCAGCGACCTCTGCAGTAGCAATACTCATAACTTATCTCTCCTAATCCCCTAGCTGGGCAATACTTTGGTCAACCAGCTGGGCCTGTTTGCCCTCATTGAGAACTTCGGGAAGGCGCGATCGCACCTTCTCCAGCGCCATTGCCGATACCCGCTGACGAAGCTCCTGCATCACCCGGTCCTGCTGAGAGGACATATCCTGCGCAGCCGCCGCCTTCAAGCGCTCTATGTCTTTAGCCGATTGCGCCAAGACAGCTGCTCGTGCAGAGTCAGCATTGGTTTGAGCCGCCGCCTTAATCCGCTCAGCCTCCCTCTTAGCCATCTGCAATTTTTGCTGCTGCTCAGCCAAAGATGCCGCCGCCTTTTTCTGACGGGCCTCAGCTTCCCGGATAGCCATTTCAATCGCTTCGCGTCGCTCTTTGAGCTTGCTGCCCAAAAAGCCCTTACCGAAGTAGATCAGAACGCTGATGATAATGGTGAGGTTGATTAGGTTGGTTTCGAGGATGTCGAAATTCAGCCCAAATCCTTTAGTTTCAGAGGCTAGCAGCCCCCACGCTTGCGTTAACACTTTCGATACCTATACTGCGTCGTCTCTTTGGTTGAGTCTCTTGAGTTCACCGAGCTTGAGTTCACCGAGCTTGAGTTCACCGAGCTTGAATTGACTAAGCTCGAATTGACTAAGCTGCTGAGCCCAGCAACTTACCCAAAATCTGCTTAGAGAGCGCATCAACCTGCGTCTCTAATTGGCTGAATGCTTCAGCCTTCTGCGTATCTAGCTCCTTTTGCACAGCTTCTCGCTGAGTGGCCGCTTCCTGCTGAGCAGCAGCCTGCTTTTCAGCAGCAATCTTCTGCGCATCAGCCTGGGCAGCCTCGATAACGCTGCGGGCTTCGCGGCGTGTATCTGCCAGAGATTGTTCATACTCAGCAGCTAGTTT
Source organism: Cyanobacteria bacterium J06626_6 (assembly GCA_038523095.1). Classification (GTDB taxonomy): domain Bacteria; phylum Cyanobacteriota; class Cyanobacteriia; order Phormidesmidales; family Phormidesmidaceae; genus Phormidesmis. The sequence goes on from JBCBJS010000006.1 coordinate 87,468, forward strand.
CTCAGCCTTTGCCAAACGCTCTTGAGCATCTGCTTTAGCGCCACGCACATAGGCATCACGCTCATCGATAGCCTGACCCAAGGGCTTGTAGAAAATAGCATTGAGCACAGCCATCAAAATCAAAAACTGAATGGCCATCAAAGGTAGGGTGGCGTTTAAGTCAAACAAACCGCCCGCTTCTTCAACCGCTTCAACAGCGAGTAATGTCAGTCCCGTCCACATGGTTTTTCTCTTGTTGTTCTGCTGATGCTCTAGCAGCTCGCTGCTAGCAGCTAACCGCCCAACTTGGATAGGCAAAGGGCATACCCAAATTGAGACGCCTTGAAATAGAGCAAAATAGTGGAAAAAGAAACCTCAAAAAATCTCTTCTGTCCACTATTTAAGTCCTACGCAAAGGGGTTAGCGAACAACAGAACAAGTGCCACTACCAGACCATAAATAGTCAGTGCTTCCATAAATGCCAAGCTAAGTAGCAAGGTGCCACGGATTTTGCCTTCAGCTTCAGGCTGACGGGCAATACCTTCTACAGCCTGACCAGCAGCATTACCCTGACCAATACCAGGGCCGATAGCCGCAAGACCAATAGCCAAAGCAGCCGCAATAACAGATGCACTAGCAATAGTAGGATTCATGATGTTCTTCCTTTTGATGTTTAGAGAGGTCGTATCAAAGCCTTTTATTATCTTGAACATTCGCGAGGGCAAGTGCTCAAGGAAAAATCGGAGGGCTAGCCAGGAGTGAGATTAACGAGAGTCTCCATCTCTCAAACAGCTGTTACAAACCAGAAATCACACAGTCGTTCATTCCGCAGCAACAAACGTTTTTTCTATTAGGAGAGGGCAGCAAAGACCGTTCTGTTTTTACCTTCTGCTTAAAAGCCCAAACCTTCGTGTCACAAAGTCCTTCGGAATATTCCAAAGGGCTATGCACATCACAAGCGCTAGTGTCCTTCCATCGCTTCACCGATGTAAGCGGCGGCTAACGTTGCAAAAATCAGTGCCTGGATAGCACTTGTAAATAGCCCCAAAGCCATCAATGGCAAAGGAACAAACAACGGGACCAAGAGCACCAGCACCGCTACCGCAAGCTCATCTGCCAAGATGTTTCCAAACAGTCGGAAGCTGAGGGAGAGCGGCTTGGTGAAATCCTCGAGAATATTGATGGGCAGTAAAATCGGCGTCGGCTCAATGTAGCGAGAGAAATAGCCCAGTCCGCGCTTGCGGAAGCCCGCATAGAAATAGGCCAAAGAAGTCAGCAGCGCCAAAGCGACCGTTGTATTGATGTCATTAGTTGGCGCAGTCAGCTCACTGCCCGGAATATGAATGAGCTTCCAGGGAATCAGTGCACCCGACCAGTTAGAAACAAAAATGAAGAGAAACAGCGTTCCAATGAAGGGCACCCAGGGACGGTACTCCTTTTCACCAATCTGGTCTTTTGCCAGGTCTCTGATAAATTCAAGCGCATATTCCATCAGATTCTGCAAACCGGAGGGCACACGCTCCACATTGCGCGTAGCCAAGAAAGCCACAACAATCAGCAGAGCAGCTACAAACCAAGAGGTCAGAAAAACCTGGCCGTGCAGGCTCAATCCGCCAATTTTCCAGTAATAATGCTGGCCGACTTCTAGTTCAGCTAGAAGCGGAGAGCTCAAGAGGTGAAAGGGGTTTAGCATTGCCGTTTAAATCTCTATTTTTCGTATAACGCGCATTACGCAAAGCCTAAGCGCCCAGGGAATTTACAAAAGAATTCTCTCTGTTAGGACGCCATCTTTAATGACATCTATCATGCCGTCTCCCGTGAGGGCATCACAGCTGTCCAAATCACAAATGTGACGAGCGCGGCCTTGTAGGTCAAAAATCCTAAAAAGACAGGCAGCACAGACAGCTGCTGCCACTGAGTGGAAACCACCATCACACCGATGAAGATTGCCAATCTACCGCTACTTGGCTTGGGCTTTTCACGACCAATACCGCCAACACTCTTTGCCAGCATCCTGAAGTAGACCAAGCCGGTACAGGCACCAACGATATAGTTGAGCGCTGTGTTAAGCGAGTAGAGGCCCCAAACAGAACAGAAGATGACAATACTGAAAGCGAAGGTCAGCCACAGCAGGTTTTGCTGAAGCTGGTGGTAGTCTCGCATCGAGTTTTCGGAGGGGGGCGGCAGCTGAGGGCTAACCTCTGCGACCTGAGCGCCTCCTGAGTCCAAACGCTCGCCGACCTGGGCGACTGAGCGCTCCTCCGAACCTAGCTCAGCCAGCGCAGAACCCATGTTTGATTCGGTCAGGGCCGAAAGGTTCAAGGAAATGTCACCGGGTTGCTCAGCAGAAGTCACGTTAGAAAACGATGGCGTTCGCCAAATAAATTGGCGGGGATTGGCGGTTGAACAGTCACGAAAGGTCCTGAAACCAGCTGATTTAAGACCGGTCTGCCCATGTCAAACCAAGGGCAATCATATCACGGCAATAATACTTATTACAGAAAGTTTTAATCTCAAATGTCGAGAGTGACTCACATTTATTTTTTGATAAGCGCTAGGATAAGCAGCTGTTTTTTTTGAAGCGATCGCACCTGCTCCAACCCCTCAGAACGCGCTTGTTCCCCGGTCATTCCCATTTCCTGCATGATTTCAGCCACCGTCTTATCCTGGTCAGGATCACACTTCTCCATCCAGGCAAACGCCGACTCACTGATAGAAACCACCTGATATTCAAAGTTAAAAAAGCTGCGACTAGGCCAGCCCTCCATACAAGGATGCCGCGATGGAATAGCCGACAGCAGCGTGGCATCGTCAGACCAGTCTGTCTGCGCTAAAGGCGGACGGCTGAGAAAAAATTCAAAGTGCGTCAGCTCAGGGTCTAATACTTCTATCAAACGGTAGCGATCGCGCTCACCCAGGCTAGAGGCCCGCGCCATCAGCGTCGGCGCGCTGCCTATTAGCCGCGCCAAGTCCCAATACTGCGAATTAGAAAACCCAACAAAGTCAAGCCCCGACGCATCAATCAGCTCAAACAGCGTTTTCACGTTGTAGTCGATTTCCTGCGGATGCACATACATATCTGCAAAGCACTCATCGCGTTGATTCTCCAGAGACCAGCGGGTCTCTTCTCGCTGGCGCAATCGGTTACCCTCAGGCAGCGAGGCAAAGAGCGATCGCCCGATCGCCACACCATCTGTATAGTCACCCCGCCGGGGGCCCTGCAGCAGAGCGATCGCCTCCTGAGTCAGCTGAATCTCCCGCCTTCCTAGCTCCGCATACACAAAGATATGAAAAATGCCGCCGGGCTTGAGCTTCTGGGCCAAAGCCTGAATACCCCGCACCGGGTCGGGCATGTGGTGCAACACGCCGACACAGTTGATCAAGTCAAATTTGCCAGGCACCTGATCGACATCGTAAATGCTCAGATTGTGAAACGTTGCCCGGTCTGCGCCAGAGCGCTGACAGCGCTCAGTAGCCACGGCGATCGCCCCCGCACTCAAATCAATCCCCACAACCTCGGCTTCAGGATTGAGGTGCACCAAATATTCGGTTCCGACCCCAGTACCACAGCCCGCATCCAAAATGCGCACCGCTTCGCTATCTGGCCGACGCCCAGTACAAAAGCTGTAGGCAGCAGGCCATTTCCAGCGCCAGTTGTATCCGGGTGGCGCTTCATCGAGCAAAGGCTCCGGGGGAAAGGGGTAAGCGTCATACAGCTTGGCTACCGCTGAGCTAACTTCAGCGCTACTGTCCGTATTGCTAGCCGTGCCGGTGCGATCGCGCTCAAGCGAGACCCCAGATAGCGGAATATTGGGACGAACAGAGGAGGAGGCAGGCTCTGGCATAGGACAAATTTAGAGCAAGTAATAGACAAACAAACGGCCTGGAAATGTGCTGGCGGCCTAGTGTACTGGCGGCTCTTTTAATATCAACAACCAACATCACCTACCAAGTATCACCCACTAAGCACCACCGAACTTCACTCAGCCAAAGACAGGAACCCCAAACTTTTAAGCGCCAGCACACTAAACGTTACAAAACTTCACTCTGCTCTCAGAGAAGGCCCGGATCTTTTATGATTCTGAAAAGTAAATGCAGCCTAGCGGCCCAGGCATTATTTTTTAGATGCCGGTTTGAGTGCTAAACAATACGGTTCTTAACAATCCGGTAAAGGCCTCTCAAAATCGTTTTAGGCTGAGATTGAGCAAGTCTTAAAATTCTTAACTTATAGGGAGTCTTTGAGAACCCATGACAGTGACAGCCAGCGGTGGAAGCTCTGTAGCACGGCCCCAACTTTACCAAACGCTACCCGCTTCTACGATTGCCCAAGCAGAGCAGAAAGATCGCTACATTGACCGCACCGAACTCGGTGAACTCAAGACTTTCTTCGACTCTGGAATGAAGCGAGTTGTGATCGCTCAAACCCTCACCCGCTACTCAGAGCTCATCGTCTCCCAAGCGGCTAACCGCATCTTTACCGGGGGTTCTGCCCTTTCCTACCTCGAGAAAACCGAGGATGAGCCCTTGGCAATGACCCGCGGCGGCATCCCCCTCGATGAAAAGGAAGCCACCAAGCTCGGGACAGCAACCGTCGTTGCCAACAACAGTGACAACGGCAGCGGCGGCCTCTTCAGCGGCCTGCGAAACCTGCTGGTTAACGATCCAGACGCAGGCGTTACCCCACCTGGCTTTCGCCCGATTAACGTCGCCCGCTACGGCCCCAGAAACATGCAAAAGTCTCTAAGAGACATGAGCTGGTTCTTGCGCTACCTCACCTATGCGGTCGTTGCTGGCGACCCCAACATTATTAAGGTGAATGTCCGAGGGCTCAGAGATATTATTGAGAACGCCTGCTCTACCCCAGCGACTATTGTGGCACTGCAGAGCATGCGCGGCGCATCCGTTGGCTACTTTAAGGGAGATCCAGAAGCCCAAGATATTCTTCGTCAGTACTTTGACATCATGCTGAGTGAGTTCAAGGGGTCTACCCCTTCGAACAAGCTGCGCCAGCGCAACTCTAAAGACCTGCAGGGCCTAAAGCTACCCCAAATCTATTTCAACGCTGCCGAGCGCCGTCCCAAGTACGCGATGAAGCCAGGCCTCTCCCGCGTTGAGAAAAATGAGGTCATTGCAGCCGCCTATCGCCAAGTGTTTGAGCGCGACATTACCCGGGCCTACTCCCAGTCTATTTCTGACCTAGAGTCGAAAGTCAGAAACGGCGAGATTTCCATGAAGGAATTCATTCGTCGCCTTGCCAAGTCACCACTGTACCGCAAGCAGTTTTTTGAGCCCTTTATCAATAGCCGCGCTCTAGAGCTAGCCTTCCGCCATGTGTTGGGCCGTGGGCCCAGCTCCCGAGAAGAAGTCCAGAAGTACTTCTCCATCGTCTCAGAAGGCGGGCTGCCCAAGCTGATTGATGCGCTAGTCGACTCCCAAGAGTATGCCGATTACTTTGGAGAGGAGACCGTTCCCTACATTCGCGGCCTAGGGCAAGAAGCCCAAGAATGCCGCAACTGGGGCGCGCAGCAAGATCTCTTCAACTACAGCGCGCCCTTCCGCAAGGTGCCCCAGTTCGTTACGCTGTTTGCCTCCTACAATCAGCCCCTGCCAGATCAGCACGTCTACGGCTCTGGCAACGATCCGTTAGAGATTCAGTTTGGAGCCATCTTCCCGAAAGAGACGCGCGACCCCAGCAGCAGCCCAGCGCCTTTCAGCAAAGACACCCGCCGCATCTTGATTCGTCAGGGCGCAGGCATTGACAACCAGCTGAGCAATCCAGCGGCTAGACCCAAGCCACCTGGCTCCCTTGGCCCCAAGGTCTTCAAAATGGACCAGACGGCCTTTGCTGGCAACAACGCCGCTAGCATTAAGTACTCCGAAAAATCGACACAGACGATCATCAGGGCAGTATACCGTCAGGTCTTTGGCCGCGACATTTACGCCGGGCAAGCCATTAAATCTGCTGAGAATCGGCTGGAAACAGGTGAGATTAACGTCCGCGACTTTGTAAAAGCGGTTGCCAAGTCGGAGGCCTTCCGCAAGACTTACTGGACTTCTTTGTACGTCATGAAGGCTGTGGAATACATCCACCGTCGGCTGCTCGGTCGGCCCACCTATGGGCGCCAGGAAACGAACAAATATTTCGATATCTGCGCCAAAAAAGGCTTCTATGCGCTGGTCGACGCCATCATCGATTCGCAGGAGTACACCGAGTGCTTCGGCGAAGATACGGTGCCCTACGAGCGCTATCTGACGCCAGCGGGTCAGTCGCTGCGATCGCTGCGAGTGGGCTCCATTCAAGACACCGGCGTCAGAAGCCCGCAGGAAGAGGCCACACCAAGGTTTATTGAGCTCGGCCAGGTAAGCAGCGATCGCCCTGCTACCGAAGTCACCCAGCGCATAGGTCAGGGTGTCAGCGTGCAGCGCGAGCAAACCAAAATCTTCAAGCTCACCAGTACAGCCAGCAAGGCCAACGTTCAAACCGTTGTGCAGGCCGCCTACCGGCAAATCTTCGAGCGCGACATTGCACCCTATGTGGTCAAAGGCAGCGAATTTTCCGAGCTAGAAAGTAAGCTCTTCAACAACGAAATCAACCTGAAGGAATTTATCGAAAGCCTGGGTTACTCCAACCTTTACATTCGAGAATTCTACGCACCCTACCCCAACACCAAGGTGATTGAGCTAGGCACCAAGCACTTCCTAGGCCGCGCTCCTCAAGACCAAGCAGAAATTCGCAAATACAACAAAATCTTGGCTTCCGAAGGCATCCGTGGCTTTATCAGAACCCTGGTAGACACACCCGAGTACGCCCAGTACTTTGGCGAAGACACCGTTCCCTACCGCCGATTCCCAACCTTACCGGCAGCCAACTTCCCCAACACCGAAATCCTCTACAACCGCCTCACCAAGCAAAGCGACAACGTGGTTATTCCTAGCTTCCAAGCATCGAACCCATCGACGTCAGCAGCTGAGAAGATGCCTCTCATGGCAGGCGCACTAGACGATTAGAGAACCACTCTATCGAGCCCCTGGCCTTCTAAAATCTGCCATACGGTAACAACCAGGGACGACAATTCTTCACCAGCCCGCAGTCGATTAGCTGTTAAAAGATACGCTTATGTTCTTTAAAGGCTTTTAGATTGCGGGTTTATTAGGTTTAATAGAAATCTGAGGACATTTATTACGAAATATTTCCAAACCTCTAAGAAGGTAAGCGAGATACCGGAAAATGTTTACGGAAGGTAGCTGAGCCGGACAAGATTGAGCTTACTTTTGATTGCGTAGATTTGATTGCGTAGATCTTTTGACTGACATTTCGTTTGCTTGCAAGCGAAGCAAGGTTACAAAGTTTACACAGTGTTTACACGGTAGGTTTCTCGTCATTGTTCATACTGCCTTACCGCAAGGCTCCTTTGTCGATTAGTGCCGCTGTTGAGTAGTGCTGCAGCAACACGCGCAGTAGCACATCAGACGAAGGCTAGAGCTTAGGCAGCTACTGGGACAAGATTGAGAACCCACAACTTTGGGAGCTCATGATTGAAGCTCAGCTGTTTGATTTTTCAACACCAGTGAAACTCATCTGGTTTATTCTTTCGGAGGAATCCATTAATGAGTATAGTCACGAAGTCTATCGTGAATGCTGATGCTGAGGCCCGCTACCTCAGCCCCGGCGAATTAGATCGCATTAAGGGGTTTGTTACCTCTGGTGAGCGTCGTGTTCGCATCGCTCAGGTTCTTACAGAATCCCGTGAGCGTATTGTTAAGACCGCTGGCGATCAGCTGTTCCAAAAGCGTCCTGACGTTGTTTCCCCTGGTGGCAACGCATATGGCGAAGAAATGACAGCAACTTGCCTTCGCGATATGGACTACTACCTACGTCTCATCACCTACGGTGTTGTTGCAGGCGACGTTACCCCTATCGAAGAGATTGGCCTGGTTGGTGCCCGTGAGATGTACAACTCTCTCGGTACATCCATTCCTGCAATGGCTGACTCCATTCGCTGTATGAAGAGCGTTGCAAGCTCCATGATGTCTGGTGATGACGCTGCTGAAGCGGCTTCTTACTTTGACTACGTCATCGGTGGTTTGCAGTAAGCGCCATTTCGTTCGTTCACTCTTGTTTTAAGTCCATTTTTAGGAAGCAAACCCAATGCAAGACGCAATTACTGCTGTAATTAATGCATCAGACGTTCAGGGTAAGTACCTTGATCAGTCTTCCATGGATAAGCTCAAAGCTTATTTCCAAACTGGTGAGCTGCGTGTTCGCGCAGCCACTTCTATCAGCGCAAACGCAGCTGAGATCGTCAAGGAAGCAGTGGCTAAGTCCTTGCTTTACTCTGACATCACTCGCCCTGGTGGCAACATGTATACCACTCGTCGCTATGCTGCTTGCATTCGCGACTTGGACTACTACCTGCGCTACTCCACATACGCCATGCTCGCTGGCGACCCTTCCATTCTCGATGAGCGAGTGCTCAACGGTCTGAAAGAGACTTACAATTCCTTGGGCGTTCCTGTCGGTGCAACCGTTCAGGCAATCCAGGCAATCAAAGAAGTTACCGCTAGCCTCGTTGGCGCTGATGCCGGTAAAGAAATGGGCGTTTATCTCGACTACATCTGCTCTGGCTTGAGCTAGTCGTCACTCTCCTTATCTCAAGAGATACATAATCTCAAGGGAAATTTAGCAAGTTCGCGGGTGTCGCATCCGGCCATAAGACGTGGCTAGGCAGCTCTGATCTATCAGAGGTGACTACCCGATGAACACACCTCAACTCTCTAGAAGTCTGAAGTGAGTGTTAGGAAGCTAAAGGCTAGTTAAGTGGCTTTGGTTGGTTAGCATTGACGTATCAGACTTCTAGATAGTGACAACAAAGCTGCTGCTAGAATCACTGTTCTTAGAAAAGAGCTTCTCAGCAATTTGCCCATCACTCCATTGCGCCGTAGCGTCTAAGTCTGGCGTTTAGATAGAAAAATTTAGAATTTAGATACCTCAAGAGGCCATTACTATGCGAATGTTTCGAGTCACTGCCTGCGTCCCTAGCCAATCCAGGATTCGAACTCAGCGCGAGTTGCAGAACACTTACTTCACAAAGCTAGTCCCCTACGACAACTGGTTTAAAGAGCAGCAGCGCATTCAAAAAATGGGTGGTTCCATCGTGAAGGTAGAGCTAGCTACAGGCCGTCCCGGCGCAAATACCGGGCTTGCATAGACACCTGTGAGCTTCGAAATTACAGGGGCTTCAAAGCGATGGCTATTAGATGGATAGCTAATAGATAGATAGCTAAACGACTCAACCCGTATCGAATAGGTCTTGAGAAGTCGGCAGAGTAGCGTACTACTCTGCCGACTTTTTCATCTGGAAGCACACTTTCTGAGACACACTTTCTGAGAAAAGCCTTTTCTGAGAATTCCCTGCAAGAACGGCACAGTGCCCATGGGAGTCTGTGCGTTTTTTGGCTCACTTCTTCTGTACCACTTTTTCTGTACCACTTTTATAGATGGGCAAATCAGCTAAAGCGATCGCAGCACCCACCTAAAAACCTAACCATGAGAAAAAATCCTGGCGAGTAACCCACTCAGTAATCAGCAACGCCACAAAGCCAACCATCGCAAACCGACCGTTGAGCAGCTCCGCATACTGAGTCCATCCGAAACCAGGCGAAGAGACGTCGCCAGCAGGCTGAGAGAGCGACAGGCCTTCTTTTTGTGATGCCGCTTGCAATGCTGGCTCAGAGGATTCTGGCTGAGCAGGTTCTGGCTGAGCGGGTTCTGGGTGAGCGGGTTCTGGCTGAGGTGATGTCATTGCTATTAGAGACTTCTGGGAAAGGGGGTTCAAAGTAGTCGGTAAAAGAGTCGCACTAAACCTTAAAGCGATCAACTTAAGAGCGGACTTTACATTAGTTTATGATAGGGGATTTAAGCCATATGCTGAGTCTGCGGTTCGTGTCACACACTGAGCTCGATCTTCAAAGACCCGTGGCACATCTTGTGCAGATAACTCTTTCAAATCCCGAATCAGAGAGATTGTAAGGCTTTTCATTCTTTCGCTCTGATGATAATTCAAAGCAAAAGCTTCGGGAACAATAGAAAAACACACAACTTATCTTTGTCACCATTGAGAATCATCTATGCTTGACGATACCATCAAACCTTTACATCACCGATAAGGGGATAGTATGTAATAGTTCGGGGTAGTGATACGTTATTGTTGAGCAGCTCTTCTAAAACAGAGGTTCAAACTAATAGGATGATTGTAATCATTTAGAATAAAACAACGCTTTCACATATAGATAGTGCGGCTATTTATATCAGAATTTAAGTCACAGAGCAGCAAAAATAGCTTGGGTACCAGGAATTTAAGGGTGGGACTTTAAACCCATCAATCTAAAGCGAGTTGATCGACGATATCGACGGGTTGCCTCAATCGTGCTCTCAATCGCACTTTAGTAAAAGCTTCCACCGGCCCATCATCCGTATCACGAGCTTTTATTTTTATCGCATTTTATGTTTATATGTGATTGTTTTACAGGCTTATACTGTTTGTATTGCTAAGCCGAACTCAACAAGATTTTCTGTGAACTTTCTAAGCTAGATATTAGAGGGCTATGGCTGATAAAAACGTGCCGTTGAAGGGGAAAGCACTGCTTCAGAAATTCAATGAGCTGGCTCACCTTTCCAAAAGAGAAAGGGCGCAGGGGTGTGGATACTACACGCTTACTAAAAATAATCAAGTCAGGGCCAACCTAGCTGATTTCTACGATGCACTTTTAGAAGCGAGGGGTATTTCTCTCAGCCCAGAAGGGACAAAAGACGGTAGGGGACGGGAGCCAACTTACCGCGTAAGCGTTCACAAAAACGGGCAGATTGTCATTGGCTCTACTTACACGCAGGAAATGGGATTGAAGCCAGGTGATGAGTTTATGATCAAGCTTGGCTACAAGCACATCCGATTAGAGCAGCTTAGTAGCTCATCAGAAGACGAAAATTCCGAAGGCGGCGACACAGAGAATTGAACGGGGTTTTTACTAACCCAAAGATTCAAAGGCATTGGTTGTTAAGTCAGCTATGCAAGAGTTTTGCTAAGCAATTGTGGATGAATCACAATTAAACCTGATAGGCAGTCATCAAATGAGGAGAAACACTGCTTAAGCTAGTTTTATCAACTTTCTAGGACTCCAAATCGTTCTAGGATTTCAAACCAATTCAAACCAATTGATATAAATTCACAAAAGCAATTTCAACAGAGACCCGTTGGATTTGGATTCAGTCCTTTTTTATCGTGACCAAGGTAATAGGATTGAGCGGAGAAAATCGAGTTAATGGTCCAACTGGCAGCGAGCGAGAAATATTAATTTGCTTCGCTCGCGCTGTCCATCGTCTTGAGGATTCGCTAGCACGCGACCACGCCATTACCGCACTGAGATGCTCTAGCGTTGCGATCGCTAATACTATTCGAACCTCTGTACCATCACAGGTCACGTCACTCACACACTCCAAGATAGGGATGAGCTGCCCGCTACTCCCCCCAATAAAGACGCAGCTCGGCGTGGGTAAGGTGCTCAGCACATCGGGAGCCCGGCCATGGATAACCTGTATAGGTGCGAGCGCCAGCTTTGCCGCATTGGCACGAATCAAAGCAGCTCCCACTGCCGTTTTCTCAACGGCATATAGGCGCGCTGACGGACATAGGCGACTGAGTTCTACACTCACAGAACCCGTACCCGCACCAATATCCCAAACGGTGTCGCCGGCCCTTGGTGCCAATTCACCTAGTATCAGCAGCCGAATTTCTCGCTTGGTCATCAGCGTGGGCCGGTCAGGAAAGCTTTTGAAAGCCGCATCAGGGAGACCAATTAGGGGAAGCCTATCGGTTTCAGCACCGTCTGAAGCGCTTTTTTCAGGCTGTCGGAGCAAAATGACAACGTTCAGTACCGCATAGGGCAGGCGGCTGTCGGCCTTGGGCTCATACAGACTCACCGACTCTGCCGGACCGCCCAGATTTTCGCATACCCACATCTGATAGGTCATGGGCAAGTCGAGCGAGACTATCAGATCGGCAATCGCGCTCGGCGTAAATACACCATCGGTCAGCACGCCAATTTTGGAGTCGCCGCGCTTTAGGGCTTTAAGTAGCGGCTGCTCTCCCCGACCGTGTACGCTCACCAGCGTAGCCGCTTGCCAGGGCACCTTCAACCGGCTAAATGCCAGCTGCAAAGCGCTTACTTGAGGATGAAATACCAGCTGCTCGGGGGCAAAAGCCTGTAATAGCAGACGGCCTATGCCAAAAAACAGCGGATCGCCCGTCGCCAGAAAGACGGTTCGCGTTTCTGGGTGAGTAGCTAGGTGCGATCGCAGCCTATCGAACATCGCTGCAAAGTCAGCCAGTGGCCACATTTCAGGCTCAGTGCCCAGGTCTGCCTGACAAAAGGCTTCCAAGTGGCGCTGCGCCCCGATCACGACAGTTGCCGCTCGTACCACCGCAAGGACAGCTGGAGACAAGCCGTCTATCCCGGCTAGCCCAATCCCCACAACCTGTATCGGCGGAGCAACAGGGACCGCTTGCGTCTTATCATCTGCCCTCCCAGCTTCAGACACCTACTGCTCCCAGGTCCAAATCATCAGCGCATTAAGAATCGCAGCAGCAACAGCAGATCCCCCCTTTCGGCCATTTACCAAGATATGTGGCACAGCTAGCTCAGAGAGCGATCGCTTTGACTCTACAACATTGATAAAACCCACGGGCGCACCCACGACCAGCGCAGGCCGATAGTGCCCACTCGCAATCTCCTCACAGAGTGCCAGCAAAGCAGTTGGCGCATTGCCGACCGCAACAATCGACCCTGGATATTCAGCCAGGCAGCGTAGCATCCCTGCCGCACTGCGCGTTTGCTCTGGAGCCACGCTCAGAGGTGCTTGCTGAATAGCGCTAACGACCGGCGCTTGCCAAGTGCGCTTCATCACCGTTTCTATACCCGCTGCCACCATCGAAACATCAGTAATCAGGGGCACACGGTTCTGCATGGCAGCCATAGCCGCTTCAATCGGCCCATGCCTAAACTGCACAAGCTGCCTAAATTCAAAGTCAGCCGTTGTATGAATGACGCGCCTAAGCACGGCATACTCAGCAGGCGTAAAGTCGTGTCCACCTATCTCTTCATCAATTTGAGAAAAGCTAGCCAGGGTAATTTCATGCTCACGGTAGGCTGGCATTTTCAGATTAGCGCTCTTCCTGCCGGTAGGTTGTCTCTTCGAGATACACTTCGCCCGCGTCAATGCCCTCAACCACAATCGACTCATAACGCAAAGTACCTTCAACGGTCACCGCCGCACCCATAACCGGTTCAGACTGATTTGTCACAACCCACAGACTGCCCGTCTCATCTTGAACCTGATAGAGCCAGCCATCTAAAACAGCCACTCGCTGCGCAACCTCGCCTGACACAGCCACTGTTTCCTGCGCGCGGTCAGCAGCTAGAGAAGCAATAGGCACAGCCGCGCGGCGAGAGAGCCGAATAGAAGGCAACCTCACTGTCGAAGGCTGCTCACTCGATGGCCCTGAAGTTTCCGCGTCTGTCTGAGAGGCTGAATCAGCGGGCCCAGAAGACATCGTACAGCCGCTCAATGCCAAGCTCAAAGCAACGCCGCCTGCTAGCAGGCACAAGCGCATGTCGACAGGCCAAACTCTCCCATTGCGCGCATTAGGGATCCGCTCAGTGGCTGTATTGCAGACCAGGTTTGCGCCCACACTTTTACACACAAATTCATACACAGAGCGATATTTCATCGATGTCCTATCAATATTTCTGAGACATGCACGCCAGGATACACACTTAGAACGCTGCAATTACACCAAGACCTTCATCGGCCTGCTCGCACTAGTGTGCAACGCACCTGCCAACAAAATTCATCACAGCTCACAAATCAGCGCTAGCGAACAGTAAGCAACAAACCACGCGCAGAAAACAACCGGCTGACCCACCCTTCAAACAACCAAATCCCATTAATTTTTTAGCTGGGCTTTGGTAATCTGGTGTCAGCGCTTAATACTCCATACGTTGAGGAGTACAGGCTGTGGCTTACGCCCAGACCATTGCCCCACAGCCAGCAGCATACCTTAATATTATGGCCCAGCTCCTTGACGGGAAAGCTCTCGCACAAAGAATTCAGACCGCCCGCATAGCAGATATTCAGCACTGGCAAGCCGAATTCGGTCGTCCGCCCGGCCTAGCGGTTCTTATGGTTGGTGACAACCCCGCTAGCACTGCCTACGTCAGAAATAAACAGCGCGCCTGCGAGCGACTTGGGATTGCATCCCTGGGTAAGCATTTGCCGCACAAAACTGAGCAGGCCACTCTCACTGAGGAAATACTCAGGCTCAATGAGGACCCCCTCGTCGATGGCATTCTAGTTCAGCTGCCACTACCTAACCACTTAGATGCGACCGCCCTGCTCAATCTCATCACCCCCGAGAAAGACGCCGATGGCCTGCATCCGATCAATCTTGGCCGACTGGTAAGGGGGGACGCGGGTCTGCGTAGCTGTACACCCGCTGGCATTATGCGATTGCTCTCAGCGTACGACATTCCGATAGAGGGAAAAAAAGCGGTTGTATTGGGGCGTAGCATTCTAGTTGGTAAACCAATTGGCCTAATGCTGCTTGCGGCCAATGCGACCCCAACACTTGCCCACTCAAAAACAGAAAACTTGTCCGAATTAACCCGCTCAGCCGATATTCTAGTAGCAGCTGTCGGCATACCCAACCTAATTGGCGAAGCCATGGTTAAGCCTGGAGCCACCGTGATTGATGTAGGAATCAATCGCATTAGCGATCCAGCCACTGGAAAGTCTCGTCTAGTCGGCGATGTTGATTTTACGGCTGTAGAACCCGTTGCCGGTGCCATTACTCCCGTCCCCGGCGGTATCGGGCCCATGACCGTCACCATGCTGCTAGAAAATACGATTGCCAGCTACTGCGGTCGCCTGCAAATTCCAGTCAGCCTCCAGCCTCCTACAGCAAGTCTTACGGCACCTCAGACGCCGTAGTTCAACCCGCATGCCTCAACCTGCATGCCCCCAATCCGCATGCCTCCAACCTGCATACCCAAAATCGCTTTCCTATTCGCCCTACAGCCCCGCTGCAGCTGAACTGAGGACGTTATTTCTACCTTCTAGACCCACTTCTCTCTGCTCTTTGTTCCATGGTGACCACTAATTCTGCCCCCTCCAGCACCTTCGACCTCAAGCGCTACCTCAAAGATCGCGCTACCCAGGTCGAAGCTGCTCTAGATGCTGCCCTGCCCGTGATCTATCCTGAGCAGATTTACGAGGCAATGCGCTATTCGCTAATGGCAGGTGGGAAGCGACTAAGGCCCATCCTATGTCTGGCAACCTGCGAGCTAATTGGCGGCAACCCAAGTATCGCAATGCCGACAGCCTGCGCCCTTGAGATGGTTCACACCATGTCACTGATCCACGACGATCTCCCGGCGATGGACAACGACGATTACCGCCGAGGTCAGCTTACTAACCACAAAGTTTATGGTGAGGATGTGGCCGTACTCGCAGGGGATGCCCTACTGACCTATGCCTTTGAGTTGATTGCTACCCAGACCCCTCAAAAAACCGCCTCAGAAAGTCAGGGTGCCGCGACCCAAAATATTCTCACCGTCGTTGCCCAACTCGGTAAAGCCGTTGGCGCAGCTGGACTCGTCGGCGGTCAAATTGTCGATCTGGCCTCCGAAGGCACCGCCGTCGATGAAAAGACCCTGACTTTCATTCACATGCACAAAACCGCAGCCCTGCTAGAAGTTTCTGTAACATCGGGCGCCCTGCTTGCGGGCGCTGAGCCAGGCATCGTTGAGCGACTAGAGCGATATGCCCAGCGCATTGGCTTAGCCTTTCAAATCGTCGATGACGTGCTAGACATCACTTCCACACCAGAAGCCCTGGGTAAATCAGTCGGCAAGGATGTCGCCGCGCAGAAAGCGACCTACCCCAGCCTCTGGGGCCTAGAAGAGTCGCAGCGAAAAGCTGAGGCACTGGTCGCCGAAGCCATTGACGAACTTTCTGTTTTTGATCAACGCGCTCAGCCCTTGATTGCGATCGCACGATACATCACAGCCAGAACCCACTGAGCGTCCTTGCCATCTGCACGCCTTGCCAACCAGCCACTCCATCAACTTTATTTGCCGATAACACTGACCCATGCAGGACTTTAGCGAAATTTTTCACAATCACGTGCTCTGGGTAGCATTGATCGCCTGCCTCGCAGCTCAAACGCTTAAGCTCATCTTCGAGTTTATTCAGCACCGCTCTATCAATCCCAAAGTCCTCGTCGAAACGGGTGGTATGCCCAGTGCACACTCGGCTCTGGTGACAGCGCTCGCCTGCGGGGTTGGCCAAACCATTGGCTGGGGCACCCCTGCCTTCGCCGTGACTTCAGTATTTGCAGTGATCGTCATGTACGACGCAGCCGGCGTCAGACAGGCCGCTGGAAAGCAAGCCAAGGTTCTCAATCAGATTCTCGACGAACTCTTCCAAGAAAACGCCGAATTCAATGAAGATCGTCTCAAAGAGCTGCTGGGCCACACGCCCGTTCAGGTGATTGCAGGTTCAGCCCTCGGCGTGATCATCGCCTGGCTTTCAGACCCGACCGTCGGCACCATAATCGGACTCAAATAGAGCGCATCAAGTTCGACTGGGCTCAGCCAAGACTCAGCCAGGAACTGAATAGAGACTTGTTTCGTAAAGCCTATCTGGCAACCTCAGAGGTGAGCCGCACAACCTGCTGAGCATCTACTAAAACAGCCGTCAGCTGCGCGTTGCTAAGTCGCTGCAGGGTCGTTGCGGCGATCGACGGATCGACAGAATAGCCAGCCAGCAGATACGCCTTCTGCTGATACACCGCCAGTCCAACCGGTTGGACCAGCTGGCCGACTGCGGTAGCCACTTCTGGCCGATTATCGTAGTCGACCAGGACCGCATAGCCCGCCCCTAGTAGCTGAGGTTGATAGGCAACTTGTCCACTCGTTTCACCACTTGTCGCAACTTCTGAAGAGCTCGCAGGCCTCAAGACAAAGCTTTCAAAATCTTCTACCGTCGTCATGTATGACGCCCATGCGTTTGCCGTCTCCAGACTGGTAAATCCGCCTGCGCGTACAACCACTTCATCTAGATAGCGACAGACCAGAACAGGACTCTCAACCGGCAGAATAGACGCAATCTGAGCTCGTTCAGCCTCTGAATCACCCCGTACCACCAGCAAAAATTCTCCACCTGCCGGGGCAGGACAAACCGGCAGCGCGGACTGTGCAGACACCGGTTTCAGAGGCAAACTCATCGCTGCCCCCAGGCAACAGACCCCCAACGTCAAACGATGAACAAACAGCATGATGAACCTATCTGGAAGAACAAAAGAGCGTGCGATCACAGCAAAATAAGCACAGCCATAAGATTGTATAGCAAATGTCCTAACGCTTTGAGGCCCTGTCCTTGAGAACATATCTCCGGGTACAGCCTCTACGCCGCCGTTTCCAGAGACGCCAATGGCTCCGAGATAGTCTCAGAAGGCGCTTCAAATTCACCTACGGCCACGTATTCCAACCGCAGCTTGAGCCAAGTCACAAAGGTTTTATCTGTTGATACGATTGCCGCCGTAGGCTGAGGGCACTTTGCTTTCACCTCAGCAAGCCCAGGCGCCTCCAAAAAAGCAGGCTGCTTGACCAGCCAAAAGTCAACTTCTCTCTCTTCGGCCTGGTAGCGGCGGTAGCGTTCTTGCAGTACCTCATCAAGGGGTTCTTCCTCCAGAAGAAAGCGCTGACTAGCCGCCACAAAGTAATAAGTCGTCATCGTTGATATCTCAAAGAAAGATTTTGCCTAAAGCCACACACGGCAAAACAATCGTAGGACATATCTATATGCCTGGCCAAATCTAGACCCTCATGAGCCTTAAAAATCAGATGAGCCCTAAAAATCAATTCGACCAGAAGGGGCAGGCCGACTGAACTCCGGCTCACGAGCTAACTCATAGGGTTCATCGACCACATCATCGCCCTCTTCAGCAAGCTGGTTAGCGCTGACGGTAGCCGCGTTTACAACAGCGCCTAGCAAGCGCACATCATCGCTCAGCTCCAGTTCTTCCAGCGCTGTCTCCAAGACTGCTTTTTCAGTTATGCCGGGTCTGGCAACCAAAACGATACCGTCAGTTTGATCTTCCAACAGCAAAGCATCGTCGCAGCGCGACAGAGAAGGGGTGTCCAAAATCACCATATCGAACCGAGAACGGGCATCCTTCAAGAATCGCTGCATCTCGCTAGATTCGATGATCGCAGCGGGCTGGCGCTGTGGCCCAGGCGAAGGACAGACGTACAGATTTTCCACCTGGGAGACCATCTGCAGGCTATTACCGACCTGACCGCCATAGTAGCGCAGTGGCTCCAACACAGACTGCGGATCGACCATCAGACCCAAAACCTCAGCTTTAGACCCCGAACGGAGATCGGCTTCTACCAAAAGTGTCCGGCGTCCGGCTCTAGCAGATGCGATCGCAAGATTGTAAGCACTGACGCTTTTGCCTTCCTGTGCCCTCGTGCTCGTAATAACCACCATACGAGGCCCAATGGAGCTTTCATCAGTCCCTACCAGTCGTAACCGACTTAACAATCGCTCGTAGCTGCTGTGGTACGGCGAATCCGACTGAACCAGCACCGGCACTGCCCGAGATGAACGCGTCTTCATCGCCGGAATGAGACCAAGCATCGGCACTTCCTGCTCCTGCAAAATGCCCTCCAGCTCCTCTGCTGTGCGCACCGTACCGTCGAGCATATCGAGCAGGTAAACCACGCCGCCTCCCACGATCAAACCTGTCAGCGCACCCGCCAGGAGAATCATCGCGGGCGAAGGCCGTTCAGAATCGCTTTCAACCGTAAACGGTGGATTGGCCACAGATAGACTACTGACCGTCTCTGCCTCTGCAGCTTCAGCATCTACCCGGCTCGCTTGAAGACGGTCATACAGCGCTCGGCGCAGGGCTACTTGTTGAGCTAAACGATTGCGCTCTAGCTGCTTGTTTGGCAAGCTGGCATACTGCTGGCGTAGGCCCTGAGCCGAATCACCAATCACCTGCTGCTGGCTCAAAATGGCATCCCGCTGCGAGTCTAGCGCCACCAGCTGATTTGCCAAAGCTGCACGAGCTGGATCCAGGTTCGACTGCGCCCCGCTGGGAATCGGCGCCACCGTTCCGTCACCGCCAAGCACCTCCGCCGAACGCTGGTTGAGCAGCTGTCGGAAGGCCGTCAAATTTTCTCTTAGTGCCACCATCGTTGGATGTTGGTCTCTGATGCCCTGGCTACGCTGCAGCGCCATCTGTGTTTCTGCATCAGAAATCTGAACCCTCAGCTGAGCCACCAGCGGATCCGCGCTCAAGGCAGAAGAAGCATACGCCTGTTGAGGGTTCATTCCCAGCTGCGACTGAATGCTGCGCATCTGAGCTTCAATGCCAGCCAAGGTGATCTGATTCGTGCGAAGTTGCTGCTGACTGCCAGAAATGGCACTCAGCAAGCTACCATCAATCGAAGCCTGAATAGCCGGTCCCTCAATGCGATCATAAGCCTCTAGCGCCTGCTCAGCCTCTCGCAGATCCGTCTCAATTTCTGGCAAGCGCTGATCTAGCTCATCAGTAATCGCCCGCAGACGAGCCCGGTTAGTCGCCTGGCTCAGCTCCACCATGGCCTGGAACATCGTCGTCAAAACGGTTTCTGTAACTTCAGCGTCATCCCCAACGAAGCGCACCGTCACCCTCTGCCCCTGGGCAGCTTGCCCTTCAGTCGCCGACGCAGAATCAACCGCAATTCGAGTACTGGCGACCAATTCAGCAGGCGTATACTCAACCCCCTGACTAGCTAGCTGATTAGATACCTCAGTCAGCAAGATATCCGACAGCAGCAAGTCTTCATTGATAATGCCTAAGCCCTGTGTCTGCACCTGGGAACTTGTATTTGAGAACGCCACCAGTGGCGAATTATCGACTAGAACGCCCTCCGAGTAGTATTCGGCGGGAGGTTCCGGCTGAAAAGCCACCACGCTCGACGCACCCAAAATAGACAGGAAAGTAAACAGACCTGGCCACTTATAGCGATTTAGCGCAAGTAGGTAGCGTTTTAAGAAGGGTGATGCCATGGGACTTCGAGGGGGTTCAGTACGCGGAAAGTAAGGTCAGTGCAGAAAATACAGCTCGGGAAATGCAATCTTTAGAAGGTAGATACAAACGAGTCATGCAATCTTTGAATAAAAGGAGCAGCCGCAGAGGGCTATTGGGCCACTTTGGTGGGCTACTTTGGCCAGACAACTTAGCTAGATAACGTTGGACCACATGACTTGAACTAGATAACTTGAACTAGGCAACTTGAACTAGGTAACTTAAACTAAACAACTCGGACTAGATAAAGCTGACCCGATACAGCTGTTAAAACAGACTGTCGTTAAAGGCATCATCCAGAAATCTGGTAAATCCAAAAACATCGCGGAACGGCCTTGTCACCGTTTCCAAAGCAAACGAGAGACGACCTATCAGGTTGCGGCCCACAACGATGACGTCGCTATCCTGCAATGGTGGATTTTGGGTGATATCCCCTAGGATGGCAGATTTTGCATCTAAGCTAACCGTTACGGCTCGGCCCGTTTCAGGGTCGAAGCGAATAAGGGCAACATCACCCAAATTAGCATTATCAGGATTCACGCCCAGCACCGTAACCGCATCAATAAATGAACTTCCGTTGTTGAGATTGAGGGTGCCCACGCCACCACGTCCGCCTGCATAGTTCAGAAAACGGACATTGATAATCGGCTGTGCCAAGGTCGAACGAGCGACCAAAAAGCTGTCGTAATCGTCTAGCTGGTCGGGCTGTAATTCAGGGATGATCACAACATCACCATCTTCTAGTCGCACATTTGGCAGAGAATTCCCCTCCTTCAGCGGCGTAAAGAGATCGACGTTCACGGTCTCCTCCACAATGCCGCCATTGCGTCGTAGCTGACGCTGAACCTGAATGCTCCTGAGGTCGGAAGTCTGCGTGGCGCCGCCCGCTGTCAGCAGTGCCGTTGAAACGCTAGGGTCTGCCAGAGGATAGAAGCCCGGACGCTGGACGGCACCTAGAATAGTCACCTCGACGCCTCGGCGGGCCACTAGCGTAATGGCAACATCTCGATTCTCTTGGATGACAACAAACTGATTGTAAATTGCCCGTAGGAGGCCTTCTGCCTCGCGCAGTGTGAGTCCTTCTAGGTTCACTGCACCCTGAATCGGCACGATGACGTTACCCTGCAGGTCCAGCGTTGCTTGGAAGCTGAGATCCGGATAGCGCTGGGTACTCACAAAAATAGAATCGCCAGGCCCAAGATGATAGTCCTCAAAAGATGACCGCAAGGCAGGACTCACACCGGTATTTGGCGCAACCAGAAGGGGGTCGAAGCGAGGGCCAGATTGTGGCGGCAAGGTCGGCACCTGATCGACTGGAGATGCGGATACACCGCGGACAGGGGCTTCTTCTACTGCGGGTGCAGGCACAACGGGCGCGGCCTCTTCAGGCGGCGTGAGCGTTGGCAAAGTCGAGTCAGTCTCGGGAGACGACGGCGCATCAGAGGCCTGCGCTATGGTATCTTCAACAGAAAAAGTCGGCTCTATGGCCTGTTCCTCAGTCAGCTCTGCTGACTCTTCAGCGCCTAGTTCTTCAGTCAGCTGCCGTTCTGTGAGCGGCTTTTCTGTCAGCTGCTTTTCTGTCAGCTGCTTTTCTGTGGGGCGTTCTTCCACAGACGGCGTGAGCTGAGACAGTGCCGGTGTAGCGACACTCACCGTACTGAGCAAGCAGAGTACGCCCAATAGCGATCGCGCTGAAGAAAGGGACCTCACTGCAGAGAGAAAAAATAGAAATCGGTTGGAAGCTGACAACCCGTTATTCATAACCGTTCGAAAAAATTGTAGAAGGCTATCTAGTGATAACCACGGATAATTGGATTTTTAAGTCGTGTTTTAGGCTAATTGCTTAGCAGACCAGATGCGTAATACTACGTTCACTCTAACCTGCGCACCATCCCAAATATACTGTCACAAAACTCACATTGACGTATCTTTATATCCTCCCTACCAACCCAATAAGATATCTAAAACCCTTCCCATATTGGCGGAATAACTCAATCTGGGTTGGACATGCCCATCTACGGAGGAAGTAACGCCTCGGGGAATACAGTCTGCGAAAGCGCAGACTGCACTGATTGCCCTAAAGACTTTGCCGCTGCAATGTAAGGAGCGATGTCGCCCAGCGGCTCAATTGGCAGCCAGATACTGACTGCAACCCACGGCATTCTCTGACGGTGCTGCCATTGCGTCTTCTGATCGGCCCAGAACCAGCCGGCTGGAGATGGGCTACCGCCCGTCGGCCAGGCATACCACTGCAAAATGGCGTAGGTTTGATCCTTACTCCATGCACGGAAGAAATCAGTATTAATCCGGACAGTTTTGCGATCTTTCTGACCATTTATCAGAACTTCAATTGGCAAAGACTGACGGGAGTCTGTTTCCCACTGCTGCGAACCTTTCAGATCCAACCACTCGACTTCTGGCTGATCGGCCTCCCAAACCTGGGGACGAAGCAGCAAAAATATTGTAGGAGCGGCATCAGGAGTCGTCGTTTCTGGCCCAGTCGCCGACAGCTGTTGGATAGACCAAGTATCTCCACCGATTTTGGTTTTCACCTGATCGTCAACCTGCCATCCGGGCAAGGCAAGCCCTTGCTCACGAATGGCCTGTAGCGCTGGTTGATTTTGCACCTTCAAAGGACTAGACCAGGGCCAGCTTGAAACATACCGAGGGAGTGCACTGACTGCGACAAAGAGCGCCAAAACCACTATCACAATTAATTTGACGGTGGACTTTTTTGTTAGGTTGTCCGGCAGTGTAGAAAAAGACACAAAAGAAAATCCTTGGTTTCCGAACGGAAGGTCAGCTTTACAGTGGAGTCAATCTGACTTGGGTCAAATACGGGGCAAATACTCAGTAGGGTGAATATCAGCGAGGCTAGAAATAATCGTGCTTTGTCGGTTTGGGTCTGCCGTTTTTAGGTCTGCTGTTTTTAGCCGCAGGGTGAGAGCGCTGCCGGGGACCCACTGGGTTTACACCACCTGTGTTGGATGAATTACCAGGAGAATTGGGGGAAGGAGGGCTAGGTGATGCTACAACACTTCCCGACGCATCGGGATTTATCCGCAGTGTATCAGGTGCGTAGTGCTCTAATACTCGAATCAAAACGATCAGAAGACCCAACATGGCAGCAGAGTAAAGGTCTCCCCCCCAGCTGTCGTGAAGCCATTCAAAAGCCCCCGTCATTTGCGCGCCATGGAAATACGTCAGCGTAGCATTGCGGATAATATTGCCGACCACACTGATGCCAATGATGCCCGTAAAAAAGAGTCCGGTTTTGAGGCGTGAACGGTTGAGGCCCGTCCAGTAGGTCAAGATTAGGCCCATATACAAACTGGTAAAGAGCATTTTGAGCCCGGCACAGTGCGGCGCAACTTCGACCAGCTGATCATTTACATATAGGTAGATACCATCGACAAAAACGTTGACATCAAACTGCTGCAGAATAAAGCCAGCGACCCCTGCAATGAAGCTCTGTAGCGGTAGCACGTAAGGCTCTATAAGATACGGCAGCTGAGTCGGGGTAGATAGCAAAATCAGCAGCCAGGGAAAAGCATACAGCTGAAATCCCGGTAAGCCCTTGATGACCAGTAGCAGACCTGCCAGCAGTAGCGGCAGAGAAAGATTCATGGAGTCCAGCAAACCGCTGCTGTAGAACAGGGAGGCGACCAGTAGCGAGGGAAACGCTAACCAGTGGGATCTGCTCGGTAACTGGGTCCAGCGATCGCGCTGCTCCCACACCAAGTAGGCAGCAAACGGAAGGCCTAAAAGACCATGACTAAAGTACTCGTGCTGAATACTGATGGACTTGTTCAACCAGCCATCGACCCAGTGCCATAGCAGTGGAACGTAGAGAACAGCAACCAGGCCAAGAATAATGGCCTCAAGCGGGAAACCCTTGCTGGCGTTAGTTCTGGTGTTGGAAGCTGGGATTGAAGACACGTTAATACAGGAGAGAACACATCGAAAGGGACCGAGATTAAACGAGGGCTTTGGCTGTTGGCGCAGCTGCACCAACAGCGGAGGTGATCGCATCAACGACATAATCTATTTGATCTGTCGTCAGGCCAGGATACATGGGCAGAGACAAAATCTCCTGGCTCAAAGCTTCGGAATGGGGGAAATCTCCGACATGGTGGCCCAAAGATTGGAAGGCGGGCTGCAGGTGGCAGGGCGTTGGATAGTGAATACCTGTTTGAATGCTGCGATTGGTCATTTCCAGCTGTAGGACCGTCCTATCAACCGGGCAATCCACCGTCACGCGCACGACGTAGAGATGGTACACATGGCCCTGACCGCTGGCATTCTTCATCGGAATAATGCCTTTCTCAGCAAGAGGCCCTAGGGCGCTGTCATAGTAGGCGGCTAGACGATTGCGCTCCAGATTCCAAGCGGGAAGGTGGGGCAGCTTGAGCTGCAAAACACTCGCTTGTAAGGTATCCAGTCGGCTATTGGTGCCGCCAGGATCGGTGTGAAAATATTTTCGGGTGGCGCCATAGTTGCGCAGCGATCGCACCGTTTGAGCAATCACAGATCCTTGAGTTACCAGCATGCCGCCGTCGCCCAGCGCCCCCAGATTTTTGCTGGGATAGAAGCTGAATGCCGCGCCTAGGCCGATAGACCCGGCCCGATAGCCTTCTCGCTCAGCGAGGTGCGCCTGAGCCGCATCCTCAAAAATAATCAGCTCGTAGCGCTCAGCGAGATCCAGCAGCGCAGCCGGAGACACCATCTGACCATAGAGGTGAACCGGCACAATCGCCCGAGTCTTCCGAGTAATGGCGCATTCTGTCGCCACCAAGTCGAGCAGGGCAGTCTCTGGATCACAATCGACAAAGACCGGCACCGCGCCAATGCGCACAATACCAATCAGCGTAGCGACAAACGTGTTGGCCGGTAAAATCACTTCATCGCCAGCGCAAACACCGCACGCAGTCAGCCCCAAGGCGATCGCATCTGTACCACAGCCAACGCCAACACCGTGGGCAGTCCTGCAGGCTGCCGCAAAAGACGCTTCAAATTCAGCCACCGCCGAACCTAAGACATAGTCATTACGCTCTAATCTGGCTGTAACTTCGGCTAAAATGTCAGCCTGAATCGGGCGATGCTGCCAGGCCAAATCAACAAAGGGAACCGGAGAATTGGGCGGGACCGAAGAATTGGGCTGGGCAGGTAATGAAGATAACGCCATAGAGCAATGTAAAAAATAAAGATAAATCCAGATCATCAGGGCCATCAGCCACCTGAAAGCCCTATAGACACCTAAAGACAAACATATAGAGAAATAGGCCTATGGCAAAGGCTTGGGCCCAGACATTGCCTGCTTCTGCCACTCGCGCAAAGAGACAATGCCAACGCTTGCCATCTTTCAGTGTGAACTGATTTCTGGGCAAGCAGGGCTTCAATGAGTGAATTATCTGTAAAACTTGCCTAAATTGCTTCAACAGGTTTTGATTAGATAGCTAAATAGTGCCCTCACGGGTCACCGGCATTACAGCCTGACATAGAAATTTTCTGTAGGCGCTCAATAGACGCCGAGCATCGATGGACTTTCAGAGCGCCTGCCAAGAGCTCATCACACAAATGCTGCCTCAGTACGAGACAGCGGATACCTTCCTGGGGCGGCTGCGCCGAGGCCATCCGCCCGTACCCGGCCAAGTCACATCCTTACTACTGGCACTCAGAGTCATTCACGGCGGCCTGCAGACTGCCTCACAAATAGACCGGACTCTGGCACAGGCGCTGTTCTTGGCAGCTTACGAAAGCCGTAACCTTTTCGAATCCGGCTACGCGGCCAATGTAAACTGGCCGCCATTGCTCGATGAAGACCTGGCCCGGATTGCGGTCGCAGTTCACCACGTATTTGCCAATACCCCTACTGCCAACACACCAATTACTGACCCATCAGCGATCAACAACTCCGTGTGACAGTCCCCCTCCAACTCACAAACGCGACGACTGGTTAACCCCGTTAAACTTTGCGATGGCATCTCCTTCTGATCTAAGTTTCACTCCTCGCTTGGCCTCACTGCTTGGACTCCTTGGTCTATGCGCACTGGTTTTACTACACTTCCTGTGGCCGCTGGTGATTTTGCTCGGTATCCCAGCATTTAGCTTTTGGCTATGGCGCAGGCAGCAGCACCATCAGCAGTTGCTCCAGCACCGTCATACCCGTCTCAACCGAACATTCTACGATTTGCTGAGGCAGCGAAGAGGACGTGTGAGTGCACTGGAGCTGGCCATGTATACCCGCCTAAGCGGCACAGACGCCCGGCACTATCTACACCGTCAGGCTCAGGCATTTGGGGCCTATTTTGAAAGGACTGTTAACGGCGACATTATCTACATTTTCAATTTGTCAGGCATCCCTGGACAATTCGTAGGGCCTCAGATGACGCCCGCTGAAATTGCTTGGGCGTATGCTGAACGAGCACAAGAAGCTAGAACCCTTCGCAAACATCAGATCGCCTGGGCAAATGCTCGCCAAATTAGAACGCTGCGCCAGCTCTCTTCTAACCATCTTGCAGCGCAGGCCAGCAGTTCTACATCGCGCATGCTGTCACCAGCAAAGCGATCGCCGCAGCCAGACAAAATAGAGCTGGGCAATCCACCAGACATCGGACACGAACGGGCAAGTACCCTACCGCGGCCAGTGATTACGATAGACATTCCTGCTGTAAATGGATAATTCATGCAATCCAAAAACCGTCCAAAAGAAACGGCTAAGGGGTTTACAAAGCGACCTCAGTTATTGAGCATAGGAAAGGTTTCATAGCTCTGTACGCATCCAGCCCCCTCTGACCATGGGCGGCCCCGTGTTGAGCGATGGAACTGATCCTATCCGTACGCAGTTATTAGGAGCAATTGTCCGTGGAAAAGAGTTTTATCATGATTAAGCCAGATGGCGTTCAGCGGGGCTTAGTGGGCGACATTGTCGGCCGATTTGAGACCAAGGGATTCAAGCTCGTTGGGCTAAAGCAGATGTCTGTATCGAGAGAATTGGCTGAGTCTCACTACGCAGTACACAAAGAGCGTCCCTTCTTCAAAGGGCTGGTTGAATACATCATTTCAGCGCCGGTTATCGCGATGGTATGGGAAGGTGAAGGTGTAATCGCCTCCGCTCGCAAGCTGATTGGTGCAACCAATCCTTTAGAAGCTGAGCCCGGCACTATTCGTGGCGATTACGGTATCACCATCGGTCGCAACATCATTCACGGCTCGGACGCACCCGAAACAGCGGAGAGCGAAATCAAGCTATGGTTTGGCGAAGACCTTTGCAGCTGGGAATCGACGATGAAACCTTGGCTCTACGAAGACTAATTCCAGCGTGAGCTTCTAGGCGTACTTTTCACGCTATCCAAACCCATACGCTTAACCCCCAGACATATCGGTATGTCTGGGGGTTTGTCATTGTAGGAATAGCACACCTACATATTGGCACGGGCGTCTTTCACAGCCGCCATAAATGACAACACACCCGCCGGAATACTCAAGGCCAAAATCACAGCCGTTGGGGCAGTCCCCCAATCTGGATCGCCAGAAGACAGCTCAAACATAGAACCGACTGCAGCGATCGCAGTCAGACAGGCCACACCCAATAACGCGCCACTCTTAGGAGTCACAGATTTTTCTCCGATAAATACCTACCCAACAATTTCGCACCCAGCGGGCGCTTTCTAGCGAATTTTTTTGACATCTTTAATCGCAAAGCCATTTTTCTTCAGCTCCTGATTCAAAGAGATCGCGTTTTCCACACGGTCTACAAACATCACGCCATTCAAGTGGTCCATTTCATGCTGAATGACACGAGCAACGAGGTCATTGGTCTTCATTTTTCGAGGACGACCATTTTCATCCTTAAAAGATACTTCTATAGCCTCTGGCCTCACCACGTCCAGATAAACGCCGGGAACGCTCAGGCAGCCTTCCTGACCAGCAACCTGCTCATCGCTGTAGCCAGTAATTTTAGGATTCACCAGGATTAACGGGGGCGCTGCCGCATTCTCTGGGTCGGCATCGATGACCAACAGCTGCTTGTTAACGCCTACCTGAGGCGCTGCCAACCCAATGCCGTCTTCGCTATACATGGTCTGCAGCATCTTACGTACCAGCGCTCTCAGCGTATTGTCCACTTTGGCAACGCGCTTGGCAGGCTGACGCAGCACGCGATCGCCCAAATAATGAATGGAAAGGGGGGGTTTTTTGAGCTTTTTCTTTTCGACTTCGATGACTGCGGCCATGGGTTCTTTTACTAAAGACTACTGATATGTGTTGGATTTGAATATTGTAACAACTCACACCGACTTCAAGATAGCAATGCAACCTCGGACGTATCGCTAGCTAACCGGCCAGACAGCATGGGACTTACCAAGTTGCCTATCAAGGCATGCATCAAGTCATATTGATTCGGGGAATAATCAGGCTAATGCCCGTCTAAGCTTACGGTCCGAATCCATTTTGTAGCGCGATCACCCGAACCTACTGTGCTGAGATCTCTAAACAAAACCGACTACTTACTCAACGAGTCGCTGAGGGGACTTAGGCGCGGCGGATGGATGAACTGGGCCGCTATCAGCACAATGACGGTGCTGCTATTCTTATTCGGCACAAGCTTGCAAGTGAGCTGGCAAATTGAGGGATTATTAAATCAATTTGGCTCACAGCTAGTAATTTCGACGTATCTAGATAGCGGCGTTGACGCAGGTAGCCTCATCGGCAAAGTAGAGCGGCTACCGGGCGTGGTGACAGTCGAGTCTGTGAGCAAAGAGCAGGCATGGTCCCAGCTGACGGCGGACTTAGGACTTTCTGACATTACCAATGCGGCATCGCAGTTGAAGGGGAATCCGCTGGTAGATGAACTCAAGGTCAAGGCTCGGGATGCAGAGCAAGTCCCCCAGCTTGCCACCACCCTAAAGAATATGCCGGGTGTTGATGATGTGCTGTATGTCAGCGAGGTAATTCAGCAGCTACGAGACATCAACAGCGGCCTCAGATGGGTTAGCTTGAGCATTGTGAGCTTACTCAGCATGACTGCGATCGCCGTTGTAACGACAACTATCCGGCTAATTGCGATCGCCCGCCGCCAAGAGATCGAAGTGATGCAGCTCGTAGGGGCTACCCGCAGCTGGATATACATGCCTTTTCTGCTGCAGGGCGCAGCTTTTGGCGTAGTAGGTGCAGGTAGCTCCTGGGGCCTGCTGCTCGGCGTGCAGCAAGGTCTCAGGTCGCTGGCAAACAGCAATCAGCCCGCCTTCATAGAATTCCTCGTCAATGGCCTCCGGCTCACACCGCAGCAGTGGATACTTCTGCCCGTCGCGCTTGGGCTGCTCGGGACGAGTCTGGGGCTCTTAGGTAGCGTTCTTGCCGTCAAGAAAGTCGCAGCTAGATAAACACATACAGGCCACCGCCTGGCAAAACTTGTTCGTTCGGCAGTGGCCTGTATGTGTTGAACGCATTCAGAAATCGAACGCATTCAGATGACATTTAGGCAGGGGAAAAGCCTAGTAGGCGAGGCCCATGCTCCGAGTGGTCTCAGCGCCAAGGTATACGCGAATGCTCAAAAAGTCGGTTGGGCAAGCAGTCTCACAGCGCTTACAGCCAACACAGTCTTCGGTCCGGGGGGAAGAGGCGATTTGCCCAGCCCTACAGCCGTCCCAAGGGACCATTTCCAAAACGTCTGTGGGGCAGGCGCGGACGCACTGCGTGCAGCCAATGCAAGTATCGTAAATCTTAACTGAATGAGACATGAAGTACAGACTCCAAAAATTTATTATTGCAACATCGCCAATCGCCAAAACAAACAGTGATTTGAAGGCTGCCACCAAACGGCAGACGACTGCGAATTAGGGTCCTCTAACCCAAGAGAAGTGTATCCCGCGGGCACAAGCGATACCTTAATAGACGGGGTAAAAATTTATGGAACGTAATATTTTCCAAGAAGAGTGATGGCAGGCATGGGCGTCACGCTTTCCTATAAGATGATGAAGCTTAAATTACCAACTTATTAGACAAAGGCATGGCCGTAGAGCCTCTCCGCAGGAGAATTGACACTGGGTTCTTCGGTTCATTGCTGAGTTTGTGTTTCGATAT
Organism: Cyanobacteria bacterium J06626_6; assembly: GCA_038523095.1. GTDB lineage: Bacteria > Cyanobacteriota > Cyanobacteriia > Phormidesmidales > Phormidesmidaceae > Phormidesmis. The sequence goes on from JBCBJS010000006.1 coordinate 117,725, forward strand.
TTGAGCGAGTTTTTTTGCGCTTTTTGCCGCTGTTTGAAGGTAAGTACAGTCATGAGTGACGATATTTTAGGAAAGGTTCAGAAAATCGTTTCTGAGCAGCTAGGTGTAGACGAAGCAGAAGTAAAGCCGGAGGCTAACTTTGCTAACGATTTGGGGGCTGATTCTCTCGACACGGTTGAGCTTGTTATGGCACTTGAAGAAGAGTTCGATATTGAGATTCCTGACGAAGCAGCTGAGAATATCAGCACTGTTCAGTCGGCAGTTAATTACATCAAGTCAAAAGCCGAATAGAGCAGCCTAGCGCTCTTCTTTTACCTCCTCATCCTGACTGTTCCTCAAAGCCAACTCTAGGGGAGAGAAATGTGAGGAGGTAGCCTTCGGCCAAACACACCTGAAGCTGCGCAAATTCCTACCTTTATCACAAGGCTGCAGAGTCACAAGGCTGCAGACACTGCTCATATCCGGTCACTCAGATACATCGGGTACTCAGCGATAGACATGGAAGCGCCTATCTGCCCATAGCCTGCCTGCCGTCGTAACCTGCCGTCGTAACAACAGTGGCAAAACTAGAGAGATACTGGGTCAATGCCGAGCCAAAGTAAGACCCAGGTCTTTTGAGGTCTATCGCTCTAGTTGTATCTTGCAAAATGTCTCACTTCTGGCAAATAACTCAACTAAACTAGGTTCTAGGTAGGGTCAGTAGTTGCGCTTACGGGTCAGAAATTGAGTCAGCATAATTGAGTGAAATAGCCTCTACCTCGGCCATAACGGCAAGGCATTTTTAACCTTGTTTGCCTGCTAGTCCGGCCAGTTTTCAGATTCTTCTGTTGTCCTTAAAACTATGGTTCATCTCGAAAAAAAGCGTGTTGTGATTACCGGCATGGGTGCAATTACGCCCATCGGCAATACCCTAGAGACCTACTGGCAAGGGCTGATGAATGGTGCTAACGGCATCGGCAAAATTAGCGCCTTTGATGCCTCACAACACGGCAGCCAAATTGCAGGCGAGGTCAAAGGCTTTGATCCATTGGACTACATGGAGCGTAAGGACATCAAGCGTTCGGCCCGGTTTGCTCACTTTGCGATCGCAGGCAGCAAGCAGGCCCTCACCGACGCCAAACTAGAGATTACTGACCTCAACGCCGAGCAAATTGGCGTCATGATCGGCACAGGCATTGGCGGCATCCAAGTTATGGAAGACCAGCAAGAGATATATCTCAGCCGAGGCCCTAGCCGCTGCAGCCCCTTTATGATTCCGATGATGATTGCCAACATGGCCGCAGGCCTCACAGCAATACACACTGGCGCCAAAGGGCCAAATTCTTGCTCCGTAACAGCCTGCGCGGCTGGCTCAAATGCTATTGGCGATGCCTTCCGCCTAGTACAGGGTGGCTATGCCCAAGCTATGATTTGCGGTGGCACAGAATCCGCCGTGACGCCGCTGACATTCGCAGGATTTTCGTCCATGCGCGCCATGTCCACCCGCAATGACGATCCAGAACATGCCAGCCGCCCCTTCGACAAAGACCGGGACGGCTTCGTGCTGGGTGAGGGCTGCGGCATTCTAATTTTGGAGGAGCTAGAGCATGCCTTGAGCCGGGGTGCGCGGATTTATGCTGAGATGGTGGGCTATGGTATGAGCTGCGATGCTTACCACATGACAGGCATTGCACCGGGCGGAGAAGGTGCTGTTCGTGCCATCCGCCTTGCCCTTAAGGACGGCGGGCTGAGTCCTGAAGATGTGAGCTACATCAATGCCCACGGCACCAGCACACCGGTCAATGACCCAAATGAGACCGCCGCGATTAAGACCGTTTTGGGGGAACATGCCCACAAAATTACGGTCAGCTCCACTAAGAGTATGACCGGCCACCTATTGGGCGGCTCTGGCGGTATCGAAGGGGTTGCAGCTGTCATGGCAGTTGCCAATGATCGAGTACCCCCTACGATCAACCTAGAAAATCCCGACCCGGCCTGCGACTTGGACTATGTGGCGAACCACAGCCGGGAACAGCCAGTCAATGTGGTCCTCTCCAATTCGTTTGGATTTGGTGGCCACAACGTTACGCTTGCCTTTAAAAAGTACCTTTGACATAAAGCAGCTAGTCAATAGGTTCTAGGCAACTGGTTCTAGGCAACTGGTTCTAGGCAACTGGTTCTAGGCAATGTAGGTCTTTCTAAGTGCTCTCTGAGGAGCCTCTAAGACTGTTTTAAGCGTTCCTTGAGCGTACTTGAAGAGTCGTTATTCATTGCTCACTATCGCTGACTCGATCAAACAAATACGGATTCGTATCAAATACTGCCTCTACGTACCGTCGTAGATGTTACAGATTCATAGGTATAATGACTTAACCAAAATTCTTAAACATTTGTTTAGAGATTGATGGTCTAGGTATTACTGTTTAAGAGTGCTCCCCTCCCATCTTCTGTTCACCCTCAACCTTTGAAGGCTATGGCTGTCGCAACTCAATCGCTTGAAACTCTCTGCATAAATTCCATCCGTTTTTTGGCTGTAGACGCCATTAACAAGTCCAAGTCTGGCCACCCCGGCTTGCCAATGGGTGCGGCACCTATGTCCTTTGTGCTGTGGGACAAGTTCATTCGCCACAACCCCAAGAACCCAAAGTGGTTCAACCGCGATCGCTTTGTGCTTTCGGCAGGTCACGGCTGCATGCTGCAGTACGCCATGCTCTACCTGACTGGCTACGACAGCGTCACCATAGATGACATTAAGCAGTTTCGGCAGTGGGGCTCTACGACGCCTGGCCACCCAGAGAACTTTGAGACAGCGGGCATTGAGGTAACGACAGGCCCCTTGGGCCAAGGCATTTGCAATGCGGTTGGTTTGGCCATGGCAGAAGCGCACCTAGCTGCAAAGTTCAACAAGCCTGACTGCACGGTGGTTGACCACTACACCTACACCATCATGGGTGATGGCTGCAATATGGAGGGCATTTCCGGAGAGGCTTGCTCCCTGGCAGGTCACCTGGGCCTAGGCAAGCTGATTGCGCTATATGACGACAACCACATTTCGATTGATGGCTCGACAGACATTGCCTTCACGGAGGATGTGAGCAAGCGATTCGAAGCCTACGGCTGGCACGTGCTGCATGTAGAGAATGGCAATACTGACCTGGAAGCGATTGAAAATGCGATCGCAGAAGCTAAAAAGGTCACCGACAAGCCGACGATGATTAAAATCACAACCACCATTGGCTACGGTTCACCCAACCGTCAGGGAACAGGCGGCATCCACGGTGCCATGCTGGGCGATGACGAAACCAAAGCCACTCGCGAAAACCTCGACTGGAAGTACGAGCCGTTTGAAATTCCTGAAGATGCCCTAGCTCGATATCGCAAGGCCATCGATAACGGTGCAAGCGCTGAGGCAGAGTGGCAGGAAACGCTGGCAACCTACCGCACCAAATACGCTGAAGATGCCGCTGTGTTTGAGCGGATGCTCTCGGGTGAATTGCCCGAAGGGTGGGCCGATGCGCTGCCGACCTACACGCCTGAAGACAAAGCGATCGCCACCCGCAAAAATTCCCGCGCAACGCTCAATGCCCTAGCCCCGGTACTGCCTGAGCTAATCGGTGGCTCTGCCGATCTCACCCACTCCAACCTCACCGACCTGGATATTTCTGGCGACTACCAAAAGGGCGCTTACGAAAACCGCAACATCCACTTCGGGGTACGAGAGCACGGCATGGGAGCCATCTGTAACGGCATCGCGCTACACAGCAGCGGTCTGATTCCCTACTGCGCTACCTTCTTGGTCTTCACAGACTACATGCGCGGCGCTATCCGCATTTCAGCGCTGTCCGAAGCGGGCGTCATTTACGTGATGACCCACGACTCCATCGGCCTAGGGGAAGACGGCCCGACGCACCAGCCGGTAGAAACCGTCGCGTCGCTGCGCGCAATCCCCAATCTATACGTCATTCGCCCCGCCGATGGCAACGAGACCTCTGGCGCGTACAAAATTGCGGTCGAAAAGCGCAATGCACCAACGCTGCTTTGCTTCTCTCGTCAGAACCTGCCCAACTTGGGTGGCTCTTCTATCGACGCGGTTGCCAAGGGCGCTTACGTTATGTCTGACTCTGAGGGCACACCCGACTTAATTATGATCGGGACTGGCAGTGAAGTTTCACTCTGTGAGCAGGCCGCTGAGAAGCTGCGCGGCGAAGGCAAAAAAGTTCGCGTCGTGTCCATGCCCTGCTGGAAGCTCTACGAAGAGCAAAGCGATGAGTACAAGGAGTCTGTGCTGCCCAAGGCTGTGAAGAAGCGCCTAGTGGTTGAAGCGATGACTAGCTTTGGCTGGGCCAAGTACTACGGCGATGAAGGCGACATGATCGCCGTCGATACCTTTGGTGCTTCAGCGCCAGGTGGCATTGTCATGGAGAAGTTTGGCTACACGGTAGACAACGTAGTTTCTCGGGCGAGTGCACTACTGAGCTAATCACCCCCTCCCAACGCTTCAGTTCATACCCCCCAAAGGTCGTTTTCAGTGTCTCTGTCAACGACCTTTTTGTTGGGAAAATTTAATGGCAAAATTTAATCACTGTAATGGTTTAGAGTCTGGCCGATTCACCAAGCAAGATAAACGCGCTTACTGAGCGATAGAATTAATTCGAAGAAACTTAGAACGCTTTGAAGGCACCATGCATCCGTTGCTCAACACCGATATTGAAAAAATAAGTATTGCAGACCGTATGCAGCTAGTAGAAATGCTTTGGGACAGCATCCTAGCAAACCCTGAGCGTTTGCCAGTTACAGACGAACAAAAGCAGGCATTAGACGTAAGATTTGCAAAACATCAATTGCACCCAGAAGAAGGTTCGAGCTGGGAAGACGTCAAAAAAAGACTTAGCGACCTGTGAGCTATTCGCTAGTAATCAAAGCTGATGCAGAGCTTGATATTCAAGATGCCTATCTATACTACGAGAGCAAAAAACTGGTTTAGGCTCTGAGTTTGTTCGCGCCATTGATACTTGTCTTTCCAAAATTGGCAGGAATCCAGCAGCTTATCCACTGGTACATAAACAAGTTCGTAGAGCGTTGGTCCGCAAATTTCCTTATGGCATCTTTTATGTGATTGAAAACAATACCGCACCCATCATTGCTTGCTTTCATACAAAGCGAGATCCTAAAGAGGGGGGAAAACGCTCTCCCTAAATTCTGCGCTGAATTGTTCACAAAGCTTTATCTTTCCGTATTTTTAACATGTCACTATTTGACTGCATTATCGTAGGCGCTGGGCCTGCGGGCGCGAGTGCTGCCTATCACTTGAGTAAGCGAGGGCATCAGGTGCTGCTGCTCGAGAAAGCAGCGTTGCCTCGCTACAAGCCCTGCGGCGGCGGCGTTTCTCCCCAAATCGCGAACTGGTTTGATTTTGATTTTGAGCCGGTGATCTCGCAGAAAGTAACCCACGCTCGCTACACCTGGAATGTGGGCGACCCGGTCGAAACAGAACTGAGTCTGCCTATTTGGATGGTGCGGCGGAATGAATTTGATCACTACATCGTCAAGCAGGCACAGGCAAAAGGTACGGTCTTAAAAGATGAGACGAAGGTGACAGGAATTGCTTTTGAGGGCGATCGCTGGCAAGTGACCACGAACCACCATCACGATACCTTTTCAGGCAAATACCTAATCGCAGCAGATGGTGCAAGGGGGCCTATGGCAAAGTGGCTAGGCTTCACAGAGCGCAAAACTAGCATTGCAGGTGCCATTGAAATTGAACCCAAAGTAACCGTCGAAAATAGCCATATCGTTCACTTTGAATTTGGCCTGCTGCAAAACGGCTATGTGTGGAACTTTCCAAAGGCCGATGGCTACTCCATCGGCAGTGGCGCCTTCTGCACGAGTAAGCGCAAGGGTAAAGACTTAGTAGACCCCATGAACAAGTTTGCAGCCTCGTTTGGGGTAGAGAGTCAGCAGGTTCAAAAACATGGCCACCCGGTCTGCCTTTGGAACGGAGACCAAACCCTGCATACCCAGCGTGCGCTTCTGGCCGGGGAAGCGGCCTGCGTCGTCGATCCTTTTACAGCAGAAGGGATTCGCCCCTCTATATTTACCGGTATTAAAGCTGCTGAGGCCATTGACCGCGCCCTGCGAGGAGAAGCTGGAGCCCTAGCTGACTATTCACAAGTCATAGCCACTGAGCTAGGCAGTGAAATGCGTCTTGCATCACGCCTAGCGCGGGCATTTTACATGGCACCCAAGCTGGGCTATCGCACTATCATCAAGCAGCCCTCGGCAACACGGGCGATGGTGAAAATTTTCACTGGCGAGTTGAAATATGCTGACATGGTCCAAAAGGCACTGCGACGCCTGAGCGGTGGGCTGTTGGCTCGGCAGCCAAACGGCTAAACCCTACGATAAAATCGTGCACAAATACGCTACGCTAGCAAAGTAGTTACCAGCTGTGGCAATTTTGTCAACTGTGCGGTGCGATTCTTCTAACTCCATCCAGACACAGACCGCCACGCTCAATACCTTGTGGTTCACCGACCACATGCTTTTTCACTACCGCCGCTGTCGCCGCCGCACCTACCTAGACAGCTACGGCGACCCAACCCTCAAAGATGTCCCCAGTGACTACTTCGTCAAGCTTCGCCAAGACAGCGCAGAACACAGACAGGCAGTGCTCTCGCAGTTTGGCCCGCTGAGCTACCCCGCATACGAAAGGGGCCATTGGGAAGCTGGCGCGCAGGCCACCTATCAGCTCATGGCTGAGGGTGCTGGGGCAATTTATAGAGGCGTTTTGATCGCCGAGGGGCCAGCCGAGTCGCACTACAGAACGGAACCAGATTTGCTGGTGAAGCAGCCGGGGGAGTCTTGGCTAGGCGACTGGTACTACGTGCCCTACAACGTCAAACTGGGAAAAAAGCCGAAGCCAGAGTACCAGCTGACAGCAGCCTTCAGCGCTTACCTGCTTGCAGAGTTACAGGGCGTTTGGCCGGAGACAGCCTGGCTCTTTCTCAAAGAAAAGCAGTATGCGGTCAATTTGGAACGCTACGTTCCGAAGCTACAGGAAGCACTGGACGACTGCTATGAAATGATGAACGCGGCAGTGCCACCAGAGGTTTTTATCTCTCGCAGTCGCTGCAGCCTGTGCCCTTGGCTAAGTCACTGCTACCAAGAAGCAAAAGCCACCTCTCACCTATCGCTTTTACCAGGTGTGACGCTCACCCGCTACCCTACTCTTGTGAATTTGGGACTGACGACTGTGGAAGCGCTGGCGCAGGTAAGGCCTCACGCGCTGACCGACGCACTCGGTACAGAGCATCACATTTCTCAGAAGCTGATATATCAGGCTCAGGCGACGGCTAACAACATGGCGATCGCACGTCTCCACACGGGCAGCTTCCCGCTATCCCCTCGTGACGTCCCCACCCAAGACATTGAGCTTTACTTCGATATCGAAGCCGTCCCCGACAAAGACTTAATCTACCTGCACGGTGTTTTAGTGGTTGACAATGCCGCCAACGAGCAGACCTTTCACGCTTTGCTCGCAGAGACACCCGCAGATGAGCAGACAGCTTGGTTTGACTTTTTAAACCTGGTCACCCAGTATCCAAATGCCCCGGTATATCACTTTTGTCCTTACGAGGCACAGACGGTAGCTCGCCTGGGCCAGCAGTATGGCAGCCACGGCATGGATATCAACCAATTGCTGAACCGGTTTATAGATATTCACAAGCGAATCGTTGATGCTGTGGCGCTGCCTGTCGAGAGCTACGCGCTCAAACATCTGGCCCGGTGGATGGGGTTCGAGTGGCGAGATGAAGATGCCAATGGTGCCCAGTCTATCTGCTGGTACGACGACTGGCTGGCAACAGGCGATCGCACCCATCTAGACACCATCCTTCGCTACAACGAAGACGACTGCCGAGCCACCTATCGCGTCAAAGACTGGCTGGTAAAATTCGCCCAGCCCTTTTGGTAAGAGACTTGAAAATAGACCCTTCACAGTGCGAATTTGCACGGCTAGTCCATACCTTTCAGCGCGTACAAATTACCCAAAAAGCATCGAATCAATTCGTTGACAAAGCGACCTCAACTAAGCACAATAGAGATCGCCTTGGAAAGGGGGCTAGATTGTTATGCAGAATACAGTCTGCAGGATAGCTCTCCCAACTAAGTCCAAGGGCCTGTAGTTCAATTGGTTAGAGCACCGCCCTGTCACGGCGGAAGTTGCGGGTTCGAATCCCGTCAGGCCCGTTTTCAACTTCAGAACATGCGAATCTTACGCTATTTCGACGCTGCCACCGTACTTCACAGGTAGCTGGTCTTCTGGTTTCAACCCCATGACGTCGCTGTAGAGCTTGATATATTCCACTGCCGACTTTTCCCAGCTGAAGCTTTTGCCCATAGCCCGTTTCTGCAAGGATTGCCACTGTGGCTTAAAGCGATAAGCTTCAGATGCCCGCACCATCCCGGTGAATAGATCTAGCGCTTCATACCGGTCAAAGCAGTAGCCAGTTCCCGATTCATTCACCGGATCGTTGTGGCTTACCGTGTCTACCAGTCCCCCAGTACGACGTACAATCGGCACACAGCCATAGCGCATCGCAATCATTTGGCTAATGCCACAGGGCTCAAAACGGGAAGGCATCAGGAAGGCATCGCACCCTGCATAGATTTTGCGAGCTAGCGCATCGCTGTACATGATGTAGGTAGAAGCCCTGCCAGGGTAGCGGGCAGCCAGCTCCCACAGCTGGTTTTCGTAGTAGCGATCGCCCGTACCAAGCACCACAAACTGCGCATTGGAATACGCCAAAAAGCGATCCATGGTTTGCAAAATCAGGTCAATCCCCTTTTGCTCAACCAAGCGGCTCACGATGCCGATTAAGAATCGTCCGGGCTCAACCTCTAGGCCCATTTCCTTCTGGATAACCGCCTTATTTTTTTCGCGCTTATCCAGCGAAGTCGCTGTGTAGCTATGCTCAATTTTTGCATCTGTCGCCGGGTCAAAAGACGCCAGATCAATGCCATTGACGATGCCACTGAGCTTGCCGCTAATAAACGACAGCAACCCTTCTAACTGTTCGCCATACTCCGCCGTTTGGATCTGCTGGGCGTAGGTTGGCGAGACCGTATTTACCCGGTCGGCAAACTGGACAGCCGCTGCCATGGTGTTGTGCCCCTGCATATACCAAGGGCACCAGGCAATTTTCTCCAGCTTCCAACGCCACGGCCCCTGATAGGCCAGATTGTGAATGGTAAAAACAGTCCCAATATCAGAGGTGTCATGCATCCACACAGGAATCATGCCTGTGTGCCAATCATGGCAGTGAATGATGTTCGGCTTCCAATGATTCCAGGCAAATTCAGCCGCGCCATTGGCAAAAAAGGTAAAGCGCCACTCTTCGTCATCACCGCCATAAACATGATCAAGGTCAAAGCAAGGATGGCCAAATAGGTACAGCGGCACTTCGCTATCTGGCAGCTTAGTTTCATATACGGCAAAAGAGTTGAACATGGCGTAGCCCCACCACATGGGCTCGCTAGGAATCTCTAGCTTGCCAGCCAGCGAGCCGTAGTAGGGCATAAACACGCGCACATCGTGGCCCATGGCCTTGAGCACTTTGGGCAAGGTACCGACGACATCGCCCATCCCGCCGACCTTTGCCAACGGTGCGGCCTCGGCAGCCACAAATAAAATCCGCATGTTGTATTGCCCGCTATGTAAACTTTTCTCGTCTCTGACCCAAGTTTATAGCGATATGGGCCGCGGGTATCTACTCGGCGACGACATCGGCAGGTGGGACCGCCACTTCCTCCAAGGGGTCAGCCGGAATCACCACTTCACGAAGGTTTGCCCCATGGCGATCAACCTGACTCTTTTGCCGCTCGTTAAGTTCTTTGAGCTGGCGTCTGGCCGCGTCAAATGCGTCGCGAATCACCGCCTCTAGCGGAGGATACTGCACGCCTTGGTCGGGGCTAATATCGACAGCTACTTCGCGACTTTCAGGGGCAGTAATATCTAGCCGTACGCGATATGGCGAACCGCTATCGGGATGATTGTGAGCTCTCTCAATTGCCACACGGCAGCTGTTAAGCCGGTCGTAAACCTGCTCAAGCTTGTCTATCTTCTCAGCGATGAGCGCTTCTAGTGCGTCAGTTTTGTTAACGCCTCTGTAGGAAATTTCTGGGGCAACTTTCATATGTAAAGGGTTCTAAGATTCAATCACCCTTCAATCTCTAACAAGTGCAGCCACTAGAAACATCCACCATAGGTGGGGTAGCGGGCAATAGCCATAGGTAGTTATGCCAAGCAATGCGAAGTCAAGCAATGATAAATCGAGCAATGCTAAGTAACGATGCCAAGTGATGCCGCACTAGGATCGATTGGCAGCGTTAATAACATCCAAAATTTCCTGTGCGCCTTGGGCACGCAGACGCTTTGCCAGCTCAGTTCCCATGCTCTCGGCGTCCACTGGCGAACCGGTCACCACGTCTTTGATCAACTGCTTACCATCTAAGCTCGCAACAATACCCGTCAGCGATAGCATATCCCCTTCAATCCGAGTATTCACGCCAATGGGCACCTGACAGCCACCTTCGAGTTCCCTTAAAAAGGCACGCTCAGCGTAGCAGCGCTGAGCCGTTGGCTTGTGCTCTAGCACTTTTAAGATGTTCAAAATATCGTCGTCGCCCTGACGGCACTCAATGCCAAGCGCGCCTTGACCCACGGCGTGGAGGGAAATCTCAGGCGGCAAGAGTTGATGAATGCGATCGCTCATCTCCAACCTGTTTAATCCTGCCGCCGCCAGCACAATGGCATCGTATTCACCCTCGTCTAGCTTGCGCAGCCGCGTATTTACATTGCCGCGAATATCTTTGAATTCAAAATGCGGGAAGTGGTGTCTTAGCTGAGCCAACCGTCGCAGCGAAGAAGTGCCAATCACCGCACCTTGCGGCAACGTATCGAGCTGTTTATCAGCATGCTTAACATGCACCACCAGGGCATCGGCCGGGTCTTCTCGCTCTGTTACGCAGCCCAGCATCAGGCCCTCAGGCAGGCGAGTCGGCAAATCCTTCAGCGAGTGAACCGCAAAGTCGATATCCCCATTGAGCATGTCATCCTCTAGCTCCTGGGTAAATAGCCCTTTATCGCCAATTTTAGAGAGTGCCACATTGAGGATTTTGTCGCCCTGGGTCTCCATTGTCCGCACTTCAAATGTGATATCTGGAAACGCCTGACTAAGCTCGCCCTGCACCCAGTGGGTTTGTACGAGCGCCAGCTGACTTTTGCGAGAACCGATCCGAATGGTACGAGTGGCAACGTTAGAAGACATACTAAAGCAGGCGTTTGCTATGGTGATTTCGCTGATGTGATCCGGGTCAATTTTTCAGCGCAAGATTATCAGACTACCGCAATAAGAGTCCGCAATGAAGCAGCTAAACCCGTTCCCACAGCCAAACATAAAGTTCTGCGAATAACTGTGTACTATCGTTTACGAAAAGCGCTGGCTGGCATTGCTCTCTTCAGCCTGACTGTCGGTGTGGTCGGGGTCGGCGATGCAGCCCGTGCCCAACAGCTGAATCCTGAACTCAGACAAAATTTTCTGACCGACCCCTTGGCAGCTGATGAGCGAGATCCTTTACTGCCCAAACTCGAGATTGATCGTCCTTTCAGCCCGCTAGAGCTACAAACGATTGCCACTGAATTAGACCAGCTGAACAACGCTGCACTGCTGCAGCTGTCGGCTGGTAATGACGACACAGCATTTGAACAATGGCTACGAGAGCTGAAGCTGCGGCGGGTACTGGGCACGCGGGAAGAATTTCAGGCCATTCAGCGAGTTGCCAGCATCGCCTGGGTGCAGCAGCGGCCTGTAGAGGTTCAGCTGCTGACGCTGCGCACCCGAGAAATATGGGACGCGGTTCAGCAGTCGCTGGGCAACGAATCTGAAGAGGTCTTTGAGCGGCAGACGGCAGTCGATCCTGCCGATTCACTCATCAGCGGCGCAGCAACTATCGATATCAATGTTTTAACCGACATTGCCCAAACCTTCACCACGCTCAGAGACATTGATTCTGCTATCGAGGTTTATCAGCAGCTCATAGCGCTCAGCAGGACGCGGGGTGAAATGCTCACTAGCCAGCAGCAGGCCCTCGCTGAACTACACCTATCCTGGTTTCAATTCAGCGAGGCGGCCAATCTGTATCTCACCTTGTTGAGTAAGGCCAGGGAAGCAGGCAATATCGCGCAAGAAATCGACTACTTAGAGCAGCTGGTGTACAGCTATCAACAGGCCGAGTCCCTGACGAATGCCGTGCGAGCACAAACTGACCTCGTTGAGCTATATCAAAGGCAGGACAACCCTGAAAAATTGCCTGGTCTGCTAGTTGCGATCGCTCAAAATTACCGCACGCTCAACCTCCCTTCTAGCGCCATCGACTACTACCGGGCTGCCTACAGCGCCGCCCAGCGCTTCGATCAGTTCAGCTTTTCGGCTCACGTACTGCAGGATCTGGGCGCGCTCTATGAGTCCCTCGCCATGACAGCAGAAGCCCTCGGTGCCTATAGCCTGCTTGTCCCGGTCGAGCAACAAACCTACAACGACTACGGCACCATGAACGCCCACGACAAAATTGGCCAGCTGCAGCGCCGTCTGGGCAACGACTTCGAGGCGCTAAAAGCCTTCGAAAGAGGATTGGTGCTTGCCAATCGGCTAAACTTGCGCGAGGCGTACTTCATTGAGCAAATAGAATCTTTAGCAGCGGCCGATGTGCCTTCACTGTAAACTTCGCTTACCGGACGTTAGCGAGCGTAATTCAAATGCCCATTGAACTTGGCCCTATAGAGCCAACTGTTGTTGCGGCCACAGGCATCGGCTTCGTGAGCGGATTTCTAATCAGTCTGCAAGCCGTAGGGTTGGACTATCTCATCAACAAAACATGGATGGGATGGCGGATTACCCTCAATAAATTTGCCTTCAGCATATCTAGCCTGAGCTTTCTGTTCGGACTGGGCGCTTTCTTGATGCTCCATTGGCAGCCTGCTAAATCGTTGGGCATCGAAGCCTCATCGCTGCTGCCTGCCTGCTTCAAAATCGGCCTCCTGATCAGCATTCTCACACCCATCAGCGCTCAAATTAGAGTGACCCTTGCTCAGCCAAGCGAAGACAATCCGGCTAGCAGCAGCAGCAAACCGAACGGGTAGTAATGCTCAGTAAAGCGAAAAATCAGAAGGCAAAAAATAGAAGGCGAAAAATCAAATAGACTTACCGCTGAGCGCTTTCAGTTTGAGCGATCGTATACCGAGCTGCAGCCAAGCTCAACCGGGCCTGCTCAATGGGCGAAAGCGCTTCCCAGTTATCTTCACGAATCGACTGCAGCGTCGCCTCAACCAGCTCATCGGCACTATTTCCCCGCATGGCAAACGCCATGGGCCGGGCCATCACCTGCAAGTCGGCAACCGCTAGCTGCGCAAACTCATCCTGCACGCAGCTAATCATCTGAGTCACCATCGGCTCAGCTCCTCGCACAGCCTGCTGTGCCTTATCGGCAATCACCGTGAGTAAGTGCCCTGGCAACCGCTCACCAAACCGCTGCTGCAGCTGAGCCAACACACCCGCATTGTCTGCCACGACACCGCTGGCAGCATCCGCCCAAATCTGGTTGAGCTGAGCAGAGAGCCCCTGCCAACCCTCAGCGGCTTCTTCGTTAGAAATCTCTAAGGCAGCGCCAGCGCTCTCAACACTGTTTTCATACTCAGCAGCCACATCCTCCGCTAGCCAAGGTGCACTTCGCTCAGTATCCAAAACAGCCTGTAGCAATGCCGCCTGGGTTACAGACAAGTCGTCAGCAGTGTCCATATCGCCATTCGAGGGTGAAGAGTTAGCCATAGTTGTGCGTTTACCTGTATCTAGCAGACGGTGTAGTAATGTGACCCAAAGAAATACAAATGGCCGCTTTACCATTCCGTAAAGTGGGGCAATTTTCCAAAATTGTCAATGACCGGTGGCCTCTCGCTCAAGCGTCATAGGCTTGTGTTTTCATGTGCTCAGTTTTCACGTGCTCAATCTTCCAATACAAACTCCAACAGCTGCCCATCAGACTTACTACCAAAGCGGATTTGCACACCAGAGGTGAGTACTATCTCCTGGCGGTGCACTTCTCTCCAGCTACCGTCCTGCAAATAGAACGTACCATAGCGAGAATTGTCCCGTAGGAAATACACCATTTTGAGGCCGTCTCCAGCTCGCTGAGAGGTTACCCGCCGGTTAAAAATTTCGGCATGGCTGCTCGACACCCAAGGGTCAGCAATCACCAAATCATTCATTGCTGGCTTACGGCCGATTCGCATCACATCGCTGTAAATCGGCCAGGTTTGCGCTGGGTTATCCACATTTCTCAGCAGCGCCTGCTGGCGGTTGGGCCGAAACGAGGTGTGCTCGTTGATCTGCGTTGTCTGTTCAGAGAGTAGCAGCGCCCCGTCGAAGTCTGGATGCATGTATAGCACTGGCAAAGTCCAGGCGGGTTGATTGAAGTGATAGAGCGTGAGCAAATGTTGACGGGCGATCGCAACCGATTCATCTACCGGCTTGCGCTCCGCCAGCGTCTGGGCAAACACCTGAATAAAGCTAATTGCCTCTTCATCGGCAATCGAATCTCGCATCGCAACCACCGCTGGCAGCCCGTGATGCAGCAGCACCTCCGCCAAGCTACTTCTGGGCAAAGCACGCTGCTGACTTTCCTCCGGCTGAGCCCCCCAACAGGTATTAAACACCGCTAGCTTCACCTTAGATCGAATCAACACTTGCGCTAGCTCTGTTCCGCTCAGCGTCGCCTCAGATAAAAACAGCAGCCCGCCATCTGGCCCCGGCACCCCATGACCAGAATAGAAAAAGACGTTATACCCGCCCGTTTCTAGCGCCCTAGTCAATTCAGCAGCACTCGGCTGAAGCAGCATATCCACCCGCCGCTTCGCCGTCGGGCGCATGCTCAAATCACTGCTCCGCTCCAAAATTTTCTTCAGCAGCGCTGCCTCCTGCTCCAGCTGTAGCAAAGCCGATTCAGACGCAATCTCCGGCGTCTGGCTAGCGCCCGGGCCGGACCCTACCGATTCATCTTCGGTCGGCCGATCTCGCCCTGGACTGTCTTTCCCGAGTACCAACAATATCTTCAGTGACCGATCTAGAGTGATAGCTTCCAAGGAATCCACATCACTGCTGGTTCGGCTGAACAAGATCTTGCGCTTGAGCGACAGCGCCCGGCTACCTGGCTGGGACTGCATAATTTCCCAAGGCAGTGCGATTAGCTCCGGGTCGCGAATTTCTAGCCGTAATCGCAGCGGAATTGCTTGGCCTATGGCAATGCCCTGGGACCGCTCGAAGCTACTTTTAATAGGTCCATCAAACAGCCACTGCCAAAGGCTGACGCCCAAATGCTGCATATAGCGGCTGCTGTAGCTAGCTGGCTGCCCTGTCTCAGGGACTTCGCTCTCAGGCAGACTTTGAAAAACAAACTGGGGCACATAGGCAGACGGGATGTGCGGTACTTGGGGCAGCCCGCGCAACGAAAACATCGACTGCCAGCTCTGCCAGGCCTGGGCAAGTTCCGGACTCCAGAGACAATCGTGATGGGCGTGGCCACTCGGATGGGGCGATCGCAATACCCAAATCGCAAAGCGATCGCGCTGCGCCTGCAAACTATCTACAGCTACCCACAGAGACAGAGACTCCCGATCAGACATTAGCTTCCACAGGTTCCCTTCTGGCTGGGCTGCAAATCTTGAATCGCTTCAGACACCGTCGACAGTTTCGATTCCACAATCCACCCCTCTCGCCCTGGAGACAGCATTAGCGGCCGACCGGTCTGCACCGATTCGGGGGCATTGAGCGGTGGGCTCACCCCTGTAGGTGTATCTGTCTCAGCAGGCACGTCAGCCAGCGTTTCGCCAGAGGGAATAGAGCACAGCTGCAGCTGCACCCAGTTCGACTGGTCTTCCGCCGTTTGCTTACCCATCACCTGTACGATGCCGCCGGTTGGCACGGTACCCGTAATCGTGTTGGGGTCGTTGCGGCTACCGGCATCAGGGCTAGGATACAACGTCATTTGCGGAAAGCTTTCTGCCGCCCCGCCGCCAGCCGCTGCCCCATCAGCTTCAGCCTTACCAACTGGGCGAATGCGGGCATAGTCACCCACCTCCAGCACCACCGGACGGGCAGGGGCCACTGCGCCCGGCGCTGCTGGCAATGGGTCGTCATCGGCAATACCGACGCTTGCATCCGGAGTGGAAGCACGTCCGCTAGTGAGCAGCCGCGTTCTAAAGCCCGGCAGCCAAAAATAGATCAGCCCCCCAGCGATGACCAGCAACACAAACAAGGCCCCCACTTTTTTTAAGCCGCCTTTAGAATCGCGCTGGCTGGTCGCAGACATCGCCTCACCCGCCATAGCGTTATCAGTGCGAGGCGATGAAATCAGTGCAGTAGAGGCAGATGCATCAACAGGTGAGGGAAAGAGGCGAGTCTGACCGGCACGCCGACGCCCAGCGCTAGCGGCCTTGGTTGAGTCTGTCTTTGTACCGGATTTTTCAGCCCCTCTAGGGGCAGCAAGCTCTCGGGGAACCATCCGATCAGACACCTTCAGCACCTGGGCATTGAGCAAGCCGACCGTGACATTGTCATGGCCGTTAAACTTATTGGCCAAGCCAACTAGGCGCTGCCCCACAGCTGCTGACGATCGCTGCTCATGGGCATCGCTCGTCAGCATCGGCTGAAGGACCTGTCGCCAAAACTGCTCCACGCGATCGCTATCACTCAGCCCATCCGAACACAGCAAAAATACACAGTTCTCATCGACTACAAAGCGCTGAACCGTCGGCTTCAACGTCTCAGAAGGCCCCATTCCCAAAGCCTGAATCAATGAGCCAGCCCCCGGCTGAACGAGCATTTCCCGGTATAGGCTGCCGCCCAGACGCACTTGCCGCGACGCCACGTCATCATCGAGCGTTACCTGCTGGCAGTTCCGACTGCTCACTCGGTAAGCCCGACTATCGCCAAGGTGGGCAATATACACCTCAGCACCGATCATCAGCGCCAGCACCAGGGTTGTTCCCATGCGATCGCGTGCCTGCCGCTGGGCCTGATCGTTACGACTCGAAATCTCATCATTAGCCGCGCAGATAGCCCGCTCAATCGCCAGACTCATCTCTGTTGGGGTCAAGGTAGGCGCATTCTCAGCTAAAACGGGCTCCAGCTGTTCTTGAATCGTAGAGATTGCCAGCTTGGAGGCCACATCTCCCCCCTGATGTCCGCCAATGCCATCGCAAACAATCAGCAGTTGCGGGGTCTTCCGCGTCTGATCGCCAGTCACCACCTGAGCGGTTCCACTTACAGGGAAGCAGGCGTCCTCATTGCGCTTGCGGGTAGGGCCCTGATCGGTATACACAGCCAAGTCAAAAGACACCGCCTGTCCCTGGCCGCATACGGACATGGCCTGGGCTAGCTGCTCACATAGTTGTTCAGCATTCAGCTGCTGCCGCTCTAGCTTTTCACATAGCCGCTGCAAAAAGGAGCGCACCGAGGAGCGGGCCATCTGCACCAGCGGCTGCCAGCTGCGAGATAAATCCACCAATGTAGGCGGTGGTGTAGGCGGCGGATGGGCACTCGTCTGCAGACCAGCCGACATACCTGCCTGCAGGGGCGATCGCGACTTCAATTCCAGCAGCCGCAATATCGATCCATCCACCCTCAGCAACGCATCATCTATCAGCGTTCCGGCAACCTGCTCAGCTTCAAAGGCGTCCCATAGCTGGGCAATTTGCCACAGCCAGCTCAGCTGTCTTAGCGGCGGCGCGTCAGCCCAACGCTTCGAGAGTAGGGGTAAGAGGCCGGGTACTTCAGGATGCGCTGCTATCGAAAGCGCGGAAGATTCCAGCAGCATCAGATGGTCTTTGTCGGGCGTTCTCAGCACGCTGTAAGGTCGAGGAACATGTAGCGGGTAGGCAGATAAGTGTAGGTAAGGACGCAAAAAGCCCGGTAGCTCCACCAGCGATTCTGGCAGCAGGCCGGGCTTAGTATCGAGAAAAATGCGATCGCGCTTCAGCAGATATCGCTGCGCTACTAAAGACCCAGGTTTTAGAGAATTTACCAAGTCGCCTACTCCCCACAGGTAGTAGTGGGGCAACGCTGACCGGCAAACCTGACAGGCAATCACCCCTTCAGGATTGGCGGTTTTGCAGTTGGGATTGGGGCAATTAATCACTAAACAAAAGGCCTAAGCACAACAACCAAACGCTCAAGATGATGTCGCAGACTTTTCTGCTGCATCAGGGTTTTTTTCCTGCTCCGCTTCGACCACCCTAGGCAGGCCCATGCTGTAATTCAAAACACGGCTTTGCAGGTTATAGCTAATCTCACCCGACTGCAGAAGCGCCCGAACAAAATGCTCTAAATCCGACCCTATCCGGCGCAAAGTGTAGTCAGTCAGCGCCTCACCCGAATAATCACCTATCAAACGGTCAAACTCACGATAAACCTTGGTCAAAGCCCCATTGCTCCAGTTAAACTCGTTTTCTGGGTCGACATCTATCGTCAATTTCTGATCGCTCGGCACAATTTCGCCATCTTCAATGGTGGCCGCGTAGATCAAAATGTGACGGGTAGTAGACTTTAGCAACATGGTTAAAAGGGCTCACATACAAACGCTTCAAGGGGCAAGTCATAAGCTAGATTACTATCTAGCCTGTAACTTAGGCAGATCGAGACAGTTCGGGGTAAGGGCTGCATGGGCGACCCGAATCATCGCAGAGCAGTTCACAGAGAAATTCAAGCGCTCAGCCCAAGATTCCCAAATAAATTCAATTCATTAAGTTTATTCGATTGTAGACGGTTGACTGTCTACTGTGATGCTCCCGTCAGCCAGCGTGACCTACCTCAAACTCCTACTCATTCGCCATGCCCAGTCCGAGGGCAATCTCCACGGCCAGATGGAAGGCCAGATGGAAGGCCAGACATCCACAGCACTTTCTGACCTCGGACACCAGCAGGCACACTGCCTTAGCCGGGCACTCCTCGCCACCCTAGTAGGGCCAAAAGACATCGCTTCTTCTAAATCCTCTCTCTTCATATACAGCAGTCCTCTACAGAGAGCTTTGCAGACATCCCATGTGCTTTTACAGGATTTGCATGCAGTCACTCACCCGGTTCAGCTGCAGCTAGCCGACGAGCTCAAAGAAATACACCCAGGCATTTTCCAAGGGCTCACTTGGGAAGAGGCGACTGCGCAATATTCAGACCTCTGTGCTCACCTCCTAAATTCGCTGAGCTGGTATCCAGTGCCCCAGGCAGAATCACCTACTACAGCCCGGCATAGAGCAGAGCAGTGGCTCTCTCAGCTATTGAAAAAGCACCAAACGGGGCATACCATCTGGATCGTTTCCCACGCAGGATTCATTCAGCAGATGGTCTCTGCGCTGATGGGCTGCGATCGCACCTGGAAAATCCCCATTCACCACACCGCTATTTTCGAATTTCATCTGGCCAGCACCCAGTGGCAAACCCTCTCAGAAGACCGCTACAACCCGGAATACTGGAAACTGCAGCGTTTTAACGACTACACGCACCTAGACCGGCTACTCAGCCAGTCTACTGGCGATTAGAGCCCATCCAGACCGCAAATACATGCCCGAATAGTCGCCGTTCAAAGTATCTTTTGAGCCCACCAATACCCTTTCAGCAGCCAGTTTCAGGTATGTTCCCCAAATTCAGGTATTCTCATAGAGCACCTATAGCCCAAATGTCCTTCTGCTTAGTCCGCCATGAGCAACCCAGCCAGTGAGACCTTCGGTCAGGCCCGCCAGGGAAGCGTTGCCGCCATTATTCAACTCTTGAACGAGCGCTTAGCTGACGCCGGCATCCGCACCCGAGCAGTCGTAGCGGAAGGCATGCTGCAGGTACTGTGCGAAGCCCCCTCTACTGATCAGCTAGAAAAGACCGCAGTCGTTGACCGGGTTCGCCAGATTCTAGAAAATATCAGTCCGCAGGGAATCCGAAGGGTCAATATAAACAGTCGCATCGTTAAAGAAGAACAGCTGCTGTGGCTCGAAGAAATCAACCGCGACCCCGAGAACGCCCTGCTCTGGTCTGAAGTGATTACGCTCAAACGCCCGTTTTTCATCAAACGATGGATACGCGATCGCAATCTCAAACCAGCAGGCCCTATTCTCAGAGACATCAGCGAACCCGCACCGCAGCAGAGCAGCCTTTCTAGCAAGCTAGTCGGTGCCGCTGGTCTAGGCATCCTCGTTCTGGGCACCGGCTGGCTCTTCCGAGAAGACCTCAGCCAAATTCGCAAAACAACTGGTACGCTTCCCGAAGTTGCCCCTCAAAATTTAACTGCGCAGCCACCCACCGACTTACCGCCCTTGCCCCAGAGCGCAGACGAAGGTCCGCTCGAAAATACGCTCGAGAATCCAGGAGAGCGAACCGCCGACACCACACCCCCGACAAACGCCTCCTCAGCAGAAGCGCTTACAACGCAGGCAGCCTCTGCTGAGGAAACAGCAGACACCGCAGCAGTCCCCACCAATTCTCCAGGCAATTCCACAGCAGATACGACGGCTACCCAAACCCCTAACTCGCAACCCAGCCCCGATCAGGCAAATTCTGGGCAGGCTGCTGACGCCTTCGCAGAAGCCGTACGCATCGCAAATCAGGCCGTCGCTGACGGACAAACCGCTAGCAGTGCCGCTGAGTGGCTCGACTTGGCCACCCGTTGGCAGCGAGCCTCAGACCTGATGAGTCAGGTGCCAGAAGGGAATGAACAGTATGCGATCGCCCAAAATCGCATAGCGAACTACGCCACCAACAGCCAAACCGCCATCCAAAAAGCTGCTGCCATGCAGTAAGAACAACGTAGACTTAAGCGGCGGCAAGCCGAAGGCGCACTATTCAGGCAGGCAAACTTACTCCAGGCTGATACCCTTCAGAGTTTTGGCCGTAGCTTTGGAGGCCACAGGCGCACGGGCTATGGTTTGCGATCGCACCCGGCTACCCTGAAAATGCTTTTGCCATTCCGTCGGTGCATTCAGCGTCTCACCACCATGCTTAGTGAGTCGTTTCCGGACCTGGCACAGCACAGGCGTATTTACACAGGCCCCCGAGATAATCACCTGGCCCTTGGTCAGCGCTGGTAGCTCCTTGAGCAAATCACGCCCCGCCGCCTCTACGCCATACTTAAGGCTTTCTTGATCCACCGGATTCACAATCCGCATCAAGAATTGACTCATACACTGCGAGAGCACATCCGAATCGAGCTTACCGGGCCGCTGCGTAATCAGCCCGACCCCCAGACCAAACTTACGCCCCTCACTGAGAATAGTCCGCAAAATAGCTTTACACCGCGCAGGCTCCTTGGCAGGCGCAAACCGGTGCGCTTCTTCAATCAGCGTAAACACAGGATAGGGCAGATAGTTCTCATCACCCGCCGTATTTTTTTCCTTCACCGTATTCATCCGCGCTAAGTAGCTCTGCCTGAGCACCGCTGCGCAGATCACCTGTTGTTCTTCCTGGCTAATCTCATTCATTTGCAGCACGGTCACGCGCCCCGGCTCAAACAAATCGCTCGGCGCAAGGTGATTTGTCTGGTGAAAATAGCGAGAATTGGCAAACCGCGCCAGCTTCCACTCAATCGCTGGAGCCGATGAGCCAATCTTCAAATTTCCTTCGTCGTCTTCTGCCGTATCGGCCTCATTGACCGCCGCAATCAGATCATCCACATTCCAGCGGTAGTCTCCCCGCTTGTGACGCTTCAAAATCAAAAACGCTTTATTGAGAATGGCCTGTTGGCGATCGCTCATCTCAGGCAGCAGCGTCAGCACATCATGATAGTCCAACGATGAGATGCGAATCGTAATATCATCCGGCGTGAGCACCCTGACATCCGGCGTGTAGCCATCTGCCGACTGAAAAGCCGAATGCCCACGCATCTCCGTCAGCGTGCCATACTCACCATGCGGATCAAAAATCAGCACAGCCGCTCGGTTGTAAGGCTGCAAAAACTCCTCAATTAAGACCCCGGCGGTATAGCTCTTACCAGACCCTGTCCCAGCCAAAATAGCCATGTGAGTGCTCACCAGCTCCTTCACATCGAGCGCGACAGGAACTGCGCCGCCCGGTCGCAGTAACAAAGAGCCGACCTGGGCAGAGCCCACATCACCCGGCTGCTTTTTATTCACCACTTGCCGCAGCGTCTGGTCATCCGTTATGCACACTTTCGTGCCTGGCGTGGGTGTCAGTCTTGGATTGATAAAGCCCAGCGCTGGATGAAAATAGCCGATGACATCGACCGTCACTTCATAGAGTTCTGGATTCGGATGGGAAAAGCCGACCAAAGCTGCGATCGCCTCAGGACTAATTTCGGCATCTGCGAACATCCGATCCGGCAGGTGATCGCTCAAGCGACGGTCAGAAATCTTACCCAAAATTTGGAGTTCATCCGCGTCGTCAGGCGCTATCACCTGGTAATACACAAACTCGCCAATCTTTACCTGACGACTGTCCGACGTAATGAAAATATATTGGTTACCGTCCTCGCCTGGCCCCTTAACCGTTCCAATCACCAAAGGCCCAGCACCTGCCGAAGCTTTATCCATAACAGCCATTGCATCAAGACGTTTCTCTGATGGTTATACCAGGTTCGCAAGCGGTTCGCACATTATACAAATACAAATTTACTAACGCATGCTTCCAAGTCCATATCCATCCGCAGGCACTCCCACTAGCCATCAAAGGGCATCATCCTTACAACTGACAGAACGGCCAGTGGAATCCGTCAACATAACAGCAACTTTTCAGATGTAAAATACATCAACTAAAATCGTTAAAACCCTCTAGTCAGGAGGATTTCAAGCAAAAGCGGTGTGATTGCGGAGGGCAAATCTCCCCCACTAGCCAGTACAATGCGATTAAGCAAATATGCTTAACTAAGATGTTCACTTATTAGCGCTACTTTTAGATCGGCAGCTCATACCTAGAAGCTAGTTCAAGTAGAAGCTAGTTCAAGTAGAAGCTAGCTCAAGAGCAGCTAGCTTCTAGACAGCTCTCGTACGGTAACCCTCACGTCTTCTGATGTGTTCGGCACAAAAGATGAGCCATTCATATCTATATCAATACAAGTAGAACTTTTTACCTTGCTCCCGATAAACTAAGAGAGCTGTCAAAAAATCACAAGCAACCCCAAAGCCTTCCCCCCAAATACCTCTGACCAGCAAAAGAGCCCTGACAAGCCCGTGACGCAAAACGCACTATCCCAACAACCGCAAACGCCATCGGTCCTACAACAGACCGATAGCAGCCTTGCAGTGAATGCGCAAGTTACGAATAAGCAGACAGATAAAGCTGCATGCGCTAGTCATGTTGAAATTTCAACAGAAAAGAAACCTGACAGGGAGCGACGGATCTTTGCATCCATTCTTATCCCTCAACCCATAGAACAGGTGTGGCAAGTCATCACTGACTATGAGCGGCTCGCAGACTTTGTGCCTAGCCTTACCTACAGCAGGCTGTTACCCAACAGCGAGGGGCGAATTCGGCTTGAGCAAATCGGCGCTCAGTGCTTCTTAAGAGTCAGGTTTTGTGCGCGCGTTGTTCTAGATATGACCGAGCACTTCCCGCACAAAGTCAGCTTTGCAATGCAAGAAGGCGATTTCAAGCAATTTGAAGGTGCTTGGCAGCTAGAACCCGCCGAAGATCCAAAGTCCACTCGCCTATCCTACGACCTTTCCGTAAAGGCACCTTTGGCAATGCCGACGGCGCTCATTGAGCACCACATCCGACACAACCTCATTGCGAACATGCTGGCCATCCGTGAGCGTTCCCTCGAGCTTGCAACCCAACCATAGAGCACAGCAAAAGAGAGCCGCAAAAAAACAAACATTGTCTCTAGCCGTGCCGTACCCATAAGACACCAGGTAGACAACTGCTTTCGCGTTCAAACAGAAAGTGACCGCAAGGGAGTACAGGTATTTCTCTTACTAAAAACGAGACCTTCTGTGTGGAGATTTTCTCCTACACAAAAAGTCTCACTTATGGATATTGATACCCCCAGGGGAATTCGAAGAACTTAGACAGCCTCTAAAAGCCCAGAGGGCAATGAAACTCAGGGGATTCAGCTTTTTTAGGACTGCTGAAAAGACTAAAAAAACGCCCTACTGAGCAGTCCGATCACGATGGCTCAGTAGCTGAGACTCGCTAGCACCTATTCGTGCTATGAGGATTTGCAGCAGTGATTTGAGCTCCATGTGCTCACGCTGAACAGCATCTAGGCGTTGGTCAAGCATTTTGTCTAGGTGCGCAACATTCGCCGCCAGCGCTTCATACGCAGTTTTCAGATGGTTGGCATCACGCTCGGCTCCATAGCGCCGCTTCACCTCGGCCTTATACCAAGCGGCTAAACCACCAACAAAAGACAGAAGTCCCATCACAAGAGGGATGTGATTTAAAAGTGTTTCCATCGTTCTACTCCAGCTCGATAGGCGTCAAATAGCCCTGTTCATTGAAAAAAATCGGCATGTTGGTCGCCTGCGCGATCGCACTCCAGGCCGCTGCTTCCTCAGCCGTTGGCGCCACCTCAGGAATGCACCCACTCAGCATCTGATGCCAAAGCATCGCCGCCACTGGCCAATTCTCCATAGCGGTTGAGAAGTAAAGTTCAATACGGCTGACAGCTCGCTGATTCGCCGTACGGTCGGCCACGCGCTGATAAGCCGCATCCTGAAGCATTGCCAGCTCAAAGCTTCCCCAGTCAGTCAGCTGAACTACTTCAGGCGTCTGGTCGCTAGCTACTGGCATATATCCTCCTGAGAGCCACAGAAATCGAAGCCGTCCGCAGCTTCTTTTTTCCCTCCCTGGTAATTGCCAGCCAGAAGGCAAACGCGTCAGCAGTCGACATCACCTGATTAATCGTCTCGGTTTTCTCGAACACATCCCCGGCCAGCCCATTAGCAAAACGCAAATAGAAAAGGGCAATTTTTTGCTGCTGAGTGTTGACCCGCTTCAGCTCGAAATCAAACCAGTCAGAAGCTCCCATGTTGTCCCAGGCAACCGCTCTCGCGCTTAGGCTTTCCACCCAAACCTGTGAACCAGGTACGGGATTTGGCTGAACCCAAACCCAATTCTTTTTGACTTCAAATTCAAACGCTGAGAGTACAAAAACCTGCTGACTGAGCCAAAGACCATTCGGTGAGCGCTTCCACCGACCAATCACTAAGTTGTTCTGGCCGGTCTGCACCCATAGCGACTTGCTCAAGTCAGCAGGCGGTGTTGGGCCAACATGAACGATAGAAAGCCCCGGTGGTCCCTGTGGTCCTGTTGCTCCATCAGCTCCTTTCTCTCCCTGTGGCCCAGGTGGACCAGCGACCCCAGCAGGCCCCTGTGGACCAGGCGGCCCCTGCGGACCAGGTGGCCCAGAGCCATTAATTAATGCAGGAGAGCCATCTTTCTTGCCCACGTACAGCTGCCCTGTCTGCTCTAGAAAGGCAGGCTCCCCATAGAGCAGAGAATTTGGTAATTGGCCGTCCTCAGGTCGCCTGAGCCGCACACGGACATTAATTACGCGGTCAGTCATTCTCTATGGGTTCCCATCAAAAATTTGCTGTTCGCCATCACCGGTGGCTCCATTGCCGTCGATAGTTGATTCAGGCGGAGTACTGCCGATCCACTCATAAATGCGAATGCGCCAATTAGCGTCAGTGTCCACCCGAGCCCTAACCGACCGCTTGACAACCAGATGGCGCACCAGCCAGCCAGCTTCAACCATCACCTCTGGCACCTCTAGGGCGTACACCCTGGAAGTGTTTTTGTATGGATATGACTTGATGAACAGTCGTTGCTCATCATTGGCATAGATGTCTGAAATCCAGGCGCAACCGATACCGGGAAAGCTGGCGTAGTCAAACGTATGCTCGACTTTAATCAGCACGTCACCGATGAGAGGCACGCTTAACTGTTCGCCTTCAAAGCTGACCGGCACATCACCGATTAAGTCCCAGGACACCCGACAAGCTCCGGTATGAGTAAGCCAGATTCGTTTTGGATGTAGGCACGGCCACCATCAATTACGTGCTGCACGTTGGCCTCAACCATCTTCACAAAGGCATCAGCACCGATGCCCTGCTCTTCTAAGCAGTCCAGGACCGACTCTGCAGACTCGAACCCTTCGAGCCAGTCCTCAATGAGGCCCTGCCGCGTCAGTAGGGCCTCTGTCTCTCTACGGCCATCCGCCTGATTGTGATCAGGATGATCGCCGTAGAAAGTCATGAAAGGGTCAATCAGGTCTCTCATTAGCGGTAGCTGTAGCGCTCACGAGTCAAGCTGACGCGGTTTAGCTCAAGGCCAGCATTACTGCCCTTAATAGCTGCCTTGATGGCACTAAAAGCGTCATGTATGTTGTCGTCGGCTGCTTCGCGACCGAAAGCACAGCTGGAGCGGTCCCCGTTGTACTTGAGATAGTCAAGCTTTGTGACATCGGACTTAACCACCTGTGTATTCAGGGTGGCGTTGCGGAACCAAACAATGCGAGCAGGCGAAAAGCTGCCGACTTGAGCAATGGTTTTAGACCCGAGAGTATCTGTAACCTCTCCACCGGTGCCAGCAGCGTTGATTTGAGCTGCTAGCGCGGTGTAGTCATCAACTCCGTTCGTTGCCTGAACTACTTCACCTGTCGCAATATCAAAACCAAAAGGTGTCACATATACGCTCTTACGAGGACCTCTAGGACCACGAGAACCTACATTGGGAGTGCGCGGCGTTGTCAGATGATTGATGTAGTTGGTGAGGGCTGTATTTAGCTGAGCCCCTTGGCGAATACGGCTGTATCGATTGCCCATTGTGAAACTTTCCTAAAAAACTGGAGATAGCAAGCCTTTTGTGCCCACCCGAAAGGGTCAATCTACAGGCTCGGAAAGGCGACACCTTTCCGGTAAATCCCAGTCATATCAAGACATCAATCTCTATTGATTAGGTGACTAAGGGGGCAGGGTATGTCCCAGACCGGTCGACCAAAATCACCGGCGCTGGCACCCCGATCACATGCAGGAAAGCCGTTTGAAATCGAACGTCTGCAATCGGTCTTCGTCGGGGCTGGCGTCTAACTTTGCCATATGCCCGATCCGTTGGTGGAACAGTGGGGAAGGCCTGCGAAGGCTCCGCATTTTCCTTCACATTGAAGTATGACCATTCGGGCGTGTCGTTTTGGATGTCCAACACTTGCTCAACCACTCTGCGCCCCTCCGACTCATTGCGGCATAGCAGCTGTAGCTGATAGCCCTTTTCCCAGTCGGTATACGTGGCCATAACTTTGCCCTTTTTCCACACAAAGCCACTGCCAGCTGCGAAAGCCGTCTTAATGCGAGTGGCGAAAGTGCGTGCGATCGCTTCGGTGATGCTGCCCTGGTCATGGTCCATGAGGCGGACTGAGATCTGGCCATCTACGGGCGCGTACCCTTCTGCAACATCATTAAAATCCTCAATGAAGTACAGCGTGATTTTTGGCCTTTTCCGCCGTCGGACCGACTCCTTAAAGGTCGTCTCTCCCACGCCCTGGACAGTGAGAGCGTAGCGGCCGCGCATGTCATTGAACAACATCATCCGCTGCAGCGTCATCATGGCGCTGTCTTCGTCCAGATGACGGCAGGCCATAGCGAGCGACTGACGCGGTACGTTGATGTCAAGGTCGTCTAGGTCGATGTCGTCAAACCAGTCGCGTATCTCGCGGTTATAAAATCGCCTGAGCGTCGATTGGAGGTGCTCAGCAGGTGAAGGTGGGGGAACGTTCATGATTGGCCTTTCTGAGCGTCTGTGATGGCTACGTCAGCTGATTGGCTGGCTGTGGCGTTGTTAGTTGCCTCTGTTGCGATAGGGGCGCTCTCAGGGGCTGCTGTGGTGGTGTCGGCCGGGGGAGTAGTGCTGACCAGGGCTCTGAAGGACTGCCGCTGCTCCTGGAGTTCATTGAATTCCTCACCGATTTCGCGCACGTTGCCGGTGACTTGGCTAAGTGATGAGGCAGTGTCTTCGAGATTTTCTAGTCCCTGCGTGAAGCGCTCAAATTTACGGCGGTAGCTGTCCTGAGCGCGAACTCTTTCAGCCATCCATGGATAGGCGCGTTCTCCCACAACCCCCCAGCGTTTGAGCGCGTTGCCGATTTTGCCGGTGTTCTCGGCCGTCCATTCGATCACGTCTTTGCTGGTGTCGTTAATGGAGCGCACGGTGTAGGCGATTTGTGAGGCAGCGCTGACGATGCGATTCGCCTTCAACCAGGCCTTTGACGTGTTTTCGTAAATCTCTTCGCCCACTACGGATTTGACGAAATTTTCGACTGATGTGCCAACAAGCTGATTGATATCTAGAGGGCTGCCTTTTTCGTCCTCAATGCCCACTGTGGCAAGCATATTAGAGGTCAAATCGCCGATGGTCTGGCCCAGGTCCCGGCTGAGCATTCCGGCGTTATGGATGACGCTGATGAGCGTCAACAGGTTGATCAACTTGTTCAGTCTGGTCGCCTCCCATGCCGTTTCGGCAAAGGATTGCATCTGCTGCAGCCTAGTCAGCACAGCAGCGGCACTGGCGGCGTTCCCAGACGAACTTTTGTCGAGTCGCTGTGCCAATCCGGCATTACAAGGGCAACGACTGTCCTGCTTTGTCGGTTTTGGATTATTTGGGGGCGGAATAGCGGGAGCTGGCGCAACTGCGGGTTGTCCGCGATTTTTCACGGCCAACCCTCCGGCTGCCAAGATTCCGACGCCCAAAGCAGGTAAAGGTACGCCGCCAGAAAATTTAGGTCGTTTCTCTGCGTTGGGGTCCGCGGGTTGTGGAGATGGGGCGACTGTTGGCTGAGGGGCTGGGTCGATTGCTGGTTGCGGGGGCGGTTCAAGTTCTGGCAAAGACGGTGGGGCTGTTGTATATGTGCCGGGTGGAGCCAAGATGGGAGGCCCAGACCGACTTCCGCAATTATCATCAGGAACGTAGTTGGGATCTTTCGAGACAGACAGCAATTCAGTCTGCCTTCGATACGTTCCGCCATGCTCCGAGGTTAGCGCGCTGAACCATACGCTAACTGGGGAGCTTTTGCGTCCTTTCCCGCTGGCAGGTGGTGCAAAATCGTCTAAATAGCTGAAATACTGCCGTTCTCTACTTGTGTTTGCATCTTCGGTCCCGTAGCACTCGATGATCCCACCAAATGCCGAGACCCCAAACAAATTCACAGTTACCCCACTTACAGAAAGGATTGGGCCATAGATCCGTTTGTACTCTCCAGCAGAGTGACCAGTCGGAGCCTTCAAATTAAGTCGCCAGCGATAGAGGGCATGGCATTGCCCACCTTCCACCTGTATCTTGCCGGGAGCTAAGTATGACTCCCGAGGCCCATCTAACAATGGTGCTGGTGATCGCCGAGGTAACAAACCTACAGCAGTATCAACCATCCAATCAGCGACAGCACCGGTAAGAGGTGCCAAGAAAACTAGATTCTCCACTGATTCAGCGACACCATCAATTGCCGCATCCACGCGCCGTAAGGGCTGAGGTAATGCCGTGTTGGTTTGCATGCCCCTGTCATACCCCCGACGAAAATTAGAGGGAATATTGACAGCGCCGGCGATGGCGCTGATCGCTCCATTCGCAGGATTGGTGTAATAGCTCGGCAGAACAGCTCCAGCTCTGGCCCCTGTGGCGATAGGCGCGGCGACAGCTGCCGGTGGCGCGGTTGTCGCTGCCGTGCGTGCAGCTGCTGTGTAGCCGGGGCTAGGTGTAGCAGCTGCGGAATTTGGGAGTGGTGGGCGAGGTGCTACGGGCAGATCGCTAAGAGAGCCACCAGCAAACTGGTGATGACTTTCCAGCACAGCCGCAACCCCACCAGGAGTAGTTACAGGCATTATGGCGCTGAGTATGAGCTATTTAAAAAGGAAACTGGTGGCTCGCCCGTAGTCAATTCGCGTACCGCCGACCAGTCTGTGGGATAAGCGCTGCTGCCATAGTCTTGCTGCATCAAAAATGCAGCCCGCAAGATTAATCGCGGATCGTTTTGCTGTGAAAGGAGAGGGCCGAGGCGCTCGATAACAGGTTGGAGCCCGTCATCACCGATGGCAACATTCCCGACTCGCTCTTTGTATCGGGTTTCAAACAGAATGAAGTTGAGAACGACCAGTGACCAACAGGCTAGCTGCTCCATCGTGGTTATCTCAGATGGAATCATTGAGGATTCGAATCGCATGAACCAACAAAATTTGTAGGGTTTTCAGTTCAAACGTTCCCAGCGAACTACACAATTTTCCTGCTGACCATCGAACTAAAGAAATACGCTCGGATGGCTTTTCCTTCTTTTCCGCAGAACTCAAGCGTTTCAGACTCTACTACTGAGCCGTTGATATCGGCAGCTGCGCTCGATAGCAGCGTGATGATGACCTCGTCACCGGTATCGTGAACCGTTGCGATCGCAGCTGGATTGATGACGATATCGCCAATCTGAATAAACTGAGCCATGACGTTATTTGTGATTTGAGAATTGAGCAGCTCTGTCACGGGCACTTTTTCATAGTTGCTATCCTCTTTGCTATGAAAATCGTCACCACTGCAGATACCTTCTTCAAAGCTCTGCCCGTAGACCCCTCACAGCTTACGAAAAGAAACCATCCCGACCAGCTGATTAAGATTCAGTCTGGAGCGTGCTTCGAAATTGATAGTGAGATGCCCTTTCAGATGGACGATGGGATAACTGACGACCATGTTCTAGTGCAGCTAAAACAGCCGCTGCAGGGTCATCGTGGGATTCGATGGTTCGTGGGCGCTGGTGCAGCTCGAATTGAAGGGACTGAGCCGGGCAATGACCCTAAAGACGAGCCAGCGCCGGAACGGCCACTGACAAAAATCAACGACTACGGGCCAACGATTCAGATTCCTGGCATCAGCCGTCCGGTAGGCATCTACGAGCCTGTCTACTTCGAGCCGTCGCCGTGCCACTTCACCTGGTCGGAGATGACGAAAGGGGGCGCTCGAATCCCCGTCAGCCCGGCTATCACTTACCGGATTGTGAAGCTATGCCGATACATGGATGCCGTGCGGGTACACCTTGGCGACCGACCCATCAAAATCACCTCTGGCTACCGTGACCCAAAGACAAATCGCCGTGTAAATGGTGCTCGAAGTTCGCGCCACATGGCGGGTGATGCGGTTGATTTCTACGTAGAAGGAATGAGCGTTGTTGATACCTTCTACAAGCTCAAAGACTATCACCGGACTGGCGGGCTAGCTGTTGGAAATGGCTTTGTCCATCTCGATCTGCGCCCTGGTGCGCCTGCTCGGTGGCGCTATCCCAATGGCCCAAAAGTCAGCCTTTGGTGAGTCTAGGACTGAAAATCCTCGTGTCGGCGGTTCAAGTCCGCCTCCTGGTATGTTCTGGCTCTAGCCCTATTGGATGCTGATTCAAGTCAGCGAAACACTTCGGGCACCACCACATAGTTCCAAAACCCCTACAGTCAGAGCAATAGGTGAATTCATTAGGGGAAAAGTTGATCGGGTCTTCCTCGTATAGGCTTATCAATCCGTCGTCACAGTCAATAGCATCACATTCACGGAGTAGAGTCGTTGAGTGCTGACAGTGGGGGCAGGCCCTATCGTATAGTTCGCAATCAACATTTGGATCGTAGCGGTAGCCTAAATCTTTGTCGTAAGGCATAGGAGTTTGCTAAAAAGGAATGTCATCGAAGGTAGCGGGCGGGACGTCAGAACTCATCTTTGTAGTTGCTGGCTTTCCCAGCAGCTTTACTACCTCTACAGGCTTGTTAAAAACTAAGAGATATCCTTCGCAGTAGAAGTCTTCCTTGAAGCGAATCGGCCAACAAAGAGATATTTGATATCGAAAAACAGTAAAAGTCATGGTGTTGTTTTTGGGCTTGATTAGTTGCAAGAGATCGCAACTAGCCAACGTGTTTTCGGTAGTTTCAGCGCCTGCCCTCTACGAGAGAACAGGCGCTTTGGGTGTGTGCCAGTTGTGCTGTTTAGGCCGGTTTTAGTCCGCACCCTGCTTGAGAGCAAATATGTTCATTTCAAGCAGGTCAGAAACATTCTTCCAAAAGCGAGAGCGGAGAAAGTTCAACCGTTCTCTGAGCGTTATTACATCGGTACTTCCGAGTTTTTCAACCATTTCAACAAGAGACGCAGACTCTCGGCTGATGGGTCCTTGCTTTCTAGGTTTGTCGGAAAAATAGATTGTTCTCACCATAATCCTGGTCCTTGTTCAATTTGTTGACAGTCATCATCAAAACGTTGTTGTTCGGCAGATGAATGAAACTCTTCATCGCCATATATCAACTCATCTTCACGGTCCTCTGCGTTAGCGATTTGTTCATCAATTTCGTCATCTTCAATATAATTCACATCGGAGTGACTCTCTACATCGCAGTGGGAGCCCCTAACAAAGGGCTTAGGTCTAAAAAAAGATGAAAAGATTCCCATTAGTACCCCACCGTGTAAGTTTGCGCGTAGCCATCAACGATTTTCACAGCCAGCTCACTACTGCCACCGTCGATAGCCCAGTAGTACCAGTCACCATCAGCGTGGTCCCAGTGGCCCAGAACGCTGCTCATAGCCTTTTCAGACTGAGGCATGGCGATGTGATTGAACAGCTTGTTTAATTGCCACTGCTGAAGGCCAGTAGGCGAGCTGTAGCCGTCATAGCCGTGGTCTCTATGCGGGAAGGTCATACCAGGATTAAAATTCAGTGGTTCGGATGCTGTGACCGGCTGCTGACCGATACTGCCGTCAACAGATGCAAAGAATGAGTCAATCTCATCCGCTGAGCAGCTAGCTAGCCCAGCGTAGAGAACGAGAAAAGCAGACCAGTTTCGCAAATCATGCATCTTTGCCCCCTTGCAGTCGCTGCTGTCGTAGGGCGCTGAGCGTTTGAGCGCGGGCAATTTCTTCGGCTCTGAACTGTGCTATCGCTCGCCGTGTGCCAGCGGCTACGAAGCCCTCCATCTCTGCTTGAGATAGGTTCGCATCAGAAAGATTTAGCTGTTCTATAAACTGTTGTACTTGCGCTAGTTCAACAGATATTTCTTGTTGCACATGATTGTTGCTTGCTTCGTGCAGCGCCAGGACGCCACCTACATTTTCTGGCACTATCTCGCAGTCGATAACGCCAGCACGGCCCCACTCATGAGCATAGCGGTGCTTTGCATCAGCGACCCAAGCAGGACGCTCTTTTGGGTCTACTTGAGCAAACTCTGAAAACAGGGCGTGCGCCAGCTCCGTATACCTCTTCCCTGATTTCAACAATTCAGATGGCGCGACTTTGCACAGCCACTTATACCAGCCAGTCCGAACGGCGGCATCAGTGACATTGTGTTCGGTTGCGATTTCTACGGCTGTGTATGTTCGCCCTGTATTCGGTTGAGTGATCGGAATGGTGTTCTGTTCGTTATAATTCATCGTGGAAGTCCTTTGCCTTCAAGGGGTTTCGGTCGTTCGGATGCCGTTCGCTTGTTCGTTCCGGCAAGTTCGTTTAGCGTTCGGTTTCCGTTCGGTTTGTGCACTATTATTGGCTGCGCTGGAGGCGCTGGATGGCTTTCAAAAGTGCTATCTGTTCCGGAGTTAGGTTTGTTGTCTTTGGTTCTGGCCTGAGCACGGTTACAGAAAATGCGACAGACAACACCACAAAGGTGATTAGTGCCATGGGTGGATAAATTAGTTGTAGGACAGTGAATGTGAGCTGCGATCGCAGCCAATGAAAAGCCAGCAAATACACGAATCTGAGACGCTTTATAAAAAGCCAAAATGGGCGTGTACGCTGGACACGTCGATGGATATTTACTCAGTCATTTACCTGATTGCCATTTTTCTGATTTGGCATAGAAGGGAGACCCTGAAGAAAGGAAAACCCTGGTTTAGCTGGGGTGCCAGAAAAACCACGGTGCGCTATCGAGCTAGGGGCAGATTAAGAACCCACAGCATCAGGCATAGAACACCTGCTAGAAAAGCCCGTAATGCAGATATGACAAACGCTTGGGCAAGACTCAATAGCCTTACCCACAGTCCAGACATGACCAGGCGGCTAGTTGAGAATCTAATGAACAAGCACTCACACCGTGGTGAGCTTTGGTGTATTGAGAAAGCCATCTACGACATCCAGCGCGACCGCATGGGCCGTCATTAATATCAGCCCGGCGGTGTGGCGGTGCGGGCGGTGGCTCACGCTCTCTATGTCGGAAAAATTTTATTATCATTTTGAGCCGCGCTCCATCGCGGTTACAACCCGGGGGCAGTCTGACCACTGTCCCCGAACTTTATTGTTCAGAAGCCTCACTTTGCGTGAAGTCGTCGGGCAAATCATCTAGAGTGCAACCGAGCAGATTGCACAGCAATTTCATTTGCCTGATAGACATCGTTGGTTCGCTACGGCCTTTAATCCAATTGCGATAAGTGTGGTCCGTTATTCCAAGAGCCTGTGCTAGGCCTTCCTGAGTGAGGTCAGCTTTTTTTCTCAGCACCTCCACAATGGGCACCTTCCTTTTTTTTGGCATCTTACCGTAAATAAGTTTACGAGTAAAACGAATTACGGCAAGTTGTTTGAATCGTAATTCATTTTACGGTTGGCTGTCGGGACGGGAATAGTGTCCAGCTACGGCCCGTCCTGACTACCCAATGACACCACAAATCGAGCCGCTAGAAAGCGACCTGACACCGATGGGCCACACCCCCTAGTGCTCTTGTCTTACGTACGTTTGGAGGATTCAAGAACCTCAATTTTTTATTGCTATCTACGACGTTTCACAAAGTGATTTGACGCCCAGTCGTGCGATCGCACAGCGAAATCATCCAGATAGCAAAGTTCCCGAAGTTGTTAGCCCCTGCTGTACGGCCATCTCAGCTGTACAGCAGACATTCAGCCCCGTAGTGAGTTTGTAACTTTGGGAACTTCAAAAAACTTAGTGATTTTTACGTAGCTTCTTTTTGCAGAAGTCTACGCAAACGCACATGAAAAAGGACCTTCGCCAGATTCCCGCCCGGCAAAGGCCCAATGTATTAAAAAGTACTAACAGTAATGATAGCCGATCCATTTCCAAAAGACCGCCTAGGCCAGAAGCTTTGCCAGATTTTCAGCTATAGATGGATGTCCATCGAGGGCGACACCGACGACACCACCAAGCCAAACTGGCGCACCATCAAAAATTACCCCCTCCGGCCGCGTGCCCTCTGGCGCAAATGGCAGGACGCTAAAAAACTGGTAGGCGTCCGCTTCGGGAAGGAAACTGAGTACGCCGTTATCGACATCGACAAAGGCAGCAAATTTCTCACCCCCTACGCGCTGGAAGCACTCAGAGATGCCCTCGAAACCATCGGCATCATGCGAACGCTGCCCATTCGCTCCAGCTGGAACGGCGGCATTCATCTTTACTGTCCACTCCCGCAAAAGGTCCCCACATTCGACCTGGCCTGCGCCATCCGCTACACCCTCGAAGCCCAAGAACTGCACCTCGAACAGGGCCAACTCGAAAGCTTTCCCAACACAAAAGCCTTTGCCCGTGGCTGGCTCGGCGAATTTAGCGAATACAACGGCCATCGTTTGCCACTGCAACCGGGCGGCGGCGGAGCCATCCTCAACGACGCACTAGAGCCCGTCGGCGCAGACCTCGGCCAGTTCTTCAGGATGTGGGAATTCGCAGCACGCGGGCAAGACATGGAAGCCCTCAGCGCAGCCATGGCACGCGGCCGCGACCATCACCGAAAGCGGCCGAAAGTGCGATCGCACCCCATCGATGAGTGGCGGAACGACTGGGAGCTAGACATCTCGACCGGCTGGACCGACCACGGACAAACCAACGGACTGCTGAAAGTAATGGCAGGCTACGGGCGCGTTTTCCTACGACTCGAAGACGAAGACCTCCTCGAATTCGTCATCGACACCGCCATGAACGCGCCGGGCTTCGATGCCTACTGCTCGCATCAATTCGACCTAGGCCGCAAAGCAGCCGCCTGGTGCCGCGCTGCCGAGCGCTACTACTGGCCCCTCGGCGACGAACCCAAGCGAGACAAAACCGCCTTCGACTTCAACGAAGAGAGAGCACTAGATGCTCAATCGCGAATCAAGGCGGCCTATGAGTGGTTATGGAAGCAAGGGGAGTGGCCCACGACAGTCACAGCCCAGCTCAAGGCACTATCCCAAAAAGCCCGCGCCAGTTTCAAGACTTTATACAAGTATTCACACCTTTGGAATCCACTCAAAAGGTGTGTAACTGCCCAGCCCGTGGGCAATACAGCCGATTCACCCCCGCCAGAGTCACCCCCACCAGAACGGCCAAAACCCGCGCCCTCTGGGCAATTACACACCACAGACCAAATTACTAAGGGTGTGTCGCGTGAAGCTCGCCTAAAAAAGGTACTTCCCAGGGGAAGAGAGGGGGTCGAGGGGGAGAGAAGGGGAATTCCACAGGCTGAACAGACATGAGCGACACTTTTCAACCATCAGAAACGGATATGAGAGAGCTAGCTGCTCAAGTAGACCTCAGCGACGTAATCGCTGAGATAGATGTGCTTTGCTATCGGCTCGATTTTTACGAGATGGGCCAGTGGTGGGACTACACCCGCAGCTCCCGTAAGCTCACGCACCCAGCTGTGACGAGCTGGATGGAGCACTACGGCTTCAGTGGCTTCAGCGATCTGCCCAGCAGCGCCGTAATCGCCGTTCGCAACTCACTTCAGAAATATTTGGAATCGGCGAAAAAAGGCATCACGCCGACTGTTCTTGTAGATGGAGGGCTCAAAGATGACGGTTGAACCATGGCTATCAACGACTAAAACGGCCAACCAAATAGGCGTTACGGCAAAATTTTTAAGAGAGAATCGCCTGAGTCTCTTTAAGCCTGGTCGTCACTACAAGTTAAAAAATCCAAATGCCCACCGCCCCACATACCTATGGCACGCAGAGCGCTGCGACCAAGTCCTCAAAAAAGCCACTAAACAAGCGGCTGTCCTGGAATCCAACCAAAAAACCGTTGCAAAAGGTCGCGGGGTGCAGCTGCCGTTTTTGCCAGAAGTCGAAGCCTACGACATCGAATAGCTAGGCAACCCACAGATATCAATCACTATGGTGCTCTAGGTCGATCCTCCCGCTTCATCAGGATGTCGTACACCTTCTGATGGTCGCGTTTGTTGATCCATCGCTGGTAGGTGTCGTTATGTACAGCCAAACTGTGGCCCATCTGCTGAGCCGATAGCGCGTCTGGCCAGCCAAAAGCAATCGTCCGAACCGCCCAAGCATGCCGCAAATCGTAGGGAGTAAACGGCAACTTCGGCGATAGGTACTCGGTCACGCTATGCCCAATCTTGGAGTTGGTTCGCTTTAGATTTACGTCTGGCAGCGCCTGCTTTTCAAGACCCCACCGGTCCGCCCATTCCGGATAGCAAGGCCATACCTCCCGACTGCCTGTCTTCGTATCGTCGAAGATGTGAACTATCGGAAAATCGGCTAGGTCGAGCTTAAACACCTCATGATTGCGCAGGCCGTAAGTTGCCATCATGCCGTAAACCCACCGCCAACCGGGGTTTACAACCTTCTCACGATATTCAGCCACCACCGCGCAGCTGGGCACATTCCGCACCGCCGTTTTTCGGGGGCTGTAGCTACCCCGAAAGGGAGCTACGTCAAAATCCACCTTGGCAAACCTAGCCAGCGCCCCCACCGCCATACATGCTCGCTGTCTGCTTTTGGTGTTGGGCTTCGTTGCCAAAATGGCCTTTTCCAGCGCCGTCGGCGACATCGTAGCGCTGGCTTTCAAGTGCTTCAAGCCCTTGATATAGTCGCCTTCCCAGGTTTCCTCTCGACCACCCTTGACCTGGACGTACCATCGGCCAAACTTTCTGACCCAATCCCCGCAGCTGCCGACCGGCGTCGAACTGGCTCGCTGGTAGCGGCTCCACTCAAATTCCTTATTAATCAGCTGCGCTGCCACCAGCCGCGCTTCCCGTTCCGCAGCCCTTAGCCCGGCCAAAGTGGCTGGTACACCCAGATAAATCCTTTGCTGATACGGGCAGTCTCGACCGCTTCCCGGCCTCGGCGGCAATGTCCCGCGCAAGTGGAGCTTGTGATTTCGCTGTGCGATCGCAACTCCGCACAGCTGCGCCTTGAGTCTTTTGTTTGCTGCCGCCAGATTATCTGAAATATCCAAGACTAAAATAAGGACTAAATTTTGGGGGTCAATTAGGGTGAATCAGGGTGAATTAAGGTTAATTGTATTGCTCCACGACCTTTAAAAAAAGTACGTCCTACAAGGGCAAAAGCCTTGTAGGACGCCGTTTCTATAGCATACCCCCAGGGGAATTCGAATCCCCGTCGCCTCCGTGAAAGGGAGGTGTCCTAGGCCTCTAGACGATGGGGGCTTGTGTTTTTAAGCCTCTACAAGATTACCCGCATTTCGACATAAGTGTCAAACAATTCAATCATTGCCAGCGATAAAAACGTCTCGGTACAGCAAGGCCTAGAAGCTCCCTGTAAGCTTCAAGAGGCATTGGTAAGAGGAGACTCCGTTCCTGGCAAGTTCCCTTTATCACTGTGCTAAGTCACTACTGTGCTAGTGGGCTACCACACCACTCCAGTCAACTATTAGGTTAGCCGATTGGAATTGCGCAAACGAATGAGCTGCCTACGCATCTCAGGGGAGGCTTGAGCCACGTCCTGAAGCTGCTCAATATCTACATGGCTGTCGAGGGCTTCCAAATACTCGTCGCTGCCATAGGCAAAAGCATCCACCAGCGTCTCTACCAGCTGCTCTC
The DNA here is from genome assembly GCA_038523095.1 of Cyanobacteria bacterium J06626_6. Lineage (GTDB taxonomy): Bacteria > Cyanobacteriota > Cyanobacteriia > Phormidesmidales > Phormidesmidaceae > Phormidesmis. Next base: position 156,508 of record JBCBJS010000006.1, read on the forward strand.
GATTTGTCATCGTCAGTTGTTCTTCAATGATGCGAAATTTGAGACGCACTTCGCACTCGTAGATGCCCACGTCGCTATCAGGCAAGGATCGATTCGTCGAACTGTCCATATCTTAAAATTTTGTTCCGCAGGCTATATAAATCTAAAGAATTCGTCAGGCCCTTACACCCGGATGCTCTGTGGGATAGATAGGCGCTTATCACCCTTCAAGAACAGATCACCTGAGTAACTATTGAATTCCCCCAATCTCATTTGAGATAACACCTTAAGAAGTTGATATGAGAGGCTTCCTCCTATTTTTTCAAAATCAATTTCGGCTAGTAAGAAACGCTATAAACGCTACATCAGAATAGCCAAATCCACTTTTTATACCAATTCATTCAAACCATCTACGGAAATTTTTTGAACACTGTTTGAGTACCGTTTGAGCATTTTTGAGCATTGTTGATTGAAGGCAGAAACATTTCAAAAAGACAAAACAGCTACCGATATCGAGATGTAGAGACAAAGAGAGATGTTTAAGCAAACAATTATACAGATAAAATATGGTTTATTTAGTTCATTGTGTAAGTCAAAAGTAGCTAGACATTTTCAACAAAAAGTGCGGTCGTTATCATCTGTGCCGGTATCCTGCAGCACATAGGGGATAGCACCCTCATATGAAAAAACGGCTCGGTCAACAATTGTCACTAGGTACGAATGCTTCTTCCTCCACAACGTAAACATATTGTAAATTCATCTGCAGCCTTGAGCTTTATCACTGACACTCACATCTTACTCTTAACTTTGGTTCACAACCTACCTTTGTCTGACGCGCACCTCCTATACAGGCGTCTCTACAGGCAATTTCGCTTAGAATGGACACCAATGAACGGTCCTCGGTTGTGGTAAAGCATTCTCCAGAGCAGCCTGAAATAGAGCCTTTGAGTCGTAGCGAGCTGCTCATAGCCATGGCGGCAACTGCAATCATTTTGCTACTGATTGCGCGCATATGGTTGTACTTCGAGACCTTTAGGTTTCCGTCTGTGCTCAGCTGGAGAGATGCTGGCATCGGGGTTGTCTGTGGCCTAGGAATATCAGCTGTCAGCGCGCTGGTGTACAAGCTCTGGCCCGCTTATCAGAGGAGCGCTGATGTCTATTTGTCGTTTGTGCTGGCCCCTTTGCTGCTGTCTGACTCGATCTGGATAGGGCTATTACCCGGCATGAGTGAGGAGCTTCTATTTCGGGGCACCATGCTGCCCGCAGTTGGGCTAAACCTGACAGGGTTAGTTGTTTCTAGTCTATGCTTTGGAATTTTGCACATGTCAGGACCTAGGCAGTGGCCCTATGCCATATGGGCTACTGCCATCGGCTTTGTCCTAGGTGGTAGCGCGCTACTGACAGGAAACCTGCTGGTCCCGATTGTGGCCCATGTCGTTACTAATTTTGTCTCAAGCTTAGGATGGCAGCTTTTTCAGCGTCAGCTGTCTTGTTAGCCTCATAAAATTTAGCCCTATGACATCTAGTCTGCCATCGGCCTACCCCACCTTTCCAGGATTCAAACCCGCTGCGTTTGAGTTTCTTCAGGCAATCGAAGCAAACAACAACCGTGAGTGGTTTCAAGCCCAGAAGCAAACCTATCATCAAGACGTTCGCGATCCATTTATCGCGTTCATGGAAGCTGCCAGCAACCGATTAGATGGGTCTGGATTGAACTTGAGAGGGGGCAAACAATCTGTTTTTCGCATTTACAGAGACGTTCGATTCTCAAAAGATAAAACGCCCTACAAGACCCACCTCGGGGGGGTGCTGAGCTACAGTGGCACGAAAAAAGACACCAGAGGAGTTATTTACATCCAGTTTGGCATTGACGGAGGCTTTGTTGCAGCAGGCTTTTATCAACCGGGAAGTCAACAACTAGGTGCCATTCGTACTGCAATAGCAGAGTCACCTGAGGAAGTACTCAACCTTGCCAAAGCGCTCTCAGATCGAGGGCTCCCTCTGCAAGCTACAGAATCTCTTAAGCGCATGCCAAGGGGATTTGAGAGCTTTGCAAATTCTGAAGTAGCAAACCTCCTCAAAATGAAGGGATATATTATTAGGCAAGGACTGACACCGGCGCTGTGGCGATCGCACGCAGTTGTTGAAACGGTCGCTCAGTTTGCTCACAGCGCCTATCCCTGGCTCGCTTTCGGTAGAGAAGCACTCGCAACGCTAGATTGAAACATTAGCTTGATCAGAGGCCTGCTGCATGTCGAAGGCTTGTTGATAGCGCTGAGCCGCTATCTTAGCCTCCAAGACCCGATTCAAGGCTTCGGTCACAACTTGAGCATTTGCGCTGGGCTTACAGGCGTGCTCCGTAATATAACGCTTCCAGATTCGACTTCCAGGCTGCCCGTGAAATAGATGCATCATATGACGGGTGATGCTGTTGAGCCTGAGGCCTTGTGCTATCCAGTGCTCAACGTAAGGCAGCATTGCTCGCACCACCTGCTCACGCGTCCGTGGCAGACTGGGGTCACCAAATATCACTGAGTCAGCAGTTGCAAACATATAGGGCGTATCGTAGGCCGCCCGGCCAATCATCACGCCATCGACAAACGCTAGCTGCGCTTTTACAGCCAGCAGAGTCTGAAACCCGCCGTTAATCTCTATGTAGAGATGGGGAAATTCTTGCTTTAAACGATGGACGTCGCTGTAGCGTAGGGGCGGAATATTTCGATTGTCTTTTGGGCTCAAGCCCTGTAGCCAGGCCTTGCGAGCATGCACACTGAACCGTCTGCAGCCGGTTGCTGACACGACTTTTACAAAATGTGCCATGTCCTCGTAGCGGTCAAGATTATCGATGCCAATTCTGTGCTTAACGCTCACTGGCAACGGGGAAGCTGCCATCATAGCTGCGACACAGTCCGCAACTTTCTCAGGCTGAGCCATCAAGCAAGCACCAAAATTACCGCTTTGGACGCGATCGCTTGGACAGCCCACATTCAAATTAATCTCACAGTAGCCAAACTGCTCAGCTAGCTTGGCGCATCTTGCCAGTCGCTGAGGATCATCGCCACCTACTTGCAGGACTACCGGACGCTCATCTAGCGAAAAGCCCAGCAGTTTCTCAGGGTCACCGTAGTGAATCGCCTGGCTAGTCACCATTTCGGTATACAAAAGGGTCCGCTGAGTTATCTGCCGCATGAAGTAGCGGTAGTGGCGATCGGTACGGTCCATCATGGGTGCAATGCTAAGGGGCAGCATGCGAATACGCCTCGTAGGGTCTCTCACTGTCGATGTTCTTCATTGTCAATATAGGACAGTCAGTCATAGAACAATCAGCTAGCGAAGTGAAGCAACCGCATCCGGAAGTTAATGAGGTTCTGTAATGATCGGGATCTGAATATGACTAAGTTTTTCTATACTGAAAATTCGCCTCAGTATTTTGAAAAATTTCGTATCAAAAAATACATGACTTTAGATTTCGGGCCGCAGCAATTAACGGAAGCACCCTTGCCATCCGAAGAATTACCCCTGGTCGGCATCGAACTGATAAAGCAGTTTACCGAGTGCAGATTGCAGGCTTATAAACACCCCGACGCCAGCGACGAGTCGAGCATTTATTTGGCAGGGTGGAGAAGCACCCATCACAAAGACGGACATCCTTTTACGGCCAGTGACAAGCTCACGCAAACCCAGGCCAATGAGCTGCTGCATTACCAGCTGCAAAGGTATTCACTGCCAATCCTACGAGATTTACCAGGATGGCAAGATCTCAATGAAAATCAGCAGGGCGCGCTGCTTAGCTTTGCTCACAGCTTGGGAAATGACCGCTCTGCACTCTCTCCGCGATCGCTCCTTGGCAAAGCCCTTCGGGGTCGCCGCTGGTACCAAATCCCAACCATCATTAACGGCTATCACGGTCCTAATCCACCGGCCCATATCGAAAAAAGAAGACAAGAAGAGGCCAATCTCTTCCTGTTAGAAATACGGAAAGATCAATTTACGGTGATAAATCGGTCACGTCTTTTAGAACTCACAGAGCCCGCTCAAGAAGGCCAAGATATTGAACGGCTCCAGAGAGAGCTCGTCAGATGCGGGTACGAGATAGAAATTGATGGGCGGTTTGGTCCACTCACGCAGTGGGCAGTCGAAAAATATCAAGCCTCCGTCGATCTGCCCGTTGACGGCATTGCAGGCGTAGAGACTCAGCGGATTATCTACGCCAGGGCGCTATACCTAAGCGACCCCTACATGATGGGTTCAGATATTCGAGAAATTCAGTCCTTGCTGTGCCGCATTGGCTACGCTGTCGACATCAATGGCATCTTTAACCTACGGACGTGGCAGGCCGTCGTTGCCTTTCAGCGTTACTTTGGGTTGGCTGAAGACGGCATCATGCAGGGTAAAGCCTTGGCTACGCTGCTGTATCTACCGGCGATGGCTGGCATCTCTTAGCTATTTGCCTCTATCCGATATTTCTCAGCCTTTTGTCTCTACATTGTTTATCTCCATGTAGTCTTTGGCCTGCTGCGGCTTTCCCCACAGGACTTGTTCATGGGTGTACACCACCATGCCGGGCAGTGCACCTTTTGGCTTGTATACATGTTTAGGCTCAGTCATCACCACCGGCACTTGGTCAGCCTGGCGAGCTCGGCTGTAGTAGGCCGCGAAGCTAGCTGCTAGCTGCAGCGTTTCATCGCTAGGAACATCGCCTGCATCCAAACGCAACAGCACGTGGCTACCGGGAATTTCTTGAGCATGTAGCCACAGATCGTAGTCGCTGGCCTGCTTGAAGGTTAGCAGCTCGTTCTGACCGTTATTACGGCCGATTAACAGCTCCATATCTTGCGGTAGCTGGTGCCGGTGAAAATTGACAGACGCTTTGTCTTTGCGGTTGCTAGCATTTCGGCGGGCCAATGACTTTTGCGAGGCGAGCGATCGCCCACTGAGGTCGCGCAAATATCCCTGTGCAATCAGCTCTAGGCGGATATCTTCTAGGGACTGTAAGTCAGCTTCTATCTGGTAGTTGGGCACTTGGAGCAAGCTGTCTTCGACCTGTTCCAAATAGCGAATTTCAATATTGACATCCTCCAGCAGCGGCATCACAGCCCCCCGGGCTCGCTTAAGCTTTTGGTGCTGCTTGTAAAGTATTTGGGCGTTTTGGACTGCAGTCTTCTCAGGATTGAGCTTAATCACGACGGGCTTTCCCGTCTCAAAATCCGTCAGCTCTATTTGCGTCATGCCTGCTTTCCACTGAGTCAGGTGAGCCATCAGCAAATCTGCGCGTTGCCGGTAGTCTTCTGCTTGGTCAGACTGCTGCAATCGCTGGGTAAAAGTTGCGGCTTTCTGCCGCAGCTTGGCCAGTCGGTTTTTGAGCGTCTGGCTGAGCTGGTGATGCAGTCGGCGAAATTCTTCCTGGTTGAACTGATACTGGTAGTAGCTGTCCAGTAGCGTTTGGATGCTGCCGGCTGGCTGGGGATGGACGCTGGCATGCTGGGTAACTAAGGTATTGAGTACGGTATAGCCATTTTGATGGGGAAGGAACGCCGGAGAAAAGTCGCGCTCTTCCAAACATCGCAACCAGCCTTTCCAAACCTGAAAAAGTGCCTGCCAATCGTGGGAGTCGAGCATGTCCGTCGTATGGTCGAGGGTAAGGCCTGCAGCGGTAAGCAGCTGAGTTGCAACGGCAGAGCTCAGACCGCTGTAGGCTTTAATCATCATTTTCTTGAGCTTTCCAGGGATCAAAGAGATGCGATCGCGCCAGTCAGTAAATGGCTCAGTCGAAGATGGTAATTTACCTCGAATAGCTGGCGGGTGCACATAGGGCTGCCCCGTCTGAATAGGACGAACGCTGGACTGCTGTTCGCTCACTTGATGGGCTGCCGTCACAATTTGATGGTTTGCCGGGGTTAGAACAACGTTGCTATATTTTCCCATGATTTCTACGTAGAGATGCCATAGGGCTGGCTCCTCTGGCCGCCGCGCAAACTGCAAATCTAGCACTCGTTCCCACGGTGACAGCAGGCTGATATCGGTCAGGGCAAGACCTGCTAGCTGATGCTTTAGCTGCTGCGAAAAAGTAAACGTGTCTGGCTGCTTGGGCGGGGGAGATGCCATGTGAATTCTGGCGGCTTGTGGATGCCAGGAAATCGCTAGCCAGCCTCGGCTATCGAGAGTTCTAAGCGCAATAAAGAGCGTGAATCGATCGCGCTGATAGAACTGCTCACAACGAGCTGGCAACCAGTGCGTTTGAAGATCGCTACTGACAGCTACCAAAGTTGTGAAATCGACTGGTTGCACGAAAAAGCCTCATTAAAAGCAGGAAAAAGAAAAAAAGAATCAATCACTGTGAGAAACAAAAGTAACCATTGACTCATCTCTTTTATTAGGAGAGATCATATTTAGAATATTTGATTAATCGAATCTTTCCGAGTTGAAGATTAGTGCATAAACCAAGAACGCAAAGCACTTTTTTTCGATAGACTTATGCGATAGCCCCAGGAAATTAGAGATTGGACAAAAATCATAATCATTGATTAATTTATGGTCACTTTTAAGCGGTGTATGTCCTGTAGTGGACGCTAATCGCTACAGGGACAGAAACGTCAAGGCAGCGTCAGAACGACAATATTTAAGTTTAAAAGACTTAAGTATTGGAAGGACTTAAGCTCAGCAAGGCGAATAGAAGTCAGCTAACCCCTTGAAGAACTACATACCGAAAACCCCTTACATTGAAAATCTATTTACATTAGTTAACTTCGCAAGAACTCGGTCTGTCGCAACTAACAACAAAGACCGAATTAGTAGCATCAACCACTGCATTATTATCCGCTTACTTTCAATTAGCCCTGCTTTTTCATCATTTTCACTCATGGGTGTCGTCGAAAAGACTGTTTTTTGAAAACTTACTTTAGCGCTCGCTGCAATTTTATCGACCTATGAAACTTATTAACATCGGATTTGGAAACATTGTTTCTGCAAGCCGGGTGGTGGCTATTGTCAGTCCGGAATCGGCACCTATTAAGCGAATCATTTCCGACGCTCGAGAACGCGGTCAGCTTGTAGATGCGACCTATGGTCGGCGAACTCGAGCAGTCATGATCACAGACTCAGGGCATGTGGTGCTCTCGGCCATCCAGCCAGAAACGGTTGCCCACCGCTTTGTCAGCCAGAAAGACACCATTCAAAAAGATGTTGCCCAGAAGACAACCGTACAAAAGATACCTGCCGAATAGTTGCTGACGCGGCTTTAGCACCTTGCTGGGGATGCCGTCTAACTGTCCGAATTATGCCGAGGAAAGCGCTCATACAAGCCCTCATAAACGCTCCGTAAGCGCTATGGTTGAAGCAGACTTTTACCTTAAGTATTTGGCCTTCAGTATTTGTCTAAAGCTGATTCACTCTTCTTTATTCTTCCATGACCGCCTCTCGCCCTGCTCAGTTAGACAAACTCGTCCAAAGGTTTGCCAGGATTAACGAGCCCAAGCGCCGTTACGAACAGCTACTGTGGTATGCAAAGAAATTAGAGGCCTTCCCCAGCGAGCATAAAACGCCTGAGAATAAAGTCCCCGGCTGCGTTTCCCAAGTGTATGTAACTGCGTCTCTAGCGGATGGAAAGGTAAGCTATCAAGGTGATTCAGACGCCCAGATTACCAAGGGCTTGTTGGCGATGCTAATGACGGCACTCAATGGCCTCTCTCCCCAAGAAATTGTCCAGCTCAAGCCGGATTTTATTAAGGAAACGCAGCTGGATGTCAGCCTAACACCATCACGGGCAAACGGCTTTTACAACATTTTCAAGACGATGCAGAAAAAGGCGCTGCGCCTAGTGGGGAGTATTGACAGCGAGTAAGCGACATCTAAGCTCTTGAGAGATGGGTCTGCGCAAACTGGTCAACATTTTTGAAGAGCGCTTTGAGCGTATCTGCGGTGGTGTAAGGGTTGAGCAGTACTGCCTTGAGCCATCGCTGACCTCTGTAGGTGGGAAGTGATAGAAAGACGGCATCGCGATCGCGCTCAGCCTGCAACAGATAGCGCTGTAGCTGTGCGTTGAGTGCATCTAGCGACTTCGGGTCATCGACCTTGTCAGGTATTAGCCGAAAGCAAACCAGGTTCATCTGTGGCTCACTGGCTAGCTGCAGAAAAGGCCTGACGCGAACGAGATTCACGAAGGTCTCTGTCAGCATGTAGTTGTGGCGGATGATCGCCGCATAGCCTGCAGCGCCTATGTGCTGTAGCGACAGCCAAAGTTTCAAAATGTCTGGATGACGCGTGCCCTGTACCGTCAGCTCGCCAAGATTGGGCCACTGGTCGTCATCGCCCATGTAGGGCGCGCGAATGCGAAAGTGCTGCCTGAGCACGTTGAAATCTTTAAACAAAACGGCGGCACAGGTCTTGGTGACGTAAAGCCATTTTTGGGGATTGAACGTGACCGAATCAGCCTGGTCTATCCCTGAGAGCAAATCACGATGCTCGTCTGAAAAAATCAGCGCGCCGCCATAGGCCGCATCAACATGAAACCAGAGATTGTTTGACTGTGCGAGCTGAGCCATCTCAGCTACCGGATCTACGTTGCCGGTGACAGTGGTGCCTACTGTAGCAACGACGGCAAACGGGCACTGCCCCGACTGCTGAGCCTGGCGAAGTTTTGCTTGCAAGTCGTCAATATCGACTTGTGAATTGGCATTGGTTCGTAGTGCGATCGCAGCTTCCGAGCCCAACCCCATCATCATGGAGGCTTTCTGCATCGAGGTATGGGCAACCTCAGAAACAAAGAAAACAGGCTGACCAGACAGACCCACAATGCCTGCCTTGAGCGCACCAAAGGCCGCATTACGAGCCACCGTTAGCGCCTGCAAATTTGCCAGGCTACCACCGCTCACCAGGACACCACCGGACGCCTCTCCCAGACCGAATCGGCTGGCAATCTCAGTCAATACCAGCAGCTCTAACCGCGAAAAGACCGGGGACATCTCCACGCTCAGCATGTTGTTATTGAGCGCGGCGGCCACTAGGTCTCCTACCATAGACATCGTGGTCGGGATGGAATCCATATGGCCTATATAGCCAGGATGTGCGGCGTTCATGGCGTGGCGCGTTTGCGATCGCAAACGCGCCAGCAAAGCGTCCAGCGGCACCGAGTCTTGAGGAATGCTTGCCCATTGCTTCAGCACACCACCCTCTACTGCACTAGGCAAAGGAGAGCGATTTGTTGCCTGAGACATATCTGTAATGAGCTGCTCAACCACTTGTTGCAACAAGGCCTCGACCTCTACGCGGTTGTGGCCGGACGGGTTCACAAAGGCAAGCTCAGGTAAAAACGGGGGTAAGACGCTCACAGCCAATGAAGCCAATGAATAAAAATATAGACTCAGCCAACCCAGTTCTCAGCGATCGAAGGACTTTAGGAAATTCACCAGCCAAGCGGCTCGCTAATTGTATAGCGTTTGCGCGTATTACCTAGCACTTCAGCTTCTGACGACCAGGGCAAACGCATACTCCAAAGAAGCAGGATACTGAATGAGTAGACCCACATTTAGTCCTGTTTATGAGTTCATCA